>NZ_QKNW01000001.1:1838295-2451061 GCF_009663395.1 Halosegnis longus | reverse complement strand
GGTCGCCGCCACGGTCTTCGTAGAGCTCGAAGACGGCTCGCCCGATATCGAGCACATCTGCGTCGGGCGCGTACTCTCGGACGCGGTCGACAGCGGCCTCAGCGTTGCTCCGCGACTCATACCCCTCGCCACTGTCGCCGAGAATCTGGTCGTTGGCGTTTCGAAGCCGCCAGCGGTACTCACCGGCAGCATCCTCGTACACTTCAAATTCAAACTCGTCGATCCGTTCACGAAGCCGATCGACGGCACGGTTCGCGTCGTTGCGGCGCGTGTAGCTTTCGCCGCTGTCGGCGAGGATGTTCCCGTTGGTGTGAACGAGCCGCCACCGCCACTCGTTTGCCTTGTCGCGGTACACTTCGAAGCCCGTCGGATCGAACCAGAGATAATCGGCCGGGCCGGCGTATTCCTGCACACGTCCGATCGCTCGACGTGCATTGCTTCGTGAGCTGTACCCTTCACCGCTATCACCGAGGATATTTCCGTTATCATGCCGGAGTCGCCAGCGGAATTCCCCGGCATTGTCTTCCTCTAGCTCGAACGTAGCCTGACTCGTCTGCTCTTCAACGGGCTCGAACTCGGCCGTTGGCTCGGGTAACTCCGCTTCGCGCTCGAACACTAACGTCGTCGCGCCGAGGGCGTTCCGCCGGACGCTCGCCATCCCTTTTTCGGCGTTGTGCTTGCGCGTGTACCCCTCACGCTGTTGGCGATGAGATTGCCGTTCCGGTGTCGAAGCCGCCAGCGCCACTCGTCGGCGGCATCCTCGTACAACTCAAACCGAGCCTGACTCGTCCGGAGCGAGTCCACCGTGGCTTGCAGATCCGCCTGTGCGGCCTGCTCGGCGTCCGTCTCTGCTCGTGCTTCCTCGAGTTCGTCCTCGAGCTGGTCCCGCTCTTCTTGCACTGCTGTCAACTCCGATTCGAGCGCAGCTCCCTTGCGTTCACTCGCGTCCAGGTCGTCCCGTGTTACCCCAGCGACGAGTGGGCCGACGACGCCCCCGAGTGTAATAATCACGAGCCCGATGGCGTACAGGATGATGACCGGCTGGTTTCCCGTCTGAACACTCCAGTTGGCGGGGAAGACAACCAGAAACCAGGCAGCCGCAGCGAAACACACGACCTGCCCGACGTATGCCGCGTAGTTGGCCTGGGACTGAAGCGGCAATCTGATGACGGGACCTGCAACGAGCATCGCGAGCCCGACTGCCGAAAGGAAGACGCTCATCTCACGAAGCCCGAGTCCAGCGGCTCCACTGGACGAGGTGCTTGGGAGAAACAAGAGAATTCCGAGGCTACCGAGCACCAGCCCCGTCAGAAACACCCAATACCCGCGAACTTCGTCGTGCGTTGTTGGTTTCCCGACCCGTTTTCGATACACGTTGTACAGAAAGCTATCTTTGATTTCAGATGTCATGAGACACTCTACACATCAGTGACTGTCATAACAACCTGTTGTATATATTGGTTGTCATAAAATACGACGCGCGTTGCGTGGCTGTCGAGAAAAGAAGAGGAGAAGCGTCTAACACGGGGGGCCACGACCCACTTGCATGGTCGATTTAATAGACACCTTCATCGAAGATCGGAATCGGATTCAGCCGAACCACGCGAACAACCTCGGAACTGCCCACGGCGGGAACGTGCTCCGCTGGATGGATGAAGTCGGGGCGATGAGTGCGATGCGGTTCGCCGGCGAATCCTGTGTAACAGCGCATATCAACTCCGTTGATTTTGCACTGCCGCTCGAACTCGGCGACATCGCGCTCATCGAGGCATATGCCTACGCAGCCGGCCGAACGAGCGTGAGGGTCCGCGTGCGAGCCTACGGCGAGGACCCGCTCGACGGTACCAGTGAGGTCACGACGGAATCGTACTTCGTGTTCGTCGCCGTCGATGACAATCGCAATCCGGTCCCGGTCCCCGAGCTCACTGTCGCGACTGATGAGGGTGAACAGCTCCGAGAACAAGCACTCGCCGACGAGTGACGAAGGGAATACACCAGTTGGATCGACGATTGGAGCTTCCCCAGTCTGCACCGGACGTTACTGCGTGGTTCCGCTGAGACCGGACAGTGGCGATGCCCCGGCCACGATGGAGCTTGCCGACAGAATGGCCGCCGACAGAGCGACGTAATCGCCACTCGGTGTGTAGCCAGCCAGCCCAGCGCCGGCCTGCACAATGAACACCGTGACAAAGAACGTGAGAATCGCAAACACCAGCAGGACAATTGATGCGATGATACTACCGACCAAACCGCCGAACGAATCGAGCAATCCCATTAGAAGTGCCTTATAAATACTACTAATTGGCGACATATAAACGTGGTGAGAAGTGGAAGAAAGCACCAGTTGCGCCCGGTCACAGTGTCCTCGAAATGGATGTGTGTCAGTGAAATTGCACCGTCACAGGCGTCGGCAAGCCTGGTTCCCAACAGAACCGATACCCGCAACGGACCCTCATGTCTGTCTGTGACGGACAACAATTCTCACCACCACGAGCACGTGGACGATACTGTTAGTGACCGATCTGACTGGGCTCGCCGCCGTCGCGAGGGAATTCCGACTGACAAGAATCTCCTCGTCGTAGCCTGTATGGACGAGCGAATCCCGGTTGAAGAGGCCCTCGGAGTGGAGCTTGGGGACGCGCAGATCTTCCGCAATGCGGGCGGGAAAGTCACTGACGATGTGATTCGGTCGGCGGCACTGACCACGAACTTCTTCGACACCGACGAGATCATCGTGATCAACCACACCGACTGCGGCATGATGAGCGCCCCCGACGAAGCTGTTCGGGAGGGGCTAGATGCCCAGACTGGCGGGCTCGACGACGCCGATATCGACCCATCGCTGCCCGAACTAAATCTCGGTGACGCGGACATGATGGAGTGGGTGAAGATGACCGACGATATCGATGACGCCTGCGCCGCACAGGTCGAATATCTCAGAGACTCCGAGTTCATCCCGGACAGCGTCGCGGTGTCGGGATACGTGTACGAGGTGGAGTCGGGCGAGCTTCGCAACCCGGGCGATCGAGTTGCCGAGGAAATCAGCGAACGACGCGTCTGAGGTCCGACTAGTCGTCTGCGACAGCCTGCGTGTCCGGCGTCGCCGGCGCTGTTTTGACCTGGTCGGCCGCTGGCTGCCACTCAAGCGACGTCTCATAGTGGAAGGCACGATGCTCCTGTGTCGGATCGACGACCGTCAGCGAGAGCCAGTTGTTATCCAACAGCTCGGTCAGCTCCTCGTGGTCGGCCAGGATATCTGTAACCCGGTCGACCGGCGCGTGAATAATCGTCGAGAGACGGAGCGGTTGGTGGTGCGGGTCGCGGTCTGTCATCATTAGCGACTGGAGCGGCAGCCCGGTCATCAGGTCACCGCCGTTGCCCTGATAGACGCCGACGTTCCCGACAGGGTTCTGAGTCACCTTCGATCCGCTGCCGTAGACGGCGTTGTCAACTGTCGAGAAGTAGTACTGGGCGTTAATCCACTGAGTGACCACCATGGGACCAGTCAGGATCGCCTCGAGCGCGTCTCCGCTGTCGTCAGTCGACCAGTCGTACGAGTGGAGGAATGCACGCCCGTCGAGACTGTGACCGCTAGTCAACTCGCGGGGACCGATGACGAAGCCGGCGTTGCCAGCCAGTCCCCATTCGGGACGCGTCTCGGCCCAGTCGGCGGCACGGCGTTCCGTCTCGCCGACACCGGTCGAGCGGTCGGCACCCATCGTCTCCGCGCGCTCGCGCGTCGCGGTCTCGCGAGCCGTTGTGAGATCCGTCCGCAACTGGGCAATGTCGTCGGAGTGGCTTGCTGGCACGTCGTTCGCGAACAGAGCCACTTCGTCGGTCGTCGTGTTGTGCTGTCCGGCGACGAAGACCGTGTCCTCAGGGATGTCGAACCCACGCTCACGGAGTTCGGTCTGCACGGCATCGTCATTGCAAATCTCTGCGAGGACACGCGCACTCGGTCCACCGGGGTTACCCGCACAGGCTCCGCAGTCTAAACTCGACTCGTAGGGATTGTTCGTCGTCTCGCTGGCGTGGCCCGTGAAGACGACGAGGCGACTGAACTGCTCGAATCCCATCAACTCGAAGGCCGTCGCGGCGTACTCGACTTTCTCGTCGTGGGTTAAGCCGACCGGCAGATCGCCGGCGTAGGTGTGCTGGTGGTGGACTAACGGGTCGCAAAACTCGTGCTCATCGGGCACTAGGCCCGCGGCAGCGTCGATCAGGTCGTGCACGCGGCCGGGCACGAGCGTCCGGGCAGCGAGTGAGAGCCCGTAGCCGCTCCCGGCAGCCTCAACGTATCCGTAGGCGGTCGCGGCATTAGCTTCCAGTGTCTCGATGATCTCGTCGGCGGCCGCACGCAGCCCCGACCAGCGGTCGTGGCGCGCCTTCGTGTCGTCGTCCGTCGGAAAGTCGATGATGTGGTGCTCCGGGTCGAGAATCGGTGGGCAGGCATCGACAGCTACGTCGGCGTCGTATCCCTGATACTCCATCGGGATGCCGAAGAAGCCAGCGTAGCCGTGGGTCTCGTAGTTGCCAGTCGTCTCGATGTGACGACGGATAATCTCCGACCGCGTATCGATACAGAAGACCAACTGGGCGTCCGGACGGCTCGACGTCTCGACGTTCTCAATCGACTCGCTCTGGGCCGCGACGGTCCCGACAAGGTCGTCGCGGTAGGTGGCTTCCCACGCCTGCAGGAATGCTTGGGCGAGTCCATCGACCGAGTCCGCATCGCCGTTGTCGGTCGCGGGCTCGATGCTGGCGTCGGTAGCATCGACCAGTGCCAGCCGCGCTGCGAGGTACCCTGTCAGCGAAATCGGGTACGTGGACTGCCAAACGCCCTCGTCGTCGACGCGCTGTTTGATGAATCCGGTCCACCCCGGGAGCGCGGCCAGTTGCGCCTCGAAGATTGAGACCCACTGGTCGTCCGGGTACGATTGCAGAACCGTCTCGATCGTTTCGACCGGCGATTCAGGTAGGTCGGCGACAACTCCCTCGGTCGGGACGTCGCTGTCGTACTCCACCATTCCACGAAAGACGCTGTAGAACCCTGCCTCGCGGTTCGGCATCGACCAGTGGGCGCTCCCCTCGTCGAGGAAGGCCGACAGCCACTTGCTCAGCACCTCGTCAACCTGGTCCGTGGTGGTGTCGTCGGCACTGGTTTCGGTGTCGGCCAACTGCTTGAGTGCCGCTTCGGGGCCAGCCTCGTAGCCTGCGTCGGCGAGTTTCTGCTTAAGAATTTCGCGGTCGATCTGGTCGTGTTCCAGCGCCGCCGTGAACGTCTCGGCGCTGGGATATCCGCGGCCGCCCAACAGAGCAGCGGCCTCCTCGACAGCCTCTCCGAACGGCCTGTCCTCGAATCCCGAAAGCGGGTTCGCTGTCACGAACGAGTGGATGGGCCAGACAGCGCCGACGCTGGTCGCCGCTTCCTCGATCTCGTCGCGGATGGTGGATTCAGTACTCATTGTACTCCTCCGTGGACGTGAGTAACGTGTCCGATGACGGTTGTGTGGCGTTCAGCAGCGCCACGTAGAGCCGTTGGCTGTGTTCGTGGATACCGGTCTCGATGGCGACATAGATACCGACGAAGGCGACGGCGATGACGCCGTGGAGCAGCGTCAGCTCCGTCGTCGCCGTACTGACGGTCAAGAGGTTAGAGACGCTTTCATACACGACGGCGTACGTGACGATTGCTGGGAAGAACACCAGCGGAACGGCCCCGTAGCGGGCGAGGGGTGAGAGTGAGGTGTGCTGGACTGCGGTGCGGGCCGCGTGGAGCGTCGTGAACACGACGAAGAACGTCAAGAGGAGCCCGCTGTCGACGTTTGCTCCTTTCCCCGTCAGCACCGTGAACACCACGCCGCCGACGAGCCCGGTCAGCAGCGCCACGCCGAAGCCGACGGCACTCGTCATGCGGCCGACCGTGTGCTCGGTGGTCTCGCTGGGACGCTTCTGTTCGACCTGTTGTCCCGAGCTGAGGAACTGATAGGCCTTGTAGAATCCGTGCAGGATGAGGTGCGTGATCGCAGCCCCAAAGAATCCGAGGCCAGCCTGCATTATCATGAACCCCATCTGACCGACCGTCGAGCAGCCGAGTTTGGTCTTGATATCAGTCTGAACCGACTTCAGGAGCTTTCCGCCGCCCGCACTTGCCGCGCCGACGGCCACCACGCCGAGCATGAGCGTGGAATCGACCGTGATTACCGGGGCAAAGCGGGTCAGCAGAATCCCGCCCGCGTTGACGAACCCGGCGTGCATCAGTGCAGACGCCGGCGTCGGTGCGGTCATCGAGGAGAGCAGCCAGCCGTGGAATGGGATAAGAGCGGACTGTATCATCGCCGCGAACACGAGTCCGCCGGCCGCGACCAGCCACAGCGACCCACCGAGCGTGTCGGCGGCCGCGCTGATTCCCGAAATCGTCGTCGCGTCGGTCGCCCACCAGAGCGCTGTCAGCGATCCCCCGAGCAGGATGCTACTGGTGAGAAAGTAGTTGCGAGCGACCGCTGCGGCAGCCTGTGCCTGCTTCCAGCCCTCGTTGATGCCGATGAGCTTGGCCATTATCAGTCCCATCGCCATCCAGAGAACCCCGAACAGTGCGATGTGGTCGGCCGCGAGGAGTGCCATCACGGCGACGGTGAAGCCGAACATGGCGAGGAAGAACCTCGTCTGGTGACTACTCCCGGCCATGTACCGGCGCGAGTAGCTGTGAAGGATGCTACTAAAGAATGTGATCACCACCCACATCAGCACCGTCAGGCCGTCGATGGCAACCAATCCGGGAAGTTCCCATACAGCACCAAGCCGGAGTCTGGCGACAAGAACGACGACAGTTGCGACAAACAGCGACCACACGAGCCACGTTAGTACAACGGGCACGAACGGCGACTCCACCGTCGTGTCCGGAAGCGCTCCGACCGTCGGTTTGGAACTGTGTCCTGACATCGTCTCGTCCATTGTACGACTCGCTGCGGCACCCGTGACGGTCCGAAGGTGTCCGCTTCTGGTCGCCTCTACTACACTCCAATAACAGAATGGTTGTTAAAGATATCTATATTCACATTCTGTTCGCGATGTGCTCATTATCGAACATCATGAATATCGCTGGTTTCCGAGTGGCTCGACCACAACGACCTTCCAGCTAATGGTACGCCGTGTTGCCGCTGCGTGGACCCAACACTGTCGGCGTCAACTCACCGCGAGCAGTTCGGGCTTGAGTCCATACCACGTTCCCAGAGCGTTCGGCACTCATACATACAAAATCATATCGTTCTCGCCGCAGTGGATACTGATATGGAAGCACTGTCGGGCACCGTCCTCGCGGGCCGATCCTTCGAGCCGATACGGGGTCGTGTTATCGTCGATGACGGGCAAATCGAGGCGATCGAGGAGACTGAAACGACATCGACCGATATCATACTGCCGGCGTTCGTCAACGCCCACACGCATCTGGGTGACTCTGTCGCGAAGGAAGCTGCTGTCGGGCTATCGCTTGACGACGCAGTAGCACCGCCGGACAGTCTGAAACACCGACAGTTAGCGGCCGCTGACCATTCCGAGCTCGTCGCAGCGATGCGCCGGACGCTCCAGTTCATGCAGCAAACAGGGACCGCTGCCTGTCTGGATTTTCGAGAGTCCGGGACTGCCGGTGCACGCGCACTTCGGGAGGCAGCAGGGCCCGTTTCTATCGACCCGTTCATCCTCGGGAGTGGGGACCAGTCTGTTCTTGACGTCGCCGATGGGTACGGGGCCTCCGGGGCAAACGACGACGATTTCACCGACGAGCGTGCTGCCTGCCGGACACGCGGTGTCCCATTCGGAATTCACGCTGGCGAACCCGACGCGACCGATATCCATCCGGCACTCGATTTGGAGCCGGATTTCCTCGTCCACATGGTCCACGCAGAACAGGACCACCTCCAGCGGGTCACAGAGGAGTCCGTCCCGATAGTGGCCTGTCCGCGTGCGAACGCCGTTCTCGACGTCGGAACGCCGCCCGTCCGAGAATTGCTCGACCACACGACGGTTGCCCTCGGGACTGACAACGTCATGCTGAATCCGCCCTCGATGTTCAGAGAGATGGCGTACACAATGAGGCAGTTCGACGTGACCGCTCGAGAGGTGTTACAGATGGCCACGACGGCCGGTGCCGAGATCGCCGGACTCGACTGTGGTGTCATCGCTCCCGGCCGGCGCGCAGCACTCCTCGTTCTCGACGGTGACTCGGACAATCTGTCCGGCACTGTCGATCCAGTTGCGGCAGTCGTTCGGCGCGCGACCGAGATGGATGTCAAACGCGTCCTCGTCTAGGACTCGTCTCCCGTCCGCGTCTCGGAATCGAACGTTCCGAAGGGTGTCGTTTCGTGACTCCGGACGAGCACCTCGTCGGCAACGGTGAGTCCCATATCGAGCAGCTCCTGTGCAACAGGTGTGATGTCGCTGTCAACCTCGCCGACGGCAGTGACGAGGAGGTTCTGTTCGCCGGTGACCAGCTCTTGGACTGATACCACGCCCTCGATGGCAAGAATCTCAGAGACGAGTTCGCCACGGTCGGGGATTGCAGCAGTACAGTAAAGCAGCATTCGAAGCGGATACCCCGACTCCTGATAATCAACGCTGGCGCTGTATCCTTTGATGATGCCGTCGGACTCGAGCCGCTGAATGCGCTTGCGGACGGTGCTGTCGGAGGTTCCGGTCCGCTCTGCGATATCTCCGGACGACATATTCCGGGCGTCCTCCTGGAGTGCGTACAGAATGGCCCTGTCTACGTCGTCGATAGGTTCCTCGCTCATGGTTCTGTATCAGTCATAATACCACTTTACGCTTGTACGTTCCTCGGGTATTCGATGAATCCGCTACGATGCTTGCCGTGGTGATGATCGTGCTTGCGACGGCCATGCTGTGACGTTCCGGTGTGTGGCCGCTCGTGTTTCGACTGCTGTGGAAGTGGCCTCAGTCTGTCGCTGCTCGTTCGATACAATTCTCTTGGAGGTGCACCTGCAAGCGGGCGTGTCTAGTCGTCGAACTCGACACCCGTGATTTCGAATCGTGCCCCGTTGCCCGAGTTATCCGTAATCTGTATTTCCCAGTCATGTCCAGCGACGATTTGCTGGACGATGTTGAGCCCAAACCCGGTTCCGTCCCCCTCTGTCGTGTAGCCGGCTTCAAACACGCGGTCACGCTTCTCTTGGGGAATTCCCGGGCCGTTGTCTGCCACGTAGAACCCGTCAGTCGTCGTGTCGACAGTCAGGTGAACGTCTGAGCCGGCGTGTTCGATTGCATTCCGAAACAGGTTCTCGAACAGTTGTTGGAGCCGGGATTCGTCGGCCAATATGCGGTGCGTTGCGTCAGGGGTATCTAACGTTGCGTTCGGCGTACTCACAGTACGCCATGCCTCCTCCGCGACCGTTGTGACCGACACTGGCGTCACGTCGCCAATCTCGCGGTCACTTCGTGCGAGTTCCAAGAGTTCACTGATGAGCACTCCCATCCGTTCGAGCGCGTTGTCGACGAGCCGTAATTCATCTCGGCTGATATCCTCCTGCAGCATCTCGATGTACCCCTGTGCGACGTTCAACGGATTCCGGAGGTCGTGCGAGACGATACTCGCGAAGTTCTCGAGCCGCTCGTTCTGGCGTTCGATCTCCTCCTCCCGGGCTTTCCGCACCGAGATATCTTTGATTGTCCCGAAGTGATACGACGTTCCGTTGATTGAGCGTTGAGTTGTGACCGTCGCGACAGGAACGGTCCGACCGTTGTAGGTGTGTGTCGTTTCTGCCTCCCGGGTACCACCGTCCGCGAACGAGTCCCAGTACTGCTCGAACGCACTCGCCTCGATTGCTGGAACAATCTCCCACAGCGGTTGCCCGATCAATGCTTGCGGTGTCACGTCAAACAGATCCGCATAGGATTGATTCACGTAGGTGTATCGCCCATCTTCCCCGTAGATTCCGACGCCGACCCCTACCGACTCGACCATCTTCGCGAAGAATTCGGGCTCTAAGTCATCCGGAGCGTCAGATGGCATACTACATGTAATATGTGGCTGAAGAGTTAAGACCTCTAATGTTATTGCTTGCATTCTAACACGTTTATTGGTCAATACTTGATGCTTGCAAGCATTCTGTGTGGTCGGTAGTGAGTTGGCAGTAGCTGGTAACTCGGTTGCTGAGAAGAATTGAGTATATACCGTTTTTGCGCCTCTGTGAGAGCCTGGAAGTACAACCCGCTCAGGATCCCACCCGATGAGCGACTGCTATTCGGGGGCACAGCGGAATACACCAGACAACTAGTCGTGGTGTGTGCAACCAACCTGCACAATCGCCCAACCGTTAATCGACACTCAGTTGTCCTAGTACCCAATGAAAGTCTCCCGCCGACGCCTGTTGACAGCAGTCGGGCTTGCTGCGCTCGCGGGGTGTACCAGCCGCGCGAATCCCGGCACAGGCGGAGAGTCGGCGACAACACCAGCGTCGAGTGCCGAGGCAACGACAATCACCGGTGAGACCGTCCCGACGGCCGAGGAGACACTGCCGCTGCCGATGAACGCCGCCGACCTCGAAGCACACGCCGTCTCAGGCGGTCCGTCGAAAGACGGGATTCCCTCCATCGATAATCCATCGTTCGTGGCGGCGGGCGACGTCGACTTTCTCAATCCCACCGATCCCGTGTTCGGCGTGGCGCTGAACGGGGATATCAAGGCCTACCCACAGAAAATTCTCGTCCACCACGAAATCGTCAACGACCGGCTCGGTGACCGGCCCGTTGCAGTGACGTACTGCCCGCTCACCGGCACCGTTCAGGGATTCGAGCGTGGGGAGACGACCTTCGGCGTCTCTGGCCGTCTCATCAACAACAATCTCATCATGTATGACCGGGCGACCGAGGCGTGGTGGCCACAGATGCTCGCCACAGCAATTCCCGGGCCGTGGAACTCGGCTCCTGGTACCACGTCACTGCGAGAGTTCGGTCTCGTGTGGACACCGTGGGAGCGGTGGCGATCACTCCACCCTGACACCCAGGTCCTCTCGACAGCCACCGGCTTCGCGAAAAACTACGGACGGGACCCGTACGGCTCGTATGCTCCGCCCAGGGGCTACTACGCTAACGACGCAACGCTGTTTGAACCACTCGCGGAGGATGACCGATTTAGCCGGAAACGCGTCTTCATGGGTGCACGAACCGCAGACGGGGCCGTCGCGTTCGACAAATCGACACTGCTTGCCGAGCAAACCATGACGGGTGAACTGGGTACGACTCCCGTTGTCGCGGTTGCTGACCAGCGTCTGGACACCGGGTACATCTATCTGAACCCGGAGGAGCGGACAGTCACGAGCGACGGCCGCACGGTGTCGGTGGGCGAGTCCACGTACGCCCCGGACGATCTACCCCTCACCAGCGTCCACACGTTCGATGCGATGTGGGTCGCTTGGTACGGATACTATCCCGAGACCAATGTCTATGCGTGAGAACACTGTGGTCGGGCGACTCAAAACCGCAGTCTCCCGAACGCTCGCGGCCGCGGTGGTGGTCCGCCGCCGCCGTGACGCGATGGGTGTCGCTGTCGGAACAGCAGCCGGGTATCTCGTCGTGTATCTGTACGCGCTCGGCCATCTCGCACCGGGGATCGCCGGGTACGATGTGACCATCGTCTCCGGGGCGTTCAGCAAGTTCTTTCAGCCAGAGCTTGGGCCGTTCTCCTTCACTCCTGTTGCACGTGTAGTAGTCGGGCCAGTGACGTACTTGTTCTCGCTCAATACGGTCTTAGGGCTCGGAGTCGCGGCCTTGGTCGGACTGAACCTCGGCGTTACGTATCTCGCGTGGCGCCAGCCCGCAGCCTGTGGGATTGGATCTTCGGCGTCTGGCTTCCTGGCGAGCGTTCCGGCTGTGTTGTCGGGAACTGCCTGCTGTGGCCCCGTTCTCCTCATCGCGCTTGGGATTCAAGCGTCGGGGATTGTCGTGACGGCGTTCCAGTTCCTGTTCCCCGTCGCCGTCGTGTTACTACTCGGTAGTCTCCTTCTCGTTGGACGACAAATTACACCGGCCGGGCACTGAACGGCAACTGTTGACACCCTTCCACCCCTGAAGAGATGGGCTTTCGCTTGCTACGTGTCACGACTGTGCAGCGGTGTTTGCAGTCCCGTCGCCGCTCAGGGTTGAAGTTGCTTCATTTGAGACGATGACTGTGAACGTGGTCCGCAGTAACGGCTTGTCTTGATCGATAATATTTGCTTGGTCATCCTTGAGCACGACGTCGAGCGAGAGGGTAACCTGGGTTTCATTCGTCGCTCCGTCCGTGTTGGACTCGAATGTGCTCGCCGAGAGGGTTCCCCCGTTTGCCGACAGGAGATTAATCGTCCCGAAATCGCTGACCTGCTGTGAACCGCTGGTCGCTGGGCTACTCACTGACCGAGTATACGGTGTCGTCCCAACCGTGCCGCCGTTATTTGTCACCGAAACGTGCCACGTATAATCAATCTGCGCGACCTGGTCGGATTGGCTATCCCAATCGACTGTCACGCTTGGGTCGATACTGAGTGACGAGAGACTTCCATCGTCGTCGCTGACCGACTGGTCGGTCGCATCGAGCGTCCCGTTAATACGTGCCGCCGCGGGGTCCGACGTGAGAGCAATTGCCCCCGCTCCCCCAGTCATCCCAACGCCAACTAAGCCGGCGTATTTGAGAACTCGACGGCGGTCTACTGCAACAGCGGCTGCTGCTCCGGCTGTGGTCTCGGCCGGGGCTGACCCGCTGAGTGTTGAGTATCCCCACTGTTCGGCTCTTGGGCTTTCGTCTTCCCCAGCTTCGTGACGTATATCACATGCCACACTGAGTATCAGTGTTAAAACTCTAGGGTAAAACGATGAACAATCCTTCCACTGCTTGTGGCTTCAACGTGCTGCAGCGTGCCCCGTAGCTCAGGTAGCCTGAATCACGCGTGAGCGCGGTACTGTGTGTAGCCCCGAACTAATGGAGCACACCACGAGTGGGCACGGGCCACGATGACGGTGCCAGTACTAGTCGCCGGAGTCGTCGGTCGCTGTTGAGTTGATTGGGAAGATTTGCGTGTCGGGTGCATCGAACGGGCTGTCGGTACCGGTGAGCCACGCCGTCAGATAGACGATGCAGGCGGCAACGACGGCTATCGGGAGCTGGAAGGTGAAGGTCCCGTACACGATAGTGACAACAATAGTCACCCGCGCAAGCGTTTGCCGATTGGCATCCCCGTAGTAGGTGAGCAGCGCGGCAATGAATGCCGCAACTGCGACGCCAGTTCCAAGCAGTGGCTCGTAGGCCAGCGCCCAGGCATACACGAGGGCGGCGACTCCGAACAGGACCATTCCTGTGACGATGTATATTCGTTTCGAGGAGGGCATCTCCTTGACATATCCTCGTAGGGAACTTGAAACCGAGTGGTTTCGGCGGAGATCCACACAGCGCCGAGTCTCTGCTGTGTAGCGAACACCTTTCTCTGGCCGAATCGTTACGCTCGTATGAACACGCAGCTACGAACCGTCCTCGGTCAGATCATCGCGTTCGTAGCGGCGACCGAGCGTCGTCGACTCTTGGTAGTCGTCACTGTTCCGCTTGTATTCACGATATGGCTTGATGTCGTAGCGAACTATGGCGTTCTCATTCTCTTCCTCGCTGTGGGGTTGGCCGCGGGTCTGTATACTCGACCAACAGCCCAGAAGACGGTTGCCGCTGGCGTCTATGGCGTCGGAGTGCTCCTGATCAGTCTATTCTTGCTCACGCTCTACTGGACGTTTGCACGTGGGAGCACGGAGTCGCTGTTGAGCACAGTAACGCGGATGCTGTGGCAGGCACTGCTGGGGACAGTGTTCGTTGGACTGGGGCTGTGGATTCGACAAACCGAATTCTGAAGCTGTTATCACGATGAACTCTCTCGCGTCACGCTCCGGTCGATTCCACGTTCGTCACCTCGAAGCGCGCGCCTCCTGCCGAGCAATTCGTGACACTGACGTCCCACCCGTGCGCCTCAGCAATTCGTCGGATGATGCTCAGTCCGAATCCGTTCCCCCCGGTATTCGTTGAATAGCCCGCCTCAAACACGGTCTCGGCGTCCGCCTCCGGAACTCCGATCCCGGTATCCTCGATGTAGAACCCATTGTCTAGATCTCCGACTGTGATGGTTACATCACTTCCACCGTGTTCGACCGCATTCCGAATGAGATTCTCGAACAGCTGTTTGAGCCGGCACTCGTCGGCCATGATGGTTTGATTGGTCTCGAGTGTCAGCGAGGCGTCGACCGTATCGACGGTATCCCAACACTCTGCGAGGAGGTCCGCGAGCGTGACCGGCGTTTGCTCGCTCGCACTTTTGCCCTCGCGGGCCAGCGTGAGTAACCCCTCGATGAGCGCTTCCATTCGCTCGTGGGCTTGCTCGATATCCTCGATGTACGGGCTGTCACATTCGTCGTCCACAAACTCCAGATATCCCGATGCAACGCCCAGCGGATTCCGCAGGTCGTGTGAAACGATACTCGCGAACTCCTCGAGCCGCTCGGATTTCTGTTCCAGCTCCCGTTGGTGCTGTTTCGTCTCGTCGATATCGACGTGGATGCCGACGGCACGGAGCGGCTCACCGTCGTTATCTCGCTCGACGATTCTCCCGAGATCGCGAATCCACTTCCACTCACCATCTGCAGTCTGCATCCGGTGTTGGCTGTCATAGTACTCCGTCTTTTGCTCGATGTGTGCATCGAGTGCAGCGTTCACCGCCTCGATGTCGTCGGGATGCACCCGCGATTCCCACGTCCGGAGATGTGGGTCGAGTTCCTCGAGCGTGTAGCCGAGCATCTCGGCCCACTGTTCGTTGTACTCGACCGCATCGGTCGTCATATCCCAGTCCCACACGCCGACGTTCGCCCCCTCGATTGCCAGCTCAAGCCGCTCTTTGAGCGACTTGATCTCTTGCAGCCGCTGTTTTTGCTCGGTGATGTCCCGTGAGACGGCCATGAACCGATCACCGTCTTCGAGTGGAAGCCGCGTGAGATGGACCTCGACGGGGAAGCTCGTCCCGTCATTGGTCGTGAACTCCGTTTCGAGTTCGATTCGGTCTCCAACGTCCATCCACTCCCATGTCTCCTGCACCGTCTCCGGGTCGAGTCCCCGATCAACCTCCCAGACTTTCTGCCCGAGGAGTTCCTCCGGTGACTGGTTGAGGGCCTCGCAGAACTGCTGGTTCGCGTCGACGATTGTCCCCTCTGCGGTGTGGACGTCGATCATATCGGGCGAGTTCTCGAACAGCGCTTCGAGCCGGGCGGTCGTCTGTTCGAGCCGGTCTTCGTACTCCCACTGCTCCGTGATGTCGGTGAGCGAAAAGACAACACTCTCGACACTCCCGTCTGCATCGAAGAGAGGTGCGCCGTTTACGAGCAGGATTTTCTCCGTGCCGTCGGGCCACTGGATGGTGTGTCGGAACCCGTACAGTGGATCACCTGTATCTCGCACCTGTCGGAACGGGAGCTGGTCGTCCGGAATCGGCTCGCCGTTGACGTCTCTGATCTCCCATTCGGGGTCGTTGTATGCCCGACTCGTGAGGTCGGATCGCTCCAGCCCGAGCACCTCGACGGCACGGTCGTTGGCAAACACGAACTCCCCATCGTAGTTGAGCTGGACAACACACGAGGGGACGGTCTTCAGGATCTGCTCGAGCCGATACCGGCTCTGCTCAGCCTCGACCGCTGACCGCCGGGCCGTCACGGCGTTTTTGATGCGGTTCGCCAAAATCTTGTACTGGTCGTTGCCGGTGTCCTTCTGCAGATAGTCCGTGACCCCCGCCGAGATGGCGTCGGCGGCGACTTCCTCCGACCCCTTGCCGGTGTAGAGAATGAACGGCAAGTCCGGGTACGTGTCGCGAATCGTTTCGAGGAATTCGATGCCGGTGGCGTGTGGCATGTCGTAGTCGGAGACGATACAGTCGATGTCGGCGTCGGCCACGATTCGCCGGCCCTCCTCGGGGTTGGTCGTCGTGCGAACGGTCATTTGGGAGTGCTCTCGCTCGAGAAACGTCGCCGTCATATCGGCGAAGTCGGGCTCGTCATCCACATGCAGAACGCGAATAGGCGCTCCAGTGGAACTCATAGTTCAGTGAAGTGTGGCAAGTGTAATAGATGTGTGCACACCAACCACAGACTATGGTCTGCTTTCTCGCGTTCGCTTGAGACTCCTTCGTTGCGCTATGGGCTGTCATCTCTCTTGGTGAGGCCGATATCAAGCGTTCGGTTGCAGTCGTCGAATGAACGGTGCTGAGAGCCGCAGCTGAACAACTGGTCTACTTCCTTGGAAACGACTCAGCCGACTCGGAGCCAGATACTTCGATTGCCAGGTAGCTTCCGCTGTGCATCGGTGTGAGGCTGCGCCAGACGAGCCCCTACATTCAGTGGTGCAGCGGGAAGCTCAGCAACGATTGTCTGAGGCCCGCAGTCGTTTGCTGCATAGGTCTCCTCTCCCTTGTACAGCCGATTGTCTTGGAGTTACACGTACTTCATTTGATGACGACTGTCGGCAGAATTATGCGTACTGACCGTGAGAACACAGTGCCGCGCGGGGACGAATAGGCCCCTACCGCGGGTTCATTTGTTGTGTCCTGTCGCAAGACAGATGCAACAGGGGCGAGACCGCTCGCCCTGTGTCCTACTGGTGCACAGCGACTGCGCTCTGCCCGGGGATGGTCGGGACGACATCGAGCAGCTCCGTTGCTGTCTGATACAGTTTCACGCCACGGTCAGCACGTGCGACCTCGCCGCCGGTGAGGTCCGCGAAGAATGTCGCGAGTGCATCGCGATAGGCTGGCGGTCGCGCTTCGCGCACCCGTCGAGTGTGGCGACTATCTTGGCTCGCGCGCAACGAGACGTAGGTCCGCGCCCACCGCAGTTGCGTTGCCCGTGGCACGGCCGCGAGCCACGCCGGCAACGTCGGCGGCGACGCCTGCTTGTCACCGACTGGACTGCCGAGCGTATGGAGCACGCGTGCGAGGGCGGCCCCGTCACGAGCTGGTTGCAACTCAACGCTCTCGCTGGCTGGCTGTTCACGCACCCGCGTGTCGACACCCGCCCCCGTCAGTGCTGCGTCGGCCAGCTGCCGCGGGTCGCTATCTCCGACGTAGATACTCAGCTGCCAGCTGGAGCCGATGGACCCGCCCGCAAGTGTCCATGCGTGCAGCACCACAAGCGCCTCGAACGTTGGGTCGCCGGGCTGGGCTTGGAGCCAGCCGTGCGTCGCGGCCGTGTCAATGGCTTTGACCACGGCCGGCGTCTCACCGCGAAGCCAGCGACCGCCGCGGTGAGTCGGAATCCCGACCTCCTGACAAATCTCGGTTTGTGGCCGCTCGCGGTCAGCGTGGAAGGCATCCAGGACTGCCCGAAAGGTTTCGACAGTTTCCCACTGGTCGCGGCCGTCGCGGCCCGTATAGGTGCGGGCAAGGGCGCGTTCGCGAGCAGTGGGTGGCAACATAGTGTTGTTGAGGAGCCGTCAGCTATCGAGTATTGTGGTCAAAAGAAAGCTGCAATCGTCGAGTTAATTCAGTCCGTTATGGGACTTCGCTCGTCGCGAGTGTCTGGGAGGTGTCTCCAGACTGCGGCTCCCAAATCACGCGGATTTCCGTAGCAGCACCATTATACGTGAAATCCTGCGAGTCACCAGATGAGACGCTGGACCCACTGTAGCTGCTCCACGTTGTCGACCCGCCGTCGTTATCAGTAATGCTCAGCGTCCCCGGGTCAATGCTGTCCCCACCTTCGTGGGTAACAGTCACGGTACCACTGTTGTATTCGAAGTCAAATTGTGCCGTCGGTGTGCTCTGGACGTTGCTGCCCAGCCCGAGCACGAACGTGCCGATGACGGCCGCCAGAATCACTGTAATAGCGACCATCAGAATGACGCCGATAACCGGCGACACTGCTGAATCGTCGTTGAATAGTTGCTTGATGTTCATTGGATTATGTAATTATGCCTCGGCAGTTGCGAGTGTTTGTGAGGTGTCACCGTTCGGTGCGGTCCACACAACACGGACTTCAGAAGTGTGGCTGTTGAGGTCAATTGAGTCGCCGGCCGATACGTCACCGGAGCCGGACCAACTGTTGCCACTAACGTCAGCACCGTTGATAGTCAACTCGCCAGTCGGAATGCTGTCACCACCTTCGTGGGTGATGGTATCATCAGTTAGGTCAATATCGAACTGTGCCGTCGGTGTGCTCTGGACGTTGCTGCCCAGCCCGAGCACGAACGTGCCGATAACGGCCGCCAGAATAACCGTAATGGCGACCATCAGAATAACGCCGATGACCGGTGAAACGGCCGAATCGTCGTCGAACAGGTCTTTGATGTTCATTTGTATCTTGTAACCGGCGCGTCAGACACCGAGCCGGACAAAGGATTTTTGAGTACAGCGCGCGACTGTACTCTTGTTGTAAGGCCGCTGGTGACGGCCTCGCTCCCATCCTTTTGCCGCTCGTCGACGACCGCCAGCACAAGCCAGCGGTCGCGTCAGCGCGTCGGTCTGCCTACAGTAAGTCGCCCGTCGTACATAAAGGCTGGCGGTCATTCTCCCGATTTGAGAGGGCTGTTTAAGTAGCGAATCTGGCGAGTACCCACTTCGTGCCGGCGGTTCACAAGCACGCTTGTTATCCACAAACAGATGTTTGATAAGCCAGCTAACACCAGCGGCGATGATTCTGTCGAGGGTGTCATACTCTGTTGTTGACAGACCACTAGCTGGCTTGGGGCGGTGATTATGGCCAGCACCTTGCCGTGTTGGTTGGGCTTACTCGCTCCCGACTTTTGTGGTCACGCGGAACGTCTCGGGTGGGTTGAGAATGCCGGCGATGGTACCCATCGAGTGGACGATGGTGACGACTGGTGCCAGTGGGAGGGCGAGTAACCACTGCCGGTGGTCGCCGCCGTAGTAGACGACGCCGAGTAGATACCAGCCAAGCGTGCAGACCGCCAGGGCCATCGACGCGATGAAGAACAACCCACCGTAGATGATTGTCACGCTCAGCAGGGAGAGCGGAACGACAAGGAGCGTCACAATCGGCGAGAGCGCCCAGGCATAGTTTCGCACGCGAGTCAGTAGTTCGTACCGTAACGGAAGCATCGTCGACGCTTGGACGTTGCCTGCTGCCCATCGGCGACGCTGCTGGAGAATCTCGTACAGCGACGGCGGTGCCTCGTTCCGGCAGACTGCATCCGACAGCGCGAACGTCACGTCGAACTCCTGGAAGGCCGCCCAAACGAACGCGGTGTCTTCCACCAGTGTCTCACGATTCCACGTCGTCATCTCCTCAACCTCGGTGCGAACCGCGATGCCGCCACCCCACGCGAACAGCGGAATCGAGAGTCGCGCGAACGCGCGCTGCTCGAACTGAACGCCCATCCGATAGATATCGGCCAGATAACTCAGGTTCGACCCGGTGCGGCGCGGCTTCTCACGGAGTTGGACGATATCTGCATCCGGAAGCCCATCGAGCGACTCGACGAGGCTGTCCTCGTCAAGATAGAGCACGAACTCCTTCTGACACGCCAACGCCTGTCGCGCCCACTCCTGTGCACGGCCCTTCCGGACCGCGCGACACGTGAAGTCGTCCGGCACGACATGAACCGTCGCCCCAGTCACGTCGATTGGGGTTTCCGCAATCACGTGCACGTCGTCGAGCCCATCCGGGAGCGAATCGACGGTCTCCTGCACGACTTCGGCGGCGTCGACGGTCATAATCCGTACCTGTATCTCATCGAGCCCGTATTCATTTGCCGGCGTCTCGTGTCCTGCGCCGACGATAGCCGTGAGGACAAACCACACGAATGCGGTTCCTCCAAAGAGCAGCGTCACGGCCCAAAGTGTGAGTCCGAACAACGGCGCTAACCCACCGTCTGCGGTGGTGGTCGTTGCTGCCGCATGGCCGGGTGCGCTGCCAGGCCCGGACACGACGGTCGGGGCGAACAGTGCCGCGGCGCCGCCGATGATAAGCGCCAGTGTGACGCCGAGCGTCGCCGTTGTTCACTATCCTGAGGGGGCAGGCCACGCAACGCGGATGTTAGCCATCGCGAACGCACTCGAAGAGCGGGGTGCGGACGTCTCCTTCGGTGGCGGTGGAGCCGGGACAGAGTTCGTTTCGCTCAACGGCTACGACGCCGTCGAGCCGACGACAGTCGACTTCATCGATACATTCCAGGACGGCTCGCTGTGGTAGTCTGTCCGCCATAGCGTACCGGCAAGCCTCGGTCGCATCGCCGATTGTCAGTCTTGGCTCGCCTCGACCGATCCCGACGCGGTCGTAACTGACGATATGTTCGCCGCCATGGCGGCCTCACGCGCGGATATCCCGCTGTACGTGCTCAAACACGATATGCCGGAGCTGTATCACGACCCGCTTGAGCGAAGCGGGGCCCAGTTTCATACGCTGTTTCAGCTCTCGGCGGCCAGAGAGTTCTTCTATCCGGTTGTGTGGCCGGAATCGGGCGGCGACCCGGACCGTGCGACCCGGATACCGCCTGTCGCACTCGACGGCGAACCTGCCGTCCGCGACGATGCCGAAATCGTTGTCGTCCCGAGTCACTACTCGTCGCTGGATCGGGTCGCCGACCACCTCCGTCGTCAAGGGTACGACGTAGTGAACGTAGCCGACGATGACTGGGAAGCGGTTCCGTCACTGCTTCCCTACATCCGGGGGGCAGACTGCGTCGTGTGCTCCGGCTATTCAACGATTATGGACGCGGCAGTCGCAGGGACCCCCTGTGTCGTTCATCCGGCAACGGACGAACAGGACGCCGTCGCCGAGTGGATTGACCGCTTCGACGTGACCGGCTTCACGATTGCGCCGGAGCCAATCGACGTCCTCGATGCTGTCGCGACGCCCCCCGAAGCCCCCGAGTTCCGAAACGGTGCTGACGTTATCGCACAGCGGGTGCTCGCCGACGTTCGTAATCCCGACCCCTACGCGACCCCCGACAGCGACGCCGGCGATGGGGCAACTACAATCGACCGGGCCGCACGGGGCCACAGCGTGCGAGCGGTCCCGACACTGCTTGCGGTCGGCCTGCTGACGGTCGGCAGCGCTGTTCATCCCGTCCGTGTCGGGACCGGTGTTTATTCGAAACTCCACCAGGCAGGGAGCTACCTTCGACGGGGGGTATCCCGCGGCCTCCAGGCGAGCAAGCGAGCTGCGTCATACGGGGCGACGCAGGCACGGAGTGGGGCGAAACGGCTTCACGCAGCCGCCAAGCGCCTCGGCCGCGCAGCCGCAGCGCCGTTTTGATTGCCGCGCGTTCGTGGTCCCGCTTGTGAATAGAACATACAAAACGTCGCTCCCACCGAACCATCGATTCCCCTGCAAGCAAACCGCTGTCGTCGCTTGCTGTCGAGACTCACCGTGTTGAAGCTCGTGATAGGGGAAGTTACTTGTACAGTGACAGCAACACGTTGCGTGTTACCATGGGACTACTTGGAGGCGCTGACCCCGGACCGTGTCACTTCTGTCGTGGGAAAGTCACACCAGAGAACGGGCTGCACTGCGACACCTGTGACACGTATGCGCACAACGACTGCATGCAGAAAAATGGCTTAGTGAAGAATGACAGCGGCATTATCCGTAGTTCGACGAAGGTCAAGTGCCCCGGCTGTGGCGAAGTGAGTAAGGTCTGAGTTCACGCAGACAGCGTTGCTGGTGACTCTCTTCGGAGCGTCGAAATTGCGCCGTGAGCAGGAACTTCGAACGGGTAGTGCTTGACGCCGGTGGATTGGCTGCCAGTGCTCTGGCCGAAACGAGCAGTGGGTGGTGTGGCAACTCCGTTACAAATCAAACTCCTCTGTTTCAGTGATTTCGGCGTGATCGAACACGTCCGTTTCAGACTCCGATGACAGGTATCCCGCAGCTACCAGTTCATCGAGCGTCTCATCGCCGAGCTGTGGTGACAGAATGACTCTGAGTGACCGCTCAAGTACCTCGTCATCCCCGGTGCCCGGAGCAACTGTTTCTCTGCTATTCGGCTCACAAAGCTCAACATACTGGACCAGGGCGTCTCGTACGTCGACTTCCACGTCTTGTTGTGCAAGCAGTGACAGTGTGGAGGCTGCTGGCCGTGCTGTAGATTCTGTCTCTGCCTGTTCAATCATCTGGGTGAGCCGTTCGGTCAGTTCCGCTACTGCACTAGGAGAGTCCTCCACAACCGCTGGAAGCCCCAGTGCAAGCGTGCCAAATGTGGCCGTGTCCAGTGCGTCTGCATCCTGCAGCTCTCGCAGTATTGACGTGTAGAGTCCCGGATTCAAACGCCCCAGCTCACGAGCCAGGTCACTCCTGCCGTCTGGATGGATATCAGCATCCGTCGCTGTCTGAATCAGAGACGGAAGTTCGGTGAGCCTCGCTCCGTCTTGTAGGTCCGATAGCGAGACTGATTCCGATTCAAATCCCGTCAGCGAGTTCGACATGCCTATGTCCTGCGGCTGTGACTGGCCCGACCCGACCGGCAAACCAAACTTCCGTGTCACTAGTTGCTGGAGTCGCGACTCGGACGCTTGCGGGTCAGATTCGGCAAGCAACAGTGGCGTTGCCAACCGACTGGCGTGATTAGTTATGCTCTCCTCGAACGCTAGCGACCGCACTTGTCGTCCGTGCTCATCATCGGCGAGTGCGATGGCGAGAAGCAGGTGGTCCTTCCGTTCGAGAACCGGTGACGAGTCGATGGTGGCGACGACATCATCGACAGCAGTCAGCGCAGACGGTGCTCTCAGCAAGGCAGTCGCTAATGCGCGCTCTGCTGTCTCCTGGATGCGTTCCGGAATCTCTGGGGTATTAATGACGCTGAGTATCTCTTCGGCTGCTGGATCGTACTCCCCAGCTACGTAGCCGAGCAGGAGCACCAGTTGTCTAATTAGTTCCCGCTCTACGGGATCTGCCTCGATGCCCTCCTGCTCGACGTGCTCGCCACAGTTCGGACAGAAGGCAACGTTCTCCTGGATCATTTCACCACAGTTGGGACACCCATTCTTCCTATCCACGTCTGTACTCGATACTCTGTCGGCGATTTCCGTTGCTGAGTCTGCAAGCTGCTGTGGATGGTTCACCGCGAGCGCCCGAAGCACAATTAGCTCAACCAACGACTCGGCTGGGTTCTCGTCGATTACGTTCAGTAGATCTGACACTGGCGGAGCCAGCTTTCCGTCGCCGCTGATACAGTTAACGATTAGCTCAGCGGCGTGGTTAGTTGATATCTGGACGCACATGCCCCCACACTCTGGGCAGTCCTTCTGACTCACCGAGTCGACAACCGATTGCAATTGCTTGCACTCTTTACACCGATAGATCATGTGTGTGGTGTGTCGGCAACTGGTCAGTTAGTGGTTTCCGTCACTTCTGCTTGTGTCGGCTTCGACGGTGGTATGACCGAGTCGCAAAAGGATACACTTCGGGAAATGGCAGCGTAATATAATATCGTGTCTTGTGGTATAGTTGCCGACTGATCGGGAGTGACTCGTGGACGCGAGTCGGTAATCCGCGTCGTTCGACAGTTCACTCAGAATCCAGGCTATAGCGTGGCGCTACGCACATTGGTGTCGAAGCAACTTGAAGCGGCCAAAATGATAACTGGAGGGCGTTCTCACCAGTGCCCATGACTTCGTGGACAAACAGCACAGGCTGGGACGGCGCGCCGGAGGAGTACTTCCAGTCGCACGAAGAGCGGCTTGAAGAATCACTGTACACTGGAGCAGTCAGTCCGCAGGACCTCACGAATCAGGAGCTGGACGACTTGCTCAACGACCCGATTCAGTCACCGATTGACCACACGCTCCGGCAAGAGAAGGACCGTCGAACCGGGGTCAATCAGGAGCTGTCTACAGACGCTGCGTCGACGCCTTCGTCCGAACGGTCGAACCGAGACTCGATCTCGGAAACCGAACTGTACGACCGAACTGCAGCACAGATCCAAACGATCTCGCAGCGGGTCGCCGGCGATACGCTGAGTACGTCAGATCTGAAGGATCTGGTGAAACAGATCCACACAGAGTACTCGACTGCGGACAAGCGCGAGATCGTCGCCGGCCTGCACTCGGACGATCACGACCGGCAGGAGGACGCACTGCGACGAGTGGGGCGCGACCTCGGATACATCTGACGTGCAGTTAGCCGCTGTGGTAGAGCGGTGACTACCCATCGGCGTCGCTACTGGTTCGATACCTCGGGTAGTCACAAGCGAAAGGACACTCAGAGTGGATTATGGTCCAAGTGCCTTGGTTCAACGCGTCATGTTACCTCTGACGCTGCCCGATTCACGGTCTGCACTTGCTCGGTTGCCCCTCCCCCAGTTAACGATTTCGTCAACAGCAGCTGTTGGTGTCTGCCGCAGCGGGTTTGGAATCTCCAGCGGTCGTTGCCCCCCATAGTCGGCAATGATAAAGTTGGACGGGGCGCTGTTCGGGAATAATGCCCGACCGGGACGTTCGTATGTACAACCCGACCCACCGCTTCGAGACCTCCCCAGCGGCGGGGCCAACCGACGAGCCGACTAGTCGCTGGGATTACCAGTTTCAGTCTCCTGTCCACGACGTCGCTGTCTGGGACGAGACAGTGTATGTCGCTTGCGGCGAGAGCATCGTCGCGATTAGCAAAGACGGCGACTCACAGTGGCGCTTCCAGACTGATGGGCGAGTGGTGTCATCGCCGGCAGTCGTGAATGACACCGTCTATTTCGGGAGCACTGACGGCAACGTCTATGCACTTGATGCCGCTGCTGGGACTCCCCGGTGGACGGTCGAAACGGAAACGCCAATCTCCTCATCACCGGCCGTTGCAGACGGGTTCGTCTACATCCTCTCCGGTGAACGGACGCTCTACGCCATCTACACGTATGGTGGTACTGAACGCTGGCAATTTGAAATGAACCCCGTGCCGACAACGGCCAACTTCTACCCTACAGATGCACTGTCTTCACCAGCAGTTGTCGACGAGACTGTTTACATCGGGGGTCGAGATGAACGCCTCTACGCGCTTGACGCGAGCGACGGCACCGAACGGTGGAACTGTCCTTTGGACGGTTGGGTTGATTCCGCACCGACGGTGGTCGATGACACTGTTTTCGTCGGCGACCAAGACAACCACGTTTACGCGCTCGATGCCACGACGGGGAGTACACGCTGGGTGTTCGAGACCGGCGGACAGGTGGTCGCATCGGCGGCAGTGGTCGATGGCACCGTCTTCGTCGGCGACACCGACGGAACCATCTACGCGTTGGATGCAGCTATCGGGGCCAAGGAGTGGACGTTCGAGACACATGGCCCGATAAGCTCATCGCCGATGGTGGTAGATGGGACCGTCTTCATTGGATGTAGCAGCGGGGTTCGTGCGCTTGACGCCAACGGCGGCTCCCGGCGGTGGCTGTTCGAGAGTGAGACACCAGTGTTCGCGTCGCCGGTCATCGCGGCTGGGACTGTCTTCGCCGGAAGCAATGGGGGGAGTGCTTTTGCACTGGGTGGAACCGGGACGGAGGTGTTTACCAACGGGACTGCACAATCCGAATCGACGACGAATGTCTACGAGCGCTGTTCGAACTGCGACGCCGACCTCGCTGCGGATCCTACTCAGAACTTCTGTCCGCACTGTGGTGCGAAGCAGTGAGCTTTCCATCGCGCCAGCAACCGACACCGTGGGTGCGTTGCGACGATCTCGCGGATGGCGTCACTCAGGAAGGTTTGTGCCACACTCGGGGCAGAATTCGAGCTGTCGCTCTCGAAGTTCCGAGAGGTCCGTTCCACAGCTCGGACAGAACGCGACAGCTGAACCATCTCCCGACGATGCTGCGCGATTGTCTGTTGAACCGTTGGTAAACACGTCTGTGTTGCCTTCTGGTGTCTCTTCCTCCAAGACGTCCGTCCCTCCCGTCGCTGGTGACTGCTCGTTAACGGCCGTATTAGCATCCCCTCCCTCGTCTTGCGTAGTCGATCCGTCGAAGATCACCCCGTCAAGGATCGCGCCGTCTGTGTCGGCATTTTGCAGGTCGGCGTCTCGGAGATCGGCAAACGCGAGATCGGCGTTCCGGAGATCCGCCCCCGAGAGGTCAGCACGGCGGAAATCAGTATGCCGAAGGTCGGCTCCACTGAGGTCCGCTCCCCGGAGGTTTGCACCAGAGAGGTCGTCGCTGTAGAGGTCAGCGCCGGAGAGATCCGCACCAGGGACGAGTTGCGACTCATCAATCGGTGATTCTGGACCGAGATCGACCATGTGGCCACTGTGAAGAGCTGTTACATAAAAGCCAGCCCAATTGACACCGATGGGGTCTCACTCTTCTGTACTGCGCAAGCGCATCTGGATTTCGTCCGGGCCCGTGACCGCGAAGCCGGTCTCTGTTTCGGTCAGTGGATACTGACCCGCCGTGAGTCGCTCCCGAAGCTTCACCAGTGTCTCTGTGTCGGGAAGCACCACTTCGAACCAGGACAACCCGGTACCCCTGATTGGTTCGGTTCGGTTGTTCCACGTATTTGCCCCGATATGATGGTGATAGCCGCCTGCACCGACGAAGCGTGCAGCCTGCAGCTCTGTCTGCGGCTCAAATCCGACCGTATCTACGTAGAAGTCGCTGAACGTCTCTAGTGACGTTACTTCCAGGTGGACGTGGCCGATATCAGTTTCAGCCGGCACCCCTGGCTGTCCGGCGGCTGCCGCTTCCAGCGGCTCGAGATCGAGGTGATACGTCCCCATTCGAACTCGTCCATCACCGGTCCGAGGCCAGTCTTCACGGGGGTAATCTCGGTAGAGTTCAACCCCGTTCCCTTCCGGGTCGGTCAAATACAGCGCTTCGCTGACGCCGTGATCGGAGGCACCACTGAGCTCCCAGTGTGTCTGAATGCGTGCTAGCGCGTCTCCAAGCGCCCCCCGCGACGGCACCCGAAAGGCGGTGTGGAAGAGACCTGCTCCGGCCGGCGGTCTGGATGGAGCCTCGGGGTCGGCCTCCAGGATAAGTAGTGGCGTCCCTTCGACGCCCAGTACTGCTGTCGTACTGGTGTGGCTGCGGACGGTGAGTCCGACCACGTCCCGGTAGAACTCGACCATCCCCGTGAGATCCGATACGAGAAGGGCCGTTCGTCCAAGGTGGGTCGCTGGGGGAAGCGGCTCTGTATCTGTGTGCATGGTGGTGTCGCGCTGGTGGAGTCACCACGGCAGCTGAGTTGGCCAGTGGTCTAGTGGTCTCGCTCCCTTTCGGCAGGGTAGCCGACACAGCTGGCAGTGCGCGCGGTGATAGGTTGGTGGCGTGCACCGGGCCTAATTGCTTCGGTGGTTGCCGGGCACGGAGGGCGCTGTGTAGTCCGTGTCGAGGGATTCACTACGACTGAGAATTGGCTCTCGGAGTTCTCTGCGGTCGTTCGCACCGAATAGCCCCCGGCTGTCGTCCACACTCTCAGCCGATGTTCCAAACCCCGTTATTTGAGCAGAGCGCTCACCGACGTGGCTGGACGTAGTTCGACGAAGTTCGACGAAGCGTGTGACGGTTGCGTCCAGTTGCTCTGTCGGCCACTGCTCACTCACTGTTCTTCGCCACAGGACGGACAGTAGTTCGGCACCTCGTCCCGGTCGGTGAAGTCAAAGCCGCACTCACGACACCGTCGCTGTGTCCCACATTCGGGGCAAAACGCCACGGTGTCCGACGACAGCTCGCGTCCGCAGGACCCACACCACGTTGTTTCACCCTCTTCAGATGCTCCATGTGGTTCTGATACTGTCCCAATTCCTTGAGATACCGGCTCGTTTGACTCCGAGGCTGTCTCGATCGCTTCAGATGCTTGCTCCTCCGACGAATCAAAGAGAGTTGTACCGGTAGTCGGTATTACCCGTTTCACTTCCTCCTCCGCGCTCGGCCCCGCTTGTTTGATTGCGTACAGCGACCCATCGAGACTGCCGACGTACACGAAATTGTCATCCACTACTGGTGAGTATCGAATCTGGTGGCCCGTCTCGAACCGCCACCGCTCGCGCCCTGTTGCGATATCGACCGCGTAGAGATTGTGGTCGAGACTGCCAACGTACACTGTGCCGTCAGCCGCGACTGGTGCGGATCGAATCCGGTCATTCGTTTCGAACCGCCAGTGTTCTCGGCCGTCGGCTGCGTCGACGGCATAGAGCGTCCCGTCAAGACTCCCAGCGAACACGGTCTCATTAATGACTACTGACGAGCCTTTGATCCACCCATCAGTTCCAAACTGCCATCGCTCCTCGCCGGTGGTGGCGTCTACTGCGTACAGGGTTCCGCCGTTGCTCCCGGCATAGACGGTGCCATCGGCTACTGTCGGTGAAGAGCGCATTTTCTCCCCCGTATAGAATTGCCACTGTTCACGTCCACTCCCGGCATCTACGGCGTACAGTCGTCGTCCGTCGGTGGCCACGTACACAGTACCGGCTACCACTGCAGGCGAGCAATTGACCATCCCCTGGGTGTCGAACTGCCAGCGGACGCTGCCGGTGGCTGAATCGATCGCGTATAGATTGGTATCGTAGCTCCCGATATACACGGTTCCGTCGTCCACAACTGGCGACGCCCGGCCCCAGTGGCCCGTGTCACACCTCCACTCCTCGCGTCCGGTTTCAGCGTCGACAGCGTACACGTGTTCGTCGTTGCTCCCGATGTATACGCTCCCATCCTCGACGGCTGGTGAGGATTTAATTCGCCCACCGGTCGCGAACTCCCAGCGTTTGCGGCCGCTCTCGGCATCTACTGCGTACAGCTTCCAATCGGTACTTCCGGTGTAGATGATTCCATCAGCGACGGCTGGCGACGACCGAACCTGATTGCCTGTCTCGAATGCCCACTGTGGCGTTCCCGGCATGGTCTCTCCCTCGACAGTGGCCTCCTCGGCACTCAGTGTTAGTTCTTCACGAATGACTGCGGCAGAGACCGAGGGGATGCAGTCCCGACAGACAGCGGTCGCTCTGGTGAGTTTCCTATTCACGACGGACGACGGAAGCGCCTTTGAGTCTCTCTCCCCGGGCTCGAGACAGTACTGTTGCAGGGCCTGTGGATTCGCCCAATCCGGAGTGCCGATCCATCTGATATTTTCATTTCCACAGGACGGACAGGACACCCGTCTAAATGTCACCGAATCCATATCCTCCGGGAGAGTCCGCGGCTCATATGCTGCTTGACACAGTGGACAGAGTGTAAGGTGCGCCCACCGCTGTTTTGGGTGATCTGACGGGAGATCATACATTTGTGGCTCTGTCACCTCAGCCTCGGCCATACAGAGATCACACTCGCCCCGACTAATCCTACTGATCATGACGATAGGTGTGAACAACCCAGCAAAATACTTGTGCGCCAACTACTCGACAGAACACATGACGCGACAGGCGGGTACGGAAGACGGTCTCTCTCGATAATATAGGGACGACTCGGCTCTCCGTCTACGGGTCGAAAATTCGCGTCTCGGAATTCGTGTCCGAGTCGCTGGAACTCCGAGATGACTGATCAGTTGCCGAATCTGTCGCATATCGGGCGGTGTACCGATCTGTTATTCCTTTGTTGTGCCACTCTTCTAACTCTGCCTCCAACTGTGCACAAACTCGAATGAGGAGATTCAGTCCCCTTTCAGTGTCGTCGAGCGAGCGAACCTCCTCTATGATGTCGCGATACTCCTCTTTGATGGACTCGAGCTCGGAGCGTTGAGCCTGCATGTTCCCATTCGGGTGAGCTCTCGCGACATCATCAGCACACTTCTGGAAGTGCTGCAACAGGGTCTCTGCTTCCTCCAGCTTCTCGTAATACTTCTCCTCTGTCCCCATATCACCCTCCTACGTTTCATCTATCAAATAGCTGTGGGCGAACTACTGGGACTCGAAATACTCTACAGCGGCCTGGGCTGCTTCGGCGATAACGGGAAACTCCGCGTCGGTGTGCGCGACAAGCTGGGTACGAATCACCTCGACAGGCTCCGACGGAAGCGTACCAACGGGCTGGCCGGCGGTCCGTCGCCGCTCTGCGACCTTCGCGAGGCCACGATAGGCGGTTTGGCGAACGCGAAGTGACTCGGCGGTGAGCTGCTGGGCGAGTAACTCGGTTACGGTTTCCCACTCACCGGCAGTTTGGGCTGTTTCGGCCAGTGCCAGATTGACGCCCGGGGGAATCGGCGTCGCGTCGCGACACTCCGCAATCAACTGTTGAACCAGATTCGTCTCCGACTGCACATCACGGGGGAGGAGACCTAGCACGGTCGCGGCATGCCGATACACCCAGGCGTTCGTGTCGTCTAACGCCTCGATTCCGGCAGTAATAATCGCAGCGCGTGCGTCTCGGATACGTGTCGCCTCGACGGTCGGAATGACGTACGTGAGCGTCCGGAACGCCTGGCTGCGTACGTCTGCATCAGCATCGCGTGTTCGCGCCAGCAGTGTCGCCAACAGCTGCTCCGCGACCGGCTCGAGCGAGCTGTCACACAGTTCGACAGCGTCAGCGATACTCACCACAGCGCGCTGGCGAGTCGTCGCTTCCGTGTGTTCTGCCGCCTCACAGAGCCCCTGAAGGAGTCCATGCAGCACATCTGTGCTGTTCCCGCCTGTCATCGCTGCCTGCAACGCAGCACGGCGCTGTGTCTGCGTGGTGGCACGCGTCAGGTACACGATGATCGACTCCCGTTCGACTGCGAGTGACGTCGTTCCTGCCGCAAGTGGTGATTCGAGCGCCGCTGGATACTCGTCTGCGCCACACCACGCAAGTGCTTCGCGACGCGCCAGGCCGTTCTGTGCGTCAATCACCGCGTCGATGGTATCGCTAACCGCGGCCGGGGCCACGGCAGCGACACGAGCAACCGCCGCTGCCACCCCGTCAACGTCCATATTCGCTGCAAGCTGGTGGACGTACGGCTCAAGGGATTCCGGTGCAGCCTGTGCCAAGACGGCGATAGCTGCTCCGACCGCGTCCGCCAGTGGTGGTTCGCTAGCCTCGAGAACCGTCGTGAGAAGTCGGGGCGCTTCTGAGACAGCGGCCACTGCATCAGGCGGAAGTGCCTGCAGTGCCCTCACGAGGTGACTCGTGACGTTGTTATCGGCTGTGGCAAGCGCCGATACGATAGCCTGGGCGGCCGGACGTGCGGCGGCCGGGCGTGTCCACGCTAGCTCTGCGAGTGTCCAAGCAGCGTACGCTCGCACACACGCGTCATCACTTTCGAGCGCCGCTATCACGTCCGGTAGGGCTGTCGCAGTCACCAGCGGAGCCGTCGTCGCCAAGCGACCAAGGCTACGAACCGCCCACCGACGGACAGCCAGCGGTGACGCTGTCAGCCCGGTCTCGAGACAGGCGCGCAAGCGATCCAGATTCGCATCTGTCTCCCCTGCTGCTATCTCGCCTGCAGTGTACACGGCAAGCGCCTGCTCGGCGGGCGTACCCTCACCGAGCAGTGCAATCAACGCGTCACTTGCTGTCTCAGGCTCTCCGCTAACTACCGCTGTCAGGCCCTCGACTGCGCGTTCACGTACCGCTGGCTCCGGTGACCGAAGCCCAGTGCAGGCTACTTCGATGGCCGTCGTCCGCTCGGCCGGCGATACGTCCCGAAATACAGTCGCGACCGACCGGGCGTGTGACTCGCCTGCCCGGATTGCAGTTGCCCAGCGGTTCGCTGTCAGTGACTCGTCGGCCGGCCCGGCACGAGACGCATACCCTGCACGCCGAATGTTGCCGTACGGGTGTCCCCGGAAGCTCTGGACCGGTGGTGACTGGCGAATCTGGTCGTTCGGGAGCCGGCGAACCGCCCGAAGGGTCCACAGCGGGACGTTTGAGTTCCAATCGTCGAGGCCGTCCAGCATCGCTGCTTCAGCAAGCCGCAGCGATGTCGGTCGGGGACGGCCGACTGCTGCCAGCGTCTTCGCTCCGTCCCAACGGACCCAGTCTTCATCCTGCGCCCGAAGTAGTCGCTCGCTCAAGTCGACTAACGGCTGGTGGACGAGTTGCGTCGCTTCGGCGAGCGCCGGAAGCTCGTGGAGCCACCATTCGTTCTCCTCGTGAGTCGTATCGTGGAGGAACCGGGTTTCGAGCGCAGCTAGCATTTCGAAGACGTGTGCCGGCTGTCGGTCTGCTATCGCCGGTGCAGCCGGTGCCAGCCGTCCAGTTGGCCCCCGACGCGCCACCTGCGCGACACAGTCCGAATCGTACCAGTCCGTGGCCAGCAACGCTGCTAATACCGCACCAGTGTGTGGCTGTTCGGGGTGCGTCGTACAGTATCGGCGCAAGCGGTCGGTCTCGCCGTCGATTGCTGTCGGCACAGCCGACGCTACGTTGTGCAGCATGGCTGCAATCGCCTCCCCGCCCGCCGTTCGCGTCTCCAGCAGGGAACATAGGGTGTCCACGTGCGGAGCGAGATGGATTGGTCGGTCATCAGCAACAGTGGTGAGCGCGCTGGCGTACCGCTTCCAGTCGATCTCTCGTTGGTCACCCTCGTCCTCGTCTTGGGACAGCGGAAGCGCTGCTGCAAACTGTTCGACGGCGGTCGTCGTCACTGCTGGCAAGTCTAGCGCCCGTGCGGCCGAGAGCGCCGCCTGCACGTGGCTGGCGGTCTGTGCAGCCGTCTGTAGCGTCTGTTCCGTTCGCGTCGAGGCTGGTCCCGCTGCAAGCGCCGAGTACGCGTCATCGCGAACCCATCTGTGTGAATCCTCCGTCGCGTCATAAAGCAGCTCCCGCAGTGCTGTCGGCGGGTCCGTCCACGTCGATAGCAGCCGCTCACACGCCGTGACTGCCCCGCGGCGAGTGTGGTGGGTCCCCTCGCGGAATCCCGTCACAATGGCCTCTGTGATGGCCACATCCACCCCCTCCGTCTCCGCAACGCGACCGAGAAGGCGAAGCGCCTGACGCTGCTCGTCGGACGGTGCGACCGCCAGCACCTGGCGAAGCGGTGCGATTGCAGCCGCCGGAAGCGGGCGGCGCTCCGTGATGGTTTCTAGATTCTCGAGAACGGTTTCGCGGGCAGGGGCAGGAGTCGTCTCCAGACCGTCGACAAGGGTCTCCATGGCCGGAGCCGCCGGCTGCGGTGGCGCAACCCCAATCGAGCCGAGTGTCTCTGCCGCTGCCTCGATTACTACCGCCGACTCGGCTGTCAGGGCAGTTGCAGCAACCTCCACTGCCGTCGTCGCTGTGTGTGTACTTGCAAGCCCGTACCGGTCACCACCGGTCGCTGCGACCCCGAGCGTCCGGCCAACCGCTCGCAGCGCAGCGGCCCGCCGGTCATCCCCCGACTCGCCAGCAAGTGTCAAAAGCGCTGGAAGCTGTAGCTCGACGAGCTGTGGCGCGACAAGCCCCACCTGTCCGAGTTGCTCGATGGCGCTTGCTGAGACAGCAGTGGACGCCGCCCCTGGCTCAATCTTCGGGAGTGTCTCTGTGAGGGCAACTGCATCGGTCGCCGCCGCTCGGGCGAGCCCCCAACCACGACCGTGGTCGATGATGCTCGGAGTGTGTGCTGTCGATAACACGTGGGGTACCCACCTCGCGATGTGCTCCGGCTCATGCACAGCGACAGCGATGAACAAGCGGGCAATCCGTTCCTCATCGAAGATGTGCTCGTCGATCGTTCCCAGCAGCGGCGACAGCTGCGCCGCCATCGACGGATGGGTCCGGCCGGTCTCGAGCAGGAACTGTGTGAGGTGTGCACGGTACGTCTTCTGTGGTGGTTCCAGCCCGGTCTCAACAGCCTCAATCAGTGACGGTATCGCGTCTGCTACTGCCGATGAATCCCGGCTACGGAGCCGCTCAAGCACTGTCTTGCCCAGCGAATCCGGCATCGCACCGGTCGCGAGGTCACTGGTAACCAGTCCAACTGCGGTTGACGGAGACGATTGGAGAAGGGACGCTGGTGGAAACATCGATGGAAGTCGTCACAGCCGGCCCCGGAGCTGACTGGCCATGGATATCAAATCAGGAGCAGCCGCCGTTGAAATAGTTTCCCCCGACGGCAGGGGTAGAGTCCTCAGTCGTCGGGGCCGAGCGACGAGCCACACTCCGGACAGAAGGTCGGCTCGGTGTACGCCTGCACATCTGCCCCACAGTTCGTACAGAACTCTGGCGTCTCGGACGACTCCTCGGTGTCTGGAGTCGCCGTCTCTGCGTCGTCGACGCTGTAGACGTTTGTCTCGACAGACTCGCTCTCGGCGCTGGTCGCAGATGGATCGTACACGCTCGTTTCGCCAGTGTCCGTGGCCGAATCACTGTCGTCGGCCTCTGGTACTGTCTCGTCTGGAAGCACCAGAATGTTCTCCGTCCCCAGTCGTATCTTCTTGATCCGTCCAGCCTCACTCAGTTCGGTCGCAGCCGCCGACGTTTTCGTCGCCGACCAACCAAGCATGTCGCCGAGATCTGACTGGTACATTTGGCCCCCCGACTCCTGTAACACTCGGACCAACGTGCGCTTCTCATCAGCATCCATGGCCTTGGACGGCGGTGTGAAACGCTGCTTGTCCTTCGGTCCAGTCAGCCGGTGGCGACTCCGCGGTTGACACGACGACGGGCGGTGCCGGATGCACCAGCCACTACACCTCTACCTCCAGCGTGACACGGTCTCCGGCGAGCGCTAGCTCCATCCCCATCTCGAGTGTACGCGTTCGCCCATCAGAGATGTCTTGCCCCGCGAGCTGGGTGCCATTCGTGCTGTCGGTGTCCCGAATCTTCAGCGGACCGTGTGAGTCCGGGTGTGTAATCTCGAGGTGGCGACCCGAGACGTACGACTGGTGTTGGTCGTTGACGATATCGCCCAATTCGCCGCGACCGAGCGTGACTGAGTCCCCCGGCTCAATCGTCCAGCTCAGCTCGCCGCTTCCACCCGAGACCGCCCGCAGGGTAACCGTCGTCGTGTTTGTCTCTGTTCGGATCCCCGTCTCTGACCCCCCACCGCTCTGCCGATACACCTCGGTCGTGTTTCCGGATTCATCCAGCAGTTGGGTGTCGCCTCCACCGGACGGTTCGCCGACGATTGTCGTGTACGTCTCCTCGACTGTCGTGTCTGCTGATTCCGCAATCGGCACCATGAGCAGCGCTTGGAGCAGTGCGTCCTCGACGTCCGTCGGCTGTGAGTGGTTGTGGAAGACAGTGTAGACCACGGTTCCGCGCTGATACGAGAACTTGTACGCAATGACGGAGTCCCGGTTCGATGCTCGAAGGAGCGGCGTCGAACCGGGTGGTAGCGAGTTCGGCTCGTTGATTGCCGTGTCGAAGTCGAGTTCGAGCGTCTCCTGGCCGAGTAGATCGACGAGCTCAGTATCGACTACTTCAGCAGGCACGCTGTTTCCCCACCCACCGGAGCCGAAGGTCGCACTGGTGAAATACTCGATTGCATCCGACGTCAGGTCTGAGGCCATCAGCGTTCCCCCGTCGGCCACGAACTGCTCGAGGGCATCGAGATCGACTTCATCTCGCCACGAGAACGAGCAGTTCAGCATGACCACTCCCCCGTTTGCCATCGACAAGTCAACCATATCCAGATCGGTGTAGGAGATACCGAGCCGATCAAGGATCGCCCCCATATCGTCGTAATTCGGCGTGCTGACGTACACCGGCGGAATGTCGCTGTATGCCAGTTGGTCCTGTGCCATGGCTGTGTGTGTCAGTGACAACAAAATAAATATTGGTGCTTTTGGGGAAGCTATTTCAGCGGTGATGTATCAGGGCTGTGTGTGAGTCTCTCGCTCGATTGGCAACAGAAAACCGGGGCACGGATTCGAGCGCCGCCGACAGCGGACCGTGGGATGATTTTCGTTGCGGGCGATGACAACTTCGTTTACGCGCTCGACAGGGACACGGGTAACGTCGAGTGGGAGTTCGAAACGAACGATATGATTCGCCATTCGCCGGCGGTCACTGTGGATACGGTGTACGTCGGCAGCGACGATGAGACGCTGTACGCGCTGGCTCGCAGTGACGGGAGCGTGCGGTGGACGTTCAGCGCTGACCGTCGTATCACCTGTACTCCCGTCATCGATGACGGAACGGTGTTCTTCGGGAGCACTGACGGTCACATGTACGCCCTCGACGCGAGCGACGGGAGCGAAGAGTGGGTCTTCGAAACCAAGGGCCGCGTTCGGTCAGCACCGACCGTCGCTGGCAACACCGTCTACATCTCCAGCGGCGACCACCACGTGTACGCTGTCCAGCGGCCGACGGGGACCCCAGCGCCACAATCCAGCGGTACATCGACGCGCGTGTTCAGTCCCACCCAGGATTACTGCCCGATGTGTGGACAGGACCTCCAGCAGGTCGCATCACCTGATTTCTGCCCCGGCTGCGGCTACGACCTCGAGTAGTCGCAGTCGAGCCAGCGGCGCGAGTCCCCCGCCCGTCGACACGGTGTCGCCTACAACTCTGTCCCGCAGCTGGGACAAAAGGCGACGGAGTCGAAGCCGTCGAGATTCGAGCCACACGACGGGCAAAACGAAATCGTCGTGTCATCGACTGTCGTCGAGGCTTGGGTCGATTCTCCGCTGTCGTCGGCGTACACATTCGTCTCGTCGGGACCGGTGTCGCCACCGGCGTAGACTTGCGTATCACCGCTGTCTGCAGTTGTACCCCCGGACGTATCGCCAAGAGGAGACCCTGTTCCGAGGGAATATGCCTCAACGGTCTGGTCGTGTGTCCAAATCGCTCCCTGTTCGGCGCTCGCCACAGACCCATCGGTAAACACCTCCTCAATCCGGCCGTCTTCACGGCTGATGAGGTACCGTTCACCGGCAGCTAACACGACGAGACTCTCGTCACCGGCACTAATGAGATTTAGCCGCTCGTCGCTGAACGTCCATTCCAGCGTTCCGTCGTCCTCATCAAACGCATACAGTGTATTGTTGCGACCAACGCCAATGACCGGCGAGCCAGTCGCGTCGAACTGATTGACCTCCTCGGGCAGGTTCGTCTGCCACATACTGTACGTGCTTGATAACCGGTACACGAACGAAGAGTCGTCCTCTTGCTCATACGTCCACGAGCCGGCGATCCAGTTGTCCAACCCCTGATTGTTGAGCCGCTCGATCCCGCGAATCTGATCATCAACGACCAGGTCCCACTCTGTGTCCCCCGTTTCGGGGTCAATCTGTTTGATGCGGTGTTCATCATAATCTGGCTCTTGCACGCTGACAAACAGCTCTTCGTGCTCTGAGAGCCAGAACTGGTTGTTAATCGACGGATACTCGTTTGCCCACACAATCCGCCCTGTGCGGGTATTGACCGCCGAAAGCCGGTCGCCATTACTGACGAACAAGTCACCGATGAGCTCGCCGCTGATGAGACTGAGATACTCGTCGACATGCCACTGCTCTTGACCATTCACCGGGTTGATTTTCGTGAGCGAGTAGTACGAATCCCCGTCCGGCCACTCCTTGCACTCAACGAGAACCCCGTCTTCGTAGGCCTCGAAACTCTTCCAGTAGTCCTCGACGTGTCTCCAACGCTGACGGCCTGACCCGGCGTCGATTCCAATGAGCGTGTTATCATCCCAGTCGCCGGGACTCAGTACGACTGTTCCCTGTGAGATACACAGCACATCGATTCTATCCTCACTCAGTGTCTCTCGCCACTCGCGCCGACCGCTTGCTTTGTTAACACCTGTGATGGTTGCCTCATCAGCGAGTACAATCCGATCTTCACCAATCGCCTCTGGCGTCCCACCGTCGCTTCGCCACTGGACCTCCCACTGTTGCGTGTCGACGGCGATCGTTTCACCGCCGGTCGAAAGTAACAATAGATTCTCGTCGGGAAGCGGTTTTGACCTGTGTGCGACCGTATCGGTATCGACTCTCAGCAGCTCTGTCCCGTCGCCAGCGGTGAGAATCGTGTACGTACTATCGCTGGGAACTCCCACAACATCGAAGTCGCGAAAATAACGGGAGGAGGTGACGTTCTCCCCAATCGTAACCTCCCACACCGTCTCACCCATCGCGAGACCACCCTCGGTGCATTCTCATACGGTATTCACTGGTTCGTCGCAGTGTCGTAAAATTTCTGGCGGATGCTACCAGCCCCCAGGGAGTCTTTCGGCGCAGTGCACCACTAGCCAGTACTCATCGAGACGAGCTACTGAGACGATAGTTCGGCGTCCGGCCGGATGCTGGCACCTACACTTTTGTCGTCGCATGTAACAGCATCCCACATGAGTGGCGAGTACTGGCGTGGATACCGAGGGGGACCGGCCCGGACCGCGACAATCGACAGCGAGAGCAGCGTCTCACAGCTAACCGAACAGTGGAGCGTTGGACTGCGGGACGCAACTGTCCTCGGTGAAGCGCTGCGAACAACGCCATACGGTCTCTTGGTCGGCCGCTCTGATGGCCTGTCCGTCCTCGACACCGACTCCGGGTCCCAGCGCTGGAACTACACGCAAGCGGCACCGACCCACGGCGTCGAGTACGCCGAGGGCCGTGTCTATCTCGGAACCGACACCGGCGTCGTCGCGATTGATGCACAGTCCGGTGCCGAAGTCGACACATTCCCGATTGATATCGCACCAACCGCCGACCGGCCCGATAGTCTCGCGGTCACGGAAACGACGCTAATCGTAAATACGACGGATGGGTTGGCTGCGTACGACACCACTGACGGTAGCCTCCTCTGGCAAGCCGGCGGGCGGCCGGCACATGAGTTCGTCGTCGGTGACGACCACGCATACACACGGGTCCACGAGCGTATCCACGCAGTTGTTTTGGACAGTGGACGACAGCGGTGGGAGATCATCCGTGACGACGCAGAAGCGCATTATGACGCGCTCCGTGGCGCTCGTCCAGAGGGGGTACTGGTAAAGGGGAATCCCGGCGGGACGCTCGGCCATTCGTACTTCGTGACATTGCTGCGGAAAGATGACGGTGGGATTCTGGTTGATAATACCATTAGCGCACTGAGCCAGTGCCACTTGGTAGGTAACGTCGCACTCGTCGCGAGCAACGGTGATGTTACGTGTCAACGGTTGGCCGACGGCTCTGTCGAGTGGGAACAATCGCTGACCGGCATCAACGACACCCCGGAGTACGACGATCCCAGAGCCAGCGCCGGCGACACGTTCTATCTCACTACTGGTCGACAGATTACGGCGCTCAATATCGAGACGGGAGCCGAGACGGCTCGAGTTCAACTCACACATCCAATCGATGCTATCGCCCCCGTCGGAGACCAGCTATTCGTGGCCGGCGATACCAGCGTTACCGCCTACGAAGACCAGGTGACGAAGGTCTTCGACGGCTAACGCGGACGAAGTTCACTCGGTTTCGGTTCCACACTCCGGACAGAAGCTCGGATTGCCATGTGGGCGTAAATCTATGCCGCAGTAGCTACAAAATCGCGTGTCGGAACTTTCGCTGGCTGACCCTGACGATGCGGTCGCCGAGCCCGAACTTCCGTCGGTCGCCGGGTTGTACACTTCAGTGTTCCCCGTCCCATCGTCGGTGTCATCTGTGTACAGGTTCGTGTTCGACCCCTGTCCGCTCGTACTGGTCGACGGCGAGCCTGACCCGTTGGCACCATCACGAGAGGAGGACGAAGCGGAGTGCTGCGAGCTGCTACTGCTCGTTGAGCGAGTTGAAGCCGAACTGGAGGATGCGGAGCGACTCGACGAGGACGAGGAAGATGCGGAGGATGTCGCAGTGGTGCTCCCGCTCGACTGCGACTGGCTCGAACTGCTAGCCGCACTACTGTCGTCGCCAAACTGCTTCATCACTGATTGTCCAGCGGTGAGGAGTTTCTGCGTCCCCGTTTGCGTCTGTCCAGGGTTGACGAGGTCGTAGTTACTCGCTCGAACGAATGTGTACCAGAGAGCGTACAAACCACCAGTAAGCCACATAAAGATTGCAATCGTCAGCCAGTGGCGCTCGTTAACATCGTCGTGACGCGCAGCGAGCGCTTGCTTGTCCTTGTACGTGTAGTAGACGAATGCGAACGGACCGATACCCACAGCAGCGAGAAACAAGAGTGCGGCAAATCCCTGGACGGCCCCACCGATGATACCGGTAACGAACAGGAGCGCGAGCGAGCCAAAGACGAGCTTGTAGATGTCCTTGATTCGAATCCAGTAGTAGTCGGGATTCGCCACGGCCATGCTGGTAGTTGGCAAGCACCGGAACAAAAATGCTGGGGCCGTGCGCTTCGTGGCTGCCGGCTGTCTTAGTTTGGCATCTTCTTGATTCGATAATACAGATAAAACGGGAGCACGAGCGCTGTCAGAAACAGCGAAACAACGGCGATGAACTTCCCACCGACCCAATTCGCGTTGAGATACCGATCGGCCGCCTTACAGTCCCAGTAGATGATCGCTGGTGTCGCAATAGTGAGCCCGGCAAAGGCCAAGTTAGCTACCGACCCGACCAGACTACCAAGCACGGACGGGAGGATTACACTGGCGACAATCGCAGCGATGATGGCGGCAAGCGCTAGTGTCCCGTAATACGGCAGCGACTGCTCGCCAGCCTGCTGGATACCCTGTTCGTTGATACTCCTCAGGGCCCTGAGTACAGTTTCTTTGGTCCCGTACTGGTCGCGCGACTCGATAATCGAACGAACGCTCTCGACGTTTCTGTCCTGCGAGGTCGAGGTGCGGTAGACAGACCGGGAATTGCTCATATTCGTGAACGCGAAGTACAATCTATTGAATGCTTTGTTAATCAGTACCTTGCTAACTAGTGACGCTCCATCTGACCGTTTCCTCCCCGGAGGCGCTGGTCGCCCACGCGTGACGGCTACGACGACGGAGTCGTGTCGGGAGATAACTCAAGCGTGAGCGGGTACGACGGGTCGACAGGTGAGATAATTGTGCGCCCGGACAGCCGCGCCGCCGAGTACGGCCGGCCATCAGCGACGCGCTCGTGGCCGGCCTTCGAGAGCTGTTCATACCCCCTGTCGCTGAGGAGAAACACCCACTCATCGCTCAGATTCACGTATGTCCCATTCAGACTCCGGTCTTCGAGCTGCCAGCCGCCGTCAACGGTGCACGCGAAATGAACGGGCGAAATGTGGCGTTCGGTGTCTTCGACGGTAATCGTCGGCAGTGTATCGTTGTCGGTGACGCGACCAACTGTATCGCCCGGACGAACCAGACACTGCTTCCCTGAATCGACATCGCGGAGCAGACTCGTCTGCGTCGATTCGCCCAGTGCATCGAGCAGTTGCGTCATCAGCTCACCACCGTGCTGTTGTCTGGCGGTGTGGTCCGCCTTGGTCGCCCGTTCGAGAATACTCGCTACTGCTGGTGAGCAGTCAGCCCCGTACGCCGTGGGGTCCATCCCCGTCCGTGGGGTATCAGAGGTGTCTAACGTTTGTCCAGAGAGCAAGTAGCAGAGAAGCTTTCCGACAGCGTACACGTCCGACCACGGCCCGACTGGTTCCTCCCGTCGCTCGCTCGGGGTCTGCTCAGGTGGCTTGTACCCATCTTCGTAAAACAGCGTGCTTCCGGCTTCTTGGGTCGTTGTGACGGTGTTGAAATCGATCAGCGCCGGTGAGTCCGTCGCCGTCCGCACCATCACGTTATCGGGCTTACAGTCCAGATGGCACATCCCGTTTGCATGGAGATACGCGAGCGCACGGACGATGGGGAGTCCATACGTCTGCATCGTGGACCGGCTCGGACGGGCTGTGCCACTCGTCAAAACGCTGCCCAACTCCGTTCCGTCGAGAAACTCCATACCGATGTAGGCCGGGGCTGACCGACTTCCGACGACGAAGCGCGCAATCGACGAGGGCAGCGGCGCTCCCTCGAACTGGGAGTAGGAGTCGTACTCCTGTCGAAAGCGGGCTGCTACCTCGTCGCTACTGTTGTTGGTCTCTGACTCGGACTTCGGGAACTTCACCGCGATATCAGGGCCACCAGCGGTGTCGCGAGCGCGCCAGACTGTCGCGAAGCCACCACTTCCAACCTGCTCTTCCACGACGTACCGGTCAGCAAGCCGTGAGACTGGTGGGTTCCCTGCCGTCATGTGTCTGTGGCAAATCAGCCCACCACTATGAGAATCCCGGTTGCGACAGCCCTTGGTCTGTCGTGACTCTCTCCCAGTGTGCTAAAGCTCGTGTCCACAATGAGGGCAGTACTGCGGTGTTGTGCCGCCCGGTGGTGTCTGCTGACACTGTGGACACGTATTTCCCGAGTGTGTACTGCCCGCGATGATGTTTGCCCAGAGAAAGTACGCACTAATCCAGAAGCCGAGCGAGTAGATGACGCTCCCAGCCACCGTCAACAGAACGTCTCCCCTGAGCGAGAATCCGAAGATCTGCGACCCAGCGATACACAGGGCTAGCCCGCCGACAATCCCTGGATTCAGGTCCTTCGCGACATCTCGATAGCGCCATCGCACGGCCAGCACCGAAACGGTTGCAACGACCCCCGTGTAAACCATCGTCAGATTGTACTGATACCCCGCGATCTGTGGCGCGTCAACGATTGCTTTCAGAGCCAGATAGCTTCCAAGGGCGAACACGAAGAAGACGCCCAGCATGTGCTTTGCCTTCAGTGCATAATCCCCGCTCAACCCCTTCCCCTGTAGGAAATTGTATATTTTCACGTACAGATGAGTCGCAGCAACGCCCTCGACACCCCGGAACACGAGATACAGAAAGCCAGCATAGCCTGCATACGACGTTCGCAGAACGGACAGTGTCAAGAACAGATATCCGAAGGCGAGCCCACCGACAGCGACTGCCTTTTCGACCTGCGAGATACTCTGTAAGCCAGAGAAGTTCTCGAATGCCTGGTACGTTCCGCCAAGGAACATCGCCTCCAGTCCCAGCGCAATTAGCCAGATCGGCAGCAGCGATGGCTCCGGATCGAAGAACCATCCAATCTGTAACGGGGGGAGTGTGCTAGTTACGGATGGTATCATGAGCAACTCGGAAGCTGAGGATTAGTGGTACAGCGAGAGCCAGCCCAAGACTCGCAACGGTGACTGCAGTCATCAAAATGGGGTACTGGTCGGTCATGTAGTAGCTACTCGCACCCACGAACAGTGCCAAGACAAGCCGCTGTCGCGGTGTCGTATCGAGCTCTGAGAGGGGAAGCGTCAGAAGCACCGACGCACCCGCTATTGCTGCTGTGAACCCGATGAGTCGCAACCGTTCGGGGGTCCACTGAATGAACGGGTCGACCATATCCACGAGTCCAGACCCCACCGGCAAAGATGTTCGGACACCCTTCCACTCAGGGGAGTCCAGCCGGCCCGACAGCTACGGCGTACACGTACACGAGCGCGAACACAGCGCTCAGGCCAGCAAAGATGCGCACACGACCGCCAAGCTCTCTCGGGTGAGTCGGAGCGACGACCTCGTCTTCGATTTCGTACGTTTCGTATAGGTCGCCGGCGTACTCGTAGGTGATGACGTCCGAGGGAATCTCCCGAATCTCGTGTTCAGACATGAAGACATCACCCTCCGTCGCGTCGACGTTGCTGTTGTACGACCGATCCTTCTGCACCTGCTTGCCCTCCGGGTCAGTCAGATACTTCTCGGGAATACTGTGTGATACGTAGCTGACAGTCTCTTGGGGTTCGTATTCGCGAATGAGTTCGACGTACTGGGCGACGTTGCCGTCACCCTCACAGCGGTCGCACGTAATCTCTCCCTGACCGCTACACCGGCTGCACCGCTCTGTTCCGGTCGCCTGACAGCGGCCACACGGATTGTGGCCATCGCCGCCGCAGTTGCTGCAGATGGAGTAGTTCCCGTCACTATCCTCTACACGGCCGCGGCCGCTACACCGCCGGCACTGATTCCGTGCGTCACCGCCGCATTTGCTGCAGTGCACTTCACCGTGCCCCGAACAGGTCGGACACTGCACGCGAGTGCGGCCGCTACACTTCGGACAGGTCAGCTGCTCGACTGTCTCCGGAACGAGATAGTTGTAGGTTGCTGTCTCGAACCCGGTCGGGTGGTGGTTGTTTCGCTCGTGGACATCATGTCGGAGCCGGCTTTCGACGGCCGCAAAGTCGCTAGCCGGCACCTCTCTGTTGTGCTGTGTATCCGTGACGATGAGCTTGCGCTTGATGTGCCGCTCCGGAACGAAGTGTCGCGTCGAGTGAATCGTGGATTCGTCGGTCAGATCCTCCGCAACGGTCGAGGTTCGTGTCGTGTACTCATCCGCGAACGTTTCGAGGATGTCTATCGCGGGGATCGAATCGTCGGGCGTGCCGGACCGCGGGTCCGTGCGTGCATGATTCTCCCCGCCTCGCGACGTGTCACCTTTGCGCTGCTCACGGAGATTGTTGCGTGTCGCTTCAATGTATGAGTTAGCGCCTAAGACGCCGGCTAGCCCAACGCTCAGCCCGACCATAGCGAGGACAGCCCCGGGAACTGCTGGGAAGAGACCGAACTCCGGAACGACTAACAGGAAGACCGGAGCCACGGCGCCAATCGCGGTCCGCGTCCGGATATCGCGGTGGTAGCCGTAACACGCCGCTGTGTACGTGATTCCGACACCGAGGACCAGTGCGCTAGCCGCAAACGCCCCGAGCACTGGGCTCCCGAACGGGAGGACTGTTCCAATGAGACCGACAACGGCGAGCAGTGCAACCGCGTATCCGGCTGCCGCGACGTGGCCGTATTCCTGATTACTAATCCCTGGGGCTGTCGCAAGCGGTGATTTGGAGACTCCGAACCGCGAAAGCTTACTCGTAACTGTCTCTGACTCCTCGAGCGTTTCAATTCCGTCCTTGTCCGGCTCCTGGCTCTCCTCGTCGTCTTGGATGACCGTCTCGTCGGTATCTGCGTCTGAGGCCTCGCTATCCTCTATGGTGGTCGCATCCGTCGCTGCTGACCCATCTGCGCTGTCTTGGATGACGGTCTCGTCGCCTCCTTCGCCTTGGATAACCGTCTCATCGCTTCCGTCATCCTGGATGGCGGTTTCAGCCCCGTCGGCTTCGGTCGGGTCGAAAATCTGCGTGTTGGAGCCAGTATCGTCCTCGGCTCCGAACACGGGCGTGAGTCCCCCCGACCCGGAGGCTGCTTCTATCTCCGTGAGCTCCTCGCCATCCAGCCGTCGTTGGACGTACTCGTCGTGGCCGTATAGCTCGTAGAGATACCGCTCTTCCGGGTCCGTGAGGACCTCGTACGCGACGAGCAACTTGCGCTCTTCAGCTTTCGGGTCATCAGCGTTCTCGACCCGGTCGCGAAACGAGTCCACGCTCTCCCGGGCGTATTCGTTTATATCCCCCGGCTCAGCGTCCGCTGAGACGCCCAGGATGTCGTAAAATTGCTCAACTGAAGACACACCGAGGTTGTTAACACTACTCAATATAATTGTTCGGGTCGGAATGTTATCATTATCAGTTTCTGCTCGTCGGCGCAGTGTCCCACCGCGGTAGGTGTGGGTGTGTGGGATGTCACCTCACGGCCAGATTTAATACAGAGGCAGTATGGCCACCAAACATGTCGAGTGATTCAGTAGAGTGTCCTCGGTGTGGGGAGCAGTTTGACTTATGGGCCAGCGGCGGCTACTGCACGAACCCTGATTGTGGTGCACAACATCCACAGGCGAAGTCAGATTCCGACGGTGATGACGGCAATACTGGCGGCTCTACCACTGAGTCGACGGATTCGGGAGACGATACTGGCAGTGATTCCTCCCTCGTTGAGTGTAGCAACTGCGGGTCGGAGGTCGACGCCTCATTCGACTTCTGTGGAGAATGTGGAAGCGAACTGACCGTAGACGACGATGACGACGATGACGACGACGGTGGAGACCCCGGAACCGTCCAGTGTCCGGGCTGTGGGACGGAATCCTCCACAGAGTTCGAATACTGTTCGAACTGTGGGACCGAACTTCCAGACACCGGAACAGACACGAGCGACGATACGCCGCCAGGTGACGACGTTGATGACACCACGCCTGTGCCGGACGATGGGGACCCAGACGTCGAGATCGAAGTTGCGGGAGAGCGCATGTCGATTGCACACGGCGACATCGTCGGAGGAGAGGTTCGAGAGGCCCTCGTGAGAGACGGTACCGACCGCGACGAAGCCCGGTACATCCACCGTGAACACATCGAATTCGAGATGCGAGACGACGGCGTGTACGTCGTGGATCACGGCCGCAACACGACGGAGGTCGATGGACAATCGCTGACGGAAGGTGACGAAACGAAGGTGAGCGACGGGAGTTCAATCGAGCTGTCTGGTATCGCTAAGCTGGACGTACACATCACGTGAGTGCGGTAGACACAGCAACCAAACAACGACGACAACACCACAACAATGGGACATTCAATCGATACTCGGCTGAGTCGACCGAACCTGCCGGACAAAGGCGGAATCACCTACGGCGAGATGGTCATCGACCCAGACAGCGGAAGCGGGAATGCCGCCCGCCAGATTGCACTCTGTGTCGATGTCAGCGGCTCGATGCACGGCGAGAAGATTGACTCCGTTCGCCAGGGAATCCAGTGGGTGCTGGGACTGTTGGACGACGCCGACCATCTGAGTCTGGTGACGTTCAACTCCAGTGCCGACGAGCTGTTAAGCGCCACGAAAATGACGGAAGACCAGAAAGACCGCGTGCGCTCGATGGTCGACCAGATGTCGACCGGTGGCGGAACGGACATCCAGGACGGGATTCGCAAGGCCCGCCAAACGCTCCAACAGCTTCCGGACGACGACCAGACGGCGCGTCGAATCCTGCTCCTCACCGACGGTCAGGACACGGGGAACTTCGAGCGGCTCGCAGAGGAGTGTGCTGACATGGGCATGTCCATCATGTCAGCCGGGATCGGCACCGATTACGACGAAGACGTGGTGCGGACCCTCGGTGAGAAATCTCAGGGTGAGTGGCGACATCTGGAGGAGGCAAACGACATTCGCGACTTCTTCGGCGACAAGGTCGAGGAGGCATCGACCGTGGTCGCAGCGAATCCGGAACTCACGCTGAACGTGACCACCGGAACCGAGGTTCAGGAAGTGTACATGGGGATGCCACAGGTCCAGCCGGTCGATGTGGACTGGCAGGATAACACGGCGGTAATCAAAATCCCCGACCTGGCCGAAGGGAGCGCACAGAAGCTCGTGTTCAAGTTCCAGGCGCCGGAGCGAGAGGCCGGACAGGAGTTCCTGCTTGCAAACGCCACGCTATCGACCGGAAGCGGCGAGCAAAACGAACAGTTCGCAATCGACTACACGGACGATCCGGACAAGCTCCGGGTGAACAACGAGGACGTCGAGGTCGCATTCGAGGGGACGAAGCTTCGCAACGAGATGATCGAAGCCGAGACCCAAGTCGAGCAGGAACAGGTCGAAACTCGAATCGAGGAGATGGAGGAACTCCATCCGGACCACGAGGAGGTCACTCGCCTTGAAGAGGACCACCAGACAATCGTCGAAGGCGATGATCCCCGCGCCGCTCGTGACGACGTGTCGCGAGTGATGGACGATGAGTAGTTACCAGCCACAAGCAGGAGACGTCGTCGGCGGACGATACGAACTCCAATCGCAGCTCGGCCACGGCGGCTTTGCGATTGTCTTTTTAGCGACCGACCAGCAGACCGGCCAGCAGTACGCCGTCAAACACCCACGGTATCAGCGGTTCGGGGGCACCAACGCGGACTCGGTCATCGATAGCGGGTTTCAGCGGGAAGTCGACCTCCTGGAAGAGGTGACTGACGCCGGCGGACACCCGAACGTAATCGGGCTACAGGATACGCTTCAACACCGCGGGCTGGACTTCATCGTCGTCGAGCTAATCGACGGCGAAGACCTCGACGAAATCGTCAACAGCCAGCCGTTCAATCCGAACGAAGCCAGACAGATTGGGATTGAACTCGCCGACGTGATCCACTTCCTTCACGAAAACGAGATCGTCTACCGAGATTTGAAGCCCGACAACATCATGCGGACGAATAACGGCGACCTCAAGCTCATCGACCTGAACGCCGCGTCGAAGTTCGAGGCCGACCCGAGCGCGAACAACGACGGGTCGACCAAGTTCGGCTCCAGTCAGTGGTATCCCAAGGAGGTCACGCAGGACAAGAATGTCCTCAACCCGCTCCCCCTCGGTCCGCACACAGACGTGTACTCGATGGGGAAGTTCCTGTTTTTCCTCATCACCGGCAATGCCCCACGCGGAAACGGGGTGCGACCGGCGGACTTCGGCATTGATGCGCCCGGGTACCTCGGCGACATCCTCGAACGAGCGACCCAGGAACTCCCGCAGGACCGATACAACAATTCGCTCATCCTGAAACGGGCCTTGGAGAATAAGGACCCAGTTCCACCCAAACAGGCCCGTATCCGTCGCGTTGCAGGCCCACAGCAGGGTGCACGACACGATATTAGCCCCGGTGATACCCTCGGTCGAAAGGGGACAAATCCTCCGCCGGCAATCCCGATCCGGGACGACGAGGAGTACATCTCTGCGGTCCAGGTGGAGTTCGACACGGACAACAGCGGGAACTGGTATCTCAAAGACAAGAGCACCAACGGCACCTACGTCAACAAAGGAAACGGGTGGCAGCAGGTGCTCTCCCAGCGGGGCCGACGGCGGCAACAACAACAGGGACGAGACGTTCCGTCGAACCTCTCCAGCGAAATCCAACTCGACCGGGGAGACATGATCGCATTCGTTCACCCCTCGTACGGCGTCACGTGCGAGTTCCTCGGATAGTTCACAGAGCCACGACCACTCAACCACAGACACATGGAATACGATACAATCCTCGACATCGGCAAGCGGAAACGACAGAGCAACGGCATTAACGAAGACAGTCTCGGCGCGACGACGCTCGCCACCGGCCACCGGGATGACGAGCGCGAGGCAGCGCTGTTCGTCGTTGCGGACGGGGCTGGTGGCCACCAAGACGGTGATGTCGCGTCGTACATCGCGTCAAACACGGTACTGGAGGAGCTGTCAGGATTCCTCGCAACGGCTGAACGTCGCCGCCCAGAGGCGACGGCCGTCGCGATGCAGGCGTCGATCACCGATGACGCCCCGGACGGGACGGAGATTCGCGAGCAGCTGACCGCGGCAATCGAGACCGCCCACGCCGATATCCTCGAGTACGCCTCCGAGGCGAAAGCGGAGCCGATGACGACAATCGTCGTTGCGCTTGTGTACGACGGGTTCGTGCACTTCGCCTGGGTCGGCGATAGCCGGGCGTATCTCATCAACTCGGCCCACGACCAGATCAGCCTCCTCACGCGTGACCACTCGACCGTCGAGGGGATGCGACAGGACGGAGAAGTGGATGACGTCGAGGCGGAGGTCCACCCCGACGGAAACCAGATTACCCGTGCACTGGGTGGAAACCAGTACGACGATCCGCAGATGCGGCCCGTCGACGTGGACACCGGCTCTGTTCCGCTGTATCAGGAGGATAAAATCCTGGTGACGAGTGACGGGCTCATCGACGGGTGGACTGATGCGCCGAACTACCACTCCGTACTGACGAACGCCACCGGTGACGAGTACGAAGAAGTCAAAGAGGAGATTCTGGAGAAATCGGTGACCGACGACGAAATCCGGGATACGGTACTTGCCGCCGACACGCTCGAAGCAGCGAACGAGGAGCTCGTCACCATCGCCAACGAGCGAGGCGGAAAGGATAACATCTCGATTATCATCGCCGACCCGGGGATTGGGGGGAACTCTCCCGACCCACTCCCGCCGCGAGGTATCGACGAGGAGGAAACGAAGGTGAGCGACGAAGAGACCGTCATCATGGGGGGTGAGGACGATGCGGATGATGACGCCGCAGCTGAATCAAACGCGGGTTCGGCTGACGCAACAGATTCCCCGGCGGGTGAACAGGACGGGGATGACGCAGATGCCACGGCTGAAGCTGCTGATGGTGAGTCTGAGTCGGGCGGTGTGGGGGAGCGACTCGGAAACAAGGTCCGCGAGCGGCTCTCTGGAGACGACTCCTGAAACGCGCCGTCCAACCGTTTCTCACAATGGTCTCCGTCGAATCACTCGTAATTGTTGTCGGCCTCGTCTCCTCTGCGATTTTATTAATCAGTGTCCGGTGGCTCACTCGAAATCGGACCCCATCTGCACCATCTTCCGCAGAGACGCCCGATACAGCCGGCGGGACAGACACATCGACGGGACGACAGCGGTCGGATGACAGCTCGAGTGCTACTGCGCGAGACACAGCAACCGCCGGAGGTGACGGTGATACCGAAGCAGTACAGCACGCCCACCAGCCAGACAGCGTCGACGGCTCGTCTGACTCGCAGGCGGACAGCGACACCGCCACGCAAGTCTACGACCCGGACGTTGGTACCCGAGCGGGCACACAGGTCTGGTTGCACATCGAGGGAGACCGGATTGAGATTCCGACGGGAGTTGCAGTCGGCCGAGAGCTCCGACGCCACTTGGTCGACCAGGGCGTCGCGAAACAGCGAGCGTTAGCGATTAGCCGCGACCATTTCATCGTCGAATCGGTCGATGGTGAACTCAAGCTGCAGGACTTAGATTCGACGGGCGGAACCGTCCTCGACGGGACGCGCCTTCCACCGGAACAGTGGACATCACTCGCCGACGGTGACGAAGTCGTGTTGGCGGGAGAGCTGCGTGGCCGTTTCGAGGTTGCTTGAGGCTCACACATAGAATTTTGTAGGGGGATATGCTATGCGTTCCCAATGGGTCTGTTGGGAGACGATCGCTTCGATCCGGACCGAGCACAGGAATTGGCAACGCTCGCAGAATCAGATCCCCAGGCTGCCGCCGAGCACGTTGACGAGTTATCTGACATGCTGCAAGCTGACCGGGCGGATATCCGGAACGCTGCGGCCTACAGTCTCTCGCTAGCAGCAGAGCCGCGACCCAAACGCGTCTCGACCGTCGTTCCGGCACTCAGGGAAGCACTTACTGATGATTCAGATGACGTTCGAGCGAACGCCACGTGGTGTCTCTCCCGAATCGCCGTCGAGTATCCGGAGAAGGTACATCCGGCCCTCGCGCAGCTGAAACGTCGCTTGCAGGATACGGCAACAGAGGACGCTGCAATCTCGGCGTTCATCGGTCTGAGCGACGAGTATCCGACGGAGTGTGAGTCGATTACGGAGGACGCCATTCGACTCCTCGAGCATCACGAATCCAATGTTCGCTCGTCGGCCGCCTACGTCACCTGGAACCTCGGCAAAGTCTCGCCGGCGTCGATTCGCCACGCAGTCGACCCCTGTGTCGGCCTCCTCACTGACTCGAACGAGTTCGTCCGGCACAACGCCGTCGGAACGCTTGGCCAAATCGCCACTGCGTTTCCCGAAGACGTCGAGCCTGCAGCGGAATCCGTCTCAGAACTGCTCGAAGATTCGAAGCAGTCGGTGCAAACGTACGCCGCGTGGACGCTGTCAAACGTCGCAGTTGAGTATCCCGAGCGGGTCGGCACCGCAGCCTCAGCCGGACTCGTTCGTCTCCTCACGGCCCAAGGCATCGACGTTCGTCGGTACGCAACCTACGCGCTTGTCAGTGCAGCCATCCAAACCCCGTCAACAGTTACCCCAACAGACGACGCAATCGCAGGCCTCCAAGCGGTTCGAGATGTGCAGGTTTTGGATATTGATCCGGATATGATCGACCAGGCGATTACCGCGCTTGAATCGGCACCGTCGGTTGGCTCGTCCACCGGGACGACTCGTCGTCGCACGGACGCCACTACCCAATCGACGACCGACGCAATCGAACAACAGGTGACCGAGATTCCAGGCAGCACAAGCGACACCACGACGAGTCAGTCACAAACGGCTACGACTACCGACACCAGCACGACAGCTACCGAAACCCAGCAGGACGAACCTGCGAGCACACGTGCTGAACCCGCCGCAAGTGAGTCCTCCCGCGAGACTGCGACGCGGGACGAGTCACCGACGACCGAGACAGAAACGAGCGACGAAGAGAATCGAACGGAGGTGTTCAATCCAAACGAGGGAGGGGAGGACTCTCGGGGAGCATCACAGTTTTGCCCACACTGTGGAGAGCAGCTTCCAGCAAGCGCCGCCGCTTTCTGCGGTCATTGCGGCTCTGAACTCCCCTGATGGGGGATATAGCTGATTTTCACCGTCCTCACGCCGAAGGGAATAGCGTGCTATACGTCACTGAAGACCTGCGTGACAAAGACAAAGGCCCCGGACCGATGTGGATGGAAGGCAACGCCGATTCCCTCCCGCGCCCACGTCGGGTCCAACAGATTTTCTCGGTGTCCCGGAGAGTCCAACCACTGGTCGACAACGTGAGCTGCCACGTCCTCGACAGTGTGGTTGATATGGCGGCCGTCTGACTCGACCGGTACGCGATACGCGTTCCGCGCAATGTTCTCACCGAACCGCACCCCCCTGCGTTCAGACTCCGGAGGCGCGTACTGGAAGCGGTCGAGTCGTTCACCGACGTTGTCTCCCTCGGGCGATTCGTGGCCGAGATACTCCCGCGTCCGCATGTCGCGACTGTGTGCTACAGCGATCTGTGCAAGGTCTTCATCGAAGCGAAGGAGCGTCGCGTCGTGGTCGAGCCGGGCTCGTTCGGTGTAGTAATGCGTCAGGTGAGCGAGCGCGGTCGGGGAAATGCCGAGCTCCGAGGGAGTCTGCCCGCCTGTCTCGTCAGGCAGATCGAGCGTCATGAAGCCGTCTTCCGGCGGTGACGGCTGCTCAGCAGTTTGGTCGTCGTCCACGGCGTTCGACTTCGTATCTGAATCCCGAGTATATATGTATTCGGGCCACTGCGAGCGGATTTTGCCCTGGCTACACTGCGTGGTACTCCATCCCAAATACTTTCATGGCTCGTTTATCACAACCCGGTAGCCATGAGCAGTGATATCGACTCTGCCGTGCGTCCGTTCGTTCGCCCCATCGTGAAGGCTGGACTCGCGCTACTGAGTCTGCTCGTCATCCGCATCTTCGTCACCGTCCTGCCGGGCCTTGAGAACACAGTTCCGTCGACAGAGCTCACAGTGGCCCAGGTCGTCAGTGCCGTAATCGGGGTGTTGATGGTCGGTGTCGTCGCGTGGGTCGGACTCCGGATTCATTCAACCGGAAAGTCATCGGACAACCGCATCGTGCAGGCCACTGCTCGCGGTGCGCGACTAATCATTCTCCTTCTCACCGTTCTCCTCCTCCACACCGTCTTGAAGCCAATCGTGACGCCATTTCTCACCCCCCAACCGGGTATCTGGACGTTCGATCTGGCCTTCCTACTGATCGCTCTCGTTCCGCTCGGACTCCTTGGCTACCGTATGGTGACGAACCTGGATGCTCTCACCGACTCCATCGTCGATTCACTGAGCGGGCTTTCTAGTCTCCGGAGTGACGGCGGGATGAAACGTAGCTCCGAGACACAGGACGGAACCGACGATGATACGACGACGTGTGACAGTTGCGGAACTGATGTCCCTGCAGACGGCGCCTTCTGCCCCAACTGTGGCACGCAGTTCTAGACTCAAGGGCGATTGTTGTCGTTTGAGTTGACGAACCGGTCGACAAATTTGTGCAGGATAAGTTCCATGCTAGCCGTTCGCGCCATCTCGGAGAATTGGTCGGTCTGGCGGTCGTAACTCCGGCCGAGTGCACGGCTGAACTCTCCCTCCGAGAGCTCGCGATTCACCATCGTCACCGAGTTGTTCGGGCTAACCGTGACACTGAGACGTTCGTGTTCAATCGGATAGGCCCCGCTGTATCCGGCAAGTCCAGCTATCCCGACGGTTCCCAGAAACGCCAACGGTACGACGAGCGCTCCCGGGAAGCCGACGAGGAGGAGTACAAGACCCAGCAGAATGGAGATGAGAAGCCCAAATAGACCACCAAGCAGTACGCCGAGCATCAGTCCGACGACGGTGAAATCACGTTGCCACGCGACTTTGAAGCCGAGCCGTCGACCGTTAGAGACCGACTGCCCACCGACGTACGAGAGATCTGCGACTGATCCCGAGAGTTGGGTTCGAATGTACTGCTGTGCGGTCTGCTGTGCGGCCGGTCCCCCGGACATACACTAAGACGTTGTCCAATTGCTTATAAAAGTAACCCAGCAACCGGGGGAGCTGTGATAGATTCAAGTTCAGTTCGCTGTGATGAGTTGGTATGCAGAACGTAGCGCCCGGGTTGTTCATCGCAGATATTCAGCAAGCAGGTGATCAGCATCGGTACGATACGCATGAGATATCAGATGTGGTGAAGCTCACCCACGAGCCACCAGACGGCGGATACCCGCAGGCAGTGTCGGTGCACGACCACCCGATGGTCGATGGGCCACAAAACGACCGTGACTCGCTCGCCCAAGCAGTTCAAACGACGGTCGACCGACTCACAGCCGATCGCCGCGTAGTTGTCCACTGTTCGGCTGGTGCAAGTCGGTCAGTTGCCGTTGCTGGCGCGGCGCTCGCGCTCGTTCACGAGGTATCGTTCGATGCGGCCCTCGACACGATTCGAGAGACGACACAGCCGCATCTCCACCCACGACTCCGAGATAACGCTGTTTCGGTGGTCGATTCGCTTCGACACCAGTGAGAGAGTAGCTGGCTACGATTTGTCCTGGTCACCGTCTGTATCCGGATCGTAAATCTTCGTATTTCCACTATCAGCTGATGAATCAGCGCCGTCTACCGCACTCGTCTCTGGCCCCCTTAGATTGAGGGGCCGGACTCGAAATACACGGTCAATATCGCGGCGGGCGATAGCTCCATCGGTCGCATACCAGCATTCGCGACGGACGGGGTCGTCAAACACTGCCGTGGACTGATCCGGGTGATAGAACGCCCATTCTGCAGCAGCCTCTTTGAGTTCCTCTTCGGTCTGTTGTGACTCTGGGAACGCGACGAGCAACTGTTGGGTCCCGTTACTGTCGGCGGTTGCATACTCAACCCACATCTCATAATCCGGAGTCAGCCGAGACTCCCACTGGACACCGCCGGTCTCACTAGCATCATCCGTTGATGCGCTACCCGAGTCTGCCTGCTGCGGCGAGCTACCAGTATCTGTGCTGGTCGTACCCGTCGATGATGTGTCTTGATTTGGTCGGGGAGGACTCCGGGGGCGACTCGTAGTTGAGTCGAGATCAGTAGCGGGTGTGTTCGACGGATTTCGATCACTTGCGAGTGAGGAAATAGCCCCGACCGCAAGCAGCGACACACACGCGAATGATGGCTGAGTGAGGAGCAAAATACCCATCTCATTCGGGCGTACTGGGAGCATAATCAGGTCAATCGGTGCGGCAACCTGGTCGAAGAGCATGACGAACCGCTGTCCGAACAACGGTTTGGTAATCGCAGAGAGTGTCAAGGTGACACTGGCTCCAAGCGGGATAGATCCAGCGAGCAGGAACATTATGCCTGAGTTCTTAAATCCAACTCGTGAGAGATACACATGGCTGCGTGCTGCTAACGTAGCCGCTGACCCAATCCAAACAATCGCTGCGATGGTCTGTATCCCGCTCACAACGCCCCAGTAGACCAATACAGGCACCGAGAGACACACAATGAGTGGCGGGAGCGTCCAGAGGATTGGTCGCTGAAGCGTGGTGCCATACCAACCTGGGTATCGTTTTAATATCCAGTATAGCGTCGAACTCGTGACAATCCACCCTCCCAGCAGAACAACGAGTAGCAGCAGAGCCGAAAGCACGAACAGGACACCTTCGATAACGGCCGACCCAGAATCCCCTGCTATGGCATCGAGTCCGAGGTTTATTACGAGTAAAACACTGAGTACAGGAATCAAGATGACGTAGAGTCCAGCAATCTCATCAGGCAGAACAGAAAAGAGTGCTACCACAAGACACAGTAGCACCACAGGGGAGATTAAGAGCAGCCAGGAGTCCCCAAACTCTTGCATCAATACCCGCGGCGCTCGGAAGACGAGCAAGTAGAACAGCAAGAGGAGCAACATCTCTCCCACGACGAAGAGTCCCGTAGAATGCGCCAGATCACGGAGGTCCGCAGCGAGAGATGGTCCCATGATTGTTGCTCTGGTCGTTCATCCTATATGAAATTTACCTGCAAATGCGTGGAGTCTCTTCTGAGCCGCAACAGGGGCGCTGTGACCTGTCTACTCGCTCTCCTGAGTGGGAAGCTCTGTGCCACATTCAGGACAGTATACGGGGTCGCTGTGTGATCGCAGATCGACGCCACACTGGGGACAAAACTGGATTGCAGCGGCCGACCGATGCTCCGCTGGTGGAACGTCGGGTGAGTCGCTACGGGGTGGGTCAGCCTCGGCGTCTCTCACACCAGTGACGGGTTCCGTACCACCGGTTTCACCGGCGTGGATATCGACTACCTCTGCGGAGACCCGCTCGACTTCACCGATGCCTTTGTGTCCGCCTCTGATGTCGTCATCAATCCGCCTCGGAAGAGAGCCGAGTTTGATACTCTCGCCTGTCTCAATCACCCGGAGTGGAATCTCCGTGTCAAGCTCCCGGTTCTCCCGTATTTTACCCTGATTCCCGAGTAGCGTCGCCGTCGCTGTCCCGAGCGACAACACGACCTCGTCTCCCGGCGTGGCTGTCTCTTGAATTCGTTTTCGGTGCGGGCGAGGGAGATCAATATCGACTTCCTGGGGTGAGGCTGTTTGAACTGGTATCATTGGTCGAGACACCTCCGGAGATTCGCAAACACAGTCACTGTTTTGCACCGCAGTGGGGACAGAAGTCGGGGGTGGGCTGGGCTGTCAGAGCAGTCCCACACTCGACACAATACACCTGCGTGGAGTCACTGTCTCGCTCGTATACGTTCGTTCCTGAGCTGTTGGTCTGAGCGACGCTCCCAGTTGATGGGTCGCGGAGTGCAAATATCGTGATCTGCTCACCGCTTGCAGCACCGACGTAGATGGTCTCGCCAGCCACTACTGGGGTGACAGTGACCTGGCCGCCGAGTTGCTGGCTCCAGTTGATAGTACCGGTCGCTCGGTCGAGGGCGTACAGCGTTCCGTCGTGGCAGCCAACGAGAACAGTGTCGCCGACAACGACAGGGAGTGTCTCAACAAGCCCGGGGGCTTCGAAGCTCCAGGTCTCACCACCAGTCGCGAGGTCGAGTGCGTGTACAGTCCCTCGATTCGTCGTTGCCTCGATATCGGGGGCCATGTTCGTCGTCGTTGCATACACCGTATCACCGACGACTGCCGGCGCGCCGTGGCTTGCGAGATGGCTCCCGAGGTCTGTTCGCCACTGTTTGGTGCCAGCAGGACTTGCGGCCGCGATAACAGTAGAATCTGTCGGGTAGACAATCACATCGTCCAAGACAGTGACTGAGCGTGGCGCTCCTTCGGTCGACAGCTGCCATCGAAGCGACCCGTCGCTCGTATCGAGCGCAGCGAGGGGCCCCATTTTACCAGTACAGTACACCGTCTGCTGTGCAGCTGCCGGTGTTACTGGTCCCGTGGTCGAGTCTTGGAACGTCCACTTCCAGACGCGCTCACCAGCCTTCTGGTCAATTGCGTGGATTGTTCCGTGGTTATCGGTAACGAAAACGTAGCCGTCACCGACGGCCGGGCCGCCATAGAGGTGCTTGCGGGGAGAAAACCGCCACTGAACAGCGCCTGTCGTGAGCGCAATCGCGTATAATGCCCCGTCGTCGCCGGTTGTGTACAGGAGGTCACCAGCGATAGCAGGAACATATGTAGGGCCGGCCGGAAGGTCACTTTCCCACTTCGTCTCCCCGTGCGGAGAGAGCGCAGACAACCGCGTACCATCGGTGACGTAGAGCGTCTCGCCGTCTGTTGCCAAGGTAGCGAACTCGCCCTCGAACTGCCGCTCCCACGCGACTTCGACAGTGCTACCCGGGCTTCCAACTGCCATTCCTCGGTGCGTCGGATTGACACTGTCTTCGCCCATACGGTGGTCGTCACAGAGGAGAAGTAAATGCATTCTGCAGAGCCGGTGTGGCTCTCATTGCGCGGTCGGCCACGCGCTTCTCCCTCGGATGTAGCAGTAGCTCTTTGCCAGCGCAGGCAGTGGCCCACACATGGGCGTCGAATGGCAGTACAACCCCGTACACCATGGCGAGTGGCAGCTAGCTGGGATTCCGACGACCGAACCGACGCTCGCGTGGCGCCAGTCGTTCGATCACTCGATTGTCGGCGTAAGCGCTACCGCGGACACGCTCTACGTCGCCGCCGGCAAAACAGTGCGAATGCTGACGGCCGATGGGTCTGTGATGGCCGCGACAACAACTGAAGAGCGATTGCTAGGACCACCAACTGCAGATGATGCGGGGGCAGTCTTCGCAACAGCCAACGACGAACTCCGGGCAGTAACCGCTACCGGTGACCTCCTCTGGACTCAACCGCTGGAGGGACTCTCGACGGTGCCGGCAGCAGTGACGGAGGATTTTGTCATCGTCGCGACCAGGGACAACGGCGTCTGTGCGCTTGATCGAGAGAGTGGCGCGACTCGCTGGCGATTCGACACCGATGAGTGGGTTCAAACTGCACCAGCGGTTGCGGCTGGGACGGCCTTTGTCGGTGGACGAGATGATTGTCTTCGAGCTCTCGACCTCGAGTCTGGCGCCGAGCTGTGGTGTATCGAAGCCGCTGACAACTTCGAGGGACCGCCGACAGTTGTTGACGGAGTCGTCTACGCCGGTACGAACAACGGTCGTGTCTACGCCGTCGCAGCCGATTCTGGAGTCAAGCAATGGGACTATACAGTCGGTGGCTACGTGCAAACTGCACCGGCAGTCGTTAACGGGCAGGTCGTCGTGGGGACCGACCACGGCTCCGTGTACGGTCTCGATACAGCAGATGGCAGTCTCAACTGGAAGAGCGAAGGATTTGGCATTATTCGCTGTCCACCAGTTGCAACTGACGAGGCAGTGATTGTCGGAGACCAGGGCGGAAAGCTCGCCTGTCTCGATGCGAAGACCGGGAGCGAACAGTGGACCAGAGACGCCGGTGGTAAACTCACCCGCGCACCGGCAGTGATGGAGTCTGGATTGATTTACGGCACCAGCAACGGCGACGTGTTCGCCCTCCAGATGTCGACGACCGCAAAGACAGCCCCGACGACGACTGAATCGACCGGTGACACGCAGATCTATGATTCGGGCGAGACCGTCAATACCCCGTCTGCGCCTCCGGCGTGGGAGTACTGCCCGACGTGTGGCGAGCATCTCACGGCGGTGGACACCGCCGTCTCGCCTGATATCACGCACTGTCCACACTGCGGCACGGATGTCACCGGCCTCGACGGCCCCAAATTCTGTCCGGGATGTGGCACGGACCTCACTCGCCTGTGAGCAGCCAGGTAGCCCACATTATATGTCGGTGCAGAATCATGGCTACATATGCCGATTTCGGCCGCAGAGTGGGAGGAGGGAAACGATGTCGTCCAGGCGTCGCCACAGTCGAACCCAGCACCGTCGGGGGCGATTCACTCGTTTTTGACCGACCACGCCGAGCAGGCGTTCACGCTGATTGAGATTGCGGACAACGTTGACCTCCCGGTGGGAAGCACTGAACGTGGCAGCGGAGTCGTCGAAACAGTGAAAGCTGCGGTGACTGGCGCAGGTCGAAAACGCGTGATCAAGTACTTCCTCAATCAGCTCGTCGCCGAGGGCCACGTCCAAACGGCGGTCGTCGTGCAAAATGGGAACGAGCGTGTCTACTACCGCGCGGCGAAAACAGAGTGAGCGATCGGCGGAACGATTTAGGTAGTTGCTGTGTCATGCGACCACATGACCAGACACGAAGGCACCGTTGACTTCTGGAACGATACCGGGGGCTACGGGTTCATCGAGACGGACGCGACCGACGAGGAGGTATTTTTCCACATCGAGGACACCTCGCTGACAGAGCTTCCGGAAGGGACCCCCGTCGAGTTTCGAATCGTGCAGGCGGACAAGGGGCCGCGTGCAGAGGACCTCTCCCGGGCGCAGTCGACAGCGTCCGGCGGGGCCACCAGCGGGAACGCCACCGAGTACGAAGGGACAGTCGACTTTTTCAACGACACTGGCGGGTATGGATTCATCGAAGCACCAGCAATCGATGAGGACGTCTTCTTCCACATGGAAGATCTCGACGGGCCAGATCTAACCGAAGGAACCGATGTTACGTTTGAGGTCGAGTTCGCGGAAAAGGGACCCCGAACGCTGAACGTTCGGCGTGGACATTCAGCAGCCTCGTCCGCTCCGCCATCGGAGACAGCTACAACGTCGACTGCTTCAGCCGACCAGACAGGGGACACCCAAGTCTACGACGCCGGAGGCACGAACGACGAGACGTCTGTCTACGACCCCGGTGGAGCTACGGCTACGGAGGAGCCGACCGGTACTACCGACGACAGCACGGACGCGTCGCCGCGGTTTTGTCCCTACTGTGGCACCGACCTCTCCGCGTACCCGGATGGAGCGTTCTGTCCGGACTGTGGCACCGAACTGTAGGCCGCATCTGTGAGTCGGCAACACAACTATTAGCATACCATGGAATGGCCAGTGTAGATGCCAATCTCAGACGATATCTTCACTGAGACGGGACGAGACGTGGCCGAGCTAGCTGAAATTGTTGCGCCACTGGTGTACGAGCAGGTCACGGAACCGTCCACCCCGAGTGATGTGCTCACCGGGCTCCCAGCCGACGGACAACGGACAGCGACCGAAACGCGCGTCGCCGAGCGGTTCGATGTCGACGAGCTCGAGCTCACGACGCAAGCGGTACGACTCGTCCTCGATGAGCTGGTGAACGACGGGTATCTCTCCAGACGATTGGTTCCGGCACCGGGGACTCCCAGCGGGTTTCAGGTGTTTTATCGACGAGCCGAGACCGACGACGATGCGTTAGACGAGCTCCGAGAGACTGCCAGCGCCAGCTTGTCGAGTTCCGCAGACGATTCCGGTGATAGTGATGAGGAATCAGCATCGGCCGCCGAACAGACAGCAGAGACGACGACCGACTCGCCAGCAACAATGAATCTCGACCCGTCGACGTTGGAACCAGGGACAGTTATCGAAGACCGCTATCGGCTGGAACAAGCCCTGGGCGGGAAGTCAGAGACGAGCGTCTGGAGGGCTACTGATACGGAAACGAGTCACGCCGTCATTCTGAAGCTCGCTACCGGGGACGGGGCCGACCTTGTCAGAAACGAAGCCGCAATCCTGCGGAAGTTACAGGAGACCGAGCTAGCAGAGACGTTGCCAGCGGTCATCGCTGAGTACGAGCGCGAGAACGGAGCCATCCTCGTCAAGGAGGTCATCGAGGGAATGACGCTGGAGGAACTCGTCGAGACGGAGGGGGGACTTGCCGACGACGAGGTTGTGTACATTCTCGAAGAGCTCACCGATATCGTCGCAACATGCCACGCGAACGATATCATCGTGCAGAATCTCCTCCCCGAAGACATCATTCTCCAGCCCGACGGGACAGTGTCACTCGTCGACTTCGATATCGCAATTGATCTGGCCGGATCGGGACCGATTCTTCACCCACAGACGCCGTATACGCCGCCGGAAGTCGGTGAGAAACGCGAGGAGATGGACGAGCCGATTGGTGCAGCGTCCGACGTGTATCAGCTCGGGCTGGTGGGGATTTTCCTTCGGGTAGGCACTCTGCCACAGGACCGACCAGAACAGGGACTGAGTCCCGTCGACTACGGCCGGGAGTCAGCCATCGGGTCCGTGCTTGAACGTGCGACACGAGAGCCGGTCGCTGATCGGTTTGACTCGGCGATCGTGTTCCATCGGCGAATCCGCGCACAGTGGGAGTGACTGTCCGAAAGGGTGGTCGATAGCGCCCGTCTGTTTTTAGCAGGATGCCACGCCCTGAGTGGGCTGCTCAGGTGGGGAGTTCGTTCCCACATTCCGGACAGTATGAGCCCCCGTCGAGCGACGAAAGGTCGGTGCCACACTCCGGACAAAAGTTCGTGTCGAAGCCTGCGCTTCCGCTTGCGGTGTTCGAACTGGTATCGGTATAGACCGCTGTATCGCCGGCCGCATCGTCGGTGTACACCTCGGTATCGTTGTTCGACGACGGAGTGTGGACATTTGTCCCACCCGATGGTGATCCATCGTTCGAGTGGGTATCGGGAATTGAGTCCTTCACCCCGGTCGAACGCTCGTCGATGAATGACTTTGCCTTCCGAAGGTTCACGCGGATGCGTCTGTTCCCCGCATTACGCTGTAGTTGGTTGAGCTCGGACCGGAGTTCGTTGGCTCTGTCGGGGTATGCGTACGCAAGCTTTCGCATCGCTTCGCTCACATCGTTCTGTTCTGCTGTACTGCCAGACGTTAGATACCATCGTAGTGCATCGATCTCGCCCGCGAGCGCATCTACATCGTACACTCCCAGCTTGCGCAGGTCGTTCGCACTCAGCCGTGGCATTGTACGAGCTTCTATGTTGTGTGATAATAATACTATTCCAGCGGCTTCCGTGCGCCACAGAGCAGGGTTTCAGCCAAGCGACCACTGGGATACACGCTGAGCTATGGCCCGCTTCCCCACGTTCCGCAGTTGGAACAGACATGTATCGGGCGAACGGTTCAACTGGGCACCCGAACTGTTGAGTAGGTCGGCAGTGACCGGTCGGTCATGGTTGAAGAACGCTCTCGCCGGTGGACGATGGATGCGGGAGGGCCACGTCGACGTGGGATGAGTCGAGCTACGGGTCCCGCCGAACTGCCTAGCACTGACAGTGATAACCGGGTGACGCCCAATCCACGGGTTGAAAGCCTCGTCATGAACGGGGACATCGCGTACTTCACCCGCGCAGATGGCTGTCTGGTCGCAGTTGACACAGCAGACCAGCAGATTCGCTGGACGAGACAGGCAGCACCGGGCACAGCAGGACAGTATCCCCGTTCGCCGTGGGTGTGTCTTCGGGGGCAGGAACTACTCGTCGGCGGGACCGGACTCGTCGGTTATGCGACGACGACAGGAAAGCCAGCGACGACATACATCGAACCGAGCACGACAGATACCGTCGGAAGCTCACGGTACTGGCGTCCAGTAGTGGCCCCATCTGGAGAGATTATCGCGACACGTGACGCCGAGGCGGTGTGTCTCGATACGGACGGTGACGAACTCTGGCGATATCAGTTGGAACCAACGCCGGTAGAGGAGATTCATCAAGAAACGGGACGCTCCACGGGCGAGTTCTATCATCCGGCTGCCGACGATAGCTCCGTGTATCTTCTCGCAGAGGACGTCGTTGCGCACGTCCCGGAGCCGAGTGTCGAGGGGAAAATCCACGCCCTCGGCTACGACGGCACACGGCGCTGGAAGACGGGCGTGGCTGGCCACGTTCAGGGGGGAGAAGTGGCATCGAGCGTCACCGTTGGCGACAGCGGTGTCTACCTCTCTCAGTATTCATCCGACGGAACACCGATGGGAGACGGCGTGAGCAGACTCGACAAGCAGACGGGAACGATTGAGTGGGAACACGGCCAGTCTGGGGGCCAAGTTGCGTACGACGGCACGTCGGTGTTCACCACTGACGATTTGAACAAGCGGGTTTTTGCTCTTGAGCCAGACTCGGGCAATATCAAATGGAACCACGAAGTCCCGGAGGGGGACGCACAAACTGACTCGATGGAATGTGATGGGTCGGTCATCGTAGATTCCGAGTACGTGTATGCGGCACTCGATGGTCGGCTCATACTCCTTGAGAAGGAAACGGGACGCGTTCAGGATACGCGCCGATTTGACCACCAGCGACCCAGCCAGTTCGTACTCAGCGGAGAGTCACTGTACTACGGAACGTCCAACGGTGCACTGTACGAAGTTGCGAGACAGCTCTCAGAAACCACGCCGACCTTCTGTCCGACGTGTGGCCAAGATCTCTCGGCGCTCTCTGCGACGAACTTCTGTCCTTCCTGTGGAACACAGCTGTGATACTAGCGATGTAATAGCAGTTAGCATTCGGCCAGAACGTTTAGTCACACTCAGCTTGCAGATGCTCGCAGCGAATGTCGGGAGATCCATACAATCTACAGCGGTTCGTCGACGCGCAAGCTGAGACAATCAGTCGAGTCACGCGCGAGCTACGAGCCGGTCGAAAGCAGAGCCACTGGATGTGGTTCATCTTTCCGCAGCTAACTGGACTCGGACGCAGCCCCACCTCGAACAGATACGGTATCGATTCGCGACGCGAGGCAGAAGCATATCTCGCCCATCCTGTATTGGGCCCGCGGCTCCGCGAGTGCACGCAGCTCGTGTGTTCGCTTGAGAAGCAAGACCCGACAGCGGTGTTTGGCAGTCCCGACGATCTGAAGTTTCGTTCGTCGATGACACTGTTCGAGACTGTCGGGACTGAGACGGACAGCTTCACAGCCGCACTTTCCCAGTACTACGATGGCGAACGCGACGAGCAGACGCTGGCGCTTCTCGAAGCGGAGTAACTCCTCGCTGACCGGGGGGAGAACGGGTCAGAGTTCGGCTGTTTTGACGGACGCGTCTGGACGGCGCGTGACAGCGGTCAACCCGTCCGGTTCTTCGACGATGACGCCCTCCCCTCCGGCCCGCTCGTGGTTCAGCCGGATAATATTCCCGCAGACGACGTTTCCGTTCCGAACGGGGTACTCCCGCATCGAGTGGCCGACGATCTGGGACGGCGCTCCGGGGTCCAAGTGTTCGAAGTCCAGCCAACAGATGCCGGCCCCTGGACCACGCCCCCCGCTTCCGCCCAGCCCGAAGAGGTCTGGATACTCGTTGATGTACTCTCGCTGGGCGGTCTCCGACAGCGATGAGCCGGCATCGAGTAGCTGCGTCGCTGCGTCGATGAGCTGCTGGTTCAGTTCCGCAGCAGCGACCGCGTCGTTCGAGCCGGCATGCGTGTAGGTGTAACTGTAGCCGTCGTACGCCGCGCTCACCCACCCATCGGTGACGTACCGGAGGAAATCTTCCCGCTTTTCAGCCGCGAGAGATGTCGAATAGGTGTTGGGCCAGTGGAAGATGTCGGGCAAGAGAATCCCCATCTCGTGGTTGCCGATATGATATCGGACCCGGCCGGCCGGTGCCTCAGCCTGGAGGCGTCGGACCAGCGCAACGCAGTCCTCGTTGCGGGGACCACGGTCGACCACATCGCCGTTGACGACGAGGACGTAGTCGTTGTCGGCCCAGTGGAGTGTGCCATCGGCGTCCTGCGTCACAATTGGGGCGAATTCATCGGTGTCGTCGAGCGCCTGAAGCGCACTCCGGGCGTCGCTAAGATACCCGTGAATGTCGCTAATGTGGACGATTGGTGGGGTAGAATCAGTACTGTCGACTGAGGAGACGCGGTCGTCCATGAACTGTACTCTCGTCGGCTGAAATTTTATTGTACCGCTTGGACGCACACTCCAAGAGCGCCGCGGAACTGCATCTGGGTGGCACGTCCCTCCACCAAGTACGAATCCGATGGGAAGATTCAGTCTGAAGTGGCAGTGAGCACTGCAGAGTGGAGCCCGTTGGGCGGTATTCTTTCTTCGGACCTCACCGCCGGACTTGTCTATCCCGTATTTGCGTATCTTATCCCAGCTCTATTTTTCGAATTTTCATATTAATCGTATCTATCCTGGTTGAGAAACTTGGCTCCGATAGAATATTGATGTAATAGACTCCGATTAGGCAGGTATTATTTGATTTCAGATACGCATGGCTATTCATGGACGCCGTCCGGGTGGCGTATATCGGGGGGTTTACTTTTGCGGCTGTAGCCTGTCTTTTGAGCCTCAGACGGGTGTCCAGAGTTAGCGACCCGGACACACAGCGCGGACTCCGAGCGCTGTTGGGACTGAGTGGACTCTGGGCGATTACGCACGTCGGCCGACTGCTTCCAATCTCGCCGGCAGGCCAGCTCGGATTTTACGTTACGGGCCTCGTTGTCGGTCTCGCGACGATTGGAGCGTGGCTGTACTTCTGTTCTGCCTATACTGGCCACGACCACCACAGACAACCATGGATCCGCCGCGCTGCGCTCGGTCTTTACGTCGCGATTATCACTATCAAAATCACCAACCCACTCCACGGGCTCTACTTCGAGACTACGACGACGACACAGCCATTTCCCCACGTCGTAATTGAACTGAGCACGATTCACTGGATTGTTACTGGCCTGTCGTACGCACTTGCTGCAATCGGATTTTATCTCCTGTACGAGATGCTCAGCAGGTCGAAATCAGACGTTCGAATGCTCGGGGCACTCATGGCAACAACGGCCTTACCGATCGTTTTCTACTTGGCCACGCTCGTCGACACCGGCGGCCTCGTTACCCTCCATTACGAACCGCTTGGTGTCGCTGTGTTCGCTGTCGGTGCTCTCTACTTCGTTGACGAGCAGTTCACCGCGATTCCACGGTTCTGGCGCGCGCAGATCCTCGACGAGATTAACGAAGCGATCGTGGTCACTGACGGTGCCGGTCGGCTCCGCGACTACAACCGACGGGCTCTCGAGATCTTCCCCGAGTTGCGTGGCCGCGAAGATACACCGCTGACCGATGTGGTGTCATCGCTAGCCTGTGCGGCCGAAGAAGGCGGAGAGATCATTACTGTTGGACAGCCTGACGACGAGACGGAACGGTATCTCTACGTCACCAAGACGCCGCTGACGCAGGTCGATGTCGTCGTCGGACAGGCTGTCGTGTGTGCAGACGTAACCGACCTGGAACGCCAGCGCCGACAGCTCGAACGCAAGAACGAGCAACTCGACCGACAAAACGAGCAACTTGATGCCTTCGCTGATGCGATTACCCACGAGCTCCGGAATACGCTGACAATCGCGATCGGCTACTTCGGGATGATCGCCGAAGAGCGGCCAGAAGACAGTAGCGACGAGGCTGTCGAGACGGTCAAAGAGACCCACGAGCGGATGGAACGCATCGTGTCCGATTTAGCGCGATTGGCTCGCCGTGGACAGACAATCGATGAGATGGAGGCGTGTGAGCTTAGTTCGGTCGCTGCGGCCGCATTTTCCGATGTCGATACGGACGGACTGTCACTTCGCAACTGTGAGGACATCTCCCTCCGGGCCGATCAGTCACTACTGCTTGAGTTGCTCTCCACTGTCGTCCGCTTCGCTGATTTGCACGGCGCGTCCGAGTTAGCCGTCGAATCTGATGGGACCATCATTACGCTCACAACTGACGGGGAGCCGATACCAGCCGAGACGATTGAGGATGTGTTCGCCTACGGTGAGGCGAAGCCGTCCGCCGAGACCGGGATGCTGTTTCCGACAATGCGGGCGATTGCGAGTAGTCACGGATGGACAGTCGAAATTGATCCGACGTATCGTGACGGGGTCCGGATCGAAATCGGTGGCGTTGAGCTACTTCCCGCTACTGGATGAGTGTCGAGCCCGTCAAGCGGGATCGTTACGAGCTTGGTATGGTTGGAGCTGTCTGTCGGGAATGTTGCTGGCCTACAGGCTGAGTAGGCCGAGTGCCTCAGGGTCTCGATTTCAGGCGGTTCACGCGCAAACTATGCCCACGTCTTGATTCATCGCATAGCTTTGCCAAGCTTCATTTTGCAGCCGTAAGTTGGCACGGTATGGCCCCGCAAACGCTTCCCGACGACATCGTAGCAAAATATACGGGGTTTTTCGGTCAGCTGGCCGAGTTCGTTGTTGTCTCGCTTCTCGTGTACGGGATCGGGCGGATCGTGGTCGTACCGACGGTGCGCTGGGTGTTCGAGCGACAGGAGTTCGAACCGACGTTGGAACGCGCGTTCGAGAAGGTTCTGGGGGTCGGGGTTATAATCGGCGCTATCACTATTGGTGCGTGGATGGCCGGCTTCACTGTCTTTCTGGGTGGCTCAGCACTCATCGTCGCCGCCCTTACCCTCGCTGTCGGCTTTGCCGCACAGGACGTGCTCTCGAACTTCGTCGCCGGGCTGTTCATCGTTCAGGATAAGAACTTCAACATTGACGATTGGATCGAATGGGATGACAAGGCCGGCTTCATCGAGGATATCGGGTTCCGCGTGACAAGAATTCGGACGTTCGATAACGAGACCATCACCGTTCCGAATACGGAGTTAGCGACGACCGGCGTCACGAACCGGATGAGCAACGAGACGCTCCGGATCTCCTACAGTCTCGGTATCGGCTACGGGGACGACATCGATGAGACGACGCGAATCCTCACCGATGCAGCCGCGGACCACGACGACATACTGGCCGATCCCGCGCCCTCGGTTCGTGTTACTGAGCTTGGTGACAGCGCAGTGCTGTTGCAGGCACGATTTTGGATTTCGGACCCGGATCGAGAGGATTTCTCGGTCACCCGCTCGGAGTACATTCAATCGGTCAAACAGCGATGTGACGCTGCCGGGATTGACCTGAGTACGACCACACAGCATGACCTCTCGGGCGAGCTTGCGGTACGAGACGGCGATGGCTCGCCTCGATAACGTACGCTCCCGATTTCACCGGGCTTGCCTCATACCGCCGGAACGAGGATATCCGCCGGCGATTCGGGGTCCACGGTGTACGATAGTCGGCAGACCAGCGATGCGTGTTCTGTGTGGCGAGCGAGAGGTCGAAACTGTGGGATTCTGCAGCTCAAAGTGAGAAGCCACACTCTGGACAGTAGTTCGCGTTCCGGTGATCCGAGAGGTCACCGCCACATTCTGGACAAAATGAAGGAGGCTTTGAGCCTGACGCTGAACTGGGAGCGGCCTCGCTGGACACGTGGGTTCCGGACCCAGAATCGGCTTCGAGCGCGTACGCTGTCCCATCAGCAAACCCGACGTACAGGACCCCGTCGGCCATCAGTGGCGATGTCACGACCTCACCATCGGTCTCGAACTGCCACAACTTGCTCCCGTCTTTTCTATCCAGTGCGTAGACCGTCCCGTAGAGACTCCCAGCGTAGACTACGTCACCGACCACCGTCGGTGCCGCCTTCACCGACCCATCCGCCTCAAAGGCCCACTGCTCCCGACCCGTCGCTGCGTCCACCGCGTGGACCTCGGTATCGTGACTGCCGAAATACACGGACCCATCGACGACAGCTGGAGCTCCCGCCACCTCATCGCCAGCCCGGAAGCCCCATCGCTCACGGCCACTTGCCGCGTCAAGTGCAAAAACAGAGCCAGCTTTGTCACCGACGTAGACGGTGCTGTCGATCACTGTTGGTGAGGACCACACTGGTCCATTCGCCTCGAAGTGCCACCGCTCTCGCCCGCTCCCAGCGTCAATAGCATAGATTCGACTCTCGGGGTTCGTAGTCCCAATGTAGACTGTCCCATCGACGACGGCCGGTGACGACTGAAGTCCCCCTTGAGTATCGAACCCCCACTGTTCGCGCCCACTGTTTGCGTCGACAGCAAATACCGTACGGGAGTTACTCCCGAAATAGACAGTGTCGTTAACGACTGCGGGTGAGGTTCCAATATCTCCAAGCGTCTCGAATCGCCACTGCTCGCGTCCAGTCGCTGCATTCAGCGCGTATAGATGCCGGTCGTAACTCGCAGCGTAGACCGTCCCATCGACCACTGCCGGGGATGTGTTTACTGTCGCATCTGCGTTGAATCGCCACTGCTCGCGTCCATCGGTTCCAACCGCAACGATATCTTCGCCAGTTGCTGAGTAGACGGTCCCGTCCCAGTACGAAATCTCTCGGACATGGCCCCCAAACTCATCTTGCCAAGCAACCGTCGGCTCCGCGGAAAGAGGCGTCTGTCTCCTGAGGTCCTGATCAAACCGATGGGTCGGGTTGTGCATTCGAACCTGGCGCATCGAGCAAGGTGTGTTGTCCCTCTGATATAGACCTGAGGGAGCCGGTGAGACAGCGCGGACCCAGCGACACGACCGCGGTCGTCGGAGATGAACGGGTCACACGACTACGTCCCTGCGTACTGTCGTGGTCGTATGATAGACACGAGTCACGCTCGCTACGCCGGCTCAACCTGTGAGCTGGTACGCGTGGAGTCCCCCGTGGTTGTCGGCGACAATGATTCGGTCCTCGACTGCCGTCAGCGTCGCCAGGGGCCGGTCGCTGTCGACCGGAAGCGGGACAGTCCATCGAGTCGAGAGTGACTCTCGGTCAAGCGCATGGAGTCGTAACCCGGGGCCACAGACCACAATGGCATCGTCAAACACCAGTGGCGTGGAGACGCCACCACTTGGAGTTCCATCCCGGACACTGGGTGTGACAGTGTCGGCTGAGTGCGTCCACTGTTCGTCGAATCCCGTTGGGGCATCGAGCTCAAACTGCGCGACGACTGGCTGACCGGCCCAGCAGCTCACAACCCCAATCCCGGTTTCGGCATCGACAGCCAGCCGCGGCTGGTGAGGTCCCCCAGTCTGGTCGTCATCACTCCCGTCGGTTACTGATTTGAGCGGGAGGTCCCACGCACGCTCTCCGGTCGAGCGATCGAGCGCACGCACTTGCCCGCGGGCAACGACAAGCAGTCGCTCGCCAGCGACGACTACAGTCTCGACGCCATCGGCGGCTGGGAGCGTTTGCTGCCACGCAACGCTGCGGGCGGTTTCATCGATTGCCAGTATCGCCGGCTGTGTCAACGAATCGTCTGCCGTCCCGTAGCCGGTCGCAACATACACCATCCCGTCTGCGGCCGCAGCGACACCGAGTGCTCGTCCTGGTGCATCGATGACTGCCTCGTCATGTCCCGGTTGGTAGTTCCGAATCGTCGCATCGGTCAGAAACAGGTACCACCCGTTCGGCGTAATCAGCGGTGGCGCAACAAAGCCAGCATCCATGCTGACGGTCGCTTCTCGCTCGCCTGTTGCAACCTCGAAGGCGTGGAACGTGCCTTCGCTCGTGCCAGTGTACAGGAACTTGCGCTCGACGGTCGGTGCCCCAACGGGGTGGCCGTCAAGACTAGCCTGCCACCGACGTTCGCCAGTCGTCGCATCGATCGCGTGGAGGCCCCCCTCGGTCGTACACACGTACGCACACTCGTCGATGCCAACGGGACCACGCTCGACTCCACCTCCCGCGACCGTCGTCCACGCCTGTGTGGGTGCCGTCGCACCAACGCGTTGGTCGTGTACTCGGCCGGTACGACGGCGGTCAATCGCCGCAACGCCAACGTCGTCATCGAGCATATGCGAGTCCTCTCATTAGTGTCGTTGTTCGCTTGGACCGACAAATAACTCGGTCACGGCGTTGGTACCTCCAGACAGGGGTGAGTTGGCGACCGACTTCCGGACGGCGCATAGACGGGGACTGACGATGTGAATGGTGTACAAGCCGGCGAAGCACTGATGCCGGCAGCGAGTCGCCTCCAAGCATGGAGCTACTCGTCTGCGGGGACCTACATCTCAAGCCTGGCGGCGAGGCCCACCCTATCGAGGGCATCCCGATTGCGGATGGGATCGATTTTGCACTCGTTGTAGGCGATCTGACGCATCGCGATGGCCCCGATGACGTAGCCCTCGCGCGTGAATTCGTCGAGTACGTCACCGACGCGGTGCCGCTCTTGTATGTCCCCGGCAATCACGACCACATGCCGATGCCGGAGCGGGTGGTCGACGGCATTAACGACGCAGCAGTCGCCCACGAAACTGCCTTCGAGACGGGAGACTTCTCGGTCGTTGGATGGGGATGTACGCAACGGTCGCTCGAACCGCCCCTCGACGTGCGTGATTTCGAGCCGCTCGACCCGACGACAAAGCCGCCGAGTGAACGACGCTACGCAGCGGATGCAGCTGCAGACCAGTTACTCGAGGCCTGTGCGGCAGTCATCATCGAGGAGCAGCCAGCTTCTACAGTCGCGACAGAGCTTGGCCTGACTCGAGAAGAGCAGGCACGGTTCAAGACTGGCGTCGAAACAGTGGCAGCAAGATACGACACGCTCGAAGGGGTACTCACCGACGCCGAACACGCCCTGCTTGCGACTCACCTTTCACCGTACAATACGTCGTTCGACCGGCACCACTCGGTTGGCGACCGGGATGCAGCACTCGAAGTACTCCATACCGGCTCAATCGCCATCCAGCTGGCCATTCAGTCTCACGACGTCTTCACAGCGGTGAGCGGCCATACCCATGCACAGGGGTACGATGTCGGCACGGGACCGGCGGGGCAGCCACATCTGGTCAACTTGGGCTTCCGTGGTGTGGCTGAGTTCACGCTTCGCCCCGACGACGGGGCCTTCTCGTATACGACAGTGGACATCCCGTTTTGACTGCAGCTTCCTCCGGTTGACCCCGTCCTTGAGGTGGTGAGGCAACTCGCAATCCGGCTGCTAAGCGGTCTCTGTCTGATGATTTCTGTCTTCATACACCTTCGAGTTGCCGAACGCGAGCACCCTACGAAGCGATTCCGTCTCACCCCAGCGGATTTGGACGGTGAGGTTGCTCGTTACTCCCCAGCCGTCATGATCGCGCTCGTACAGTGCGTTCAACAGGGTGCGGTGGCTACGTGGTGTCGACTGGCACCGGAGGCCAGCCCACTCCAGCCTGCTGCCACCATGACGACCCCGACATGTGGGGAGCTACGCAGTGTAGAGAGCGTCGCGAGAGCGTGTTAGTACCCCAGCTGGTCGCGGATGAGGACGATCGTCGTTCGGTCCTCTTCGGGCTCTTGGCGCAAGATGAGCTGCTTGGCGATTGCCGATTCGACGCCGTACGCTTCCTGCGCGCGCTCGTTTTCGAGCGGATACGCGACGGACTCGAGTCGGTCAAGTGCAGCATCGAGCGTCGGGACAATCTTGTTGACTCCGCTGACGATGACGACATTGCTCGCAGCGAACGGGTAGGCACCGATTCGGCTGCCCGAGAGGTCGGCCGCAACGAGTTCACCGGACTGTGCAATGGCGTTGATCCCACCAAGGAAGTAGTCGGCCGTCTGTGACTGCCGGCGGGCTGCCTGCCGTTCGGCGTCGTCGTCGATGCTCCAGATCTCGTTCGGGAGTGCGTCCCACTCGTGGTCCCCGTCGGTCAGATACTCGATGAAGCCGATCTCTTCGAGTGTGGTCGAGTGACCGTTCATGACCGAGACGTCAGCAGGAATGTGCGACTGCAACGCCTCCAGCGCTTCATCAGCAGAGTCAACAACGATGACGTTGAAGCCGTTCGCCTCGAGGTTTTCCACGGTCGCGTCGATCGTCTCCTCGGCTGGCAGTTCATCAAGCGATCCGTCAATAGCAGTGTCGTCTGCGTAGTCAGATTTCTGTTGAGACATGTGTATGTATACGGTGAATCCGTAGCGAATTGAGGTACGACGGGGAATCCAATAAGCGCTCGCGGACGCCGGTGTTAGATGGTTACACCGATGCTATCACGGGCAGTGATACCGCTCGACACCCAGGCACACGTGGAGCGTGAGAACGGTATCGCTACCCGGTCTGTGATACGGATGGGCGTCGATTCCAGCGCGTCCGTCAGGAGTGCCGCCGAGAGTGTCGCTATCCACAGTGAGGAGCTTGAGCTCTGCTGTGTTCTCTCAAATGGATGGTGGAATCCGTTATTCGCGATACCGGAGACAACCTACCAGCAGCGCGATTACCGACACCAGCGGGGTGAAGCCGGACACTTGAGTTAGTGTTTTGTCTCCTTGATGTACCGTTCAACCACATCCTCTGAACCACCCTGTTTAGTATACAGAACGAGAGGTCCCTCTATGGACACACGAGAATCGATCAGTCATAGATCTCATCTCTACCAATGGTAAATATCGCGTTATCGCTGGCGCAAGTCGCCCTTGCGCTGGTTCTTGTGGTGTTGAATGGGTTTTTCGTCGCCGCAGAGTTCGCGTTCGTTCGGATACGAGGGACAGCGGTCGAGCAACTTGCTGAGGAGGGACGCACCGGTGCGAAGACGCTTCAGGAAGTGATGGGGAGTCTTGACGACTATCTCGCAACGACACAACTCGGCATCACCATTGCCTCTTTGGGGTTGGGATGGGTCGGCGAACCAGCCGTGGCGGCACTCCTCGAACCCGTGTTGGAACCGATTCTACCGGGAGGTGTTATCCATCTCGTCGCTTTCGCAATCGGCTTTAGTATCATCACGTTCCTCCACGTCGTCTTTGGTGAACTCGCGCCGAAAACGCTCGCTATCTCCCAAACCGAGCGGCTTTCTCTGTTCCTCGCCCCGCCGATGAAACTTTTCTATTACATCCTGTATCCGGGAATCGTCGTGTTCAATGGAGCTGCAAACACATTTACACGAGCACTTGGCGTGCCCCCTGCTTCCGAAACGGATGAGACGCTCGGCGAACGGGAACTTCTTCGGGTGCTAACCCGATCTGGTGAGGAAGGAGATATCGACGTTGCAGAAGTGGCGATGATTGAGCGGGTGTTCGACCTCGACGATATCGTGGTGCGAGAGGTCATGGTTCCACGACCGGATGTGGTGAGTGTTCCGGCCGATGCCACGCTCTCAGATATTCAGTCGATTATTCTTGAGGCTGGTCACACCCGCTATCCAGTTCTTGATGCCGACGACGGCGATCAAGTGGTTGGCTTCGTGGATGTCAAAGATGTGTTGCGAGCCGAAGTGGAGGACGAAGATGCCGAAGTAGTCGGTGACATCGTCCGAGAGATCATCATCGCTCCCGAGACGATGACACTGAGTAGTCTCCTGAGACAGTTCAAGGAAGATCAGCAGCAAATGGTCGCAATCATCGACGAATGGGGGGCATTTGAGGGGATTGCAACAATTGAAGACGTCGTTGAGGCGCTCGTTGGAGACCTCCGCGATGAGTTTGATATGGACGAGCGTGAAGCCTCGATTCGCCAGCATGGTACTGACGGGTACGACGTCGATGGAGGCGTCCCGTTATCGGAGGTCCGCGATGTGATTGACGAGGAGTTCACAAGCGACGAGGTCGAAACGATTGGTGGGCTCGTACTTGAGCAGCTCAACCGTGCGCCAGAACGTGGCGATTACATTGAGGTCGGTGGGTACGTCGTTGAGGTAACTGGGACTGAGGGGGCCCGAATCTCGACGGTCTGGATTCACGAAGACGGAGGGGATGATTCAGTGACGAACTGAGCGAGATTGCCTCGCGAGGATTCGGACACGTGTGGCACCTCTTGCGACAGTGTTCGTACCCTCCTCGTCTATCTGTTTGTACGCTGTTGTATAATCGAGGATTCGTGGTGGGCAGCGGCTCTATCTTGATTCAGCGAGTGACCTATCCGATAAGTGAGACCGGCCTCGCTACCAGTTAGAGTCGCAATGCAGAAGCTGTAATGTACAATTGCGCAACATTTAATCGTTTCCAGTAGTCAATTGACATTGAAACGATCCGTTCGAGACGTTTGTCTCACCACTCCGAACGTACTTCTCAGGGGGTGACCCCGTGATTCGGCAACATTATCAACACTAACCGCAAATTTCAAATTATTGGATGGTACAGGAACCTGAGTTTAGTATCCGGACGGTTATCGTCGAGCCGGGTCCTGCCGAGGAAACGAATCTTGCGTCGCAGTTGAGTTTCGAAGACGAGGAACGCCTTCACATTCAGACGGTCTCTGGTCTTGAGGAAGCACGAGCTGTTCTTGCTGGCGAGGATATCGACTGTGTCATCACTCGGCATGACCCTCCCGAGATCGACGGGGTCGCTGTACTCTCTGCGTTACGAGAGGAGTATCCGGAACTCCCGGTTCTGATCGCAGCCGGAGCGGTACACGCCGATCAGGTGCTCGACGGTTCAGCGACCGGGATCGTCGAGATGACCGATGGCGAGGTCCACAGCGGTTTCGTTGCTAACCAGATTGAGTCCGTCGTGTCTCGGGTCCGTGAACGCCAGGAGTACGAGGCACAGCTACAAGCGAGTCAAGAGACCCTGCGGCGACTCCACCAAATCACGTCGAATCCAGAGCGATTGTTCAACGAGCAACTGCACCAGTTGCTCGGGTTCGGGGCCGACGTGTTCGGGGTGGATATCGCGTTCCTCTCACACATCGACGCGGAATCGAATGACTTCGAGATCGTCGCCGCACAGGGAGAGCACGAGCTGATCCAGGCGGGACTGACCAGTGAGCTGTCGAAGACGTACTGTCGTCGAACCATCGCTACCGAGACTGACTCGCCGTACGCTGTCGAGAACGCAGCAGAAGAGATGGGGACAGACCCGGCATTCGAGAAGTTCGGGTTAGGGTGTTACATGGGTGCCCGTATCGACGTGAACGGAGAGCTGTACGGGACCCTGTGTTTCGCGGACGAAAATCCTCACCGGTCGGACTTCTCTGAGGGGGAGGAGGCACTGATCGAGATCATGGCGCAATGGCTGCGCCAACAGCTCGAACAGCAAGAGTATCGCCAGGAGTTGAAATCCGCGCGGGACGAACTGGCGCAAACACTAGAACGGGTCGACGACGCGTTCTTCAGCGTCGATACGGAGTGGCAGGTCACGTACAGCAACGAGATGGGGACTGATGTGCTTCGGGAAGCGATGGCGATCGACCCCGATGCCGACGTCGTCGGCCGGCATCTGTGGGAGAACGTCCCCGAAGCTGTCGAAACCACGTTCTATCAAAAGTACCACGAAGCACTGGACACCCAGGAGTCCGTCTCGTTCGTGGAGTACTTCCCGCCGCTTGCGGTGTGGTTCGAAGTTCGGGCGTATCCGGATGAAGACGGACTGTCGGTGTACTTCACGGACATCACTGGGCGGAAAGAGCAAGAACAGGAACTCGCCCGGTTCCAGGACCTGCTCAATCAGACGGAGCGCGTCGCCGACGTCGGCGGCTGGGAGATCGACGTGGCGACGATGGACGTCTTCTGGACGGAGTACATGTTCGAACTCCTCGGCGTCGAGTACGAGGAGGAACCGTCACTCGACGAGGCGCTGGACGTGTACCTGGAGGCGGACCGGCCGATCATCGAGCAGGCCGTCGAGGAGGCGATGGAATCGATGGAACCGTTCGACGTGGATCTCCGCTACCGCAAGTCCGAGAACGAGATCCGCTGGCTTCGCGTTCAGGGCGTGCCGATCACCGACGAGGCCGGGGAAGTGGTGATGATTCGTGGCGCGGCCCAAGACGTGACGGAGCGTAAGGACCGCGAGCAGACACTCAACGATCTGCTCGCCGCCTCACAGGCGTTCATCGAAGTCGCGAACCAAACTGAACTCATCGGGGTCCTTATCGACGAGGTCGAAGACGTGTTCGAATGCGGAATCGCGTCGGTTCGACTGCACGACCCCGAGTCTGGGACCCTCCCGCCGACGAGATACTCCGCCCAAGCGCGCGAGACCATCGATGACCCACCCGTTTTCGAGGACGACGAGGGACCGGCCGGGCGGGCGTTCCAGTCACAGGAACCCGTCGTGATTGACGATCTGTCCGGGGCGACGGGTGTCGATTACGGGCCGGTCGAGTCGGGGATGTTTCTCCCGTTGGGTGAGCACGGGGTGCTCGGCATCGGGTCGACGGCAGCGGACGCGTTCGAGGAGGGCGACGCTGCGCTTGTCGAACTCCTGGCGATGACGGCAGTCAGCGCCTTAGACCGGCTTGAACGGGAAACGGAGATGCGCCGACTGCAGCGCGCACTCGGTCAGCTCGACGAGAAAGTGTTCCTGCTGGACGAGGAGGGCGTGTTGACGTTTGTTACTGAACTGCTGGCAACCTACTTGGGCCATGACGCGGCCAGCCTCCACGGGTCATCCCTCTCCGAACTCGTTCCCTCCAGTGAGGTATCCACATACGAGGCCGCCCTTGAGAGGGTTCGAACGTCGGGAAGAACGACCGTTGAAACTGAACTGAGAACCGACGACGGGGACGTGCGGCCTGTCGAATTCGAATTCTCCGCGACGACAATCGGGTCGGGAGATCTGGCGATCGCAGGCGTCGTCCACGAAATCAGTGAACTGGCGACGACGCGCTCGCATCTCGAAGCCGAGCGAGACCGGTTCAAGGCGATCGCGGACACGACGTTCGACCTGCTGTTCCGCTTCGACCGCGACGGCCGGTTCACGTACGTCTCCTCGGCGTCTGAACGGATTCTGGGATACGCACCTGACGAGATGATCGGCGAGCCGTTCGTCGAATACACTACCGAAGAGTCGGCGTCGAAAGCGATGGCTGCGTTCGAATCAGTGCTTGACGGCGGCGATATCGAGGACGTCGAGCTCGACATACTGACTGCTGACGGTGAGACGGTGACGCTGGAAGTGAACGGCACACCGGCCATCGAAGATGGTGATATCGCCGGCGTCCACGGTGTTGCTCGTGATATTACGGAGCGAAAAGAGACGCTACGCGATTTACAGATCAAAGATCGGGCGATCGACGGAGCACAGGCCGGAATCACTCTCGCGGACGCGATGCAGCCGGACGAGCCGTTAGTGTACGTGAATCAGGGGTTCGAGGAAATGACTGGCTACGACGCATCGAGTGCCACCGGGCGAAACTGTCGGTTCTTGCAGGGTGAGCAGACTGATCCAAGCGCCGTTGCCACACTGCGGGAACACATCGATGCACACGAGCCCGTGTCTGTCGAACTCGCCAACTACCGGAACGATGGAACGCCGTTCTGGAATCAGGTCCGAATTACCCCGGTTCGAGACGGGACGGGTACCGTGACGCACTTCCTCGGGATTCAGAACGATGTCACCGAGCAGAAACGCTGGGAGCAATTGTTCGAAGTCCTCAATCGGGTGCTTCGACACAATCTCCGAAACGACTTGGGCGTCGTGAGCGGACACGGCGCGTTACTCAGCAGTGGTGCCCACGAAAACAGCAGGGAACTCGGGCAGAGAATCGAAAAGCAAGCCAAGGAGTTGCTGGAGCTCGGTGAGAAAGCACGTGACCTCGAAGTGATCGCGAATCGAGATATCGACCCACAACGGGTCGATATTGATTCGCTCCTTGCGGATATCGTTGCATCGTATCGCAGTGATTACCCGGATGTCAGGTTCGACATGTCCGTCCGGACCGACCGCGCGCTCTGTGCCGGCGACGAAATCGAAGAGGCGCTGTCTGAACTCATCGAAAACGCCGTGAAGCACAACACGGCCCCAGAGCCACGCGTCACGATCGACGTGAGAGAAGACGACGAGTGGATCGTGCTCTCGGTCACGGACAACGGGCCAGGGATCAACGACATGGAGGCAAACGTCATATCGAAAGGCGAAGAACACGCCTTAGAACACGGCTCGGGACTGGGGCTGTGGCTGATCAACTGGTTCGTCGAGATAATCGTAAGGGCTTGGTGGAACTACACAGATTGGTCGGCCCACTGCTTTCGGCTGGTGGATGCGTCCTGTATTCAGCACCGATTTCGTAACAGCAGTAACGGATTTCAACAGAGCCAGATTAACTACTGTAAACTTTCCAGATTCTCTTATTCTAGATAGGAAAGAAATATACAACGAACGCTCGTAAAAAAAGTGGGGAGAGGGGTGGTGGGAGAGAAGATGCGAGAAAGACAAAACCCGACGCGGGATTGAAACAAGACGTCGCTGAATACGTCACTGTGAGCAGTATCGAACTCACTGTGACGCCAATGCACGCGGACGGGGCCCCGACGATGACACTGGAGTTCGCCGCCGCCGTGACGCTTACCATGCATAACTCGATGTGGATGCCTGAGGATGACGAGCGGTTAGATTGTGATTCGGTTTACACTCGACACCCGGTATGTGCCTGTCCAGTATTAATCGTACGGCCCGAGCCGGCTTCCGTACCCACACCGACAGGATGCGGGCGCCGACTACGCGATGGCAACTGTCGCAGCACTCACCAAGACTGCTTTTAGTATAGTGACACGACTCGTCGGTATCTCGACGATCATATCCTCGGGGGACGAGGCGTACGATGGACCGCTGTTCGGGCAGGTGATTGGAATGGCCGGGACGGTTCCTGAGGGATTCCTCGCTGGATTCGTCGTCTGGCGAGTCCCGCGACTTCGCGTGTGGCGTGGCGTTCTAGCCGGGCTCACGGCGATGGTCTTGATGTACCCCGCGAGCGCCCTACTCAACGTGGTGGTCGTATTGCCGCTTCAACTGTTGGCTGTCGGGTCCGCCGGGCCGCTGTCGGAGTTGCTCTGGCTGCCAATAGTGGCACCGATTTGGGTAGCGATTTCGGGTATACTGCGTCCACGACGACGCTCTGGCTCAGCTTGCTGGCTGGGGCGCTCAGGGGACACATCCACGAGTACGGTCGAACGGAGTCCACCGCGATCACAATAGCCCAACGGCTGGACGTTCAGGTAGTAGATTGAATCTTGACCTCGGGAGAGCCCTGTGTCTATCATAGATTCTGGACCAATTGCTCAGTAGACTTGCCTATCAATCAGTAGTCGCTACTCCCCACGAGACTCTATCCCACAGCCGCTCGTACCCATAGTAGGTCCCTGTCTTGATGACGTTTGAGACAAGGCCGATACTGAGGGCATCACCGGTATTCCCAGTAAAAAAGAACGCGACAGAGATAGTGATGACCACCATGAGTGTCCGATATAGGAGCGTCTTGATGAGCGCCCTTGACATCCGCTGATGAGGTGACTGTGCCCATATGTTCTGAATCCCCTGCTTCAGTCTCTTGTACAGACTCATCTAAGCCAAGTGGACCCACGAACAGAAATAGACGTTGTGCCTGCAAACCTCACTACTGGTATGTTCATTCCATATATCTAACACTCATTCGAGGCGTGGCTGCGGGTTCGAGGCGGACAGAGACGCGAACGCGGCATGGAACATCCTTTCTAGCGGCCTCAACGACGTAGGAGTGGGACACTCCGAATCAACGCCTATGGGGACTGCACTCCCTGTGGACACCTCCGTGTCTGCAAAGCGCGTCGTGGAATCAGGAAGCCCTATCCTCAAGGAGCGAACCGCGTCAGCGGTGAGTGAGCAGGGTAGTTCACTGACGGTCTATCGTGCGTCTCTCGGACAGGTGCTGACACCGAGTACTGAGTAAACACCACAGGACTTGGTCGCTGCTGTAAACAGTGCGACGAGTGCGATAACGCCAAGCACTGGAGCAGCAATCATCGGGAGTTCTACCTGTCCAGCGAGGACAGCTAGAGAGAGACCACCTGCAGATGCTCCGAGGGCAGTACGTACGCTCTGATCTATTGAGCCGACGTTTGTTTCCATACACTATGCCACGGGATCTGGCATCTTAAATTGTTCTGTTGGTTTGCAAACTTTTTACAATATTTAAGCAGTGTAGAACGCACAGAAGGGAACTAAGCGACTTTTCACCCAGGTACTGTTGTTCAAATACTGCACGATTACAACGGCTAGATTCACAGAGAAATATAGAGTTGTTCTACACCAACCGTGGGAATATGCCTCCCCCTGTATGAACGAAATCCATGGCAGGCGAACAATTGGCTGGGACAGTACTGATGGGAGTCGCTCTTGTCGTGGTGGTGACGTACCTGTCCAGGGCAGGAACACTTCGGTCACTGGATATACGAGGAGCCTTTGGAGGGGGAACGACGGTGAGCAACGCGAAACCATCTGGCGTTCTCCGATGGCTTACTACAGTTGATCACAAGGATATCGGGATTATGTATGGCGTCTATGCCATAGCGATGTTTGTCTGGGCAGGAGTTGCAGCGACGATAATGCGAATCGAACTCTCAACTCCAGGGATGGATGCACTTGCTGGTCTAGGTGGAAGTGCATTGTACAATGGCCTTCTCACGAGTCACGGAATCACGATGCTCATCCTGTTTGGGACGCCAATTCTAGCTGCGTTCTCAAATTATCTGATTCCGCTACTGATCGGGGCTGATGACATGGCGTTCCCCCGTATCAATGCTATTGCGTTCTGGCTACTCCCGCCGGGGGCAATCCTTGTTTGGGCAGGCTTCTTCTTAGACCCACTGACGGGAGGGGCTGTTGAGGCAGCTCAAACGTCGTGGACAATGTATGCACCCTTGTCAGTGGAACAGGCAAATCCGGGTGTTGATTTGATGCTACTCGGGTTGCACCTGACCGGGATTTCCGCTACCATGGGGGCGATTAATTTCATCACCACAATATTCACCGAACGTGGAGACGAAGTGACGTGGGCGAATCTTGATATTTTCTCGTGGACTGTACTAGTTCAGTCTGGACAGATTCTGTTTGCATTTCCGCTGTTGGGAAGCGTCCTGATTATGTTACTACTTGATCGTAACTTCGCTACAACGTTCTTCTCAGTTGAAGGGGGAGGCCCAATCTTATACCAACACCTGTTCTGGTTTTGGGGGCACCCCGAGGTGTACATCCTTATTCTCCCAGCGATGGGGCTTGTCTCATGGATTATTCCGAAGTTCTCGGGGAGAGAGCTGTTCGGGTACAAATTCGTTATATACTCGACACTGGCAATCGGTGTGCTCTCCTTCGGTGTGTGGGCTCATCATATGTTCTCTTCTGGCGTTGACCCCCGCATTCGGGCGAGTTTCATGGCAATCACCCTCGCGATTGCGATACCAACAGCCGTCAAGCTATTCAATTGGATTGCGACGATGTGGAATGGAAGAATTAGGCTGACTGCACCGATGCTGTTCTCGATCGGGTTCGTTGCAAATCTGGTTATTGGCGGCATTACCGGCGTGTTCCTTGCCGCAATCCCTGTGGATTTGATCCTGCATGATACCTACTATGTCGTTGGTCACTTCCACTACTTCTTGATGGGAGGAACAGTGTATGCAGTGTTCGCCGGGATCTACTACTGGTACCCACTTGTGACCGGAAAGATGTACCAGGGCGCACTCGCGAAATGGCATTTCTGGCTCACAACTATCGGTGTGAACCTGACGTTCTTCGCAATGTTGCTTCTGGGATATCTTGGAATGCCCCGTCGGTACGCCACGTATGAATTTAACAGCCTCATCGCACCGTTAGCACAAGTAACAACGCTCCACCAAGTCGCAACAATTGGCGCGTTCTTTATTATGTTCGCACAAATCATCTGGATTTGGAATATGGTCCAGTCGTATTACGAAGGGCCTGACGTCGAGGACGGTGACCCATGGAATCTCAAGGAAATCGATCAATTCTCCCGTGAGTTCCAGTGGTTTGAAGAGCAATTTGTCCTCACAGATGGTGGAGAAGAAGAGAGAGAAGATTCAGAGTCCTCGACAAATAAGAATGAAGTGTAGAAATAAGTCGAGATAACTCGGGACTTGGCTTAGACCAACTGCCCCCTTATCCTGTCTCAGCCTAACCGTTAGATGTGACAATCACTCCGGAAGGGCACCTGGCTCATACTGACAGCTCAGTACTTCATCGTCACAGTGTCACTGAGGTTGATTTCTTCATATTGAGACCTGTGTATCACTGCTCAGCCGGTAGAACGGGGGTAGCATTACATGTATGAATTCGTGTTCACCATCCAGCGGCAACCCGATCACGTCTACACCGACTTGTTCCAAGCACATACCAGTCTACAGTCACACAGTTTCTATATCTCGACATGCCCCAATCGGATGGTGCGACTCGAGTCAATCATCGGCGAGACAGGTGCGCTTGAAGCCGCAACTGAGGCCGCATTGAACCCGTCGTTGGACCGTGAATCGATTAGTGACAGAGATATTGGGGCAACACGTTATCATGACCTGCTGACCGATACGTCCACGCGTCGAGTGATCTACTCATATCTTGGCGACATTCGGTACCGTGACGCAGTCGCAACGATCACATCCCAGTACATCTCTGATGGTGCGTTAGTGGAGGTATTCAAACAAGCCGACACAGAGCGGTATCGGGTACTACTCCGATCCGATGAAAAGATGGGATTAATCTATGATACTATCTCCGCACGTATTGGAGCGGATGTGACGTTCACGTTTGAGCGGCTTGATGAGTCAAGCCAGTGGCGAAATGAGTTAGTCACTCCACAAGCACTTCCCAACGACCAACGAGATATACTTACCCACGCAGTTGACAGGGGATATTTCGAGACTCCACGACAGGTCTCTATCGCTGACCTCGCAGCTGATCTCGGGATACCCGAATCAACAGCGTCATATCGACTTCGGAGGGCAACCGCACAGCTCGCCGAGCATTACGCATCACAGTACCCAGCTGACCCATGACTCCAACGAATCCAGACGGCAGCCACACCACAGACGACGAACCGTATCCAGATGATATCTTGGTGAGTCCAGACTGGGTTGAGGCCCATCTAGGTCAGTTTACCAGCAATGACCCATCATACCGACTCCTCGAGGTTGACGTGGACACTAGTTTCTATACGGAACGGCATATCCCGGGGGCTATCGGACTGGATTGGCGTAATGATCTCCGCTCCGAGTCAAGTCGTGATATCGTTGGCCCAAGCGAACTTGAGCGCGTTTTGGGCGAGTGCGGAATCACCGAGGACACGACAATCGTTGTCTATGGTGACAATGCCAACTGGTTCGCAACTCACTTCTATTGGATGATGAGTTATTACGGCCACGGAGATATCCGTGTGATGGACGGAGGCCGGAACTACTGGGAAGAGCATGGATATCCGATGGAAACATCGGTTCCAGACCCCAAGCCGACCAACTATATTGTTCAGGCACAGCACAGTGAATTGCGAGCGACACGTGAGGATATTGAAGCTGCCATTGGCGATTCAACCCAACTAATTGATGTTCGCACTCAGGAGGAATACACTGGCAAGATTACTGCGCCGCCAGGATCAAACGAGAGTGCCTTACGCGGTGGGCATATACCGGGCGCAGTAAACGTATTTTGGGCAGAGAACATCAAGCCAAATCGGAAATTCAAATCGCCGTCACAACTTGCTGCAGTGTATCGTGATAAGGGACTATTACCTGAGGAACAAACCGTCACATACTGTCGTATTGGGGAGCGTTCAGCAGTAACGTGGTTTGTGCTGCACGAGCTACTCGGTTATGAGCAGGTAGCCAACTACGATGGGTCTTGGGTCGAATGGGGTAACATGATTAATGCCCCAATTGAGACCGGAGAGTGAATCCCGACGGTGGGTCCGATTGGCCGTCCACAAAATCTGGTTTATGATTACGTGATGAAGGCTGGCTCGCCAAGTATTTCACGACACGCCCATTATTGTGCACGTGGGACATCATACATTTGATGCAGATGGAGCAGCGGAACTTGAGGATGCATCTAAGCGGTATCGACGTATCTCAGAAGAGGAACTGTTGTGGGCACTTGAACCGTCATCAGAGACCACGGTCGCTGATTTAGGCAGTGGGACCGGATTCTTTACCGACGTGATTGCGCCACTATCTGATCATGTCTATGCCGTCGATATCCAAGAGGAGATGCATGAATTCTATCGAGAGAAGGGAGTCCCCGAGAATGTTGACCTCATCCTCTCTGGGATTGAGGAGTTGCCATTCGAGACTGATGAGCTGAATGTGGCGTTGTCGACGATGACGTACCATGAGTTTGCGAGTGAAGCCGCCCTGGAGGAGCTAAGACGTGTGATTGTATCGGACGGAAAGCTGGTTGTATTCGATTGGGCAGCTGATGGACCGGGAGATGCCGGACCACCAGTTGATGAGCGATACAGTATCGACGAGACAACCACGAAGCTCGACGCCGCGGGATTCGATGTCTCTTTCCAAGCGATACGTTCAGAGACATTTCTTGTGATCGCCTCACCAAACTGAGACGACAGCAGTCTTCCCGTGTTATAGATTTTCGAACGCTTCGTCGACGAGCTCACCCGTGTCGGCGATGATATCTGCCATCTCTTCATCATCTGGCGCCATCCCAACTAGCCGGGCAATACGCATAATCGAGGTGTGGTACACAATCTGTGTACCGGGGTCTTCTTGCCAGATAACAACATTACACGCCATGAGTGCGCCGAGTTTGTTGTCAGTAGCTTCGAGGGCCCGGTCGGCGACTGATGGATTACAGGCGCCGAGCACGTAATATGGGTCGCGACCTGCATCGACCTTCTCGTTAAGCATCTCAGAGGGGGAAAATTCGACGGGAACACCGAACCCTGCATCAGTAAACACACTACGGACGTGTTCAATCGCGTCGTCATGGCTCATGTCGAGGGTGGCACGCGCTTCACCGATATCTTCTGGAGCAATTTCTTCGGGGTCAATTGGAAGAGACATTCGTGTAGTATAATGGGCATAAGACACAAATCTCTTTCGGCGAGGGACACCGCTAAGGCTGCATTATACTCGTACCCGTTACTGGATTAGAATCTAATCCGCCCAGTATTGTGCCATAACAGAATAACTTTCATTGGTGTTGGCACTCTATTTTCACTAATGAGAACCACATCTATCCGTGAAAGACTAAGCACTGATGTACACACTCCCGAATTACTAGACTGTGTCTACGGCCTCAACGATCGAGACAAAGCCGTATTTCAAGCCATACACAGGGCAACAGAGGAGTGCACTGCCGATGAGATCGCGGCCCAATTGGCGTGTGACCGGTCAACAGCGCATCGATCCCTGTCGCGGCTCGTAGAATTGGACATCGTAATTCAGCGAAGGGTGGAAAGTAAGCATGGGTATTATTACGAGTACCGGCTACGAGAGCCAGGGAAAATTGCACACGATATGCAAGCATTGCTAAACGATTGGTACTCGGTTACGGATCAACTAATCCGGCAATGTGACTTCTCGACAGAGGAGAGTTCGATATCTCAGGAGTAGTTGCTACAAGTCTCTCAGTGCCTTGTGGTTGAATCCAGATGTCGTACTACTCTGTCCTAATCAGAAGTAAATCAAGACCGGTCCTACCCATCACCTGCTCAATGGAGTCGCCCTGGCTGAAGAATATATTGTACAATATTCACAAGACTATTACCAGAGCAGTACGTACATGTGATTGATGGAAGCACAGTCAACTGTAGCAAACACTGTTCGCTCACTTGATGAGGGTGATATAACGACTGTTGTCGGCGAGGAAGGAGTCGGACTCGTTGAGTTCTACACCGAATGGTGTGGATCGTGTACGCAGATGGAGCCGGTTCTTGAGGATTTGGCACAGGAGACCGATGCTACGGTAGTAACAGTAGACATCGAAACGAATCTTGAGACAGCAATCGAGTTTGGTGCCCAGAGTACGCCCACGTTCGTGCTGTTCGTGTCAGGAAGCCCGGTGAAGCGGCTTCGTGGTAGCCAATCTAAGGAATCACTCAAGGACCTGATAGAACAGTACACTGCGTAAGCAACATACCCAATCATGGATTCAAACGAACTCCGTGCTGATATCCCTGCGCTGCAGGAAGATACATATCTGAACTTCGGCGCTCACGGACCGAGCCCAGAGTATGTTGTGAATGCCGCTAGTGAGTTCATCCAGTCCCACGAGTACGAGACAAATAGCCGAAGAGATCCGTATGAGGTCGCGTTCGAAACGTATGATAACGTGCGTGGCCGGACTGCTGACTTCATTGGTGCCAATCCGAGTGAGGTTGCGCTGACCGAGAGTACATCTGCTGGAATCAACGCAATTGCAAACGCAATTGACTGGGAGCCAGGAGACACTGTCGTTCGGACAGATCTTGAACATCCAGCAGTAACCCTTCCATGGCAGCGATTAGCTCAAAGGGGCGTCAACGTCGAAGTAATCGAAACTGAAGATGGGCGAGTCGACGTCGATACGTTCATCGACGCCGTCAGAGGAGCGAGGTTAGTGTGTTTTAGTGCGATTACTTGGACGCATGGCACGCAATTACCTGTCGCAGAGCTCGTGGAGATTGCTCATGATGCTGGCACATTCGTCCTCGTTGATGCTGTGCAAGTGCCAGGGCAGCTTCCGATGGATGTCAAGGAATGGGGAGCCGATGCCGTTGCAGCCGCCGGTCACAAATGGCTCCTCGGGCTGTGGGGTGGTGGAATACTGTATGTCGACCACCAAGCTGCAGAGAAGCTCCACCCCTCGAGTATCGGTTACCGGGGCGTTGAAACACCAACTTCGGACCCGTACGAGTTTTCCCCGGGCGCTCGTCGGTTCGAAGTCGGGTCAGCAAATCCGGCTTCACATGTTGCGCTGGCCGAAGCGATTGATGTAATTGATGAGGTCGGCGTCCACCGCATTGCAGACCGGATTCAGATGCTGTCCAAGCAGTTGATTGATGGAGTGCCTGACGAACAACTCCACAGCCCGATCGATCCAGAGTCTGGACTTGTGACAATCGAAGTCGAGGACCCAGAACGGACGGTAAATCGACTCAGTTCGAGGGGCATTGTTGTTCGGTCGTTGCCCTCACCGAACGCAATCCGTGCATCAGTCCATGCTGTGAATACATCTACCGAGATTGCGGATTTGGTAAGCGGGCTGGAGACAGAGTGGGACTGAGGAGGCCCGTGTACCCGCGTTGAGATATTCTCGCTCTTTCTTGATTACACGTATGCACTTCTTTACTCACTACTTCAATCGATTGAGCAGAGACAGCGACAGTGTGCTGGTGTATAGCCGCATCGACAGGGTAGACACACTGGCAAAATAATTAAGTTCGATAGATGTAAGCGAGTAAGTGCAGATCACAGTTCGGGCAACGTCAGAGGAAGTTTGCGACGTCCAACCGACATGGCACTTGGATCATAATCCCCCTGAGTGCCCTTCGAGACGTACAAATTCTGCAGATGCGATTCTCCTTTGATATTCTCCTACCCCTGGAGGGGTGGGCTTCCGCTCGCTACGTGTCATCCAGCTCTTGATTCATGAACCCGACAGTATGGAGGGTACGGCTCCAGAACGCCGACAATGGGAGGAATCTGTAATCTAGTAGTTAGACGAGCAGCTGAATATCCGCATCGGCCATATCTTGGAGTGCGGTTGCTGCACCAACGCCAGTAGTCACACCGTCATAGAAGTCCTGCTCGTCATAGTCCATGAGGTCGATAGTCATCTGGCAGGCTTGGAACTCAACACCCATATCGAGGCTTGTTTCGATGAGCTCCTCGATCGTTGCAGTGTCGTTGTCGTCGATCTTCCGCTCCATCATCTTGGTGGTGACCCGATCCATCCCGGGAAGCGCAGCAACTGCGTTCGGAACAGGCATGTTGGGGTTCCCGACAGAGCTGAGCTTGAGGTTCTTCGAGCGCTCTTCGTGCAGGATATCCAGTCCCCAGAATGTGTGGAAGACCGTTACTTCGTAGCCGAAGGCAGCCGCAGTGCTGGCAAGGATGAGCGGAGGGTACGCCATATCAAGCGTTCCCTTTGTCGCGATGATACTCATCTTCTTTTGACCTTCCTCATCGGTGGCGTCTGCCAGCGCAGCCTCAAGCTCGTCAACGCGCGCGGCTAGCTCCGCACGCGATGGCGCGTCGCTGGTCGGCGCGTCAGGGGTGTCCGTACTCATTATTACTCGGTCTTACGCACGTAGTGCTTGTACACGGTATCGCCCTCTTGCTGTTCGATGAGTTCGACGCCATCGGTACCATCTGCCCAGCCGTCAATATCGCTCATACTCCCCGAGTCCGTTGCCAGGACCTCAAGCACCTCTCCCTGACTGAGACCATCGATCGTAGATTTGGTCTTTACGACCGGCATCGGGCACGATTCACCTTTCACATCAAGCGTCTCCGCAATATCGAATTCTACACTCATTGGTTATCTGCTCCGTTAGTCTGTATTGGAGCTATCACACAATATTGGCCTTGGGAGTAAAAGCATATCGATTATTGTGCACTACGCGGATTCCTATCTAAGCGGGATAAACGTATTATATGCTGTTCAGAACCGCTTAGGGCTGGCTTCTGGGATTCAGAAGCAATGCTAATTGGATATAGTATTGCTTAGAAACTGAATTACTATGCAAACCCTTTTGTGCATCCCACCGGTAGAAATGACTGCACAAGATGAACGCAGACGACTTCCCGACTCCGGATGTCGAGGTCGAATCAATCGACCCAGAATCGCTCAAAGATCGCATTGACGCCGGCGAGGACATCACGCTCCTCGACGCGCGTATGCAATCGGATTACGATGAGTGGCGGATTAGCGGCGAAAACGTCACGTCGATCAATATCCCCTACTTCGAGTTCCTCGACGATGAGGTCGACACTGAGGTGTTCAGCCAGATACCGGACGACCGTGAGATAACGGTACTTTGTGCCAAGGGTGGTGCCAGCGAATACGTTGCAGGTACGCTCGCGGAACACGGATACGATGTTGATCATCTCGAGGACGGCATGAACGGCTGGGCCAGTATCTATGAAGCCGTTGAGGTCGAACGATACGACGGGCAGGGGACCCTCATCCAGTACCAGCGTCCATCTTCGGGATGTCTCGGATATCTCCTATACGATGACGATGAAGCTGCCATCATCGACCCGTTGCGCGCCTTCACCGATCGCTACCTCGATGATGCCGATGAGTTCGGTGTCGATCTCAAGTATGCATTCGACACGCACGTCCACGCGGATCACATCTCTGGAGTACGCGACCTAGACGACCGTGGGGTTGAGGCGGTCATCCCCGAGGCCGCTGTCGGCCGTGGCATCGTCTATGCGGATGAGTTCACAACAGCTGCCGATGGTGATACATTCGACATCGGCAACGCGACCATCGAGGCGATTCATACACCAGGCCACACGACTGGGATGACCTCCTACCTCGTTGACGATAGCCTGCTCGCCACTGGTGATGGATTGTTCATCGAGAGCGTTGCTCGTCCGGACCTCGAGGAAGGAGATGACGGAGCGCCCGACGCTGCTCGGATGCTATACGAGTCGCTACAGGAGCGTGTCCTCTCGCTCCCCGATGAGACGCTGATCGGTGGAGCACACTTCAGCGACGCCGCCGAACCGGCAGCTGACGGTACATACACAGCACCGATTGGCGACCTCGTTACCGAAATGGACGCTCTGACAATGGACAAAGAGGCGTTTGTCGAGCTGGTCCTCTCCGACATGCCACCACGGCCAGCGAACTATGAGGATATTATTGCTACGAATCTCGGCAAAAACCCTGTCGACGATGACGAAGCGTTCACGCTTGAGCTCGGACCAAACAACTGCGCCGCAAGCCAGGACTCACTCGCGGGGGACTGACGACGCCAATGGTCACTGACGTAGTACTGCTCCAAGCAGCCGCCGAATTCTTCCCAAATGGGATTAGTCGCTACGCCGTCGGTGGCCTCCTTGTTGGGCTTGGGACCGTTCTCATCTATCTCGGAACGGGGATTCCAGCCGGAGCGAGTACATTCTTAGAGTCGACGTTATCGTACGTTTCCGACCAATCGCGGTTCCAACAGTATGTCGCCTCAAGAGACTGGCGAGTACTGTTCACGGCAGGCATCATTCTTGGAGCGCTAGCGTTTGCCGCGACGTTCCAGTCCGGTCTCATCACAAGTCCGCTGTATGAGCCCGGAACGACCGGCCAGCTGTACGAGGTCGCTGGCGTCACACTCTGGACGACCGATATCCAGCCGTGGCGCCTCTTCTTTGGTGGCATCCTCGTGGGTATCGGCACCCGCGTTGGGAAGGGATGTACGTCGGGCCACGGAGTCTGCGGGGTCGGATCAGCATCGAAGACATCGTTAGTGGGCGTATTGACGTTCCTGACTGTTGCAATCGGCACGGCACAGGTCGTCGCAGCCCTGGGGGTGAGCCCATGAGTAACCGGCATCCGTTGTTCAAGCCGCTGATTTTTGTTGGCGGCTTAGTGTTCGGATTCGGACTCGGGTTTAGCCATATGGCACGCCCAGAGGTCGTAGTGAACTTCCTCCTATTCGAGGATTTGGGGCTTCCGTTCGTGATGTTCGGAGCGGCAATCGTCTCCGGCATCGCGTTCGCCCTACTGCCGCGCATCCGAGAAACCGCACCGCTCACCGGAAACCGATACGAGCGACGCTTGAAGCCGTTTGATCGTAATGTGCTCATCGGTGGCGCAATCTTTGGCGTCGGGTGGGGACTCTCAGGAATTTGTCCCGGTGCCGCCTATGCTAGTCTCGGTGTTGGTAATATCACCATTCTCTGGGCACTGGCAGGGATGTTCCTCGGTGCGTATGCCCAAGGCTACTGGCGGAGTCGCCGTGCAGAGCGGGACTCTACCGCAGTTAGCGCGGATTAATTCCCGATTCTATGGATTTCGCTCTTATCGCTCTCTTTGTTGCTGCAGCGCTCGCTAGCCTGTTCATGGCATGGGTCATCGGTGCTGGCTCAAGCGGTGCAACCCCGTTTGCACCTGCCGTTGGCGCGAATGCAATCGCAACGATGCGGGCGGCGTTTCTTGTTGGGATCTTCGGCTTTGCCGGAGCCGTTATTCAAGGGGGGAGTATCTCAGAAGCAGTTGGAAGTGGTCTCATCGGTGGGGTTAGTCTCCCCATTGCTGGTGTGATTCTTGTACTGGTGTTGGGAGCTGGACTGATGGCTATCGGAATCCTGACTGGATACCCGATTGCGACAGCATTTACTGTGACGGGCGCAGTGATTGGTGTCGGACTAGCTCTCGGGGGGACCCCTGTGTGGGTAAAGTATCAGCAGATTGCCGCCGTCTGGGTACTTACACCATTTGTCGGCGGAGGAGTCGCATTCGTTATCGCAAGTCTACTCCCTCGCGAAACGGTTCCAGAACGCTACAGTATCCCGATACTCGTCGCTCTCGTCGGAGCAGTTCTTGTGAATATTCAGTTCAGCTTCCTTGGTGTCGGGACTACACCGGGGACGATTAGCGGGGTTATACGACGGGGACTAGCGATGGAGGGGGTTGGGTCGGTCACTGGAATCACTGCAATTGTCTCACTTGTGCTTGCAGGTCTTACCTGGTTCGACATCCGCCACGACAGAGCCAGCGGCCTGCGACACGTCTTACTGAGCCTTGGGGCGCTCGTCGCATTTTCTGCCGGTGGCAGTCAGGTCGGGCTTGCTGTTGGACCACTGTTGCCCCTGCTCGATGAGGTTGGAATGGTGCCGACCTCTGTTGTCCTTGTTGGCGGCGGCCTGGGTATGCTCATCGGCTCTTGGACAGGCGCACCCAGGATGATTAAATCGCTTGCGCAAGATTACTCATCGCTTGGGCCACGCCGGTCGATATCTGCACTCGTGCCGTCGTTCCTCATCGCCCAACTTGCGGTCTTGTTGGGTGTCCCAGTGTCTTTCAACGAGATCGTCGTTAGTGCTATTATTGGTAGTGGCGCAGCGGTCGGAGGGCGAGCGGCCATAGATGCACGGAAGATTCTCATGACAGTAGGCGCGTGGGCTGGGTCGTTCGCTCTGTCATTCAGCCTCGCATATCTCGCTGGAATGATCCTAGTGTGAAACTCATCATCTAATATAGTATCATCAAACCAATCCTTTGTTATCAACTGACTACACGTACACCGCTATTATCCTCCGAACCTCACAAGCAATCCACAGATTCGATTTTACAACCCTGCAGAGAGACTTTCGTCGGCCCGGTGTCTATGAGTTTGATATAACTTACTGCTTCCCGCGCTGGATAGTATTGTGCAAAAGTTCCAAAACTGTTATACCCTACCACCGGTTACGCGGAAATGAGTAGTAAACCATGAAATGCACAATACTGCCAACGGTGGTGGCGAATGTTCGGACTTGAAACTGCAAGTGGCATTGACGGTGCCATGCTTGTCGTCGGAGTTGTATTGCTAGAGGCTATTGTCCTGTATCTGGGCTATGGCCTACTTGAGCGCGTCTTTGGCAAGACTATCATCAACGCGGTGAGTCGCCAAGAATGATTGAATTACTCGGAAGCCCAGCGCCTCTGCTCGCCCTGTTTGTAGGCTTTGGCGTTCTCATTGGGCTGTTATTCGGCTTCTTTGGCATGGGTGGCTCATTCTTAGTGACCCCTGCACTGCTGGTGATGGGGTACAAGACAGATGTCGCCGTCGCGTCTGGGCTCGCGTTCGTGTTTGCAACGTCCGTCATTGCAACACTCAAACACCGAGATCTCGGGCAGGTGGACTACAAGCTCGGTGTGCTCATGATTGCTGGAACCACAGCCGGCATTGAAGTGGGCAAAATCGGCCTTCATTTCCTCCAAGGAATGGGCCTCGCTGATACTGTTGTGAGCATCATCTACGTCGGGTTATTGGGCGGGATTGGTGCGTTCATCACCTATCAGGCGACCAAGGGGGACAGTAGTGGTGGCATCAGTCACGATGCCGACGCTGAGGCTGACGCAGAGGATATCCCGGAGATTGCCAAGAAGATTCAATCCTATCGGGTTCCCCCGATGATGAGTCTTCGAGGTGGCATCACCGTCTCCCTATGGATGATTCTGGGTGTTGCATTCGTAACCGGACTCCTTTCCGGATTCCTCGGTGTCGGTGGTGGCTTCATTCGGATGCCAGCTCTGTTCTACCTCATCGGGGTCCCCGTCCCGATTGCAGTCGGCACAGACCTGTTCGAGATCGTCTTCTCGGGAGGGATCGGGAGCTTCCTCTATGCAATGGACGGAGCAGTGAACCTCTCGATTGTTGTACCGCTACTCGCAGGGAGTGCGCTAGGTGCGCGACTTGGTGCAGGAGCAACGAGCCTCGTCAACGAAGACGAAATCAAGGTCTACTTCGGGGTGATGTTACTCTTGGGAGCACTCGCCGTTGCCGTCCGCAAGGTTGGGAACGTCATGGATATACCAGTCCTGCAGACTGTCTCGCTGGTTATCATCCTTGGTGCTGCCACACTGGTCGCTGGTGCCGTCGTTGTCAGTTCGATTCAGGCACTTCGTTCAGAAGAAACGCCAACACCTAACGCGGCAGACTAAGAATAAATTTCACCGCAGCTATTCTCACCTGACGGCTTGTGCGCGTATGTGTGCAGTCTGCGCACAAGTCTTTTATTGGCGTGAGACGTACTGTACAGTGATAACAATGCCAGATTCAATGTCTGAACAACTCCGTCGAGACATGGAGTGTGAGGGACTCCTCGAATGTTTCCACGGACTGAAAGAGCTTGACAAGGACTGCTTCCGGGCGCTCGTCGAATCCGACGATGCACTAACCGTTGATGAAATCGCAGACGCTGTCGAACGGGAGCGTTCGACCGCCTATCGGGCAGTTCAGCGGCTATTGCAAACCGGCTTCATTCAGAAGAACCAGATTAACTACGACCAAGGCGGCTACTATCACGTCTACTCGCCGACGGACCCGTCGGAAATCGCAGACGACATGCAGCGACTGCTTAACGACTGGTATGCCAAGATGGGCCAGCTCATTCAGGAGTTTGAAACGAAGTATGAGCAGTCTGAAACGGCGGTCCCTGCTGCTGAGAGCTAATCGCTGTCTTTCTCTTGGACGTTAACAGAGGCGCGCGGTGGGCATACATCTCACTCCCGATTCAGAGATATCCGCAGAAGTTGATTGAACCGATTGAATGTGTATAGTATTGTGATTACTACACACAAGTCTTAATTCATACCAGTGCATACTAACTGGTGATGACGATAGAGACAAGTGCCGAGACTGGCGCATCGACTGCGAATGAATCACTCCACATTAGTGGCAAGTCCGAACTTGACGAGATCATCGCGGAACATGACGTAGTCCTTGCTGATTTCTACGCTGACTGGTGTGGGCCGTGCCAGATGCTCGAACCGATTGTCAAGAAGTTAGCCGCCGACACGGGTGCTACCGTCGCGAAAGTTGATGTCGATGCAAACCAACAACTCGCTGCGGCTTACGGCGTTCGAGGGGTTCCCACCCTTGTCCTGTTTGCCGATGGTGAACAGGTTGAGGAAATTGTCGGTCTTCAGGGCGAAGACCAACTCCGAACGCTCATCGACACCTACACCGAGTAAATGACTCAGGATACCCACGATCTCGTCATCGCCGGTTCGGGAGTCGCCGGGCTCTCGGCGGCGGTCTATGCCGCGCGGGCCGACCTCGATCCGCTCGTGCTGGAGGGTGACGAGCCGGGCGGTCAGCTCACGCTCACGACCGATGTTGAGAACTATCTCGGATTTCCCGAGGGGGTCGGTGGGATGGAGCTGATTCAGCGCGGCAAGGAGCAGGCCGAGCAGTTCGGCGCCGAGTTCCAGCATGGAAGCATCGAGGCCGCCGACTTGGACGGCCAGCCGCTGGAGCTGTCGCTGTCGACCGGGGATACAGTCTACACGCAGGCGTTGATCGTCGCCACTGGCGCGAGCGCTCGCTGGGTCGGCGCCGAGAACGAAGGCGAACTGATGGGCCAAGGCCTCTCGACATGTGCGACATGTGACGGCGCGTTCCACCGCGGCAACGACGTCCTCGTGGTCGGCGGCGGCGACAGCGCAATGGAGGAAGCGTTGTTCCTCGCGAAGTTCGCCGACTCCGTGACGGTCGTCCACCGCCGCGAAGAGCTGCGGGCATCGGAGATCATGGCCGACCGTGCTCGTGACCATGACGACGTCCAGTTCCGTTGGAACGCGGAGCTCGAAGCCATCCACGGTTCCCAAGAGGAGGGCGTGACCGGTGCCACGCTCGTCTCCCATCCCGAGGGATATCCCAGAGAGAAGGCTGAGTCCAGTATCGGTGTCGAACGCGAGACGGTCGACGTCGGCGGCGTGTTCTACGCCGTTGGCCACACGCCGAACACGCAGTTCCTCGACGGCACCGGCGTCGAACAAGATGAGGACGGCTACGTCTTCACACAGACTGACGAGGCTGGGCGGCCCACAGCCCAGACAACCGTTGAGGGGGTGTTCGCTGCTGGCGACGTTGCTGACCCCCGCTACCGGCAGGCGATCACGTCCGCCGGCACCGGGAGTATGGCTGCCCTCGATGCCGAGGAGTTTCTCGAGACGCGACAGAATTTAGATGAATCGTCCGCTACCGCACCAGCTCGCCCGGAACAATCCGCACCATGATTTCCAAGTTTTCTACGGTACTCGTCCGTAGTACCGCTGAGTCCGTTATTTAGTTCGTGTTCACGGAATCTGGGAACGGGTATCATCGTCACTCAGGCAGAGCCCCGACTACCGCTGAGATTGCAGCTTTCGATGGGTCTGTGCTCTCAAAGACTTGCTCGTCGGAAATACCTAAAAAGAACTCCTGCTCGCCCTCAACGTATTCCAGAATTGTGCCCACCAATGCTTCAGAATCCTGGTGGACCATCCGCTGGAAGTAGGAACCTTCTCGCTCCAGATTCGATTGAACGTACTCGGAACGGGTGTTCAACACGAGTGCGATGAGCGTTCCTCCAGGAGCGAGTACGCGTGTCGCTTCTGCAAGGACTGCATCAGTATCGGGAATGAATTCGAGTGTTGATACAAAAACGACGGTATCAACCGACGCCGTTGTAACGGGGAGCGTGGTCGCATCGCCGAGTACGAACGGTGCAGAAAATCGTTCTTGGGCTGCCTGAATCATCGCCTCCGAGCAATCCACTCCGATTATTTCATGCTCGGGAAGACGTTGTTCGAGCGAGCCGATGCCGCATCCAACGTCCAAAGATCGGTCGTCGGCCCCGACATACTGTTTCACGTACGCGGCCTCGTGGTCCATGACTGCCGTCCCGAAATCACTCTCACAGAATCGAATGAAGCTCTCGACATCACTCATATTGTGCTCGTATTTTTGTCTTGATGTGTGATTTGCCGCCCACCACCAAACTTGACTCGGCGGCTCTAATCGAGAGCTCGTTTGGCTTGTTATGTCTTTTCCATTTGTAACGGATCAGATGTCGAGGTAGCGGTGACTAGTCGCAAGAACTGCCCCGCGTTCGTGAGGAGTTTGTTTTCGGCCTTCCGGAGGTGTTCTTCGTAGGTGGAACGAGCGACGGCTGTCTGTTCGGCCAAATCTCGGAGAGAGGTCTTCCGCGGTTGCTCGTAGTACCCACGTTCTAGTGCTAACTGGAGTGCCGCTAGCTGTCGATCGGTGAGGTCCTCAAACAGTTGACCTGCCGGTGCCAGCATGCTGTGGGGGATCTGGGTCTCCGAAATCGAGGTCTTCGAGAGCAGTTCGATCTCCCTGTCGGAGCGCAGACTATCGAGTAGCTCTCGGATGTCTTCACCATCGAATGCGACTACCGTGTAGTGTTCCCAGCCTTGGCGGTAGATGGTCGGCGACTGATACAGGCAGTTGTGCTCTTCAAATCGGTCGATGATGGACTCTTCCAGTGAACAGAGACACGACTGCGTGACGACATGATACCCGTCTTCGTCCTCCGATTCGTGGAGGACGGTCCCTAACTGATTGATTTCATCGAGTAGCTCGTTAGTCGGCGTTGCCTCAGAGCTAATTTCGAGCACTTGGCAGTCACTCAGCGGCCACTCGCGTATCGTCAAATCCGGATGGCGCTCTGAGATTTCTCGGTACGGACACTCGTGTTTGACCCGTATCGAGGCCTCGTACAGGCTCATACGACCAACTTTGAGCTGGTCTAAATTAACAGTGCCGGTCATGTCCTGCAGTGTCTATATACTAATATACCTACTATTCAGGAACACCGATGCAGGAAATCACACCGGAAGAACTCAGCGAACAATTGCGAAATGATGATGACGAGCCGGTCATCCTCGATATTCGCCACGAAGCGGATTTCGAGGACTGGCATATCCCCGGCAGCATCAACGTCGATATCTACGAGCAATTAACAGACGATCCTGAACAAGCCAAGGAAGCCCTCTCAGATCTTCCCCGTGACGAGCGAATCGTCACTGTCTGTGCCGCAGGCGTCGTTTCTCAAACCGCGACAGAAGTCCTCCAAGAGCTGGACTATGATGCGGTGACTCTCACCGATGGGATGAACGGCTGGAGCCGTGTTCACCGGCACGCAGAGGTGCCCGCTGATCTCGAAGACACGCTCATTCAAATTGCACGCCCGGGGAAGGGCTGCCTCTCGCACGTTCTCGTTTCAAATGGTGACGCAGTCGTCTTCGACCCGTCACACTATCTCGACGAATACGAGGCGATCCTGGACGAATACGACGCCGAACTCGTCGGGATGTTCGACACGCACGCCCACGCCGACCACGTCTCGGGTGCGGCGGAACTCGCCGACCGTCACAACGTCCCCTACTATCTCCACTCGAAGGATGCACTCGCCGTCGACGCGACGCCGGTCGAGGATGGAGAGACCGTCTCAGTCGGCAGTCTCGACATCGAGGTCATTCACACGCCGGGACACAGCGAGGGGAGCGTCTCGTTCGACATTGACGGCGCTGCCCTGATGACGGGCGATACGCTCTTTCACGAGAGCGTGGGACGTGTCGAACTTGGCGTTGAAGCTGGGATTGAAGATTCTGACATCGAGGAAAACGCTGCGACGCTCTACGAAAGCCTCCAGCGGTTGTTGGACAGACCGAACGATGCAGTTGTCTTGCCAGCACACGACCCTGGCTCACCTGAACCACCGGTAACCGCGACGCTTGCGGAGGTCAAGGGACGGAACGACGACCTTGGTCGCGACCGGGAGGGGTTCGTCCGCGACCTCGCAGCGGATATCCCGGATCATCCGCCGAATTTCGAGCGCGTCAAACGGACGAACGTCGGACAGGAATCGGTCCCGACCGACGAACTAGCCAAACTGGAACTGGGCCCTAACAACTGCGCTGCTGAATGAACCTATGAGTACGGGAACACAAATCAAACAAGGAATCCGCGAGCACTTCGGACAGTTCTCACTCCACGTCCTGCTGGTATTCGCCACCGGCCTGACCATCGGGTCCGAACGGACTGTCGTTCCCGTTCTGGGCGAAGAGGTACTCGGCGTTGAGTCGTTCTTACTTATCGGTTCGTTCGTCGTCTCGTTCGGAATCGTGAAATCGATTCTCAATCTCTACGCTGGCAAATGGGGGGAGGAGTACGGTCGCAAGCCGGTACTCGTCGCCGGGTGGGCGACGGCACTCCCCCTGCCAATTATCCTCATCTTCGCTCCGAGCTGGGGGTGGATTACCGTCGGGAACATTCTGCTGGGTATCAACCAAGCGTTGACGTGGAGCATGGCTATCAACGCGAAAATCGACCTCGCAGGACCTGACCAGCGTGGCCTTGCAGTCGGCATTGACGAATCGTTCGGCTACACTGGTGTCGCCGTTGGGGCATGGCTCACAGGCGTTATTGCCAGTCAGTGGAGTCTCCGGCCAGAGCCGTTCTACTTCTTGGCTGTCGTCGTCGTGCTGGCGTTCCTCATCTCGATTTTCCTGATTAACGAGACTGTCCAGTACGCCCAAGCCGAAGGTGACGACGACCACCACGACGCGAACCTGCCGTTCAACGAGGTAGTGAAGCGGGCGACCTACGGTGACAAGACGCTGTTCGCTGCGGCTCAGGCTGGACACATTGAGAACTTTGTAGACACGCTGTTCTGGATCGCCGTCCCGTTGTATCTGGTAAGCCAGGGTCTTGGTATCGCGGCTGTCGGTGTCGTCATCGGTGTCCACAGCGCGATGTACTTCCTCCAGATTGCGACCGGGGGACTTGCTGACCGTATTGGTCGCCGTCCGCCTGTTGTTTGGGGGATGTTTCTCGCAGGAGCCGGCGTCCTCGGAATGGTACTCGTTGAGGGGTACATCGCGTGGGCTGTCTTGGCTGCCATCTCCGGTCTCGGTATGGCGTTGCTGTATCCGAACCTGATGACTGTGCCGAGCGACGCCGCCCACCCGACGTGGCGGTCGGAAGGGATGGGCGTCTACCGAATGTGGCGTGACTCCGGCTATGCTGTCGGAGCCATCCTAATCGGACTCTCGATGGAGTTTGTGAATGCCGAGGCTGCATTCTATATGACCGCACTCTTGATGTTCGTGTCTGGTGCAGTCGTGTATGTCTGGATGGAAGAGACCCACCCCGAGTTCGGGACCCACGAGCCACCTTCACCTGCTTCGGAAGCGCCCTCAACCATCTCTCAAGATTAATTTAGCCCAGATTAATCCGTCGAGTTAATCACCGTGCGGGCCTTTCGCTACCCCCGCAAGAATCGAAGTTCAACGACCGCCCCTTCCGGTTCGTTATCTTTGATACTCATTGATCCACCACTATTTGTCGCCATCCACCGCACGAACCACAGTGTGATGAGTTGGGCTATACGGAGTCAGAGTTAATCGGAAGAGAGTCTGGGAACTGGACCCGACAGTTGAGTCCTCGGAGGCGAGATCCTTCTGGACGGGCCTCTCGATAGACCCCCCACGACGATTTGAAGGGAAGCTGGAACGAAAGGACGGATCGACATTCCCAATCGAGATTCATCTCATCCGCTTAGATCTGGACGGTAATGATCGATTTGTGGCAATGGACCGTGATATCACCGACCAGCAGGAACGGGAAGAAAGACTCAGACGACAAAACGAACGATTGGATTGCTTCACTAGTGTCGTAAGTCATGACCTCCGGAACCCACTACTGGTTGCGGGAGGTCGATTAGAACTCCTCAAAGAAGACTGTGACAGCGAGCATATTGAAGACATTGAGCATGCGCTGAATCGGATGGATGCACTGATTGAGGATCTGCTTACTCTCGCACAAGATGGGAATACAGCGATGGAACGTGAAGCAGTCGAGCTAAAAACGCTTGTGCAGACCTGTTGGGAGACGGTGGCAACACAGAATGCGTCACTCGAAATCGAGACCGACCGTACGGTTCATGCCGACCGTAATCAGCTCCAGCAGGTTTTCGAGAATCTAATTCGCAACGCTGTCGACCGCGGTGGTAGTGACGTCACGATAACTGTCGGAGATCTCGATGATGGGTTCTATATCGCGGACGATGGCGAGGGAATCCCAGAAGACAATCTGGGATCAATTTTTGACGCGGGCTATTCGACAGCCACGGACGGCACCGGATTTGGGCTAAGTATTGTCGAACAAATCGTAGAGACACACGGCTGGCAAATCGCAGTCAAGGAAAGCCAAGCTGGTGGGGCCCGGTTCGAAATTTCAGACGTGGCCCAATAGCTGTCCGTTATGAAAGAGTCCTACTGAGTCGGAATCACAGGTTGCTACGTTGTTACCCCCATAGTTGCTGGTGACTCTCTCTAGCTGATTTGAGGGCGATTCTCCGGTCGGAATGAGTAGCCCTTGTTATTCTCCGAGCGAGCTGTACATCACTGATAATGATGAGGACTGAGCGAATTGTGAGCGCTGGTTGATGAGTGACTCTATCGAGGGCACGGTGATGCCGATACACGCAGAGGGTGCGTCAATGATGACGCTGATTCGTTGACGCCGTTGTCATCGGCTGTGGCATGAGTTTCTTTCTGGTGCCCAAGGTTCAGGCAGTTCGACCGAATTCCACTCTTGAGCCGTATTTGGGCCGATTCGTTGCAAGCGGTCGTGGATGAATAATCCAAGCGAGCGGCTTACGTTGCTTTTGAAAATCGCTAAAATCCGCACTTCTATCCGGAAAATAGCTGTATTATAAACGCATTCTCAGAATAAGGAACTATTAGAAGCCACCACCGGGTTTGCTGCACCTTAGCTGAATTTGGGGCTATACCTTCTGTAAGCCCGATAATGCCTCGTATGTGACTATCTCATTCCGAGGCGGCTTACATATAGCCTAACTCTCTGAGATTCTCGAGGATTTCCTCGTCTGAAATCGCCTCGTCAGTTGCCTCATCCAAGGCTTCGTTGCGCTGTTTCCGGATGCTGAGGAGTTGCCTCGCAGTTCTGAGCTTGTAACTGGTGTCTGGATCGTCGATATCCTGCTGAACTTCGGTAAGTAGTTGTTCAATCTGTGTAAGCGTATCTTTGTCCATTCTGTCCAAAAACAGGAGGTTAGCACACAATAGTGATTGGTAACCGGAATCAAACGTTTTCATGAACAATCATATTGGACGATGTAACAGTAGATAGTAGCGCGGTTTCTTTATTCAGAATCCTCCGCGAAACTGGATCAGGGCGATTCGGTCACTACACGTGCGAACTTTCGATGAGTCTTCGGTGTGTTGGATAGATAGTGAAATAGCGAAACAGCTATGAGCCGACGTTCGTTACTTTCGATATGGCCGTTCTCGTGCCTTTCGATGGGTCTGTACTGGCTAAAAGCGCTCTTTTCCACGGAGGGCGAGCTGCGGAGCTTGATGGGACTCCACTGCTCGCAGCCACGGTAATTCCAGTAAACAACACAGAGTATGCCGACAAGAAGGGGTGGATAACGAGTGACGAAGAGTTCGATAAAAAACGAATCATCTCTCGACTTCGCCAACAGGTCGAAGATTGCGTTTCTAGTGCAATTTTCGAACACTTTTCTGTGGGCAGGTACGCATCAAGTGGCACGATGGCAAACCGGCTCCGCCGCGTAGCCCGTAACCGTGACGTTACATCCATATTCATTGGAAGTGACGCCGCTGGACAGGCTTTACTTGGAACAGAGAGTGTCGGCGGTCGCGTCCTTTTCGAGAAGGATTGCGATGTAGCTATTATCCGTAATCCTGTCTCAAATCTGGAAGTTGATGCCTAGTTCCTCTGTACGGACCGATCACTATCACCCGTTGACCGGCCTCCGTTCGTACCACATTCGCGCTCTCTACTTCGGCTACTCACCGCCACCAATTCTCGACCGGCTAATCGAAGATGATCAGAAGATCCATCAGCAGCGGCTGCTCGTATAACAGAGACTCGTTGCCGCCACCCAAGCACGGTGTGAGTGTTACGAAGACAGATGACCGGCAATGGCCTCCGCGCTATCACTCGTCCGGTCGGTCAGCCAACCCTTATCACTCCATCCCATTGAGGTCTCCAACAATCGACTGCACCTCTGGTCCGTTGAGTGCGACCTCAATCATATTACCCTCACCGTCTTCAAACGCGAACTTGATCTGATCGCCAAAGTGTCGTGCCTCGGCCTCGGTCACGTCATAGAGTTTCGCGTCTACACTCGTTGTGGACGAACCGACGTGCTTGATTGTCCCGTCCTGAATCTCAATCATGAACTCATCAAGATCAATGGTGAGCATTAGCCAATCTTGGATGCCGATTGAAATAAGTTGTCGGCAGCAACTATTTCTATGCCGTGCTCTCGGAGTTGACCTCCTCCCACCCCTGAAGGGGTGGGATTCCCCGACGGGGATATTAGAGTTGCGCGTTTCCTCAGCAGCTCAAATACGCTTTCGCGTGGCCAGCCTCGCAGGTTGCCGCCCAATTGTGACCGAGGGCGTGCGTTCCAGCGCGTGTAGCCAGGTCAAATCGGCCTTCCCACCTGCACGTGGCAGGCGACCGCGAAGCGGTCGGCACGGTCTTCAGCGTGCTGGGCCGCACGGTTCGCGTCATCCGAAGTGTTACGCCGTGCATGGGTCACCCTCTCGTTGGCTGATATTTTCAGCCGCGTTCAAATCCGCGTGCCGAACATACCCACAATGCGGGCAATCGAACTTACTCCCGTCACGACCCACAAGTTCATTGCACTGACTACATTCCTGACTCGTGTTCTCGGGGTCTACCGTTTCGACCCGTATTCCCTCTTTCTCGGCTTTGTACGTGATGAACTGTTGCAGTTCGTAGAACGGCCACGAGTGGACGCCGTTCCACTCGCTACCGTCACGGATGTTTTTGAGTTCTTCGAGTTTGATGACGGGATTCTCGAACTGACTGGCGTATTCGACGAGTCGTTTGGAGAGGGTGTGGTTCATGTGTTGGATGCGACGGTACTCCTTGTTACCTACGCGAGTTCGGGCGCGATGCGCCCCAGTTTCCTGTAGCGAGTCACGCAGGGAACGATAGTACCGCCGCACGAACTTGTGTTCCTTGCCACTCACAAGGAACGAGTCAGCACTCGCATCGTGTGGCGTAGCGGCGAGGATGTAGTTGTGGCCAACGTCAACCCCGATGGGTGTTTCCTCGCCGTCTTGTTGCTCGTCGTACTCAACGGTGAACGAGCAATACCAATCGTCACCTTCTCGCCACACACTGAGTTTCGTCTTCTCAGCGTCACCATCGAGCAGAGCTTTGACGGGTTCTTTGATGCTGTCGTGGACGTGGATTGGCGTGTACCACCAATCGCTGATGCATGGGAACCCGATGACGACAGAGTCGTTCTCCGTCGTGTTGATTTCCCAGTTCTGGTTGTTAACCCCGATAGGTTGTTCTCCTGTGTACTTGATGGGTTCGTCGTCGTAGTCGCTCTTCGCGTTACGGATAGCTTGGTTTTGGAGTGCTGAGTAGAGTGGGTTGTCGATGTCGCCAGTTGTCACGGACGAGGTGAGCGTGCCGTCTTCCCAGCAGTCCACGAGCCATTGTTTGCACTCGCGGAGGATATGGGTGGCGCGTTGCCACTCTTCGCGGCGAGAGCGGCTGGGGTTGCGGAACGTAGTTTCCACGCTCACCTCGACCATTACGCGTGTAACATAATATTGTCGACTTATAAGTTTTGGTGGTTCAGGGAGTGGAATATCCAGCCGAGCGTCCGAGCGTGGATAGATTCCCGGTTGTCGGCTTCATCCCACGGCTAAAGCCGTGGGCTTTCGCCTCGAACTACTGTAAGACGGAGTGGCTTCGTTCTCTGCCCATATTCGATGGCTTCACACCAGTGAGGAGAAACACCGAAGCAGGAGCAGTCGAAGTTGTCGTGTATAATCGCACGATCTCAGGGTCGGTTGGACGCTCACGCGTCGTAGGAGTGGCTTTCGAGCGTCTCCAGATTCACGGAATCTAACACTGCCTCGTTGGTTGCTTCGAGAACTACAGGGGGGACGGTCGTCTCCGGGAGATGTCTGGCTCGCGTGGTCTCAAGTGCCTCGACCCACCGTCCGAGACAGAGACACCAGCGGTCGCCCGGGTCAAGACCGGGAAAATCCAACTCCGGACGCGGCGTCACAAGGTCGTTGCCGTGTTCTTTACTGAACGACAGAAATTCCTCGGTCATGACCGCACAGAGCTCGTGCCTGCCTCGGTCGTTGGGATGAGTTCCACAGCAGCCATCGCGGTTGAAACCAGTCCTTGGATCAGTATTACATGTGGCAAGTTTCTCGGCAAGAACATTTCGTTCGGGCATACCGATAGAGTGTGGTCCATAATAAAAAGCCCCGTGTGTAATTGTTTCTATGAAACCCCAGGTGTAATAGAAAGATTCGCACGTACTATCTGTCCAAATATTGGTGAGGCTCACATGCAGGATGTGAGGCGGGCTTGTTGCAGTTTCTGGACTCACTCTTTCTCGGTGTCATCGGGTCTTGCCAATAGATTCTCTTCGTATGCGGCGATTGGCTGAACGACGGCGTCTGCATCTTCCCCAGGCACGTCAAACGCGTCTAAACTATCACGCAGTAACTCAACGGCTCGCTGGATGTAATCGAGGGATGAACGAAATGTGGGGACGTGTCTCACGGACTAGTTCAGCGTCATATGTTTCTGGGCCACCAGCTGCCTCGGACAAAAACCCATCTGCGTTTGTCGGAGTTTCTCCATATCCGCTCCCCAAAGAACGGACCCAACTCGGCGTTCGCAAGAAGTCGATTATAAAAGTCGTCAACGACCCTCCGAATCGCTTGATCCCTTCTAAGCCGGTCGTACAGGGCCTCCTCAGTCATTTCGCGAACATCCGACCGAAAACAAAAATATGTTATATATCGGAATTTGTTTGGGATTAAATATAACGAACTAACCCATATTCGACAAAGTATCTCTACTCTCATCTGAGTTGCTGAATAGATGCCCTATCTCTTGCGACGCTCCCTACACCTATACTTATCCCAACATTTCTTACTTCGAGTCCTACCGCAGTAGATCGGTTGTGAATGTTTCCATTACAGCTGACTCCAATTAAAATCGAATAGTCGAGATCGACAGTCTGGGCATTCGAGCTGGTACTGGCCACTATCGGGGGGGACGTTCCAATCATCTTTAATATGGCTTTCGTGCCCACATGACGAACAGAAGAGGACTGCTTTCCGCTTAGATATAGTCACTCGCTTGACATCTCGTCTGCCGCTTCGAGGATTTCTGTGTACCGATTCCGAATCGTGACCTTACTCACATTAGCGATTTTGGACAGATCATCTTGGATGACGTCTTGATTTGTGAGTTTGGCAGCCGCATACAGCGCTGATGCTGCAATCCCGACAGGGTTTCGCCCACTGTGAACACCCGCTTTAACGGCAGCTTGAATCAGTTTACGGCTTCGACGTTCCGTTTCATCGGGACACCCCAGCTCGGAAGCGAACCGAGCAATGTATGATTCAGGGTTCGTTGGCGCCATTTTCAGTTCGAGCTCGTCTGCCAGATAGCGATAGGTGCGTTCTATCTCGATTTTATCCACACGACTCACGGCAGCAACTTCATCGAGTGTCCGGGGTGCATTCTCCAGACGTGATCCGGCGTAGAGGGCTGCTGTCGCCATCCCCTCGATCGACCGGCCCCGGAGCATGTCGTTTTTTACCGCCTGCCGATATAACACACTCGTCGTTTCCCTGATCGGATCGGGGCATCCAAGCGCGGAGGCCATCCGGTTGATCTCTCCCAGCGCCTGTTTTAGATTCCGTTCTTGGCTGTCTTTTGTCCGGAATCGCTCATCCCATGTCCGGAGGCGTTGCATTTTCTTTCGCTGACGAGACGAAAGCGACTGTCCATACGCGTCTTCGTCTCGCCAGTCGATAACCGTCGATAGGCCACGATCGTGTAATTGCTGGGTTTGAGGAGCCCCAACCCGTGACCGGTCATTCTTTTCGCGCGAATCGAACGCACGCCATTCAGGTCCGCGATCAATCTTATCTGATTCAACTACGCAACCACAGTCTTCACAGTGAGTTTCGGCCTGTGCCTCGTCGTGGACGATACGTCCACTGCACTCTGGACACGTTTTGCCCGACAGGTTATTCTGCTCTTCCTCGTCCGTCTCGTCGTGTTCTTCTGGAGAGCTTTCTTGATGAACCTTTGGCGTGGTAAATGAATCAGTCATGTTCGGTTCCCCCGATGATACAGCGGGAGGATCGCTGCCGGCGGGACAAGCGGATATCCCAAGCCTGGCAACTCACAAAAGTAGTATACAAGCTGGGTATACTGGCTCTAGACAGAAGTTGGCTGTTAGATTGCCTACTGGACTGACGAGCAGTGGATAATAATATCATATACCGCGTTTGAGCCTGAGTGATAGTAAGTTTTTATATCGCAAAAATACATTACCAATTTTGAGTTTCAGAGCAGGAATTTCAGGAGATTATTTGCTTAGGCCGAAACCAAAGATGGTTATCAATCAAAGTTATGCGGCCAGAGCCTCAACATGGATTCATGAGTTCAGAACAAGACCATCTCCAGGACACCGATACCGAAGCTCGCTTCGAATTCAAGAAAGAGGAGAAGTCGGCATTCGAGGCTGAGAAGGGGCTGACCGAGGAGACCATCCGCCTGATCTCGGAAGACAAGAACGAGCCCGAGTGGATGCTTGAACGCCGTCTTCGTGCACTCAAGCAGTTTCAGGAGATGCCGATGCCAACCGACTGGCCCGGTCAGCCTGACCTCTCGGAAGTCGACATCGACGAAATTGTCCCCTACATTCGCCCGGACATCGAGACGCGCGGCGGTGCCGAGAACTGGGAAGACCTTCCCGAGGAGATTCAGGATACCTTCGACAAACTTGGCATTCCTGAAGCGGAGAAGAACGCCCTCTCGGGCGTCGGTGCCCAGTACGAGTCCGAGATTGTGTACCAGAACATGCAGGAGCAGTGGGAGGAACAGGGCGTCATCTTCTGTGACATGGACAAGGCCGTTCAGGAGCACGAAGAGATCGTCAAGGAGTACTTCATGACCAAGGCCGTCCCGCCCAGCGACAACAAGTTCGCCGCGCTCCACGGCGCAATCTGGTCGGGCGGCTCGTTCGTATACGTCCCCGAGGACACGAACGTCGACATGCCCGTCCAGGCGTACTTCCGCATGAACTCCGAGGGGATGGGCCAGTTCGAACACACGCTCATCGTCGCCGAGGAGAACTCCGAAGTGCACTACATCGAGGGCTGTTCCGCGCCGAAGTACTCGGCGTTCAATCTGCACAGCGGTGGCGTTGAAGTGTTTGTCAAAGAAAACGCTCACGTCCAGTACTCGACGGTGCAGAACTGGTCGAAAAACACCTACAACCTCAACACCAAGCGCGCCATCGCAGAAAAGGACGCCACGATGGAGTGGGTGTCGGGGTCGATGGGGTCGAAAGCCACGATGCTGTACCCGTCAACCATTCTCAAGGGCCCCGGCGCGACGGACAACCACATCACCATCGCCATGGCTGGCGAAGGACAGAACATCGACACCGGCGCGAAGGTCTACCACAACGCGCCTGACACCAAGTCGACTATCGAGTCGAAGTCCATCTCGAAAGACGGCGGCCGCACAAACTACCGCGGCCTCGTCCACATCGCCGACGGCGCCGAGAACTCCTCGACCAGCGTGGAGTGCGACGCGCTGATGTTCGACAACGAGTCGACCAGCGACACGATGCCGTACATGGAGATTCAGGAGAGCAAGGTCGACGTCGCCCACGAGGCGACGGTCGGGAAGATCGGCGATGAGGACGTCTTCTACCTCGAATCACGTGGGCTGGACGACGACGACGCAAAGCAGATGATCGTCGCCGGCTTCATCGAGCCGCTGACAGAGGAATTGCCCATCGAGTACGCAGTCGAAATGAACCGACTCATCGAACTGGAGATGGAGGGGAGCCTCGGGTAGTGACCGGTTCGGCATTGCTAAACAAGACATCATAGGATACATCAATGGCTATCGATCCGAGTTTCGAGAACACCTACTAGGAAGTTGACCGCCACAAGGACCACCGAGTATGGACGACAGATGGCGAGGAACCAACGGAGGACAAACAGGGAATCCACGGAACCCATGTCGCAGTGGATTTCGACATCTGTGTCGCGGACGGGGCCTGTCTGGAGGACTGCCCCGTTGACGTATTCGAGTGGACCGATACCCCTGGCCACCCCGAGTCCGAAAACAAGGCCGATCCTAGCTACGAGGACCAGTGCATTGACTGCATGCTCTGTGTCGATATCTGTCCTGTCGATGCAATTGACGTCGACCCGGGACGTGCTGGGAGGCTCTGACCCCCGAGAGGAAGAGTGCTGACGATGATTCTGACATTACAGTGTTATCGGTGCGGGACCGACTACGAGTACATCGGTACCTCGCCACATCCGGGCCAGTGCCAGGCATGTAACTCACCGGCTGTTCCCCCTGCGGGGAGTCTCAACGTCCTCAACAGCAGTTACTGGGAGAGTGCAAACGGCCTCTCGAAAGTCTGGGTCTATGCACTTGACGAACGCGATCGCCCGTTCGAATTCGAGGTTGCCGCACAGGGCAACCGTGGAAAATTAGTGGCACTGAGAGTCGACGGTATAGCTGTCGATCCACAAGTAGACGAGACGCTCGAAACGCTTCCCCCGGCGGTGAAAATCGAACTCGCTGACGCGGGAATTGAACGAGTAGATCCCAACATACTCACACAATAAGATTAGTTGACAATTTTCATGTGAGCGACCGGTGTCCGGAAAGGTATGGGCAGGGTGCCTCTCGCTGGAACAATCTCTTAGGCAACCAATGTTGTCGAGATGAGACTCGCTTGAGGACGATTATTTAGCTCGACTAATGCGTCTGTTGCGGTTCGCTGCTAGTGGTTTCTTCGGGGTAAGTCGCCGGTTGGGTAGTCATTATTCAATCATATGGACAGACGGTGAACCGCAGAAATCGGAAATCGAGAGGTATCTGCAACGAGTCCCGAGAATTGTGTTTCCGCATTGGGTCTCACCCCGGATAGTTGCGAGGGTTAGATGCCAAACTCTATCTTTCTGCGAGGAGAGAATCCCGCCCTTCAGGGCGGGAGTGAATCCGACAACTCCCTCACAACCCACTGTCGATGGCAGGCCGGATATTCAACGCTCATCCACATCATTAAGTAAGCTCGTCTACATAGGCTATGTATGGCGATTAAGGTCACGCGAACCTACGTTGGGTCCATTCAGAACCAGCGACAGGTACGCGATGGCCTCGATTCGCTCGGAGACTCTGCCTCGAAGATATGGAACGTCGCACGCTGGACAGCCGACCGAATCTGGGACGAAACAGGCGAAATCCCAGACGAAGGAACGCTCAAAGCGTACATGAAGAACCGGGAGTGCTGGAAAGACCTGAACGCACAATCCAGTCAGAAAGTCATCGAAGAACTTTCCGACGCTTTCCAGTCGTGGTTCGAACTGCGACACAAAGACGGCGAGGCGAATCCGCCCGGCTACCGCAAACACAGCGACAGACGACCCCGAAGTACAGTCACGTTCAAAGAAGACGGGTTCAAACATGACCCAGAGACCAATCGGGTTCGACTCTCGAAAGGCTCCAATCTGAAAGAGCATTTCTCGGACTTCATCCTCTGTGAGTATCAGACTCGTCCCGACGTTGACCTCTCAGAAGTCAACTCGGTGCAGAACGTTCGTGCCGTCTGGAATGGTGGGGAGTGGGAACTGCACTTCGTCTGCAAAGTCAACCTCGAAACCAACGACTCAGCGGGCGACGGCGTGGCAGGTATCGACCTCGGTATCACGAACATCGCTACAGTCGCGTTCCCTAACGAATACGTCCTATACCCCGGCAACTCAGTTAAGCAGGACAAACACTACTTCAAGCGTGCTGAATACGATACGGAAGGTGAGAACGGCCCATCTGAAAAGTCGATGTGGGCGCGTCGAAAACTCACAGAGCGCGAGACGCACTTCTACCACGTCCTCTCAGACGCAATCATCACAGAATGTGTCGAGCGCGATGTTGGAACGCTCGCGGTGAGCTGGCCCGAGAAGGTTCGTGACTCAGACTGGGGCAAGACGGGCAATAAGAAGTTGCATACGTGGGCGTTCGACCGTATCTACCAGTACCTTGACTACAAAGGCGAGATTCGCGGTGTCGAGGTACGGAAAGAGAACGAGTGGAACACCTCGAAAACGTGTTCACGATGTGGTGACGCCACGAAGTCGAACCGCAAACACCGTGGGTTGTACGTCTGCTCGTCGTGCGGGTTAGTCGGGAACGCGGATTGCAACGGGGCGGAAAACATGCGTCAGAAGATAACTCCGAGTCCTCACGGCGAGGATAGGAGTAACGGCTGTGTGGCACAGCCCTCGACACACCTATTCGACCGCGAGAGCGGGACGTTCACCACGAGAGAACAGGTCGTGTCGTAGACCGGCAAATATCCCACCCGCAGTACGGGAAGCCCCGCCGTTCACGGCGGGGAGGATGTCACACAATACGCGCGTGATTGCACAGAAGCCACATATCAAAAACCACCCTCCGAGGTTGTGCGATTCAGCAGAAACGGTTTCAAATTGCTTTCTGGGCTGTCTCGCGGAGATATCGAGAAAGGCACTCAGTCGTGTCTGCTACCATCTGGTGAGGGTGTCGGTGTGGCTTCCAGGTTGTTGACTTCTGTGAGGAGCGACACGAGATCTGCTTCAGTCACCGGCTGTGCCGTCGTCCCAAGCCCTGCATCACGAGCAACACGCACTGCACTCGGGGGATGCAGGTTCGCGTCTGCCAACAGCGCGTTATTGTAGAACACCGCTCGGGGCGTTCCGCTTCCAACGACATTGCCGTCGGCCATCACACAGACTCGGTCTGCGACTTCAGCGGCAAATTCGAGATCGTGCGTCGAGAGGACGACGCTGATACCGTCCTCGTGAATCTGCTGGATTCGCTCGGCGACCAGTTGGGACCGCTCGGGGTCGAGCCCTGCGAGCGGTTCGTCCAGCACGACCACACTTGGTTCGAGGACGAGCACGCCAGCGAGGCCAACGAGGCGCTTTTCGCCACCGCTCAGGTAGTGTGGGATTCGGTCTTCGAGGTGGCTCGCGTCGACGGTCGCGAGCGCCTCACGAGCGCGCGCTCTCGCTTCGTCACCGGGGACGCCGTAGTTCTGGAGGCCGAACATCACGTCATCGAGGACCGTGGGCGCGACGAGTTGCGTATCGGCGTCCTGGAAGACGAAGCCGACTTCTCTCCGCGCATGTGCCGCGTTATCTTCGGTGATTGGGGTGCCGTTGACGACGAGATCGCCGTCGTCGGGAACGAGTGTCGCGTTGAGGTGTTCGAGGAGTGTCGACTTCCCGGCGCCGTTGCCGCCGACGAGTGCGACGACTTCGTCGGGGTACACCGAGAAGTCGACGTCGTGCATGCCGACCGTGCCGTCGGGGTAGGTGTGGGCCTCACACTGAAGATCGACGAGCGGTGAATCGTCTCGACTCACAGTCTCACCCCGTAGACTGCGACCGCTGCGTAGCCGACGACGGCAACGTACGAACCCACCACGATGAATAGTTCGTGGGTCGGTGGCCGCGAGACGTCGCCGTACAGCGTGATGTCGCCGTTGTAGCCACGGGCTTCCATCGACTTGACGAGCCGTTCTGACTGCTCGATTGCCGACAACATCGTCATGCCAAGGATTCTGGCGTACAGCCGTTTGTTCGCCCAGAACTCTGAGAAGTTCGCACCTCGGGAGAGTGCGGCTTTCACCAGGTCTTCAAGCGTCTCGATCATGACGAATGTGAACCGATAGGTGAGCAGCGCGATCTGGTCAATCGGTCGTGGGAGCAACCGGCCGAGCATGTAGGCGACGTCCGTGTATTTGGTCGTCATTGAGGCCGTCAGCGTGAACGTGACGACCGTGAGTGACCGACAGGTGAGTTCCCCGAAGAGCACGAGCCCTGCCCACGTGACAGAAAGTTCACCGAGCGGTGTCGAGAGCGCGCCACCGATCGGCGTCCCCGGTTCGAGAAACGCCAGCGGCCCGGCAACCGAGACGATGAACAGCATCGGGAGCGTGTACCACCCAGCGAGTCGTCGGTATGGCAGTCCCGCGAGTCCATAGACAAATAGTACGGCTCCGTATAGTCCGGCCAAGAGCGCAAGGCGGTCGAACACCGTGACGGCGAGGACGAGTGCACCGACGACACCGACCTTCGTCCATGGATTGACGCGGTGTAACGGTCCGTCTCGCCGTTCGGCGAACGCCGTGATGAGCCGCGGATCGGGAACGTGGTTCGAGAGTGTTGTCACGGTTACTGAGCTGGGCGTTCTCCGTCCTCGAAGCCACCGTAGCGGTCGACGTAGACGTACAGTCCGATACCGAGGACAACCAGTACGAGGACGAGCGCGCCGAATTCGAGCATCATTCCGCCCTTCCGAATGGGGCCGGCCACCACGATACCGCGGCCGAAGTCGATAAGCGAACCGCCACCCTCCTGCACACCGCGCTGGAGCGCCTGTGCGGAGCGTTTGGCCCACGGCAGGGCACCGCCGGTTGCGGTGAAGCCCCAGTACCCAGCGGCGAGAAAGGCAACGAAGAGGGCAGCAAGACCACCGTACTGCTTCCAGCGCTGCATCAGGCCGTCACCCCGGTCGGCTCCTCCTGGGTGTCACGGTCGGCGAGGCCGACGAGGTCGGGGCGGACGGACGCGAGGAACTGAACGATGAAGCCCGTCAGGATACCCTCGATGACTGCGACGCCGAGGTTGAGACCAACGAGCCCAGCGACGGCAATCGTCAGATCACCACGGGGGAGCGCGCTTCCGTTCACGCCGCTGATGACGATGATCGCTCCCATCAGGAACGCGCCTGCGGAAAGGCCGAGCGTTGCGGCACTGGCGCCGGCGGGGAAGACGTCCCAGTCCATCCTCACCAGGGTCTTGAACGCGTAGTAGGCGACGATAGCTTCGCTCGCGTTGACGAGCGTGTTCGCGCCGAGGAGGCCGACTGCACCGTGGCCGAGTGCTGCCGAGAAGATGTTCACGACCAGTGCGATGAGCGCTCCAAGCAGCGGCCCAGCAAGAATCCCCACGAGCCCGGTGAGGTTCATGTGGATACCGCCCCAGACGGGGATATTTAATTGGAAGATCGCGAAGCTCGCGGCCGCACCGATGCCGGCGAGCGCTATCTGGTGTGTCTTGATGCCGCCCTTCCGGACTCGGTAGATGACGGCACTGATCAGTCCGGCGCCAAGCAGCGTCCAGAGTACCAGTGCCCATAGCGGGAACGAGCCTTCTCCGAGGTGAATGTGTGCCATCGTGTTATCAATAATAAGGACTATTCTATTAAATCTGGCCATATCCAATACAGCAGTTAATATCTCGTCGAATAGCCAATATGAGAGCTTAGTAAGGAGGGCATATTGACACGGACACTCTCGACGAATCGGATACTGGCCAATACCTGAACGCTTGCAGAAAATGACGACCCTCTCACCGTAGGTTCGCTTAGTGGTTCTTGGACTCGATCGATCTCGATGAGATCGTATGCATTGAGATGACCAGTCTCAACTACTGCACTCGTGGGTTCGTGAGCGGTCTGCCGACGCAAAGTGGTCGATGAAGTTCAGTGACCCCGAGATTCGCGCGGTTGTCATGGGTCGTGATATCCACAGCGACCCGGAGGCGCACCTCGAAAGCCTTCGGCAGCGTCTGGGCGGGATTCGTGATGAGGAAATTGTCACTGACGGCGGCATCGACCAGCCGGCTAGCGACGACGACCGCACTGACTGGTCGGCCGACCGCTGGGAAACGTTCCTCCGCGAGCACGACGCGGTGCTGATGCTCGTCGACGCCAACCACGAGATTCACCACTTCGAGATCGACGACGGCGAGCTGGTGTTCCTTCGCGGCGGCTCGCTCGGCTACGATTATCAGGGCAGCCGTGCCGCACTGGAGGCGTTTGTCGACGACGACGGCCCGTTCCGCGTCGTCTCGGAAGACGAGGAAGCCGAGATGCGCCGGCGGCTACAAGACGGCGAGTGGGCGACGCCAACGAGGTGGGCGTCGGTATGAACAACGTCGCCAGCCGCCGCCAACGGAGCAAAGAGCGACAGTGGATTAGCTCGCACGCACACGTCGACGGCGTCACGCGCGGGACGATTCTCGAATACGAGGACGCCGAGTGGTGTCTCGTTACCGAAGTTGACCCCGAGTGTGAGCCCACGCGCATCGGCTTCGTCGTCATCGACCGGCTCGGCGACGGCCTCGTGCGCGAACTCGAAACCGCGTGGGGCTGTTGGGAACACTATCTCGCGGTGCAGGAGCATCGCGACGGGCCACACGAGCTGTGGACGGACGCGTCGCGCATCGGTGACGATGGAGCCTTCGACGTGCTTGGTCCCGTGCACCCGAGCGTTCGCGACCGTGACCACGACCGAACTACTGGGGAGGTGTCCGTCTGATGGCCGACGACACCACCGAGCGGGCGCTGGCTGTGACGCGCGAGGCACTCGCTAACGTCACACAGATTCCCGCCGCAGCGCTGTCGGGCGACCAGCACGCGGCCGTCAGCGAGGTCGCCGAGACGCTCGGCGCGCTGGAGAAGGAGCTCACGAACGAGGCCGAGCAGCAGCGAGGTGAGGAGTGAGGTGTCCCCCGACGAGACATCCCACGACAACAGCGAGCAGACAAACCCACACGAGCAGATGGACGCGGTCTATCGCGACCGTAATCTGCTCGCCTGTGCGTTCGCTGAACTCGCACCGATGGGCGGCTGGACGCCCGCACCGGACTACGACCCCGAGGAGTGGGCCATCGTCCACGCCTCAACGCCGACGGGACAGGTGTCGTGGCACGTTCCGCGCGAGATGGCGGCATCGCTGGTGACGCGTGACGACGACTACGAGTGGGATGGCCACAGCCGCGACGTGAAGAACGACCGACTGGCGTCATGGGCGGAGGAGGGGTGTTGGTACTGATGGCCGATGCTGACCTCCGCCGCTGTACGACGTGCGGGAAAGAACTCCCGCGCTCGCTCCCGTACGAGCTGTGGCTGTTCCACACCTGCTGGTCGTGCTTTGCCGAGCCAGCGCCCGACCGGTGGGGAGCGGGCACGGCTGGGTCGCTCGGCGGAACCTGCCGCAAGTGGCTCTACACCCCGCGCTGGCACATGACCGCGCCCGTACAGGAGGTGGCCTGACGTGGCCGACCACCCCGACGACCACGCCCACGCCGGGCAGGACGATATGCACGGCCAGTGGACCTACGAGTACCGACTTCGCTTCGAGATCGGGAGCGTCGAAGACGGCTATCTCAGGTGCTACTCGGAGTGGACGGACTTCCGCGAGGGGACGATCGAGGCGGCGAAAGAGGCCGAGGAGAACGGGATGGCACAGGTCCATATCGAGACGCGTCGCGTCCACGAGACGCGTGCCTTCGAGGGGTGTCCAGAGTGACCGACGAGACTCCCTGCGACGAGTCCGAGCAGGCACCACAGCAGACGAGTACCGAATCGAGCGTAAATCGGGGGCTACTGCTCGGGGATGGCGGTTATCTTCAGCATCGCCTTTCCCTTTGGCGTCAGGCACAGGCGATCTCTGTCAATACCCATCCGCTCTACCAATCCAGCCTCCCTGAGCTTCTGGACAGTCTGCTCCGGGTCGTTGCCGGGTTCAATCTCAGCCAACCACTCCATCGGGGTACTGCACAGACTCCGCTCGTCAATGATTCTCAGCGCGGCCAAAATCTCCTCTCTGGGGGGGTCATTCACCATCTAAATAATAAAAGCGCGCTGTTGTATAATAACTATCGCTGGTCGGCGTCGGTAGCGTGCTGCTCGGAGGTGGCCTGACGTGGCCGACGAGACTTCTCACACCGTCGCGGAGTGGACCGACTCACCGTTCACCGCCCACGACCGACGCGGTGACACCATCGAGCACCGCGTCCGCGTTGTCCACACGCCGGGTGTTGGCACCGACGTGCTGCACGAGGTGCGGTCGGCCGACACCGACGAGATTCCAACAGAGTGGACGGCCGCCGAGCGCGTTGAGGGTCGCCCGCACGGGCTGTCCGTGACGGAGAGTCGCGATGGGTGGTTCGCGTGAGCGACCACACGACGCTGTACGCGCTCGCCGGCCATGCAGCAGGGGACTTCCCGCTACAGCCCGACGGGATGGCGGCCCAGAAGCTGGAGGATGCGTCTGTCCGCGCGACGCATGTCTCGATTTACACGACAGCGCTGATTCCATTCGCGCTCGCGTGCGACTGGTCCAGCCGCCAGCGAGCGGTCTTCTTCGTTGCACTCTGGGGCAGTCACTTCGCGATTGACTCACGGCGCTGGCATGACAGCGCCCCAATCTGGTTCGACCAAGCGTTCCACATCATCGCGCTCGCTGCGAGCGTGCTCCTCTCTGAGGTGACCGACGATGAGCAGTGACGCGTATGCGCGGTCCTCCCGCGCCTCCGGCGACGCGGTCGAAGCCGAGGTCATCCAGGTCGTTGAGGAACTCACGTCAGTCCCCGACGCGACGGCACGCCACTACGATGCCGTCGTTGAGACGGCAATCTCGCCGAGCAAGCAGATGCGAATGCTCGGCATCTGCATCCTCGAAGCCGGCACGCACGTCGAAATCAAGGGCTGTCAGCAGCGACTCGCAAGCGGCCAGCGCGGGCGATGGCATGTGCGACGTGGCCAACTGGAGACACTCGTTGAGGAGGGCGCATCCGTCCTGTTCGCGGTCTACCAGCCCGGTCGCTTCCCCGATCTGCTCGCGATGGTCGTCGTCCCTGCGACGGCGGTCGCACAGCTCGTCGCGGACCTCGGCGGGTGGCTCGACGCCGGTGAGGGCCGGACCGACGCAGAGGCCTACAAGCAGGTGTCGTGGACGCGACTCATCGCGCCTGAGTGCGTGGAGGGACCGAATGTCTGACGCGCGTCTGCCGTCCGGCGGCTCGGCGGCTTCGCCGTCGGGGGAAACCACCCCCGCTTGTTTCGACTGGAGCTAGTAGATTTAAAGAGGGTCGCGCACACTCTCAGCTATCAAGCACGAGTAAGACACACGCACGGCTCACCGGTGTGGAAGGCGGGAGGGTAGGAACCTCCCGAAGGAGCACAATCGTACTCTACCCTTCTGCGCGGTGTATCTTAAACCTTCCCTCAGTTAGCGGCGGCTGTGCCGTTCGCGCGAGTGGAAGCGACCAGCCTGTGCGTGGCCATGAGGCCACGATGCACGCATATCTCCACACAGAGCCGGGTCTGCAGGCCGGTCTTCACGTCTCGACCCCGAGGGTCGAACCGTCGGAGACCGACGAGCAACTGCGATCGACAGTCACGGAGGGGTCGCGATGACCGCTTCGGACCGCGCGCAGTGGATCGTCGTCGCCTGCACGGACTGTCGCGAACACTGGCTGCTTGAGAACAGCGAGCGCACCGTCACTGCGGAGTGTCCTCGCTGCGGGCGTACACACCTCCGTCGGAAGCTGCAGCCACTCGCAACGGCGGCGACGGACCAGGAGGCCGCCGACAAGCGTGCTGAACTTCTGATGCAGACTGCCCGCTCGACGGGCGGCGCGACCGACGAGCCCGTCGCGATGGAGTCGTTCGCCTCGGCACGCGACCGCGTCGAGGCACTCTCGCTCGCCGAGCAGAGCGCAGAGACTGCCCGAGCGACCGGCGACGCCCCGACGCTCGATATTCCGAAGGTTGGCCACGAGGAGTGGAATGAGGCGGTGTGGGCCGACCTCGCGGCACAGGGCGGGCTTCTCGAACCAACCCGTGCCGAGCAGGTGCAAGAGGCGCTCGTTGAGGACGGGCCGTTCGCGTTCAACACGGTCGCGACAGATATCGACGAAGACACCACGCTTCCCGACCCCGACTGGCCGCGCGACGAGGGGTCACTCACTCCGATTTTCCCCGGCGACGACACCGCGCTGAACGATATCGAGCTCAAGATCGGGCCGAAGATGTCGCAGTGGGGGCCGACGCTCGTCGAGAAGCTGCTCGAACCCGCAGCCGACGCGCTTCGCGACCGCCTCCGTCGTGATGACGAGTTGCCGTCCCGGCGCGACGTGTCGGCGGTCGCGACGTGGCTGGTCCGCGTCGCCGGCGTCTCCGCGTTCGACGAGACGTGGGCGCACCAGTTCGCGGAGTTTGCGCTCGACCGGCCTGACGAGTCGCAGTACGACGACATGGCCGACGCCGAAGAGGTCCGAACGCGCGCGGCCGTCGAAGCGCAGCAGCGGGCGCGCCGTGAGACGCTGACGCAGGTCGCTGTGCCGGGCGGGACACCGTCGGGGTCGGTCGAGCAGGTCGTGCGGGGGCCGATTGCGGCGCTCACCATCCTCGACGACCTCCTCGACATCTCGATTCGCTTCGACGCTGCCGCGTGGGCCGCCGCCGACACACGGACCGGGCAGCGGTCCATCGACCTTCTCCACGCGCTTGCACGCACGTCGACGGTGAAGATCGTCGTGTCGTCGCGCGGGCTCGCCGAGCAGTTGGCGGCGTACGACATCACGGCCGACCTGACTGAGCCGTTCGAGGCGACCCCCCCTACTCAGGCCGAGGCCACACAATCGCGAAGCCAACAGGAGAAAGCTCGCGACCGCCTGGATGCCATCGACAACTGGCAGAACGGCTACGGTCGCGTGCTGCTCGCGCTTCCGGACGACCGCGCGATGCGCCAACAGGAGCTGCTGGAGACGGTCGTCAACCTCAGCAGTTCCGGCGTCTCACGCGCGCTCAGTACGCTCGAACGCGCTTCGCTCGTTCGCAAGGAGTCGGACGCCAACTACAACGTGGTGTCGCTCACGTCGCTCGGTGAGGTTGCACGCGCACACATCGACAGCAAGGATGGGAGCCTCCGTGACCCCCCCCCCCAGTCGACCTTCGATGTGGACTTTACTGGACAACATACCCGCACCAAGGTCTCCGATTGCGACGAACAATGGCTCAGACTTACCGTGTACTTCACGTCGATGACGAAGTAGAGTTTCTCGATCTAATCGAGGCGTATATGTACAGTGTAGCACCGGATATCGTTTACGAAACCACGAACGACCCACACGAGGCACTTGCTCGAGTCAAATCGGACGACGATAGCATCGAGGCGCTCGTCACTGACTTCGATATGCCCGAGATGAACGGGCTCGAATTACTGCAAGCCGTCCGAGAACTGGACGAGCGACTGCCGGTACTCCTCTACACCGGGCTTGGGAGCGAAGAGGTGGCCGCCGAAGCAATCAGTACCGGCGTCACCGACTACATCCAGAAGGACCACGGTAAATCTCACGTGCAGGTGCTGTCGAACACCCTGCGGAACGCTATCGACCGGGCCGAGGCCGAGGAACTCGCGGAGCTTCGACTTGCCGCGTTAGAGGCTGTGCGAGAGGGTATCGCAGTGTTTTCGCCCGACGGCGAGTTAGTGTATGCGAATCCAGCCCACCAGCGCCTGTACGGATACACGCTGGAGGAGGCAGTGGGAACATCGTGGACGGATTTTCACCCAGACAGCGACGTAAATACGATTCGTGCAGAAGTGTTGCCCGCAGTAGAGCTATCCGGTGAGTGGCACGGAAGTGGCACGGGGCTCCGAGCAGACGACACCGAGTTTCCGGAGTCGAAATCGATCTCGGAAATGCCAAACGGCGGGTTTGCTGTCGTCGTTATCGACGCCGATCAAGAGTCTGACGCATCTGTGTGAGCGACCGGTTCTGTAATCAGTACAGTTCCGAGCACGTGTCCCCGACCGAGGATCTCAACAGATTACCGTCAAGCGAGAGCCGGTCACCGATGTAACTCTCAAACTCAAATCGGTCGTACGCAGGATCGTCTCCCTACCCTTCATCTGATGAGTCAAATAGGAACGAACAGAATAACAATTAATTGCATGTGGTAGCATGACACATGCGTAATTCAAATGGGTAACCTTGAGGACAGAAATATCAAAAATCGAATTCAGCGGTCTGTAGAGCCCCATTTTTCCGATATGGACCATGTACAGCAGCAGTGGTTTCTTCAACAAGAGGATGATTCGTCGGTTTCCAGAGCAGATCCTGTTCGTCTCGTGGTTGAAGATATCTACAGTGTTCCCGGAATCGGAACTATCGCGTCTGTAGAAATCCACAACGGGACTGTCTCTGTAGGCGATGAAGTCGTCTTCCAACCATCAGATGCCAACGGTAAAATCAAAAGTGTAAATGAACATTCGGATAAGATTCCCGAGAACATACCTTTCGACAACACGCTCGTCGGCATACGCGGATTAAGAAAAGAGGAATTCAACTGCGGGGATGTCGGTGGCCCCGCTGATAGTCCCCCCAGCGTCGTCAAGAGATTTCAGGCCCAGATTGCCGTGAAGCAGCATCCGTCTGTGCTCACAGAAGGGTACACTCCAGACTTCCAGATTCACACGTCACGGACCGCCTGTGCTATCGAGTCGATCGACTGGAAGCTCGATCCGTCAAGCGGCGATATACGTGATGCAGGCGTAGACGATCCGGACTACATTCAAGCCGGAGATTCCGCATTAGTCACGGTTCGGCCACAACGCCCTATCAGTGTTGAGACAGCGACAACGGTTCCTGAACTGGGTGTCTTCACAGTACATGATATGAATATGACCATCGCGATTGGACGTATAAACAGAACCGGTGGTGATAGTACGCGCTGCTCAGGGTGTGGCGCGAATCTGTCCGAATACGGTCGTGTGGATTTCTGCCCAGAGTGCGGGGCTCAAACGGGGGCAAGTGGAGACTCCGAGACCCGGGTGTACGACCCGTAGATCTTTCCGACCGTCTCAGTAGCACAGCCGGGAGGTCAAACGAGCCTTTCAATAAGGCACAGTGCTGAATATACGCGCTCTATGCAGCAGCGTCTTCGACTTCTACGAACTCAGTAGTTCACCAGATCGAAGAGTAGTGCTCGCAGACGCGATTGCAGTCCGCCGTCAACGTCCCCGGTCGGCCGGCGTACGCGTACGTCGCCGTACTGGTTGAGTTCGGTCTCGATGCGATAGGTCAACGACCATTCACCAACTCCATTCTGAAAGTCAATGACCACGGCACGATTGTCGACGATTCGTCGGAGTCGTCCTGTCTCACGATGCAGCGTCACCTCGATCCAGCAGTCACCGAACCCCGAGATAGGAGCAAACGGTAGTGGGACGGCCTGTGCGTATGCGTCCGCGCCGGAGAGGCGGTACGTGACGGTCGCTTCGTCGGCAGCGATTCGCGTCCAGTCGGTCCGGTGGGGACGGATGAGGTCACGACGGACCGGTTCGGAGGCCCGCTCGTAGTCACCACTGACGAACCGTCCGCTCTGTTCGTCCGACACGCGTACGGTGTTCCCAGCCGGAGTTGGTTCGTCGTGGTCATAGATGACGGCTCCGTCGGTGATGTACCGGACGTTCGTCAGTGGAAGGGCGTAGTTGTCGTTGAATACCCGATTGTAGTGAAGTAGCGCCCACAGGGTCTGGTGTGGCGCGATGTACTCTCTGTCGGGGACGTCCGTGAGACGGTTGCTGCGTGTCAATGGCGTCTCGAACGTCGTCAGCGTGTGGAGCTGCCGCCGCCGAGAGGGTTTGTGCCACAGTCGACGGATATCGAGAGCATACGGAGCTTCACCAGTCCAGTCGTCCAGCACCCGGACCCTCGTGACGGCGCGGTGATCGGCGGCATGCCGGTGTCGAGCTGCCGCGATAATCTGCGCCCGCGGTGACTCACCCGTTGGGAGCGCTGGGTCGTATGGACGGATGTCCGCAACCCGAATCCCACCGTACCCCGTAATCGTGCTGAGGGTTGCGATCCCTGCTCCGGCGAGGAACCGCCGGCGGTTCATTCGGCACCCGCTGAAGCAGTCGTCGCCGGCTGCCACCCTCCGACCATCCGGGTGTGCTGCTCTGGGCCCTCCCAGACCACACGAGTCGTCGCTGGGCTTGGAATCTCGTGACGGAGCGTCGCTCCGGGGGTGAGTGGAAACGCCGCGGCTGTGTCGGTATCGCCCCGGTCGACCCACACCGTTTCAACGCCATCGGCATCTGGTGTGACTACGACAAGTCGCCCGGTGTTCTCAGGCGTCACGGGATTACCACGGTCGAATGTCACGATGAGTGCAGACTGGTCGGAGTCCCAATCGAAGGAAGCGAAGATGTTCGGAGCACTGGTCGGGTAAGACTCCGTTGAGGGGCCACTTGGTGCGAGCGAGCAGCCAGCAAGCCCGGGAGCGAGGGCCACAAGCAGGGAACGCCGATTCACACACGCTATATGTCGCCGAATTCGTAAATACGGCTGGGTAACCGCGTCCACGCATCGGGACGAGGTAAGCCGGTCACGCCACTACCCACTTATTACGACGAGCCTCCACCCCAGGCTTGCGCTTCGATAGTGCCGGTGCCTCCCAAGAGGCGACCCCGCAGTCCGAACACGCTTCCCTGGGAGCGACGCTCAGGCCATGCTCCGCCCCGGAGCGCCGGGCCCGTAGAACTGCCCGTGGAATCCGAAGGGGAGCCGGTGGGGAAGATGTGCTCGGCCCAGCTCGCTCAGCGTAGTGGCATCCAGACAGACGAGCTGAGAGCGGTCGGCTTCGGGGTTCAACACGACCGAGAGAATGATGCCGTCATCCTCGTCGTCCGTGTCCGGCGACGGCACGAACAGCGGCTCGCCTGGGTGGGTGCCCGATTCGCGCCACTGCCGGACGGTCCCCGCCTCGACATCGACCTTTGTGATGCCCGTCGGGAGACTTGAGCTGCCGTCCGTCTCAGCGAGATAGACATACCGGTAGTGCCGGCCGTTCACCGCCCGGTAGTTGATCGTCGGGAACTCGACGGGCCCCTGATACAGCGTCTCCGATGCGACCTCGCCATCGGACAGCGCGACGCTGTACCGGCGCAGGTCGCCGCGAGGCAGGTCGGGGGTGTCGCTCCGGAGGTTCGAGAGCGCGAGTCCGGTGACCGCCCGCTCGTCGTCGAAGGCCACCAAATCGACGACGATCTCCCCGTCGCGCTCGTATGCGTTCGCATGATGGTAGACGAACGCCGGCGGCGCCGACGCGGTCGTTACGTGCTCTCCAGTCGACCGGTCGAGAACGACGAACCGCAACGGCGCGTCGAGCGGCCGGAACGCATCAAGGAACGTCTCCCTCGTCACCGTCCCCTTGAGCAGCTGGCCAGTGTCGAGCCCGAACGCGTTCACCGTGACTACGGCGTATCGGTCGGTTACGGCAAATGAGTGAATGTACGGCGCCTCATCGAAGCGCAGTCGCGTCAGCGCGGTCGGTTCGCCGCCGTTCCCCGGGCGCTTGAATAGCGTGTACACGGTGTCGCGGCCGTACTCGACGCCTATATTGTAGAAAGCATCCTCGTCGCCGTCGTAGTGGACGTGCGCGAGCGTCAGGTCGCTGTCGAGTCCCGCGGTGAGGTCGATCCGGCCGGTCGTTTCGAGCGTGTCGGGATCGAACGTCAGCGCCGTCGGTGATTCGGTGATTGCCGCGTACTCGTCGCCGAACCGCTGGACGCCGATAACGGGGTTGTCCGGGAAGGTCCCGTCGAGGACCTGTCGGAGCCGCGTTCTGAGCGGCCGGTCGGGCGGCGTTCCCGGAAACGGGGTCCGAACGCCGCCCTCGTCGCGCGCGAACGCGTAGTCACGGCTCTCGACGAATCGGTTGGTGTATGTCACGGTGCCGTCGGTGATCCGGAAGCGGCGGAGCATCGCGAACGGGTCGAACCAGTGGCGCAGCGCCGTGTCGCCGGCCTCGAACTGTCCCGGTCCGTTGCTAATCAGGTCACCGGACAGCCAGTCCGGAAAGGCCCCATCGACTGGGAGCGCCTTGTCGTCGACCTCCTCGTGTTGTGTGCGGAGGCCGGCGCGGTAATCAGCGGGGTCTGTCATGGATGTCACTCTGGCTGAGTCGTCCTATGTCTGTCGCCGATGTTGGTCGCTGACAACGCTCACCGATAGGGTGGCTTTCCTCTCCCTCGGATAGCGATTGAGCTAGTCCACGTGACGGACTGTGTCGCCATCCCGACTGACCCGGTCGAACGTTGAGAGATACACAATCCGGTCGTGAACCTCTTCATCATCCAACTCTAGTTTCGCGGCCAGTTCGTCGACGGTCATCGGCTCGTCGACGAACATTCCGAAGACGTGACAAACCAGTTGACCAACTACGTATCCTACTGGGAATCAACTCTAGTCCGATAGTTATCAGCACCGTAGCACTTTCTGCGGCCACAGTACCTCAATTGGTCACGATACTCGACGTCGGTAGAGCGATCCCAAACAATGTTTACTGTTTCACTGTAATCAAGAACGGTTCATGTCACGCACCGCAAACCACGCCGACGGCGACATTGTCCGGGACTTCCCCTCGGTCGCGGACCCCCTTGAGGAGCCACAGCTTTCCCAGCTGTACGCGTACCTCGCTCGGGAGGGCGAGGCGACTGTCCGAGACGTGACCGACGACCTCGAACTCGCTCAGCGGGGAGGTTGCCATTCGACAACCACGTAGTCACAGCAGTATAGATCAAACCCACGACTGTTGGGTGCCTAATCCAATATTAAATAGCAGTATTGAAAAAGAGAGAGAAGGTTCATGGTAACCTCTTTTATCCTCTATCTCAGATAGTCGAAGTATGGCTGGCTCTGTTCGAGTTCTTCATATTGATGATGAGCCGGATTTTGCGAGTCTGACGTCCAATTTTCTAGAACGCGAGTGTGACTACTTTGACGTGGTCACTGAAACGCGAGCAACAGACGGGCTTGAACGGATTCGGAACGGAGATCTCGATTGTATCGTCTCAGACCACGACATGCCCTCAATGACAGGGATCGAGTTGCTCGAATTAGTCCGTGACGAGTATCCCGACTTGCCCTTTATCCTCTTTACTGGCAAGGGCTCTGAGGAAGTCGCAAGCGATGCTATCTCGGCAGGTGTCACGGATTACCTGCAAAAAGAGAGTGGCACTGACCAGTACGCAATACTCGCGAATCGTATCGAAAACGCTGTTGAACGCCAGCAGTCACAAGAAGCTGTCAAAGAGCAGAAGCGTCGGCTCGAAACAATCATAAATAACGTTCCCGGGCTGATTTATCGATGTCAAAACGAACCGGGGTGGCCGATGAGCGAGGTCGCCGGCGAGTGCGAAAAGCTCGTTGGGTACTCTCCTGACACAATCGAATCGGGGGCTGTCTCATGGGGTGAAGACGTGATTCATCCAAACGACCGGGCAAAAGTCTGGGATGACGTTCAGGGGGCAATTGAAGATGGCGAGCCGTTCGAGCTAACGTATCGGATCAAAACAGAAGACGGCCAGATAAAATGGGTGTGGGAGCGTGGCCGAAACGTCACGGATTCCGATGGCGAGATTATCGCGCTTGAGGGGTTCATCACGGACATTACAGAATCCAAACGTCGTGAGCGTCGCTTCGAGGCTATCTTCAACAACACCTATCAGTTGACGGGTCTCCTCCAACCAGACGGAACGGTCATCGAAGCTAACGAGGCGGCACTCTCGTTCGCAGGCGTCGAACGTGACGAGGTCGTTGGGATGCCACTGTGGGAAGCAGAGTGGTTCCAATCAGGCCAGCAAGCTCGGGATGTGGTTCGCGAGGCAGTCGAAACAGCACGAGACGGTGAGCTGTTCCGCGATGAGATTAAGATTCAAGGGACTGACGGAGAAGCTTTCATCGACTTCTCCGTTCGACCGATAACCAACGACGACGGCGATGTCACATTACTTATTCCAGAAGGACGGAATATCTCCGAATTGAAGCAGCGTGAACAGAGTTTGCGCGAACAGGAACACCAATTTGAGGCGGTTTTTAACGACCCAAACCTCCTCGTCGGTCTTCTTGACACCGATGGTACGGTCAAGGACGTAAACGAGAAAGCGCTCGAATACGTCGACGTCTCACGAGAAGATATCGTCGGCGACCCGTTCTGGGAAACGCCATGGTGGACTGAAGATTATCGAGCAGCGATCAAACAGTGGGTTGCTGAAGCTGCCGACGGCGAGTACGTCGAGTACGAGGCCGACCATCCGACAGAAGACGGCGGAAAGGCCACTGTCGAAGGGAATTTCCGGCCAGTTATGGACGATGATGGGGCAGTCTCTCGTATTATCGTCTCTGCAAAGGATGTAACACAACGACGGCGCCGAGAACGCGAATTGAAGCGACGCAACGAGCAGTTCGATGAATTCGCAAGCTTCGTTTCACATGACCTCCAAAGCCCGATTTCGACAGTCCAGGGACGCTTGGAATTGGCTCTCCAAACGGGGGAGATGGAGCACGTGAGAAAGGCCGCTGAAGCGATCGACCGCGTTGACGAGTTACGCGATGATTTCGTGACGACGCTTCGAACGGGAGAAATCGTTTCGGAGACGGAACGCATCGAGTTAGCATCCATAATCGATGACGTTTGGACTGCCGTCGATCCGCCACAGACGGCCTCGGTAACGGTGGAAGAAGGAACACAGATTGAGGCTGATACCGATGCACTCCAGCGGGTGCTCGAGAACCTCGTGGGCAATTCAATCGAACATGGGCCCGACGACGTTGTGATTCAGATGGGAGAGTTCGAATCCGGGTTCTATTACGAGGATAGCGGCCCCGGTATTGATCCGGAACTCCGGGACCGAATTTTTACACCGGGGTTCTCGACAAAGAACGGTCAAGAAGGTATCGGGATGGGGATGGCGAGTGTTCGTCAGATCGTGCTCGCCCACGGGTGGGCGATTCGTATCAAAGACGGTGCGGACCTCGATGGAGTCCGATTCGAGATCACCAACTCGTAGCCTCGACTGGTCGCCATTGTTACTCAAAACAGACAGCGGGTACACACCCCGATACAACATCGCGCCTGCCGACGATCTCCACATCATCACGACTGGGCCTTCATCTTCGGCGTGATCGTCGGTGCGACGGAGTTTGTCCAGCGCCGAATCGTAGTCACCCGCCTCGGGAGTTCGGTCGAGAAGGATGCCCTGAACCGACTCACCCTCATCGGGACGTTCAATCCAGACAGCATCGTCATCGAGGTCGTCACCATTTGTGGCGATTCAGCCTTCTCGAAACCGGATTTGTCCTGTGCTGCCATTGCAACTCCACTTTGTAGGGGGATGATAATCACTAGTTCACCCACCCGGGAGGGGTCAAACATTTACATACCAGTTAACTCTGTTGAAATGATTAAGAACTGATATGATCGGCGTGCGAGATACGGAGGATGTAGTCAACAGGGGAACTCACTCCTTTCCGAGGTTGTTCTCATGAGTTGGCTGCTCGATGCTGTTGGAACAGCGACAGTTGATAGCGTCTTTCCACGATATGCTACCAGTAACGCTTTTGTAGTTGTCTTATACAACCCGCACGTGCCTCAGCATTCTACAGAACTACAGGAATCGATTTCGATGGCTCCGGAGCCATCGGACTCGTTTACAAATCTTCCACGGGACCAGTGGCGAGACGTGTTCTTCTCATTATCCGAAGACGTGAGAGAACACCTCATTACTGATCTGTCCCGGTCTGAGCTGGTGACGTTTATTAATCAACTCGATCCGGACGAGGTAACGGACGTTCTTGGGTACACAGATGAGGGGGCACGTGAGGCACTGCTCACAACGCTCGATAGCGAGCGCCGCGAGAAAATCAACTTCCTCCTCTCGTTTGACCCTGAAAGTGCAGCCGGAGTGATGAGCCTCGATTACGTCACTGTCGATGAACGGCGGGACTTCCAGGGAGTGATCGAACGCGTTCGTCAGTTCGAAGAGAGAGAGAGAGGGGAAGGTTCCGACGATTTTCGTTACTTCGAATGGGAAATTACGTGGCGAGCTCCCTGGAGGAGCGCTGTCCGTGGCCGACCCCGAGACTGAGGCGATCAGCGATTTCGTCCAGGAGACCCCGTATGTCCGGTACGACCGCGATGACGAAGAGGTTCTTGAGGTGTTCAAGCAAAACCGCGAACGTTCAGTAGCCGTACTCGATGAAGAGGAAGACATCCTCGGTGTGATTCACGCCGAGGACTTGTTAGGGCTGCTCGAAGAGAGGCAGGGTGAAACGCTCTACGAGTTCACTGGTGTCGCCGAAGAAGAGAGCGTGCTCGATGGGATTGGAACGAAGGTCCGTCGGCGGTACAAGTGGTTGATCCTCAATCTCGGCACGGCGTTCATGGCTGCAGCGGTCGTAGGATTGTTCGAGTCAACCATCGCTGCCGTCGCCATCTTGGCGGCATACATGCCGGTCGTGGCCGGAATGGGTGGAAATGCCGGGACACAAGCGATGGCGGTGACAGTTCGTGGAATTTCACTGGGTGAAGTATCTCTCAACACCGGCAAGCGTGTCATCTTCAACGAAGCCGCTGCCGGTGCTGTCAATGGGATGATCACCGGTGTGCTCGTCGCCGTGATTGCTACCGCCTTTTCATTCGGTGAGTTCGGCCTCTTACTCGGGGCTGTGATTGGTATCTCGATGGTCGCAAATCTCGTCATCGCGGGCTTTTTTGGTGCCATCACGCCGCTGTTGCTCGACCGAATGGGATACGACCCAGCCACGTCTGCGACGATTTTCATCACCACGGCGACCGATGTGCTGGGGTTCTTGGTCTTCCTCGGATTGGCCCAAGCAGTCCTGTTGTAAGTACCGCTAATACATTCGTGTACTTGGACGTGCATCGTTGTCTGGCACTCTAATTGAACTGCGCTATACAAGATATGGGCTCTGTATTCAGCACGGTCCTAAGAACATGGCACTGGCTGAGTATTTCAACAGAACCTCGCTTGTTCAGCCCGTGAATGTGGACAATCTCGGCGTGTCGCTGTGACCAGTAGCTCTTCAGCCAGTTGTGTGAGACGTACGGCACGCCGAAGCTGCAGACGTGCAGATGCGGGAGTCCAATGTGAGTGGATTCGGAACTCCCGCCGAACTCCAGCGCCCGGATTCGAGCAGTGCACGCGTCGCCAGATGCCCCTGCGGTTGATATCACGCTCGCCTCCAACGGCAATGCAGTGTTTGACGGCGTGGCATACGGCGAGTCCGGGTACGCGACGGTCCCTGCTGGCGACTACACACTCGACATTCGTGGCGATACCGAGAACAACGACGGAGAGGTCGTCGCAAGCTACGATGTGAGCCTCAGCGGTGGCGAAGTATACTCGGCATTCGCTGTTGGCTACCTGTCACCGGATAATGAACCGGCTGACACCAACTTCGCCTTAGTCGTCAGCCCAGACACGATGCAATCGACCGGCTCTTCCGGAGGCGGTTCTGGTAGTTCCGGCGTAAGCTACTGACCGTCTCATTGCACGGCTGTAGCTTTATTTAGCTGGACTGACCTGCGCGGCTCAGACACGCCCGTGGTAGCAAGTATCCGGGTACGTCCACACGGACTATGCGGACGTTGAAGATGAGTACCGCGCGGATATCTTCAACTTCGGTCTGTAGCTGCTCGGTCCTGTCTGCGCGAATCCTTGTTGTAATAAACTCTACTTAATTGGTCACTTCTCAGAGTCTCGATCGCCGCGCTGTCCGTCGTTTATGACGTTACGGTTTTACTCGATTTTGTTCAGGTAGCTGAAATCCATACTGCGAGCCGGTGAAATCAAACCTTGATCGCGTTTCTATTCCGGCGAATACGTGGCTGAGAACGCTCTCCCAGCAGGCACATTTAAACAATCCTGCCCTATCCTGTAGCCGTCAGTCTCGGTCGGCTAGCGCGTGTCGAACGAGTCGATTACGTCGCTCGTCGAGTACGTCTCGACGACGTCCTGTTCGTCGAAATCGGAATCGTCGCTCCAAATGCCGGCGTCGCTAGCCAGGGCACACGCAACGTATAGCACGTCGTCAGAATCGGTCTCGCCGATCGCCGCGTCGGCCTGCTCGATGTGGGGATAGAACTCGTCTGCGGGGACGACCTCGATGTACTGGAACAGGAGGTCGATGAACTGCTGGACGCGCTGCGGTTCCATTCAGGACTTCCCGACGATGAGGTCTTCGTAGTTCCCGATTTCGTCGTGGACGAACGCGGGCGTCAGCAAATCGGGTTCGAGCGTGACGATGAGTTCACGCGTTTTCGAATCAGCGATGAGCGCAGAAATGACGACGTTGGCGTCGATAACCAGCTTCATCCAAGAGGCTAGTCCGACTGTTCTTCGACGCGCTCGCGTCCACGCTCGTTGATTCGATCCGCAATCTCTGTCACGTCGCTCTCAGTGAGCTCGCTCTCGCTGGTGAGTTCGTCCATCACTTCGAGGGCCTCGATTTTCTCCTGGATGGCCTGTCGAGTGACCTCACTCCAGTTGATCTCTGGGTGTCTCTCCATTCGGTCTTTGAGCTCGTCGTCCACGTTGACGGTGATACTAGGCATACAGGAAAATTTGTAGACACAGAATATTGTGCTTTGCGGTGCATCGACTGATTCGAGAGCCCTCTGAGCCCCATATTGTTCGGGTATCCATCGCTTCGAATTCCAATTTCCACTTATGTATCGTCGAAATAACCGTAGAGTAGGCGTTCGAACTAAACAGGTTTCGGGGGCTTCCCGTGCAATATCTGGGTTGGGTTTTCCAGTAGTTCTATCAGCGTCGGCTGGGAAGTGATGGGTAGTTAATGAGACGGCGGACGTTCCTCCGAACCGGCGTTACGGCGAGCCTCGTCGCTGGACTGGCTGGCTGTGCCAGCGACACCAGCGACGACTCACCGACGGCGCCGCCCACGACGACTGACGGGTCGGCGACGACCACCGAAGCAGAACAGACGACCGAGCAACCCGAAGAGACGACGGACGACCAGCCGGACATCGATCGGCCAGCAAACTATCGGTGGGATATGCAACCTGGTCGCAACGACTTGCTGCGCGAGGAACTCGGCCAGTACGTCGAGGCGTCGGTCGGCAACGTCGTCGAGGAACATCCCGCCTTCGAGTATTCGACGGACTCCGAGCGCGACAATCACGAGATTGACTTTGAGGCGTTGAAACTGTACCGCGACAGCAACTTCGACATCCTCAAACGAGACTCCCAGAATCCCTTGGAGCGGTGGGTCGAAGCGTTCGTTAATGAAGACCTCTACGCAGACGAGAAACACGGAGAGAATTTCCACTATAATGATACTGAGGCCCCGCGAAGCTACTCCACTGAGAAGTGGTTGAACGCGGATACTGTTGAAGAAGCCCTTGACCTCGGCCACGGCTTAGTCCTCACTATTGGCAATCCGATTAACGTACCTGAACACGCGGCTGTAACCCGGGAAGCGTACAAACGCTACCACGACTTGACGTTCTCGCATGGGAAACCCCCAATCAGGGCGGCGTCACCCCGAGCGGCCTCATGTACAGCCCCGACGACGACACAATTCGGAGCTTCGACCACCAGCGAAGCGCTCACAGTTCGAAATCAGCCCACCTCCACACACCGGTGCAGGACTGGCCGTTTATCACGGAAGGAGACCACCATCATCCGCTGTTGTTCCACACCGACGAGTGGAATCGCGGCGACGTAGACGGGTTTGGGCAAGCAAAGGGGTTCGCCTCTGGATCGATAACTTCGATTGCAGATGATAGTAACTCGATAGCTGCGACGTTAGCCAACGAGCAGTACCCGCAACAAGTGAATTTGCAGTTACTACCGGGGTAGTGAAGCAGCTGTCCCGGACAACACTGGAGTACAACAGCAACGATGCCGACTTCCAGCATCTCTGGGATTTCGCTAATATCGTGAAAACCATGGAGATAAAATCCGGCACCTACGTCATCGACTCCGGCATCGAAAACGACGACTACGACGGAATCTTCGAGGGAAGTATCGCCGTCTACGAGATTGAAGACGAGTCAGTAGTTGACGCCGTCTGGGACGATCAAGCCGGCGAATACGACAACTTCGGACAGGTCTACGACGAGCTTGCGAAGCTAGCAGAACGGTAATCTCTGCATCCGTACTTGGCGATATCTAGTCATCTATACTGAATTCGGATTGCTTGCAACGGTGGTCGTGGCCCAAGCAGCAGACGAACATCGAATCTTCTGACTGCTCATCGAATCCGGAACCATAGATGAATAATCGGAAGGGGATTGACGCGAACAAAACGCCGTTAAAGGAGCTTAAACCCCCGATTTGGGCTACCGATTGCTCCTTTGCTCCACTTTGTTCAGCTCGATGAGCAGTCGGAACACCGCCTTCACGAGATTCGAGTCCACGTCGAACTGCTTTGCGTTCTCGCCGGCGCGGTCCATCACCGCCTGCTCTTGCGTCTCGTCGGTCGTCGGGATGTCGTGTTCCCGTTTGACCGCCGCGATGGACTCCGCGACGTAGGTGCGTTGGGCGATGAGCTGGACGATTTCGTGGTCGATACTCCGGATCTCCTCGCGCAGTTCGTCCAGTTCCATCTCTTCGACGTTCATGTCAGCTGTGCTCCCGCCTGTTGTGTTGTCGTCAGCCATGTTGTTCCCTCGTATTCTGCCCACGTCGTCTGCGTCTGTTCCATCTGCTCGCGCGTGCCGACCGCGACGTAGCTCGGTCCCGTCCCCGAGAGCGAGACACCGTGTACGTCAGGCAGCGCGTCGAGCATCGGCTCGGTGTCGAAGTGCAGTGCGCCACAGTAGGCGAACCCGTTGACCGTCATCGCCTCGCCGTAGCGGGAATCGAGCGCTAACTCCTCGACCACCCGTGCGGTGCCGGCGATGCGTTTACACCGCGCCACGTCGGCGTCGGCGGAGTAGGCCCGCTCGTCGGGAGTGAAGACCGCGACGTGCCACTCCGGCTCCTCGCGGGCCAGCAGTTCGTCGCTCGTGTTGTCCGTCACGGTCACGCCACCGAGCATCGACGCGCTGGCGTCGTCGAACGCGCCCGTAATCGTCACGCCGGCCCCGCGGGCCGCCTGCACCCCGAGTCGGCAGGCATCCTCCCGGTCCATCTCGACGCCGAGCGCGTCGAGCGTCGCGAGAACCGTCGCGTTCGCCGCCGCCGACGAGGACTTCAGCCCGCCGGCCATCGGAATCGCCGTCTCCGTGCGGACGTGGCCGCCCACCTCGCGGTCGTGCTCGCGCGCGACCGTCTCGACGCACGCCTCGATGAGCGTCGTGTCCGCGTCGGGTTCGTCGGCCACCTCGCCCGTCACCTCGCCCGCGCCGTCGAGTTCGACCGTCGCGTGGACGTACTCGTCGATGGCGAACGCGCTGCCGTGGCCGGTGGCGAGCGCGTTGAGGACCGTCCCCGCCGCGGGCGCCCGTGCGGTGGCTCGCATTGTCCCTGAGAGTCCGGGCACGAGTAAAGCCGTGACGGTCCGAACAACGAACACGACGGTTTTTCCGCCGCCCTGCCGAAGGCCGGGTATGAGCTTCCGCAGCGACATCGCCCCCGAACTCATCGACATCTCGCTGGAGCCGGAGGGCGTCGAGGTGACCTACGCCGACGGCCGGAGCGTCTTCTATCACGGCGTCCCGACGAAGGTGGAAGAGACGGTCACCACCGCACCGGGCAAGGACGTGCACGTCCTCGTCACCGACCCCTCGGAGGAGGAGGGCGTCATGCTGTACGTGAACGACCGCGCGACCGACGACGACATCCTCCGGGCGACGGGCGTGGGTCGGGTCATCATCGACCGCGACGAGACGGAGTCCATCTTCCCCGGCGTGGAGGCGACGAACGCCGGCTACCGCACCGAAATCTCCGCCGACCCCGAGACCGCCCGCGGGCGCGTCTTCGTCTTCGCGGAGGACGAGCTCGGCGAGGAGAGCTACGAAATCGTCGGGGAGGAGTGATGCCCCTCCCGACTGCGTGGTCGGACCTGACGCGCGCGACCATCGGGAGCGCTCCCGACCGCTACGGCGTCATCGAGTTCGGCACCGACGGCGAAATCGAGGCAATCGAGGCTGGAATGATTCGTGACGTATTGAAGGAAGCACTCACCTACGGCGACCACGAGCAGGTCCGCTGGAAGGCGGCCGAGCACCGCGAACACGCCGAGCGACTCGCCAGCGAACACCGCGACCGGCTGTCGCCGTGACCGGGGGATTGAAACTCGCGCCAGACCTCTCGCCTGTATGACTGACGAGACGGTGCGGCTCCCGGTGGCCGCCGCGAAGAAGCGCGAAGCCGGCCGCGGCGTCGCCCGACTCCCCGAGCCGGCGCGGTCGCGACTCGGCGTCCTCTCGGGGGATACGGTCGTCATCGAGGGTGACCGACAGGCCGTCGCGAAGGTGTGGCCCGGCACCGAAAACGACGTGGTGCGAATCGACGCCGACACCCGCGCCAACGCCGGCGTCACCGTCGGCGACGAGGTGACGGTTCGCCGCGTCACCGTCAGCGACGCGAACCGCGTCACCCTCGACGTGCGCGGCTCGGTCCCCGGCAACGCCGAATCGCTCCTCAAGCGGTCGCTGTTGGACCGCCCCCTGCGCGCCGGCGATACGGTCCATCTCGACGCCGCCGACATCGAGGCGCGCGTCACCGCCACCGACCCGGACGGCGTCGTGATGGTGACGGAGACGACGACACTCTCCGTTCAGGGGAACGAGACCGGTGAGGACGCGCCGTCCGGCTCGACCGACACCGAGATACCCGTCTCCGAGGAGCCAGCAGACGCCGCCACGACGACCGCCTCCGGCGTCGCCTACGAGGACATCGGCGGGCTGGACGAGGAACTCGATTTGGTTCGCGAGATGGTCGAGCTTCCCCTCTCGGAGCCGGAGCTGTTCCGCGAGGTCGGCGTCGACCCACCGAAGGGCGTCCTGCTGCACGGGCCGCCGGGCACGGGGAAGACCCTCATCGCCCGCGCCGTCGCCAACGAGGTGAACGCCAGCTTCCGGGTCATCAACGGCCCGGAAATCGTCTCCAAGTACAAGGGCGACAGCGAGGAACGGCTCCGGACGATGTTCGAGGAGGCCGCCGACAATCAGCCGGCCATCATCTTCATCGACGAACTCGACGCCATCGGCGGCGAGCGCGACGAGGAAAGCGACATGGAGAATCGGCTGGTCGCGCAACTGCTCACTCTCCTCGACGGTCTGGAATCCCGGGGGCAGGTCATCGTCATCGGCGCGACGAACCGGGTCGACGCTATCGACCCCGCGCTCCGTCGCGGCGGCAGATTCGACCGCGAAATCGAAATCGGTGCCCCCGACGAGACCGGTCGCCGCGAGATTCTCGACGTGCACACGCGGGCGATGGCGCTTGCCGACGACGTGAACCTGGACCGCCTCGCGGCCCGCACCCACGGCTTCGTCGGCGCGGACGTGAAGACGCTCACGCAGGAGGCGGCGATGGCCGCCCTCCGCGACCGCGAGAACCGCGACGAACTCCGGGTGAACCGGGGCGACTTCGACGACGCGCTGGCGGCCGTCGACCCCTCGGCCATGCGCGAGTACGTCGCCGAGACGCCGACCGTCGACTTCAGCGACGTGGGCGGACTCGACGAGGCCAAGACTACCCTCCGCGAGGCCGTCGAGTGGCCCGTCCAGTACGCCCCGCTGTTCGAGGCGGCGAACACCGAGCCGGCCTCCGGTGTCCTGTTGTACGGGCCGCCGGGAACCGGAAAGACACTGCTCGCGCGGGCACTCGCCGGCGAGACGGCGGTGAACTTCATTCGGGTCGCCGGTCCCGAACTGCTGGACCGCTACGTCGGTGAGTCGGAGAAGGCCGTCCGTGAGGTGTTCGACCGGGCGCGACAGGCGGCCCCTTCTATCGTCTTCCTCGATGAAATCGACGCGCTCGCGGGGATGCGCGGCGGGGGCGACTCCGAGGTGACGGAACGCGTCGTCTCGCAACTGCTGACGGAGATGGACAACGCCGCCTCGAATCCGCGGCTCGCGGTGCTTGCGGCGACGAACCGGCAGGGCGCGCTGGACGAGGCGCTCCTCCGGCCGGGGCGACTGGAGACCCACATCGAGGTTCCCAATCCCGACGAGGACGCCCGCCGTGCAATCCTGGGCGTGCACACCGACGACAAGCCGCTCGCCGACGACGTGGACCTGGACGCGCTGGCGACGAGCACGGAGGGGTTTTCGGGCGCGGAACTCGCCTCCCTCGTGCGCGAGGCGTCGATGCACGCGATCCGGGCCGTCGCGGACGGTCGCACCCCGGCGGAGGCGAACGAACACACCGACGAGGTGGTGTTGACGGCCGACGGGTTCGAGCACGCCCTGACTCGCGTGACGACCGACGAGTAGCCACGGAGGAGCCGACGGCGTGTGCTTTATTGACGCCGCTGTCGAATCCGATGGTATGGTACAGTGTGAGATGTGCGGCAGTGAAGTCGCAAATCCGACGACGGTGAAGGTGGAGGGCGCGGAACTCGACGTGTGCAGCGACTGCACCGAGTTCGGCACCGAGGTGCGCCAGCAGTCCTCGTCCTCCTCGTCGAGCAAATACTCCACATCCTCGTCGTCGTCGTCCTCGTCGTCTTCGTCCTCCTCCAGTTCGACGGGGTCGGGCGGGTCGGGTGGCCAGAGCCGCCGCCGTGACATGTTCGACACGATGGACCAGATTGCGACGGACTACGACGACCGCATCCGGAACGCCCGCGAGTCCGCCAACCTCTCACAGGAGGAACTCGCCAAGAAGCTCAACGAGAAGGCGAGCGTCATCCGGAAGCTCGAACGAGCCGACATCATGCCGACAGACGAGGTCCAAGAGAAGTTGGAGTCCGAACTCGGCATCTCGCTCACGGAGGGCGACAGCGGCGACGACGACTACGAGTTCGAAGGCGGCTCCTCGTCGGGGTCCTACACGCTCGGTGACGTGGTCAAGCGGAAGGACTGATGCAGCTTCGACTCGTCCGCCACGCCACGCTCGAACTCGACATCGACGGGACGCGCTTTCTGGTCGACCCGATGCTCGACCCCGAAGGCGCGCGCCCGCCGATTCAGAACACGCCGACCGACGATCGGAACCCGACGGCTCCGTTCCCGTCGGTCGACCTCGATGCCGTTGACGCCGTCGTCGTCACCCACCTCCACGAGGACCACATCGACGACACGGCCCGCGACCGCATCGACGGCGTCCCGGTGTTCTGTCAACCCGAGGACACCGACGACCTCGAAGCAAGTTTCGACGACGTGCGACCTGTCTCCGGGCTCGTCGAGTTCGAGGACATCACCATCGCTGCCACGCCCGCCCGCCACGGCACGGGCGACCTCGCTGAGCAGATGGGGCCCGTCACCGGCTTCCTGTTCGAGGGCACGGAGACCACCTACGTCGCCGGCGACACCGTCTGGTACGGCCCGGTCGGCGACGTGCTCACCCAACACGAGCCCGACACCGTCGTCGTCAACACCGGCGAAGCGCAGTTCGTCGAGGGCGACCCGATTACGATGTCGCGTGCGGGGGTCGCGTCTGTCGCCGATATCACCGACGGCGAGGTCGTCGCCGTCCACATGGAGTCGATAAACCACTGTCTCTGTACCCGAGAGGACCTGCGCGAGCATCTCGAGGACGAGGGTGTCGAGAACGTCACCATCCCCGCCGACGGCGAGCGCGTCTGAGTCGCGAACGAACAGCTATTTGCGGCCGCCCCTCGCTCTGGGAGTATGTTCGTTCTCGTCAATCTGAAGACGTACGACTGTGACGCCGTCGCCATCGCGGAGGCCGCCGCCGAGGTGGCCACAGACGCCGACGCTCGCATCGCCGTCGCACCGCAGGCCGTCGACCTCGCCGCCGTCGCCGAGACGGGCGTCGAGACGTTCGCGCAACACGTCTCCCCGAACGGCCACGGGAGCCACACCGGGTCGACCCTCGCCGACGCCGTCGCACAGTACGCCGACGGCACCCTATTGAACCACTCCGAGCGCCGCCTCCGACTCGCGGACATCGACGCGAGCATCGAAGCCGCCCACGACGCCGGCCTCGAAACCGTCGTCTGTGCGAACAATCCCGAACAGATAGCCGCCGTCACTGCGCTCGGCCCGGACGCGGTCGCCGTCGAACCGCCGGAACTCATCGGCACCGGCGTCTCGGTCGCCTCGGCCGATCCCGACATCGTCGAGGGTGCAGTCGCCGCCGCCGGCGACGTGGACCCGTCGGTCGACGTGTTCTGTGGAGCCGGCATCTCGACGGGCGACGACGTACTCGCCGCCCGCGACCTCGACGCTCGGGGCGTATTGCTCGCCTCCGGGGTCGCCAAGGCCGACGACCCGCGCGCTGCCCTCGAAAACCTCGTCGCTGGGTTATAGAATCTCCGTTTGGGTCTGCTCGTGGGATTCTGGCGCTTCGTCTTCCGCGCCAGCCCCTGATTTTGCCGCGTTCACGAGCGACGAGTCCGTGATGATCTCGGCGTCCGTGGCCATCGACTCGGCGTCCGACTCCGCCGGCTCGGCGTCCGACTCGGTCGACTCCTCCGTGGAGTCCCGTGTCGACTCACCCGTCGCACCGTTCTCAATCGTGGGCAGCAGTTCGGTCACTCGCGCGACGGCCGTATCGAGCGCGTCGTCGCCGAGCCGTCCGTCGTGGCGCGTCTGAATCTCGGCGCGCAGCCGCGACCGGTAGCCCCCGCGCCCCGCGTGTTCGACCAGGTCGCTCGCGCGCAGTTCGCCGTTGCGCCGGTACGCCGTCGTCCGGTCGCCGTCGCCGCCGGCCCGGACGTGGGCGTCGAGGGGCGACAGCTTCGGTTCCGTCCGGTAGACAGCGAGCATGCCTCGCGCGATTGGGTCCAGCGACGCCAGCGTCTCGCGGAGGTTCGCGACCACCGACCGCTCCGTGTCGCCGGCGAAAGACGGCTCCACGTCACCCGGCGCGTCGATACTCTCCGGAGCCGGCTCGTCCTCGCCGTCGCTCGCGGCCGTCGACCCATCCGTGCCGTCGGAGCCGTCTGCTTCGCCGGGCTGGTCGCTGCTTCGTTCAGTCGCGTGCCCTCCATCTCCCGCCGCGGTTTCCGCCTTCTCGGCCATCCGTCCCGCGCCGAAGTCGGTCGATTCCAGATGGGCGAAGCCGTCGCTTGCGGCCTGGCTCTCGGCTTCGGCCTGCCGTTCCCGGCTCACCCCGTCGTCGCGCGTGACGACTGTGCCGCCGGATTCGCCGCGCTCGTCGTGTTCGTCGTGTTCGTCGTGTTCATTCAGCTCCGACTGTCGGCCGGTGATGTCGGTCCGGAACGCGCGCCCCGAGGCGTGTTCCAGCATCGCCCGCGAGAACCGTTCGGCCATCGCGGAGAGGTCCCTCGCCTCCTCCAGTTCCGCCTCCAGCTCTTTGATTCGCTCCTCCTTGTCCTTGAGTTCGAGCTCGAGCTCTTGGACCCTGGATTCGCGCTGTTGCTCGTTCTCGGAGATGGTCTCCAGCTCGCCCATCAGGTCGTCGGAGACGGACTTGAGCTCCGGGCGCTCGAAGTCGTCGAGACCGGGCGTCGCGCCGGCGTCGAACGTCTGTTTGCGCTCCATCTGCACCTGCCGGAGCGACTCCTCGAAGTCACTCATCATGAAACACTCGCCGTCGCCCAGCTCCTCGACGCGCTCCCGGTAGTCGCTCCCGAGGATTCTCCCCGCCACCTTCGTGTCGTTCGACCAGGTGAGCCGGTGCCACAACAGCCAGTCGCACTGCGTGATGAAGTCCTTCTTCACGTCGGCGGGCCGCTGTGAGATGCCGACCACGCCGAGCCCGTGTTTGCGCCCGCGCTTCCCCACCTTCACCAGCATCCGGCCACACTCGTCCATCCCGCCGCCCTCCGGGATGTACTCGTGAATCTCCTCGATGAGCATGAGGAACGGCTGTTTCTGCTTTTTCTCCTTCGCGAACAGCTGTTTGGCGACCTCCTTCAGCAGCTCGCGGGCGTCACGCTCGTCGAGGAAGCTCGACACGTCAAGGATGATGGGGACGCCCTGTTCGAGCGCGAGCGACGCCAGCTTCTCGGCGTGTTCGACCGACACCTGCAGGTCACACTCGTCGTCGGCCCCGACGTGGAGAATCTCGTACTCCTCTTTCAGCCCGTAGTACTCGCCGTCGATGTCGACGCACATCAGCGAGTAGCCGCGGTCGAGCAGCTTCTCGGCGATGACGGACGCGGAGTTCGACTTGCCGGAGCCGGACTTGCCGGTGATGAACCCCCGGCCCGTGAGGATATCGACGATGGGCAGGTCGACCGACTGGCCCGCCGCGTCGCCGGCGCTCACCTCGCCGACGGTGATGGTCTCCGTACTCATTACCGGAACGTGCGTTCCGACTCGAATAAAGCCGCGTCAGACGCGCGGCATACCACCCGCGGACGACTCAGGCGCGAACGACGTAGCCGTCCTCCTCCTTGACGAGTTCGGCCGGCTCGCGCACGGAGACGATACTCCCCGTCGGCTGTGGCGTGCGCTCGTGGTCGGCCTCGACGCCGGCGAGGTGTCCGACGAGCTTCGCGCGCGGCGGGGCCTGACTCGCGCCGCAGTCGTAGATGGTGAGCAGCTCCCCGCCGTCGTCGGCCTCGTAGACGACGATGTGGGCGTGGCGCGCCAGCTGCCACCGGTCGTCGCCGGTCGAGGCGAGTTTGTTCATACCGCCTCTCGCGGGACGAGCCACAAAACGCCGCCGGTCACTCGTCGAAGTCGCCGAAGGTGGTCTGCCCGCGCCCCTGTCGGTCGCGCGTGTGTCGACGCGGTCGCCGTCGCTCCGAGCCGCCGGACTGCTCACCGTCCGAGTCCCAACTGTCGAGCGAGGATTGGTCGGCCTCGGCGAAGTCCAGATTGGAGACGCGCACCCCGAGCTTCCGGACTCGGTCGTCGCTGAACTCCCCCAACAGGTCGAGGGCGATTTCCTCCACGAGCGCGGGGTCGTCCACGGGCCCGGAGAGCGACCGGGCGCGCGTGTTCACGTCGAACGGTGGCCGGACCACCTTCACGCCGATCGTCTTGTAGAGTGCCCCCTTCGCGCTCGCGCGCTCGGTTACGTCCGTCGCCAGCCGCGCGGCAATCTCGCGTTTCGTCGTGTCGTCGTCCGTGACGGACAGCGCCTTCTCCGAGGAGATGGACTTGGGTTTCCCGACGGGTTCGACCTCGCGGCGGTCGATGCCGCGGGCGTGGCGGTGAATCTGGCGACCCCGCGAGCCGAACGTCGATTCGAGGGCGTCGGGGTCGGCGCTCGCGAGCTCCGCGGCCGTCTCGATACCCATCTCGGCGAGCCGGTCGGCCGTCACCGGTCCGACGCCGTGTAGCTCTTCCACCGGCCTGTCGGCGAGGAACCCCCGAACCTCGTCCGGCGGAACGACGACCAGCCCGTCGGGCTTGTCGGCGTCGGAGGCGACCTTCGCGGCCGACATGTTCGGGGCGACGCCGACGCTCGCCGTCACGCCGACCTCGTCCTCGATAGCAGTCCGGAGATCGGCGGCGAACGCGCGTGCGCCCTCCCAGCCGACGGCCGACACGTCGAGATACGCCTCGTCGATGGACACCGACCGGATGACGCCCTCCGGGTCGGCGTCGGCGACTGCCCGCTCGATGACCTCGTCGACGGATTCACTCACGGATTTGTAGTAGTCCATATCGACGGAGCGGTAGAAGCCGGCCTCGCTCACGTCGAGGTCGTCGTCGCGGGCAGCGAGACGCTTGCGCGGTAGCCGCTCTAACGCCTCGGAGATGGGCATCGCGCTCTCGACGCCGAACGCGCGCGCCTCGTAGGAGGCCGTCGCGACCGCGCCGATGTCCTCGCCCGCCTCGTACCCCATCCCGACGACGAGCGGTTCTCCCGCGAGCGCGGGTTCGCGCAGTCGCTCACACGCCGCGTAAAAACAGTCCATGTCGACGTGACACACCACCCGGTCGCCCGACTGGTCGTCGTCGCCGCGAACCGGGAGGGTTCCGCCCGCCATTAGCGCCGTCTCGGTGCCTCGCGAACTTAAGCGTCTGTGACCCGTCCGCCCGTCCCGGTTAGCACAGATGGTCGACACGGGTTTACCTGTCTGTCACATATATGAACTATGACCGACAGAATCGATGTGTTACACGTCGATGACGACCCTTCTATTCTCGACCTTACCACGGCGTATCTCGACCGCGAACTCGACGCCGTCGACGTGGCGAGCGTCACTGACCCGGAGACGGCGCTCGACCGGCTCGCCGAGGAGACGTTCGACTGCGTCATCAGCGACTACGACATGCCCGAGATGACCGGGCTGGACTTTTTCGAGCGTCTGCGCGCGGACGACTCCGCGATTCCGTTCATCCTCTACACCGGGAAAGGGAGTGAGGAAATCGCGAGCCAGGCGCTCAACGCCGGCGTCACGGGTTACTTCCAGAAAGGCGGACCCGAGCAGCTGCGGCGACTCGCGAACCGGGTCGAACAGGCCGTCGAAGACGCACGGACCCGCGTCATCGCCGAGCGGTACTCGACGGTCATCGAGGCGCTCAACTACCCGGTGTACGTCGTCGACGAGACGGGCGTGTTCCAGTTCGTGAACGAGCCGTTCGCGGAGCTGACGGGGTACGACCGCGAGGAGATTATCGGTAGCACGCCGGGCTTCATCAAGGACGATGCCGCGGTCGCAGAGGCCGAGGAGCGACTCGGCCAGATTCTCTCCTCGGAGGGTCCGGACGCGCAGCGGTTCCCGGTCGACATCCAGCCGAAGGAGGGTGAGCCGATACCGTGTCGCGACCACATGGCCGCGCTCCCGTACGACGGCGAGGAGTTCGAGGGGAGCGTCGGCATCCTCCGTGACGTGTCCGACGAGCGCAGACGGGAGCGGGAACTGGAGATGAAGACGCGCGCGCTGGATGAAGCTCCCGTCGGTATCACCGTCACCGACCCCCAGCAGGATGACAACCCGATGGTGTACGTCAACGACCGGTTCGTCGAGATGACGGGCTACGACCGGAGCGACTCCATCGGCGTCAACTGCCGGTTCCTGCAGGGGCCGGACACCGACCCGCAAGCAGTCGAGACGCTTCGGAGGGCACTCGACGCCGACGAGCCGGCGAGCGTGGAGATGCTGAACTACCGGAAGGACGGCACCGAGTTCTGGAACCGTGTCAGCATCGCTCCCATCCGGGCGGCCGACGGCAGCGTCACCCACTGGGTCGGCTTCCAGCGCGACATCACGGAGTTCAAAGAGCGAGAGGTCGCGCTCGAACGCCAGAACGAGCGGCTCGAATCCTTCGCCGGCATCGTGAGCCACGACCTCCGGAACCCGCTCAACGTCGCACAGGCGCGTGCGCAGTTCCTCCAAGAGGACATCGGCGACAACGAGGACCTCGACGCCCTCCAGACCGCGCTCGACCGCATCGAGAGCATCGTCGAACAGACGCTCACGCTCGCGCGGGAAGGCGAAACCGTTGGCGAGGTGGCGTCGGTCGCGCTCCCGGAGTTAGTCACGGATAGCTGGGAGACGGTCGACACCGCCGACGCGACGCTGTCCGTCGAGACGGACCAGACGATTCCGGCGGACCCCGCACGGCTCCGGAGCCTCTTCGAGAACCTCATCCGCAACGCCGTCGAACACGGGGGACCGGACGTGACCGTCCGCGTCGGCGACCTCGACGACGGCTTCTACGTCGAGGACGACGGCGAGGGAATCCCCGAAGCCGTGCGCGGTGACTTGTTCCCCCCGGGCAAGACCAGCACGCAGAACAACACCGGGTTCGGGTTGGCTATCGTGGAGAGTATCGCGACCGCCCACGGGTGGCAGGTCGAGGCGACGGAGGCTGAGTCGGGCGGTGCACGCTTCGAGTTCACCGGCATCGAACGGCTGACGCCTCCCGCTCCCGCCCCGCAGTAGTCTACCCCCGTATCACGTCGATATCCAGTCTGTCGAGGTTCGCCCCGATTGCCTGACACAGCCCGCCGTCGCCGTAGCAGGCCACTGCGACCGCGCCGTCGATTGGATGCGACTCCAACTGTGACCGCGCCTCGAAGTGGCGACCGTAACCGTCCGACCCCCAGCCGACCGCGGAGTCGAACGCCTTCTCGCGGAAGTCGACGCCGTAGTTCACCCGCGACTTGGTGTCGAGCGTCTCGATGCGGTCGGCGATGCTCGATAGCTCCGGCGCGAGCGCGAGCAACAGGTCCGTCACCACCGACGGCCGGTCGTCGAGCACGGGAGCGTACGCGCCCGGAATTCGATTGAGACTCCCGTCGTCGGTGAGGTCGTAGCCGAGAAAGCGAGCCATCGGCTCGGCGTAGCCGTGGGCGAGCGCGACCGGTTCGATGCCGGCACCGAGCGTCGGTCGCCGACCGAACGTGAGCGTCGCGACGAGTCGACTCACGGCCGGGCTTCGAGCGACGGCCGCTAAACGCTTGGGAGCCGAACCCGTTCGCCCGAACAGCGTTCAGTGACGCGAGCTAACGACTGGTATGTCGCTTCCCATCGTAAAAGAGCGGTACGGAGCCGACGAGCTCGAACAGTCGCTGCGCGACGTTGGCGTACTGGGCGACGACCTGAGCGAGGAGCGCTACGACCTCCGGCTCAACGTCGCCCAAGAGCTGTACTTTCGGGGCCTGGTTCACGGCCGCGCGGACGTCGAGAAAATCGAGTCCGTGCGCGCGGCGTTCGGTTACTGACCCCGCGCCGGAAGCTCTTTTCGCCCGACTCGCCTATCGGCGTCCGTGAGCGATGAGCCCCTGAAACTGTTGTCGCTGTCGGCGCGAGCCGCGCGTGCCCTCGACGGGTCTGCCCTCGCCGACGCGGTCGCGTACGCCGACCCCGACGGCGTCTGGCTCCCCGACTCGACGCCGGAGGCGCGCGCGTACGCGACCGTCCGCGACGCCGTCTCGGTTCCCGTCGTCCACCCGCAGTTGGGGAGAGACGGCGACTCGGTCGTCCGCCACGCCCGCGTGGACGGTGAACTCACCGCGGTCGGTCCGGATGCCACGCCTGACTTCGACGTGCTCACGGTCCAATCTTCGGCCGTTCTCGACGACCTCGCGGCGGCCGTCGAGACGGGCGAACGCCGGCCAGCCGGCGAGCGCACGCTCCTCGTCGTTCCCGGACTCGGCGTCGAGACGGACGCGACGAGTCTGGCCGCGACCCTCACCGCCGGCGAGGAGCTGGCGCGAGTGCAGCGCGCGGCCGAGACGCCGATGACCGTCCTCGCCGGCGAACTCCCCGCTGGCTACCACCACGACTGGACGCTGGAGGAAACGACGGTTCCGGTGTACGGCTGTGGCCCACCGCCGGGTCACGGCGAGACGCCGACGTTCGCCGCGCTCCGGTGTGTCCCGGCCGGCAGCGTGGCCGCGACGCCGATGCGGACCTCGCAGTTCGGGCTCCGCGCGCTCGCCGGTATCGGCGCGACGACGGCGACACGGCTCCGCGACCGCGGGCTGGAGTCGCGGACCGACGTGCGCGAGACGCCCGTTCGCGACCTCGTGGACGTGTCGGGCGTCTCGCGGGCGAACGCCGAGCGGATGCACGCCCACGCCGAGGTGCTCGCGACGGGTGACCCGCTCCGCCTGACGAACGAGACGCTCCCCGTCACGCGGGACGACCGGCCGCCCGTCTGTCTCGACATCGAGACGGACGGGCTGTCGCCGACGATCATCTGGCAGATCGGCGTCTACGACCCTCACGACGACAGCTACCAGTCGTTCGTCGAACGGGAGAATCCCGACGACCCCGGCACCATCATCGAGGCGTTTCTGGACTGGTTTCTCGCGACCCACGCCGACCGGACCGTCCTCACCTGGAACGGCTACCGGTTCGACTACCCCGAACTGGAGCGGTTCATCGAGAAGTACGCCCCCCACTACGCCGAGGCGTGGGACGACGTGTGGACTTACGACCTCTACAAGTGGGCCGTGCGCGACGAGAACGCGCTCCTGCCGGGCCGGACGAACAAGCTTGACGACGTGGCCGCGGCCCTCGGCTTCGAGGGGGCCGACACCGGCCTGTCGGGGGCACAGACCGCCGCCGCCTACCAGCGGTTCATGCGCACCGGCGACCCCTCGACCGTTGCGTGGGAGCGCCACGAGCGCTACTGCGAGGACGACTGTCGCGCGCTGTGGCACGTCTACGCCGCGATTCGCGACGCCGGCCGCCGCGCGACGACGGACGCGGCGACCGACTCCGGCGGCACGCAGGCCGGGCTCGGTGACTTCTGACGGCGAACGATTGATAGCCGGCTCGCACGTCCTCTCCGTATGACCGACGCGCCACGCACGACCGGCCGCGGCCTGGTGGACTCGTTTCCCCGCGTGAGTCTCACCGCCGACACCGAGCGCGTGACGATTCGCGAACTTCCGGCCCGCGAGGGGAGCCACGTTCCCGCCGCGGACGCGCTTCGCCCGCGGCTCGCGCGCGCCCTCCCGTACGACCCCTACTCGCATCAGGCGGCGGCGCTCGATGCCCTCTCGGAGGGAGAGAACGTCACCGTCGCCACCTCCACCTCGTCGGGGAAGACCGCCGTCTACGGCCTCCAGATTGCGCGGAACCTCCTCGACGCCGGCGTGCTCAACCCCGACGGGACGCGCGCAAGCGAGGGAAACGACGCCTCCACCGCGCTGGCGCTGTACCCGATGAAGGCACTCACGAAAGACCAGAAGCGCAATCTCGATGAGCTGTACGAGACGCTCGGCCTCGATATCCGGGTGCGCATCTACGACGGTGACACGCCCAAGGCCGACCGCCGGGCCATCCGCGAGGAGGCGGACGTGGTGTTGACGAACTTTCAGGCCATCAGCGTGTACCTCGGTCACCACGACAAGTGGAGCCGGCTGTTCAGCGCCCTCGAACTGATCGCCATCGACGAGTCCCACACCCACACCGGAGTGCAGGGGATGCACGCGGCGTGGATTCTCCGACGACTTCGCCGCGTCGTCGCCTACTGGGGCGGCGACCCGCAGTACACCCTCACCTCCGCGACGGTCGGCAACCCCGGTGAACACTCGGCGCACCTCGTCGGCGAGGACGTGACCGTCGTCGACGAGGACGGCTCTCCCCGAGGGGCACGCGACCTCGTGCTCTGGAACCCGCCGCCGCGGAACAAACAGGGTCCCAACGAGTCGCGAGGGGATATTCCCGCGGAGACCACGTCTGCGTCGCTGCCCGGGGGAGCCGACGACGAGGAAGGGGACGAGCCCGCCCCGGAGCGCGTCCCCGCATCCATCGAGGCACCGCGCGTCTTCGCCCACCTCACGGCCAGCCAGATTCAGACGCTCCTCTTTTGCCCGAGCCGGAAGCTGACCGAACTCGCCGTCGAGCGCGTCAACGAGTTTTACACCGAGAACACCGCGAGCTACGACGCCCGGCCGCGCGTCGAACCGTACAACGCGGGGATGGGGAAACGGACGCGTCACGCCCGCGAGACGGAGTTCAAATCCGGGACGCTCACCGGGTTGGCGACCACCTCGGCGCTCGAACTCGGCATCGACATCGGGGGGCTGGACGCGGCCGTCCTCTTGGGGTATCCGGGCCAGCGTCAGTCCTTCTGGCAGCGCATCGGTCGTGCAGGCCGGGGTACCAGCCGCTCGCTCGCGGTCATGGTCGCGGACCACCGCACCCTCGACCAGTACGTCATCGCGAACCCGGACTACCTGCTCGAATCCGACGTGGAGGACGCTGTCGTCGACACCGACAACAACGCCGTCTTCGTCCAACACCTCCGGTGTGCGGCCGAGGAGTTGGCCCTGACCGACGAGGACGCTGGGCGTTTCGCGGAGCGCGACCGGCTGGAGCGGGCCGTCGAGATGCTGCGCCGCGCGGGCGAGCTTGAGGGGTATCTCGACGCGGCGGTCCACTACGTCGGCTCCCCGCGCCCGCAGGCCGACGTGAGCATCTACGGCACCGGCGACGACGAGTACCACGTCCGACTCGCGGAGGACGCGAACCCACACGAGTGGGGGTTGTCGGACGACCTCGACATCGAGCCGGTGGCGAAGTCGCGGGCGTTCCGCGACTACCACGAGGGCGCGGTCCGACTCCACGACGGCCAGCAGTTCGAGGTGACACGCGTCGTGGACGACCACCCCCAACCGTTCGTGGAACTCACCCCCGTCGACGTGGACTACTACACGCAGACCCGGACGACGGTGAACGTCGTCGACGCCGACAGCGAGCGCAGCCGCGAGGTGAACGGCTACACCCTCCACTACGGGACGGGAACCGTCCTCGTCGAACACGGGAGCTACGACGAGGTCCACGTCGGCAACGGCGAAACCCTCGCCCAGAACATCCCGACCGGTCGCCCGCCGGTGGAGATGCAGACCCAGCTCTGCTGGCTGGAGGTCCCCGACCGCATCGAGACGGCGCTCGTCCACAAGTACCGCGAGTACGGCGTCGAGACCGGGATGGACGGCGACCACCCGCCGCAGTTGGGCTACGTCGCCGGCCTCCACGCCGCCGAGCACGCGATGATAAAGACCGCGCCGCTGGAGCTGCTGGTCGACAAGAACGACCTCGGGGGGCTCTCGACGCATGTGCTCGATACTCACATCGCGCGCGAGGACGAACCGACGCGCACGGACACCATCGCCGCGACGGAACGCGTCATCGAACAACGGACGCGGGCGCTCGACGGCGACGTGTCCTCGGGGTGGTTCATCTACGACGGCGTGGAGGGTGGACTCGGCTTCTCGCGGGCGATTTACGAGCAGTTCGAGGCGCTGGCCGAACGCGCCCGCGACTCCCTGCGCGACTGCGGCTGTGGACGCCCGAACGGCTGTCCGGCCTGCACCTTCGACCGCAACTGCGGCAACGACAACAAGCCGCTCCTGCGTGGCTCCGCCGTCGACGTGTTCGACCATCTGCTCGGGGAGGGTGACTCCCTCGACGCGCACCTGCCCGACGACGAGTACGGCGGCGAGCGGCGACCGTCGATTTTCTACTCCTGAGACGGCGGTCCGGTACCTGACTCGCGGGGACCCGCTCCGTGGGCGCTGCGCCCGACTTCGCCAGCCCGGCCGACGATCTTGAGACGACGGACACGCGGTGACGCACTGTCCGAGCGACTACTCTGGTCGTTTTCATCGCGCACCGGCTCTGCGACTGAGCGGTGACGAGTGACGACAGCCACACAGGAGTCCTGTAGTGGCAAGTCGGCCCCACAGTTCGGTCTGCACGCAGCTTGAGGGTCACTCGAAGCGCGTCAGGTCGGTCTGTCGGGGGCTGTCACGCGGCGTGTCGCCGTCGCGGTCGCGCTCGCGGTCCCCGTGCTCGTCGGCGATGCGTTTCGCACCCGGTACGCCGCCGGAAAGCGAGACGCGCCGTGCAATCTCCTCGTCGCCGAGTCGGGCCGCGGCCTCGGGTTTGACCGCGTCGTACCGCTGCCAGAACTCCTCTTTCGCTGATTCGTACTCCACCAGCGGATACGGATACGTCTCCCCGATTTTCACGCCACACGACTCCTGCACGTGGATTGGGGTGCGTTCCGGCCGGGGGAAGTGGTCGGCGGGCAGGTCGGCGAGTTCGGGCACCCAGCGGCGAATCCACTTCCCGTCGGGGTCGTGGTCGCGCACCTGCTTGCGCGGATTGTAGAAGCGGAGCGTCGGCTTCCCGACGAGCCCGCACTGGGACTGCCACTGCGTATAGTTGATGGCCGGATCCGAGTCGATGAGGTGGTGGTGATACCAGTCGGCGCCGGGTTTCCACGGCTGCTGGAGGATGTGGAAGTAGACGGAGACGCACATCGCGCGCATCCGGAAGTTCAGCCACCCTGTCTCGGCGAGACACCGCATCGCCGCGTCGACCATCGGATACCCCGTCTTTCCCTCCTTCCACGCCGTGACGAACTCGGGGTCGTAGCGGTCGGCGTTGAACCCCGCGAGTACCGGATTGGCGGCCTCGTCCAGCCAGCCGGGCCAGTCTTCGAGCTTCTGTTTGTAGTGGCGGTTCCAGTAGAGTCGAGAGGTGAACATCTCGCGGGCGCGGTCTGCGGTGGCGTTCGTAGCGACGTGTTGGTACACCTCGCGCACGGAGAGACAGCCGAAGCGGAGATACGGGGAGAGACCGCTCGTCCCTTCACGCGCTGCGAGGGGGGCGGAGATGCTCTCCGGATACGACTCGATGCGGTCGGTGAACGAACGCAGCGTCTCGACGCCGGCTTCTCGGCCCCCGGTCGGGACGCGCGTCTTCGTCGGGTCGATTCCGTACGCGTCCTCGATAGCATCGGGCGCGAGCTCCGCGGGGACGTGGTCTAACTCGACGCCGTCGGGGTCCCAGGTCAGCGTCTCGTCGGTGAACCACGACTCGACGTGGTCGGCCCAGCCGTCGCGCGTCTCGTCGGTCCCGCGCACGAGTCCGTCACCGGAGACGAACAACACGTCGGCGGCCTCGCGGGCGCGCTCGTCGCGGTCGCGGCCGTATCGGCCGGTCGGGCCGCGCGCGGCGAACACGTCCCAGCCCGCGTCGTGGAACCGGGACAACACCTCGACGGGGTCGCCGTGGGCGAACGAAAGCCCCGTCTCGTCTGCGGTCGCGTGTCGGTACTGCTCGTCGAGGTCGGCGAGCGACTCGTGGAGGAAGCGGAGTCGGTCGTCACAGGCAAGTCCGCTGTCGGCGTAAAACTGCGGGTCGAAGACGAACAGCGGCAAGAGTACGTCGGCGTTGCGGGCCGCGGCGGTGAGTGCGGGATGGTCCGCAGTCCGGAGTTCGTCGCGGTGCCAGACGACGACCCCCGTCTCCTCGTCCGGCACGGACGGAATGTGTGGCGCAAGCGGCATCGTGTCGAGCGGAGGGTCGCCGCCATCGGTCATACCACGTTGAGGGACCAGCGAGACAAAAACACCCCAGCAACGGGGTCGCGAAGGCCAACAGTTATTGGGCTAATCGACGGTGTTTCGGCTAGTCGTGTTCGGACTCGTCGCCGCGGTGTTCGTCTTCGCCACGCTCGCGGCGGGAGTCGGGACTATCGGTCTCGTCTGGTATCTCGACCGCCACCGCGGCAGCGCCGGCGCAAACTGGTTCATCGCCACGCTCACCGCGCAGGTCCTCGTCACGCTCTCGTATGCCGTCGCGATGCTCGTCTCACAGCCGACGGCGCGCGCGTATCTCGAGGCGCTCACGTGGACCGGACTCGCGTGGATGGGACCGCTGTTCATGGGGTTCGCGCTCGAGTACACCGGCCGCGAGCGGTTCGTCCACACCTACGGGTTCGGGCTGATTCTCCTCGTCCCGACCGTGACGACGGCGCTCGCGCTCACGCACCCGTATCACGGTCTGCTCTGGCAGGGGTTCGAACTCCTCTCCCCGTTCGGGCTGTCGGGGGCGCTGTACACCATCCAGCCGTGGGGGTATCTCGCCGTCGCCGTCACCTTCGCCGCGGCCGCCGTCGGCGTGCTCCTGCTCGTGGAGACGACGCTCGCGTACGGAACGCTCTACCGGCGAGAGGCGGCCGCCATCGCGTTGAGTACCGTTTTCCCGGCCATCGGTATCGTCACGTGGGTGCTCCGCATCGGGCCGTATCCCGAGTTGAATCTGACGCCCGCCCTCCTGTTACCACATTCGATACTCGACGCGTACGCCTTCGTCGGCACCCACATGTTCGAGACGAATCCGACCACACAGCGGGCCGCAGAGCGCAGCGCGCTCGACGACCTCGAAGACCCGCTGTTCGCGGTCGACACCGAACAACAGGTCGTCAACCTCAACGACCGCGCCGAGACGCTGTTCGGCGTCACCGACGACGACCTGCTTCCGGTCCCGGTCGAGACGCTGGTCGGGACCTCTCTCGACGTGATGCGCGAAGTGGGCGAAATCACCGTCGGGGGTCCCGACAGCCGCATCTTCGCCGTCTCCTACACCGAGCTGACGGACACCCACGACACCGTCGTCGGCGGGTTGGTCGTCCTCTACGACGTGACGGCGGAACGCCAGCAGAAACAGCAGCTCACGGTACTCAACCGCGTGCTCCGACACAACATGCGCAACGAGATGACCGTCATCAAGGGCCACGCGAACCTCATCCGCGATGAAATCGACGACGAGCGGCTCGAACTCCCCGCCGAGGCCATCATCGACTCCAGCGAGAGTCTCCTCTCCATCGCCGAGAAGGCACAGGACTTCGACCGACTCAGACGGCGTGACCCCCAGGTCGTCGAGGTCGACGCGGTCGACCTCCTCGCCGACATTCGAGCGGAGCTCCTCGACGGGTTCCCCGACGCGACCATCGACCTCGACGTACGCGAGGACACACAGATTCAGACCGACCCCGGGCTGCTCACCGTCGCGCTCTCGAATCTCGTCGAGAACGCGCTCGACCACGGCGACGAATCGTACGCGTCGGTCAGTATCTCACAGACGCAAGACGGCCGCGCGGAGTGTGTCGTCGCCGACCGAAACGACCGCATCAACGAGGCCGAGCTCGCCCCCATTCGCGCCGGTGACGAGACGCAGCTAGAACACGGCAGCAGCATCGGTCTCTGGATCGTGACCTGGAGTGTCACCGCGATGAACGCCGACATCGACTTCGACTACGACGACGGCAACGTCGTCACGATTACGCTTCCCGACCAGAGATAGGCGGCCGGCTCACGCGAAGTCGACGCCCGTTATCTCGAAGCGCGCACCGCCGTCGGTCCCGTCGGTCACCGTGATATCCCAGCCGTGGCCGCTGACAATCTGTTCGACGATGCTCAGCCCGAAGCCGGTCCCGCTCGGGTCCGTCGAGTAGCCGGCGTCGAATATCTCGCCGCGAATCTCGGCGGGAACGCCCGGGCCGTCGTCCTCGACGTAGAACCCAACGTCGAGGTCACCGATGGTGACTGTCACGTCGTCGCCGGCGTGGTCGAGGGCGTTCCGCATCAGGTTCTCCAGTAGCTGCTGGAGTCGGCTCCGGTCGGCTGATATCGACCGGTCGGTCTGCAGGTCGAGCGTCGCGTCCGCGGTGGAGACGTTGGCCCAACACCCGCTCGCGAGCCCGCGGAGGTCGACGGCTTCGACGTCGCTCACGCGGCTCCCCTGGCGGGCGAGCGTGAGCAGGTCGTCGATGAGCGCGCTCATCCGCTCGTTGGCTCGCTCGACCGCGTCGAGGTGGTCCAACTCGCCGGTCTCTCGTGCCAGTTCGACCCGCCCGACTGCGACGTTCAGGGGGTTGCGAAGGTCGTGTGAGACGATGCTGGCGAACTCGTCGAGCCGTTCGTTCTGCTCCGATAGCTCCTGCTCGCGGTCCCGGAGCCGCTCCAGTTGCTCGATCTGTTCCAGCGCGGTGACGATGCTTCCCGCGAGCAGCCGCCCGAGCGCGAGGTCCGCCTCGTCGAAAGTGTCCGGCGTCGGCGAGCCAGCGATGAGGATGCCGTACTCGCCCAGCGGGAGATACAGTTCGCTGCGAATCGGGCTGTCGGGGTTGTAGATGTCCGGGTCGTCGTGGATATCGTCAATCGCGACCGCCTCGCCCGTCTCGTACACACGCCAGGTGATGCTGTCTCCCTCTGTGAACGCCGGGGGGTCACCGATGAGCGTGTATACCGACTCGGTTCCTGCAGCCGGAACGAGAGCGGTCCCGTCGGCGTTGACGAGGTGAATCGCGTTCGCGTTCAACCCCAGTACCTCCTGTGCGGCCGTGACACCGATTTCCGCGACCGCCTCGCGGCTCTCTGCGTTGATTAGCTCCTGGGCCGTCCGGTTGAGCGCCTCCAGGCGGTTTTCTCGCCGCCGCTGTGCGGTCGCGTCACGGTAGGTCCACAGGTGGCCGTTCCCGTCCGGCAGCTCCACGGGTTCGTGAGTCCGGACGAACGTACGACCGTCCGCGAGTTCCACTTCCTCGCCGTCGACCGGGATATCCTCTCCCACGATCTCGTTGACGCGTTCGAGGAAGCCGTCGGGGTCGGCGAACTGCTCGCTGAGTTCGCTGGCGACCCGCTCACAGTCGTCGCCGACGAGGTCGTCCGCGGCCTCGGGGATATCAAACAGCTCCAGCAGGTGGTCGTTTGCCGCCAGAATCTCACGCGACTCGTCTTCGGCGAGCACGCCGATTGGCAGCGTCTCCAACAGCTTCGAGAGCACCGCGTTCGTCCACTCCAGCTCCTGTCTGTACTCGCTTTCCTCGGTGATATCGCGGATGATGCCGACGAACAGCCGTTCGCCGCCCTGGACGACCTCGCCGAACGTGACCGAAAGCGGAACCCGTGACCCGTCTCTGTGTTGCCCTTCGACCTCGATGTCGTTCCACGCTCGGGTCTGTTCGCCCGTCTGCAGATACCGCGTGAACATCGCCTCGTGGCGCGTTGCGGTGTCGTCGTTCATCAGCGTCGTCACCGGCTCGCCGATGAGCTCCGACGGCTCGTAGCCGAACATCTCTTCTACCGCCGCGTTCGCCGACTGCACGCGATTCGACTCGTCGACGGTGATAATCGCGTTGTTCGCGGCGTGGATGAGCGCCCGGTGTTGTTCTAGCTCTCTCTGTCGTGTCTGTCGCTCGGTGATGTCCTGAAACTGTGAGAATATCGTGACGACGTTGCCGTCGTCGTCGGTCACGAGACGGTTGTGCCACTCGCAGATAATCGACTCACCGTCGGCCCGGACGTTCTCGTTGATGCTGTGAAAGCCGCCGTCGCCCGACTGGAGCTGTTCGACGATATCGCCGACCTCGTCTCGCTCCGCGTCGGCGACGATTGTCTCCCAGGACGTTCCGGCGAGTTCGCCCTCCTCGTAGCCGAGAATCTCCCTGCCGGAATCGTTGACGCGCGCGATTTCGAACGACTCCGACCACTCGATGATGCCGAGTGGCGACTCCTCGAAGAGCAGCGAGAGCCGCTGGCGACTGGATTCGAGCGCCCGGGTCGACCGGTACTGTTCGACGGCGTTGTGAATCCGGTTCGCCAAGACCGTGTACTGGCTCGTCCCACGCTCTTTTTGCAGATAATCGGTCACGCCGGCGGAGATCGCCTCGCTCGCAACCTCTTCTGACCCCTTGCCCGTGTACAGAATGAACGGAAGGTCCGGATACGTCTCGCGGACCCGTTCCAGGAACTCGATGCCGTTCATCTCGGGCATGTCGTAGTCGGAGACGATACAGTCTATCTCCCTGGCTGTCAACAACTCGCGTCCCTCCTCGGGCGTCGCCGCAGTGTGTACCGATATCGCGTCCTCGTCGCGCTCGAGATAGACGGACACCAGCTCCGCGAACGCGGCGTCGTCTTCCACGTGGAGAACGTGAATTGGTTGGTCGCTGACACCCATCGGTACAGTTCAAATGTTGGTACTGACTTGCTCCTACTTAACAGATACTGCAAACTGCTCGAAAATCCTGACACCACAGACAAAGTTCCACTAACACGTCGGCTGGATTCTCTCGTGCGACCGTACTTGCTGGCGCTGGGGGCTGTCCCAATGAGGACCGTGCTACCCTCCCCAGTGAGACTAGGCCGGGCATCAACAATATGACGACGATTTCGCCTGGTGGTTAACGCTCACATCAGGTACAAAAGCGTGACACGAACGGCTCTCGATGCGTTTGCGTTCGTTTAAGCTGAGTATGGGGCCGGAGGGATTTGAACCCCCGATCGACTGATATCTCCGGTGTGCGCCTCGGTCCTCCAGAGGGTCGTCATCGCGAGCGATGATCAGTCGGTCGCTCGGTATATCAGTCTGGAGTCTCGTCACCGGGCGCGTGGCCTCTGGAGTCAGTCGCCATGCCTGGCTTGGCCACAGCCCCTCGCCAATTCGTACACGGATTCGCTGTAAAGGGGTTTCGATTCGGGGGACGACTATACCCCTCGGGACCGAACGGCCGGGTATGACCGACCACACCGTCCGGGTGCTCGATGACGGCGACGCGACGGAGCTCACGGCGGCCGATGGCCAGAATCTGCGCGAACTCCTGCTCGATGCAGGGTTCGAGGTGTACGCGCCGGCCGCGAAGGTAGCCAACTGCGGCGGGCGCGGTCTCTGTGCGACCTGTGGTGTGCGCGTTCACACCGCCGACGACACCGAGCCGGCGGCCGACCACTGGCACGACAGGCTGGCGGCACGCTACGGCTATCCTCGGCTCTCGTGTCAGCTGTCGGTGACGGAGCCGCTGACCGTCGAACTCATCGAGAAGCGGTACTGGGGACAGCTGTTGCCGCGGTAGCTACTCTTCGATGTCCGACCACGGACACTCCTGGCACTTGTAGCCGGTGTGGAAGCTCGTCACGCTGGGCATGTAGCCGACGGCGAGGACGCTCTCGCCGCAGTCCGGGCAGTCGAAGTCCGCGTCTTCGATTCCCTCGGCGTCCATGACGGAGTCGCCCTCGATGCGTTCGGCGAGCTTCTTCGGCGTGACCATCCGGCCCTCGACGACGCGGTTGTCTGCCATACCTAACGGTGCGGCCGGCGCGTCAAAGCGTTGTCGTCAGAGCCACGGGGCCTGCTCGTTCGCGCCGGGGTCGGCCGGCGGCTCCTCCGTCTCGTCGGTGTTCTCGTCGTCCACCGGCATCGAATCGACCGCGCCCTGTGGGTCGAGCGAGAGCAGGGAGGTCACCGCGAGCACGGCGAGGGCAAGCGGCACGTTCGCCTCGATGAGTCCGAGGATGGACAGCGGGAGCACGCCGAGCGCGACCGCGCTGCCGAAGCGGAACCGGTCGATGTCGACGTTCCCACGGAGCCACGGGCCGAACAGGGCAGCGCCGAGCGCGAACGTCACGCCCGCACCGGCCGCGGCCATCCCGCGGAGCACGACCTCCGGGTTCGCGCTGAAGGCCAACTCGAAGCTGTTGGGCTGGAAAGAGGCGACTAATCCGAGTCCGACGATGACGCCCGGCGAGGGGAGATACTCCCCGACCGTCGCGGACGCCGTCTTGGCGGCGATAGCGAGGATGACGAGCGCGGCGAACCGCTCGAACGTCGGGATATCGAGCATGTTCGCAATCGTCGGGGCGAGTGCAGCCTCGACGCCGGCAACGACCACGAGTGGAACCCCGACGAGCAGAATCGACTGAATCTGTTCGCGGCGGGTCCCTTCCATCTCGGCGAGCACGACGGCGAGCGTCGCCGAGCCGCCGAAGACGAGCAGTCCGACCTCGATGATACCGAGGGTGGTGGAGAGCGCGCCAGCGAGGACGAGCGCCGGGAAGATGCCGTCGACGAGCGGGAGACACATCACCGTCGCGAGCAGGCGCGTCCCCTTCCCTACCTGTTGCTCGAGCCGAACCGCGACAGGATGTTTCGAGACGCTCATTCAGGGGCGATGGCGATACCCCGTCGCCGATGGGTGGTCTGCGTCGTGATAACCCGGCATGAGACCGAGCCAATCGAACGCGAACCGGGCCGCTGTTCCAAACGTGCGCTTTGTGTTCGTCGTGTCGATGGAGTTCTCACTCATTCCGGCAACACGAGCCACGTTGGAACATGCGGCGTCCATACGCGAATGTACGCGCTATGTCACATAAGTATTGTGCAGAAATTGCCGTTTGTTGAATGTGGACCGTTCACAGAGTGGAATCGTCCGATTTGTGCGATGTGTTCACACACCTCGACTGTCGTATCTCTCGGAATCCTTTTCCGGCGAGGCTGCGCACCGTTTACATGGCGGACGACAACAGATTCTCACAGAAGCTCGACGTACCAGAGGCGCTGACGTTCGACGACGTGCTCCTTCGACCCAAGGAGTCGCGCGTAGAGCCAGACGCGGCCGACACCAGCACCCGCGTCTCCCGCAACGTCGAACTGAACGTTCCCGTGCTCTCGGCGGCGATGGACACCGTCAGCGAGGCCCCCCTCGCGACGGAGATGGCCAGACAGGGCGGGCTCGGCGTCATCCACCGCAACATGAGCGTCGAGGAGACCGCCGAGGAGGTCACCGAGGTCAAGCGCGCGGACGAACTCATCATCCGTGACGTGGTCACCGCGTCGCCGGAGATGACCGTCGAGGAGGTCGACCAGCTGATGGGCCGGTCGGGCGTCTCGGGGGCACCGGTCGTCGACGAGGACAACGAGGTGCTCGGCATCATCTCCGGCACCGACATTCGCCCGTACATCGGCATCGCCGAGGACGATACCGTCCGGGAGGCGATGACCGACGAGGTCATCACGGCGACGGAGGGTATCGAGGCGCGGGAGGCGCTCGAACTGATGTACGAACACAAGATCGAGCGCATCCCGATTGTCGACGACGAGAACCGGCTCACCGGACTCGTCACGATGAAGGGGATTCTCTCCCGGCGCGAGTACGACGACGCCGCCCGCGACGAGGACGGCAAGCTCCGCGTCGGCGTCGCCGTCGGCCCGTTCGAGACGGACCGCGCGACCGCCGCCGACGAGGCCGGAGCCGACATCATCTTCATCGACTGTGCACACGCTCACAACCTCAACGTCCTCGACGCCGCCCGCGACATCAAGGCGGAAGTCGCGGCCGACGTGGTCGTCGGCAACATCGGGACGCGCGAGGCCGCCGAGGCCGCCGTCGACTTCGCGGACGGGCTGAAGGTCGGCATCGGTCCCGGCTCCATCTGTACGACTCGCGTCGTCTCCGGGGCGGGGATGCCACAGATTACGGCCGTCGCCGAGGTCGCAGACGTGGCCACCCGCGAGGACGTGCCCGTCATCGCCGACGGTGGAATTCGCTACTCCGGTGACGCCATCAAGGCAATCGCCGCGGGCGCGGACGCGGTCATGCTCGGCTCCTACTTCGCCGGCACCGACGAAGCGCCGGGTCGCGTCATCACGATGCAGGGCAAGAAGTACAAGCAGTACCGCGGTATGGGCAGCGTCGGCGCAATGTCCGAGGGCGGCGGCGACCGCTATCTGAAGGACGCCGACGAGGACGAGGAGTTCGTCCCCGAAGGCGTCGAAGCCGCAACCCCGTACAAGGGGTCGCTCGAATCCGAGCTTCACCAGCTCGTCGGCGGGATGCGCTCGGGGATGGGCTACGTCGGCGCGGAGACGATTCCCGGCTTCAAGCAGCGCGCCGAGTTCGTCCGCGTCTCCTCGGCCGGCCAGACGGAAGGCCACCCCCATGACGTGATGATTACCGACGAGGCACCGAACTACTCCCCGCAGGAGTAGCCGCCGACACGTCATAGATTTATTACACGTACCGTCGAATCGGGTGGTGATGTACGACCGAATTCTACTGTCGACCGACGGGACAGCCGCCTCGACGGCGGCCGAGACCCACGCGCTCGAACTCGCGAGCGCGACCGACGCCGAACTCCACGCGCTCTACGTCGTCGACGAGGACGTAGTCACGGCCTACAGCGGCGACGAGTACGTCGACGAGGCCGAAGGTCCCGAACACGGACTCGAGGAGGAAGCAAAGAAGACACTGGCCGCGCTCCGCGACCGGGCCGCGGAGATGGGCGTCGACATCGAGACGGTCACCCGGCAGGGACAGCCCGCCGAGACGATTGTCTCCTACGCCGACGATGCAGACGTGGACCTGCTCGTGCTTGGGACCAAGCGCCGGCCCGACGAGTACCGAACGCTGCTCGGGAGCGTGACCGACCGCGTGCTCCGGTTGACCACTCGGCCCGCGACGGTCGTGAAGACCGAGGTAACCGAGTAATCGGCAGACGAACTCCCCCGCCAGCACTGCGCGCGCCGGCGCTTGATGTCTGGTGTGCATACAACAGCTGAAAGCTATAGCTCCTAAATCGACTACAGCGTAAACCAACCGTCGGGATTATTCTTGCAGTTACGGACGAACAGCTATAGCTTTACATGGCTCCGGTTGTGAGACGTGATATGGAGTATCACGACTCTGCGAAGGCGAAGGAAGTAGCGGGCCGCGTCGAGGATTTCATGGAGGAGGTCGTCCTCCCGCGAGAACGGGAAGCACTCCGCACGGGCGAGCTCATCTCCGAGGACGAACTCCACGAGACGTGGGAACTCGCCAAGGAGCGTGACCTGTTCGCGCCGCAGGTGAGCGAGGAGTACGGCGGACAAGGGTTGGAGTTCAGCGACATGCTCCCCTCCTTCGAGCAGGTCGGCCGCTCGCTGTGGGGTGCCCTCGCCATCCGCGCGAACGCACCACAGGAGGGGAACATGCACACCCTGGAGATGGCGGGCACGGAAGAACAGAAAGAGGAGTATCTCCGCCCGCTCGTGCAGGGCGAACTCCAGTCGGCGTTCTCGATGACGGAGCCACAGCAGGGTGGCGGCTCGGACCCGAAGATGCTGCGCACCACGGCAATCAAGGACGGCGACGAGTACGTCATCAACGGCCACAAGTGGTGGTCCTCGGACGGATACAACGCCGACTTCCTGCTCGTGATGGCACGGACGGACCTCGATGCCCACCCGTACGAGGGCACCTCCATCATCCTCGTGCCGACGGACACGGACGGTGTCGATATCGTCCGCAACATCCCACACCTCGGCGGGCACGGTATCGTCGACGTGTCGCTCGGCCACGCCGAAATCAAGTTCGACAACGTCCGCGTCCCCGAGGAGAATCTCCTGGGCGAGGAAAACGAGGGGTTCCGGCTCGCACAGCTCCGGCTCGGCGGCGGTCGGCTCACCCACTGTATGCGCTACTCCGGGATGGCAGAGCGCGCGCTCAACATCTCGAAGGCCTACCTGCAGGAGCGGGAGGCGTTCGACGAACCGCTCGCTGAGAAGCAGGCGCTGCGCCACCGCATCGCGACCGCGGAGACGGAACTCCACGCCGCGCGCACGATGGTCCGCCACGCCGCCCGCGAACTCGACGAGAGCGACGCCCGCATTGAGGTCGCCATGTCGAAGATGTTCACCGCCAACGTGACGAACGAGGTCATGGACCTCGCCGTCCAGTGTCTCGGCGGCAACGGTATCGGAAAGGACCTCCCCGTCGCACACTTCTACGAGGCGGTCCGCGCGTTCCGCATCGTGGACGGGGCCGACGAGGTCCACCGCCGCAGCATCGCCCGCCACGCCTTCGAGGACGTGAACGATGCCGACATGGAGAACGTCCTCCAGTTCGACCCCGAGCTCGACAAGACGGTCTAAGCGCCCGCGAAGCGACCCGGTCTGAGCCCCGGACACATTTCTTATTCGATGCAGTAGACAGCAATCAAGCGATAGTGGAGGCGTTATTTCGCCGTCACAGAGTGGCGGTGTGGGGTGACTGACGGCCGATGTTATTCGTTCGTCGGGGCGGCCTCATCCTCGCCGAACTTGGCGAAGCATCTGAAACACCGGTAGTATCGCTCGACGGTTCCGTCCCTGTCTTGCGGGTAGCCGTGGGTCCGGAGCCGCGCCACGAGATACTCGCTCCCGCAGGTCGGACACGGGGGAGCATCGAACACGTGGAGAGTGACCACCGCCGTCGAAATAAGATTTCGCTAGTTTGAGCGCCAGCCATCGCTCCGCAGAAGTTGGGTACAGAACGGGCCGAAAGGGATTTGAACCCTTGACCGACTGGTTAAGAGCCAGTCGCTCTGCCGGGCTGAGCTATCGGCCCCGACAACACTGCGTAACGACGGCCGGGGGATATACCTTGCGTTTCGATCCACAGCCGCGCCGTCGCACGGTTCCCGCGCGACTCGGACAGAGGTGGGAAGTTAAGTGAGAGGACGACCCAACGCGGGTATGAGCACCGGTATCTCGATGGCGTCGATGTCTACCTACGCGATTTTGGGCTGTGGGAGCGTCGGCCACGCCGTCGCGGAGGCGCTCGTCGGCGAGGAGAAGGACGTTCTCATCCTCGACCGCGACGAGGGCCGCGTCGAGGCGCTCCGCGACCAGGACCTCAACGCCCGGGTCGGTGACATCTCCGACCCCGAGACCGCCGAGACTGTCGCCGACCGCGACGTGATTCTCATCCTCTCGTCGGACGTGGACGCCAACCGCGCCGCCGTCGAGAACATCCGTGAACACGGCAGCGACCACTTCATCGTCGTCCGCGCCTCCGACCCCGTCACCGCCGACGAACTCACCGAGCTCGGGGTCGACACCGTCATCAATCCGTCGGCCGTCATCGCCGACTCCGCACTGCGGGCACTGGAGACGGGCGAACTGGAGTACAAAGCCGAACAGCTCGCGAGCGTCATCGACGAGACCGACCGACGGATGGCGATTCTCACCCACCGGTCGCCCGACCCCGACTCTATCGCGAGCGCCGTGGCGCTGAAAGCCATCGCCGAGTCACGCGGCGTCGAGGCGGATATCCTCTACGACGGCGAAATCGGCCACCAGGAGAATCGCGCGTTCGTGAACCTCTTCGGCATCGACCTGACGCCGCTGTCGGAGGTCAGTCTCGACACCTACGACACGCTCGCGTTAGTCGACCACGCGAAGGCCTCCGAGCCGGCCGTCGAGGGCGACGTGGAGATATTCATCGACCACTTCGAACCCGAAGTCGAGTACGACGCCACGTTCATCGACGTGCGGCCGAACGTCTCCTCCACCTCGACTATCCTCACGAAGTACATCCAGGAGTTCGACCTGAATCTCCAAGAGGACGTGGCGACGGCGCTGTTGTACGGGATTCGCGCCGAGACGCTGGATTTCAAGCGCGACACGACGCCGGCGGACCTGACGGCCGCGGCGTATCTCTACCCGTTCGCGAACCACGACACGCTCGAACAGGTGGAATCGCCGTCGATGAGTCCCGAGACGCTCGACGTGCTCGCGGAGGCGATTCGCAACCGCGACGTGAAGGGGAGCCACCTCGTCTCGAACGCGGGGTTCATCCGGAACCGCGAGGCGCTTTCGGAGGCCGCACAACACCTCCTGAACCTCGAAGGCATCACGACGACCGCCGTGTTCGCTATCGCCGACGACACCATCTACCTCGCCGCGCGCTCGAAGGATATCCGGATGGATATCGGCTCCGTGCTCGCCGACGCGTTCGGCGACAGCGGGGACGTGGTCGGCCACTCGACGGACGCGACCGTCGAGATTCCACTCGGCATCTTTACCGGCATCGAGACGACCGAGGAGAACCAGGAGACGCTGCTGTCGCTCGTCCGTGAAGCCGTCAAGACGAAACTGTTCGCCGCGATGGGTGTCGAGTCGTCGAGCGGCGAATCGACGAACAACGCCTGAGTTACGCGACCGCCTGCGCGTCGTCGTCCGTGTTCTTCATCCGCTCGATGATGTCGTTGACCAAAATCACGTCACCGACCGACCGGACCCACCGGTAGGGGATGATGACGCCGTTGGCTCCCGCCGCGCGCCCGTGAAACAGGTCGTGGTTCAGCGAGCCGAGCGCGAGGCCGGTGACCGTCTCCGTATCGAGGTCGAGCCGGAGGTCCTCGACCTGTCCGACGAACACGCCGTTGTTCGAGTACACCTCACGGCCGACGAGGGACGTAATCTCCTGTGGAACGTCTTCGTTCATACCGCCAGCAACAGGGGCCGTTTCCTTAACGCTGCCGACGCGTCTGACGACCGTCTCACGACGAGACACGGGAGTCTTCGGCGGACCACGCGGTCGTCTCCGTCCAGTAGCGCTCGAACAGCTCGGTCGCGAACGCGACCGCCTCGGGACGCTCGTTGACGAGATAGCCGTTGAGTCCCTCCGTCCCGTAGATGAGCAAAGAGAGGTACTCCGTGTCGCCCACCCGCGATAGCGTAAACGAAAACGGCGGCCGCTGGTCGAGCTCGCGCAGCGTCAACCCACCGGTCGCGATCATCTCTCGGGCCGTCTCGCCGTGGTTCGTTGCAACCCGCTCGGCGACCGACGGACTCAGCCCCGCCCGAAGCGTTAGCGTTCCCTCCATCACCCGCTCCCGGTAGGCGTCGATGAACCGAGGTGCGACGGCCGTTGCGAGTAGATCAATCTCGTCGGCGCGGCGAATCATCTCGACGTGTCGCTCCATCGGCCGATACGGCGCGGTCGACTCGGGATACGTCACCGTGGACCCGACGATAGCCTCCCGGGGAAGCTCGGTGTCCGCGGGCAGCGACGAGAGTAACTGCTGGGCCGCGGCCAGCGACTCCGCCTGCTCGCTGAACGAGCGAAACTCCTCGTAGAGCAGTCGGCCGGTGAGCGTGAACCCGTACCCGCCCTGCTCGCGCTCGACCACCCCGGCCGTCGCTAGCGTCCGCACCGACCGGTCTACGGTCGACCGCGAGACGTCCAGCGACTCGGCCAGCGCCGCCTTCGACTGTGTACCACCGTAAAGCTGTTCGAGCAGTTGCTCCCGGCGGGCGAACAGCGGGATGATATCGGTGGTCACCGGCATCACGTGTTCCTCCGGTGGAATGTTGAAAAGCATTCTGGCCCGTATCTGTATTCAATCACCGAAGAATTCATATGCAGGTACCAGATCGTGGTCGGGTTACCGTCAGGTAAGGTAAATACACCCGAGTTTGAGTTGGTTCATGCCGGGACGCCTCTGACACATCCGGCGTGGGCGGTGTTTGCCCGACACCGCCTACCCGACTCGACGCCAGTCGTCGAGTCGGTACAACGTTTCCGACCGCGTCGTTATCCGGATATCCACGACTCGTCGACCAGCGTCCGCGGCGTCTCGCCGTCGAGAAACGCGACGGCTGCCTCCGCGACCGTGGTCCCACACTCCTGTATCGCCTGCTCCGAGTACCACCCGGTGTGGGGCGTGTAGACGACGTTCGGATGGTCGGTCGGTACTGCTTCCGGCGGCTCGGTCGCCAGCACGTCGAGTCCGGCCCCGCCGATGTCTCCTGTTTCGAGCGCCACAGCGAGCGCCTCCTCGTCGATAACTCCGCCTCGCCCGGTGTTGACGACAACCCCGTCGTCTGGCATCGCCGAAAACACCGTCTCGTCGACGAGTCCCTCGGTCTCCGGCGTCAACGGCGCGTGTACCGAGAGCACGTCCGACTCGCGACACAGCCGGTCGAACTCCACGAGGTCGACGCCGTGGGCGTCGGCGACCGCCTCGTCGAGGTACGGGTCGTACGCGAGCAGTTCACAGCCGAAACCCGAAAGCAGGTCGGCAAACCGCTGTGCAATTTTCCCGAACGATACCATCCCGACGGTCGCGGTCGAAAGCCGTCGTATCGGCTGTTCGCGACGCTCCCACCCGCCGGCCCGCACCTGCTCGTCGTACGGGCGGAGCTGTCGCCACGCCGAGAGCAGCAGGGACAGCGACTGGGTGGCTACCTCCTCGATGCAGTACTCCGGCACGTTCGCCACCGGAATCGACAGTTCGCGAGCGGCCGCGATGTCGATGTTGTCGACGCCGATGCCGGCACGCACGACGAGTCCCGGCGCTGCCTCCCGGAGCACGCGTTCGGTCACCTGCGTCCCCGCGTCGACGACCAGCGCCGTTGCGCCGTCGACCGCGCCCGCGAGGTCGACCTCCTGGTCCGCGTCCAGTATTTCGACGGTGACCTCGTGGCCGCCCCAGTCGGCGGTCGTGAGCACGTCGGCGGTCTTTGCGTCCGTCGAGACGACCCGGTGGCTCATGCTTCAGAGTTCGGCTTGGTGTCACTTAACCTCGGGCGAAGGGGCCAAGCCGTGGATCTACGACTCGGCTATCGCGGCCCGATCACCGCCAGACAGCGACTCCAGTTCGCCCGGCGTGAGTTCGAACACCGCCTGCGGCGTTCCGGCGGCGGCCCAGATTTCGTCGTACTCGAACAGCGTCTCGTCGATGACCACCGGCACCGCCGTCTCGTGACAGAAGGGCGGCACGCCGCCGATAGACCAGCCGACCGTCTCGCGAATGTCGTCGGCGTCGGCCATCGAGACCTGTTCGACGCCGAGCACCGCGGCCGCCCGGTCCATGTCGACGCGGTTCGCGCCGCTGGTCACGACGACCGCGAGTCCGTCCTCGGTTTCGACGACGATGGACGACGCAATCTGTCCGACCGCACAGCCGACCGCCTCGGCGGCGTCTGCTGCGGTTTTCGTCCCGGCCGGAAACTCCTCGATATCCGGGTCGAAGTCGTATCGGTCGCGTGCGAGTTCGCTGAACTCCGTGGCGCGCGTGTGCATACCACGCCGCTCTATCGCCGCCGGCTTGTAGCTACTGACTTCCCGCGTCCCCCCGCTCGGTGAGCCGTCGCTCGTACTTTTGTATCGACGTGTCGAGAGCCTCCCTGGCGTCCACGTCTAACTCTTCACACAGCGCGAGCAGCGCGAACAGCGCGTCGCCGAGTTCGTCCTGCTTCACCGACAGCGCGTCCGGATTCGCGCCGTAGTCGCTCGAAGCGGTCGCGTCCGCGGCCAGTTCACCGACCTCGGCCGAGAGGTCGAGCAGTCGGTACGCCGGCGGACACGAGAGGTCGTGCTCGTCGATGAACCGTCCGACGCGGGCTTGTTCGTCCATGCGTTCTCACCGTTTCCCGTCGCTACCCAAACTTTCGGTTTCGTCGCTCGCGTTGCTCGCTCCCGCTCCGGGAGGCCTCGCTTCACTCGGCCTCTCTCTTCTCAAACATCGCCTCCGCCGTCCACTGGACGACCGGCTCCCCGTCGACGAAGCCGGTCAGCCGACTCGTCACGGTCCCGACCGGCCCCTCGCCGGGGTCCGTCTCGATGACCTCCGACTCACAGGTGAGCGTGTCCCCGGGCCGAACCGGACGAATCCACTTCAGTTCGCGAATCCCGCGTGCTCCGGCGCTCGCCGACTCTGAGAGGTGATTGTCGACGAGCATCCGCATACATGCCGAGGCGGTGTGCCAGCCCGACGCGATGAGTCCGCCGAACTGCGACTCCTTTGCCGCCTCCTCGTCGGTGTGGAACGGCTGCGGGTCGTACTGGTTCGCGAACTCCAGAATCTCCTCGCGGGTCATCGTGTACTCGCCGAACTCGCGCACGTCACCCTCCGTCATGTCCTCGAAGTACTGCATACACACCCCTCTCTTGTCACGCACCTAACGGTGTCGGCAGCGACGAAACGCACAACCTGACGGCTCGCCTACCGAGGGTATGGACCCACTCACGCCGTTCGACGACGACCTCATCGAGCAGGCCGCGGCCGAGGCTGGACTCGACGCTGTGACCCTCCGAGAGCGACTCGTCGACCACCACGACCACGCCGCCACCACCCCCGGCATCGACGAGTTGGTGATGGAGTGGCGGCGGTTTCTCCCCTACGAGCCGCTGGTCGAGCGAACTGCCGACGCCTATCTGCTCGCCGTCGAGTCGTCGATTTGGACGGAGTTCGGCCAACAGCTATCGCTGTCGGACACGGAGCTTCGGGCGATAAAATCGGTCCACGACGCGCAGGCGCGCCGCGTCGTCGACGGGTCGAACTTCGACGGCTACGACGCGATGGTGTTGCGCCGTTAGGCCGCGTCCGTCACGTCGTCGGGCAGCGCCTTCGCGACCGCGTCGGTGTCCACGTCGACGTCTTCGAACGTCTCGCGGAACCGCTCCATCACGAGATAGTAGGCGAGCAGTCCAGCGACGAGGAACGCGGCCGCGCCCTTCACGCCGTACTCGTCGTAGCTCCACTTCAGTCCAGCCCACGCCAGTGCGTACACTTCTGCCATATCGGACGTACGAACAGCCGCGACATAACTTCACGGGGACTAAGCCGACGCCGCCGACAGCCGACGCATGGACCCGACCGTCGCCGCCTGCCAAATCGAGGTGGCCGACCTCGCCCCGGAGACGAACGTCGCGACCGTGGTCGACCGACTCGCCGCCCTCCCCGACCGCGTCGACGTGGCCGTCTTTCCCGAGTACGCGCTCACCGGCTTCGTCGCTGACGACCGCAGCGAATCCGTCGCGCTCGACCTCGGCGGACCGGTCTTCGACCGACTGCGCGCACACGCGGGCGAAACCGACACCGCCCTCCTCGTCGGCTGTATCGAGCAGCGGGGCGACGACTACCACAACACGCTCGCGTACGTCACCCCGGACGGTGACCTGACGCCGTACCGGAAGCGACACCTCTGGGGCAGCGAGTCGGCGTGGCTCACGCCCGGCGAGGAGCGGGTGGTCGTCGACACCCCCGCCGGTCGCACGGGACTGCTCACCTGCTATGACTTGAATTTCGTCCACGAGAGCACGGCCCTCCTCGATGCCGGCGTCGACGCGCTGTTCGTTCCGGGCGCGTGGCCGGCGACCCACGCCGCGAACTGGCGGCTGCTCGCCCGCGCCCGCGCACTCGACGGGGTTCGCTGGGTCGTCGCCTGCGGGCGGACCGGTCGCAAGGACGTGCCGGACGCTCGCGTGAGCGAGTACGCCGGGCGCTCGCTGGTCGTCAGACCCGACGGCGTCGTCGCCGGCGAGCTCGCATACGAACCGGGCACGCTCGTCCGAACCCTCGACGCGGACGTGCTGGAGTCCCAGCGCGACATCGTCGGCGTCTCCGTCGGCTCCGAGTGACGGGGTCTCGAACCAACGGCGGACCTTTGGTCCTGCTCGCCCAACCCTCGGCCATGAGCGACGCCGACGAGGACCTCTCGCCGACCGTGCGTGAACTCGCCGACCGGCTCCGCGAGCTTCGCGACCGCGCGGACGCGAGCGACGGGGTGCTCCAGTTCACCGAGCGGTACGCCATCCCGACGGCGATTGCCGGCCTGGAAGCCAACATCCGGGCGCTGGAGGCGCTCGCGGGCGCGATTCGACTGCTTCAGGGCACGGAGGAGACGACCGCCCGCGCACGAGCGCGCCGCGAGGCCGCCGTCGAGACCGTCGACCGCGCCGTCGAGGACGTGACCGCCGCGGTTCGGGGTGACCCGACCGACCCCGAGGCGCGCGAACTGCTCCAGGAAGTGCGTGACCTCCGCGCCGAGATTCGCGACCGCGTCGACGGGCGCATCCCGGCCGAGGGGACAGACGGGGGCGACGAGTCCGGGCCGACGCCCGTCGAGGACGGGGTACAGATACCAGTCACCGACGCGACTGTGAACGACGAGAACGGGACCGATATCGACGTCGAGGACGAACTGGAGACGATTCGCGACGAGGTCGCCGACGAGCGGACGGTGTTCGACGACTACGACGGCGAGAACCGGTAGCCGTCCCACGCCTGACTCGCCGGCTCGCGAATTCCCGCCTCGGGGTCCCGGAGCTCTTCCGTGTAGGTCGCCTCGACAGTGTCGCCGATCTCTACGTCGCCGTCCACCTGCCCGAGCAGCCGCACGTCGTACGCCTCGAACTCGACGATAGCGAGCGTGTTCGGCTCGCGAACGCCCGGCGGCGTGGCGTAGGAGGTCGTCCAGGTCACGACCGTCGCCGTTTCGTCGGCGAGGTCGACCGTCTCGGACTGTGGCTCGCCACACTCCGGACACCGTGGATGCGGGGGACACGAGAGGTGGCCGTTCGGACAGCGGCCGGCGTCGAGGCTCATGCGCCCACCTCGAAGATGGCCGTCGTGACGCAGTTCCCGAAGCCGCCGACGTTACACGCGAGTCCCACCTCGGCGTCGACCTGCCGATCTCCGGCCTCACCCACGAGCTGTTTGTATATCTCGTACCCCTGTGCGACGCCCGACGCACCGAGCGGATGGCCCTTCGACTTGAGTCCGCCGGAGGTGTTGATGGGCAGGTCGCCGTCGCGGGCGGTCGTCCCGTCCATCGCGTCCTCCCACGCGTGGCCCTTCTCTGCGAAACCGAGGTCCTCGTACTGGAGAAATTCGAGGATGGTGAACATGTCGTGAAGCTCTGCTACGTCCACGTCCTCGGGTGAGAGACCGGCCTGCTCGAAGGCGCGTTCGCCGGATTTCACGACGCCGTTCATCGTCGTCGGGTCCGGGCGCTCGTGGACGACGTGGGTGTCGGTCGCGCCCGCGACGCCCGCAACGCGCACGTAGTCGTCGGTGTATTCTCTCGCCACGTCGACGGGACAAAACAGGAGTGCGGCGGAGCCGTCGGTAATCGGACAGAAGTCGTACAGCCGGAGCGGGTCGGCAACGAGCGGCGAGTCGAGTGCGGTTTCGCGGTTGATTTCCTTGCGGAACTGCGCGTGTGGGTTGTCGACGCCGTTGGCGTGGTTCTTGACGGCGACCTCGGCGAGCGCCTCCCGCGGGGCGTCGTACTGGTCGAGATACGCGCGTGCGGTCAGCCCCGCAAACGAGGGGAGCGTGACGCCGTGTTTGTACTCGTGCGGGTGGGTGAGCGAGGCGATCACGTCGGTCGCCTCGCCGGTCGTCCGGTGGGTCATCTTCTCGCCCCCGACGAGCAGTGTGAGGTCGCTCGCGCCCGAGGCAATCGACTGCCACGCCGCGTAGATGCCCGCGCCGCCCGAGGAGGAGGTCTGGTCGACGCGTTGCGTGTAGGCACCGAGCGCGCCGATGTCGTGGGCCAGTGCGTTCGGGACGCCGGTCTGGCCCTCGAACTCGCCGCTGGCCATGTTCGAGACGTACAGGTGGTCGAGCGCGTCGGCACGGACGCCGGTGTCGTCGAGACACGCCGTCGCGGCCTCGGCGAGGAGGTCACACACCCAGCCGTCGCGCTCGCCGAACTGCGTCATCGACGCGCCGATAATCGCTACGTCGGTCATACCGGCCACTCTCGTGGACGTGTCCTAACGTTTCGGGTCGGCCTACTCGCCGGTGAGGATGAGCGCGACGGCGACGAGCAGACAGCCGGCGAGGCCGGCGAACGCGACCGCGTAGTCGGCTCGCCCGGCGACGAACCCCACGGCCGTCGGGCCGAGCGAGCCGAGTCCGATGTAGAGTGAACGCATCCCGCCGAGGTCGCCGGCCATGCTCTCGGTCGGGAAGGTGTCCATCAGATACGCCTGCATCACCGGCGGATACGACATCAGCCCGGCTGCGAAGACGACGACGCCGACCGTCACGGCGAGCTCACTCGACGCGAGGACGACGCCGGTGAGCGCGACCGCAGCGAGTAGGAGTGCGGCCGGTGCGAGCCGGTCGCGTCTGACCCGGTCGCCCAAGCCGCCGGCGACGGGCTTCACGACCGCGCCGACGACGAACAGCGTCCCGAAGCTCGCGGTCGCGATGGCCGGCGAGAACGACTTCGACCGCCGGAGAAACGTCGGGAGGAGTCCGGTCGCGGCCTGCCACGTGAACGCGTACAGCGCGTACGCCAGTATCAGCCGGCGGGTGCCCGGGTCTCCGAGCAGTCGGCGTGCGGTCGCGCGGACCTCGAGGTCGACCGATTCGACGTGATATCCCTCGCGGCTCCACACGTGTAAGGCGAGCGCGACAGACAGGAGGACGACTGCAACCGGGAGAAAGGCTCCGCGCCACGAGGCGACGGCGAGGGTCGCTACGGCGAGCCCGGCCGCGATGACACCGCCAACGTCGCCGGAGGCGGTGTGAAGCCCGAACGCCTGTCCGCGGCGCTCGACGTAGAGGTCGGAGACGAGTCCGCGTGCGGGGGTCGGATACAGCCCCGCGCCGAAGCCGACGAGCACGGCTCCGACCAGTACGACGAGATACGTGGGTGCGCCCGCAAAGACGAGGAAGCCGACCGCGATGACACAGAGCCCGGCGACGAGCAGCGTGGTGCGGGTGAGCACGTCCGACAGCCGCCCGCTCGGATACTGGAGACAGGCGTAGACGAACCAGATGGTCGTGACGGTCAGCCCTTCTTCGGTCGGCGAGAGTCCGAACTGGCCGCTGATCTCCGGGAGCAACGGTGAGACCACGAGCCGTCCGGCCTGGATGAATGCCCAGCCGACGGAAATCGCGAGCAGCAGACGACCGCTGTAGCCGCCGACCAGTCGTTCTTCGGTCACACTCACACGCGCCGGCGGGCGGGCTTGAACCCGTCTGTTCAGAACTATTAGGGATACCTAAACATCGACACGCTTTAGGAAGGCCTAAACCACCTATCGGGTATGACGGACACCTGCGTAATCGTCCCGACGATTCGAGAGTGGGAGTGTATCCGCGAGTACGTGGCGAACGCCCGCGAGCACGGCCACGCGGACCGACTGTTCTTCCTGCTCGTCACCGAGGAGTTCTGCGACACCGACGCGATGGAGGCGATGTTGGACGACCTCGACGTGGAGGGTGCCGTGTACGACGGCAGCGACCGCGAGCAGTGGTACGACGACCACGGCATGAGCGACTACGGCCACGTCGTCCCGGCCGCCTCCCACGCCGAGACCTCCTTCGGTCTCCTCTACATGTGGGAGGGCGACTTCGAGTTCGGCTTCTTCATCGACGACGACACGCTTCCCCACGACACCGACTTCTTCGGCGGCCACTACGAGAACCTCGACCGGTCTGGCGAGATTCGAGAGGTCAGTTCCGACGAGCAGTGGGTGAACGTCCTCTATCAGAACGTCGACGACCACGACCTCTACCCGCGCGGCTACCCCTACGCCGCGATGGACGAGACGGTCGCGGAGTCGACGACGGAACTCACGGAGGGCGAAGTCGTCGCCTCACAGGGGCTGTGGACGAACGTCCCCGACCTCGACGCCGTCCGCATCCTGATGGACGGCGACCTCGAAGGGTTGGCACAGACCCGACTCGACGCCGACGACTACGGCGAGGACTTCGTCGCCGCCGAGGACAACTACCTCACCGTCTGCTCGATGAATCTCGCCTTCCGCCGGCGCGTCGTCCCGGCCTTCTACCAGTTGCCGATGGACGACAACGAGTGGGACGTGGGCCGGTTCGACGACATCTGGTCGGGCGTCTTCCTCAAGCGCGCGGCAGACATCCTCGGCGACAGCGTGCTGACGGGGACGCCGCTGTGTGAACACAACAAGGCTCCCCGCTCGACGTTCGACGACCTCAACAACGAGGTGCCGGCGCTGGAACTCAACGAACACGTCTGGGAAGAAGTCGACGCCGTCGGAGCCGACGCCGAGAGCTACCGCGAAGCGTTCGCCGCGATGGCAGACCGACTCGCTACCACGGAGTACGACCAGTGGACCAACGGCGAGTTCCTCAACTTCGTCGGCGAACACATGCGCGATTGGCTCGCAACCCTCGACGCGCTCGAAGCCGACGGTCGCCGCACCCCGGAGGTGGCCGCCGATGACTGAGCGTGAACCGACACGGTTTTCCGATTTAGGGTCCCCAAAAGCAGATATGAACGACTCGACCCGACGCCGGTATCTCGCCGGTCTCGGTACCGCGGTGACTGCTGGGTTGGCTGGCTGTAACAATCTGCTCGGCGGCGACAGCGACGAAGGGAACCCGTCACAGCAGGTCGAAGTGCCCGCGCTCACGCAGCTTCGCGGCTCCGGCTCTATCGTCGAAGGTCGCCCGCAGCCGGAGGGCACCTCCATCAACGACCTCCCGAACCTCTCGGGCGAGTTGAGCCTGTATCTCGGCGGCGGCGAAGGCGGTATCTACCGCGAGTTCGTCGAGATTCTCGAGCAGGCGTACCCCGAGTTCACCGTTCTGCCGACGACGAACACCTCCTCGACGCTCGCACAACAGATTGTCGAGGAAGTCAACAGCGGGGCCTCGCGCGCCGACGTGTTCTGGTCCATCGACGCGAGTTCGCTCGCGTACGTCACCCAAAACGACGCGGTCGAGTCGCTCCCCGAGGAGGTGACGAGTCCGGTTCCGGATTCGTTCACCGGCCCGGACAACGCGTGGGTTGGAATCGCCGGCCGTGCTCGCGCGATTCCGTACAACACGAACGAGCTGTCGGAAGACGACATCCCGAACAAGGTCGCCGACTTCCCGAACACGCCGGCGCTTCAGGGAACGATGGGCTGGGCACCGACCTACGGCGCGTTCAAGTCGTTCATCACGGCGATGCGACTGCTGCGCGGCGAGGACGCCACCCGTCAGTGGCTCGTCGACATGCGCGAGGCCGGCACCGAACGCTACGGCAACGAGTACGTCGTCTCCCAGCAGGTGGCTGACGGTGCCCTCAACGCCGGATTCGCGAACCACTACTACGCGCTGCGCGTGCAAAACCAGCGCCCGGACGCGCCGATCGACCTCGCGTTCACGGAGGGTGACGCCGGTGCGCTCGTCAACGTCGCCGGCGCGACCCGGATTCAGGGGACCGACAACGCCGACCTCGCCGACCTGTTCATCCGCCACCTGCTCACGGCGGAAGCACAGGAGTTCTTCGCGACCCGGAGCTTCGCGTACCCGATGATCGACGGCGTTCAGCCGGTCGGTGACCTGCCGCTGGTCAGCGAGCTGAATCCGCCGGAGATCGACCTCTCCGAGCTGTCCGATTTGGAGACGACCCTCGACCTGATGGAGGAGGCCGGCGTCTCCGGATGAGCGTCCCCGACTGGCCGGCTCCGATTACCGACCGTCTCGACGGCTCCGGTGACCTCGGTGGCCGGGCAGTCACTGCCATCGCAGTTCTGCTCGCCTTCCTGCTGGTCGTCCCGCTCGCGTGGCTGTTCGTCCAGACCGCGACGCTCGGCGACCAGATCCCCGCACTGCTCACCTCCGCGACGACGCTCGCCGTCCTCGGACGGAGCGTTGCCTTGGTCGCCGCCGTCACGGCCGCGAGCGTCCTCGTCGGCGTCTCCCTCGCCGTGTTGACGGTCCAGTCGAATCTCCCGTTCAAGCGGTTCTGGACCGTCGCCGCGGCGCTGCCGCTTGCCGTCCCCAGTTATCTCGGTGCGTTCGCGTTCATCTCGGCGTTCGGGCCGCGCGGTGCCTTCGTCGACCTGCTCGCCCCCCTCGGCATCGAGGAGATTCCGTCGGTGTTCGGCTTCTGGGGTGCGGCGTTCGTCCTCACCATCTACACCTACCCGTACGTGTTCCTGACGACGCGGGCGTCGCTGCTCTCGCTCGACGCGTCGCTCGTCGAGGCGGCTCGCACGCTCAACGCCGGGCGGTTCGAGGCGTTCCGGCGCGTGACGCTCCCACAGATTGCACCGGGAATCGCTGCCGGTGCCCTGCTGGTCGCGCTGTACGCGCTCGCCGACTTCGGGACGCCCGCCTTCATGCGCGTCCAGGTGTTCACGCAGTTCATCTACAGCCGGTTCGACGCCTTCCAGCAGGGGTACGCCGCCCTGCTGTCGCTCCAGTTGCTCGCCGTCACCGCCGTCGTGCTCTTCCTCGAATCGAAAATTGGGGCCGACGACGACGGAGCCTACGAGAGCCGCGGGAACCGCGGGAAGTTCGGCTTCGACCTCGGCGTGTTCCGGTATCCGGCGATGCTCTTACCAGCCGGTATCGGGCTGCTCGCCGTCGGGCTTCCCATCGGTATCTTCACCGCGTGGCTGTTCCGGCCCGGCACCGGACTCGCGTCCGACGGGATGGCCTTCGAGTGGGCCTTCGCGACCAACTCCGTCCAGGTCGCGGTGCTCGCGGCGGTCGCCTCGCTCGTCGTCGCACTCCCGATCGGGCTGCGGGGTGCAAACGCCGACTCCCGGCTCTCCCGGCTGGCGGAACGCGCGCCGTACGTCGGCTACGCGACGCCGGGGATCGTCCTCGCGCTCGCGCTGTTGTGGTTCACGCTCGACATCGCACCGGTCGTCTACCGCAACTACGGGATTCCGCTGCTCGTGTTCGCGTACGTGGTTCGCTTCTCCTCGCAGGCGGTCGGCTCGATACGCACCTCCGTCCTGCAGGTGGACAGCCGGCTCCACGAGGCGGCCCGAACCCTCGGTCGGTCGCGGCTCCAGACGTTCCGAGCCGTGACGCTCCCGCTCATCGTCCCCGGGGTCGCGACGGGCGCGGCGCTCGTCTTCCTCACTACTATGAAAGAACTCCCCGCGACTCTCATGCTTCGACCGCTCGGCTTCGAAACGCTCGTCACCCACATCTGGAGCGTGCGCGAGACCGGCGCGTACGGGCAGGCGGCGATTCCCGCCCTCGTGCTCGTCGTCATCTCCGCGCTCTCGATGGGTGTCATCCTCCACCAGGAGCAGCGAACGTAGATGCGCGACCCCAGAGCTATCATCCGCGAGCGCCCCGTCCTCGCCGCGACAGCCGCCGTCGTGCTCTTTGGCGCGCTCGACATCTGGACGGTTGCGAACACCGTCTTCCCGTACCACTCGCTCAACCACGACGAAGGAGTGTATCTCCAGCAGGCCGCGATGTTGTTGGACGGCAAACTCTGGCTCCATCCCCCCATCGACGGGCTGTTTCGCCCGTGGTTTTTCATCGAGACGCCGGACGGCCTCTACTCCAAGTACGCCCCGGTGCCGGCGGCGATGTTCGCCGTCGGCGAGCTGCTGGGCGGCTACCGGCTCGCGCTCGTCGGCATCGGCGGTGGCATCCTCGCACTTACGGCCGCGGTCGTGCGTGAGGTGTTCGACGCCCGCGCGGGCTTGCTCGCGGCGGTATTCGTCGGCCTCTCGCCGCTGTTCGTCATCGACGCGTCGGTGTTCCTCCCGTACGCGCCGACGACGCTGTTGAATCTCGCCTTCGCGTACGGCTATCTGCGCGCCGACCGCACCGGGAGCCGCCGGAGTGCCCTCGCCGCGGGCGCGGCAGTCGGGCTGGCGTTCTTCGCGCGCCCGTTCACAGCCGTCCTCTTCGCGACGCCGTTCATCGTCCACGCCCTCTGGACGCTGTATCGAAATCCGAGAGACGCGCTCCCGCGACAGGCCGCGACCGCAGTCCTCGGACTCGCCGGCGTCGCGGTCACCCTCGGCTACAACGCCGTGATGACCGGCTCGCCGTTCGTCTTCCCGTACCAGGAGTTCGCGCCGCTCGACGGGCTCGGCTTCGGGCAGCGGCGACTGCTCGACCACGAACTCATGTACACGCCTCAGCTCGCGCTGGAGGTGTCACGGAAGGTACTGTGGAGTCTCTACACCAGCTGGGTGGCGGGCGGGCTGTTCGGAACTGCACTCGCCGCCGGCGGTGTCGCCGCCGTGCTCCGTCGCCGCCCGTCCGCCCGGAAGCTCACGCTCGCGGGCGTCTTCCTCTCGGTCGGCGTCGGCAACGCCTACTTCTGGGGGAACTACAACATCCTCGGTGTGCTCGACCGGCCGGGCGACGGCTTCATCGCCACCCACGGCCCCTACTACCACTTCGACCTCCTGTTGCCGACGGCGGCCTTTGCGGCCGTCGGCGCGCTCTACGGCGGTCGGTGGCTCCACTCGCTGCTCGACTCCCGGTTGCCGGCCTCGCGGGCGCGCACCGTCTTCCTCGTCGTGCTCGTGCTCTCGGGCGGCCTGTTCGCCGGCGTGACCGCCGTCTCGCTCGACGAGCGACTCGGTCGCAACGCCGAAATCACCGACACCTACGAGGACGCGTACGAGCCGATCGAGAATCCGCCGACCGACGCGGTCGTCCTCCTGCCCGACACCTACGGCGGCTGGCTCAATCACCCGTTCCAGCCGCTCCGGAACGACCCCGGCTTCGACGGCGAGACGGTGTACGCGCTCCACAACGAGCCGTTCGCCATCGCCGACGAGTACCCCGACCGCGACCTCTACCGGTACGCGTTCCGCGGCTTCTGGAATCCGCCGGACGGGTCGCCACAGGCGGCCCGCGTCCAACCGGTCACGGTCGCGCAGGGCGAGCGACTCGGCCTCGACACGACGCTCGGAACGCCACCCGGCGCGACCAGTGTCACGGTCCGGCTGTCGGGAGCAGACGAGACGAGCGCCTACTACGGCGCGACGCCGACCGACGGCTCCGTCTCGTTCAGCGTGGACGTGACCGACGACACGCTCACGCTCGTGGGCGAGAACGGACGGTCTAACTCGGTCGCGCGCGGCGAGGGGCCGGTGGTCGCGACGGCGTTCATCGACTACCCCGGCGGCACCGGCTTCACGTACCGCGTCGAGATGCCCGTCGAACGCGTCGACGGTGAGACGCGTGCACTCTCGCCGGAGCTGGAGTGGTGTCGCGACGCTCGCGCCTGTGACGGCGCGGCGGCGTACGTCCCCGGCTACGGCCCGGAGGGGATTTTCATGGAGACGAGCCTCGACGCGGACCCAAACACGTAACTTTCGGCTCCCCTAATCGAGCGGCAGATGGAACTCAGCCGCCGTGATCTCGCGAAGGCGCTCGGAGCCGTCGGGCTCGGCGTCGGTGCCGGCGTCGGCGTCCACCAGCTCCGTGACGACGCCGATAGCCAGACGACGCCGGGACCACTCGACGAGTCCGACCTCGCGACGCTCGTCGCGCTCGGTCGCGTCGTCTACCCGACAGCGGTGGACGGGATCGAGTCGTTCGTGCGGCGGTTCACGCAGACGCGCGCGAGTGCACGCCCGGACCACGCCCGCGAGGTCGCGGCGACGATCGAGTATCTGGACACGTACAGCGAGACGCTGGACGACGCACCGTTCCGTGACCTCTCGCCCGACCGGCGGGCGGCGACGCTCGAACAGATGGGTGCCGACACCGCCGACCCAGACCCCCAAGGGTCGGACGTAGAGCGCGTCCGCTACTATCTCATCAACGACCTGCTGTTCGCGCTCTACTCCACCCCGACGGGCGGGGAGTTGGTCGGCACCGAGAACCCGATGGGACACCCCGGGGGCACACAGAGCTACCAACGAGGGCCACAAGCATGAGCAACGACACACGGCAGTTCCGACAGCCGGCGACCGACGACTCGCCACGGTTCGAACAGGACACCCGGACGGCAGCCACACAGGACGGAGACCCGGTGTTACAGCTCCGGAACGTGACAAAGCGGTTCGGCGACGCGGCGGCGGTTTCTGGACTCGACCTCACCGTCCGAGACGGGGAGCTGCTCACGCTGCTCGGTCCGTCCGGCTGTGGGAAGACGACGACCCTCCGGATGATTGCCGGTCTCGAGGCACCGTCGGAGGGGACGATTCGCGTCGGCGGCACGGCCGTCGCCGACAACGGCGGGTTCACGCAACCCGAAGACCGCGACGTGGGACTCGTCTTTCAGGAGTTCGCGCTGTTTCCGCACCTCTCCGTCGCCGAGAACATCAGCTTCGGGTTGGAAGCGTCGAACCCCGAGCGCGTCCAGTCGCTTCTGGACCTCGTCGGGCTTTCGGAGTACGGCGACCGCTCGCCGAGCGACCTCTCGGGGGGAGAACGACAGCGCGTCGCGCTCGCTCGCTCGCTCGCGCCCGAACCGGACGTGCTCCTGCTCGATGAGCCGTTCTCGAATCTGGACGTACGGCTCCGCGTCGAGATGCGCGAAGAGGTGCGACGCATTCTGAAGGAGACGGGCGTCACTGCCGTCTCCGTCACCCACGACCAGGAGGAGGCGATGTCGATCTCCGACCGCGTCGCGGTCATGTACGACGGGCAGCTAGAGCAGGTAGACACGCCGGAACGCGTCTTCCAGCAGCCGCGTTCGCGGTTCGTCGCCTCCTTCCTCGGGCACGCAAGCTTCGTCTCCGGTCGCGTCGACGGCGACATCGTCGAAACCGGGCTCGGCTCAATCGCCCGGCGGAACGTCGACGGACTCGCGACGGAGTACGACGGCTCCAAGGTGGACATCATGCTCCGGCCGGACGACGTGGTCGCTCGCCCCGCGGACATATCCGAGGCCAACGGGAAGGCCGTCCACCGGCGGTTCCTCGGCCCGACCGTGCTCTATCGGGTCGAACTCGACTCCGGTGACACGGTCGGCTGCATGCACAACCACGACGCCGAGATTCCGCTCAACGAACCCATCCGGGTCGACCTCGACGTCGCCCACGACCTCGCGTGGTTCCCGAGCGGTTCGAACCGGACGCCCGACGCCGAGTGACCAGTGTGTCGCCCCGTGGGCTTTGGTATTTCATCTCACAGTTTATGTGGGTGAGGCGCGAACCCCACACTGCATGCACGGGGGACCACTCGAAGTAGGCAACGCCCTACTACAGACAACGCAGTCAGACGCATTCACACAGATACAAAACGACGCGCTGTTGAGCTCCTCGCTGTGGGTGAACATCGCCCTCGCGGGGTTCGCGATTCTCCTGTTCGTCTACATGGGACGGACAGTTACGAGCAGCCGTGCCCGGTTCATCTGGGCAGCGACGCTGATGGTGCCGCTCGTCTCCATCTCCAGTTACCTGGGGCTGCTCTCGGGGCTGACCGTCGGCTTCATCGAGATGCCCGCGGGCCACGCCCTCGCGGGCCAAGAGGTGATGAGCCAGTGGGGCCGCTATCTCACTTGGGCACTCTCGACGCCGATGATACTGCTCGCGCTCGGACTGCTGGCTGACGTGGACAGAGGCAGTCTGTTCACCGTCATCGCCGCCGATATCGGGATGTGCGTCACCGGCCTCGCGGCCGCGCTGGTCACGTCCTCCTACATGGTTCGGTGGGCGTTCTACATCGTCAGCTGTGCGTTCTTCGTCGTCGTGCTGTACGCCCTGCTGACGGAGTGGGCCGACGCAGCGAGCGACGCCGGCACCGCGGAGATATTCTCAACCCTCCGCGTCATGACGGTCGTGTTGTGGCTCGGCTACCCGATCATCTGGGCGCTCGGCGTCGAGGGGCTGGCCATCGTGGAGTCGGTCGGACTCACGTCGTGGGGGTACTCCGCGCTCGACGTGCTCGCGAAGTACGTGTTCGCGTTCCTCCTGTTGCGGTGGGTCGCGGCCAACGAACAGACCGTCGCCACGTCGCGGCGAACGAGCGCAGGCTCGGCTCCCGCGGACGACTAACCCAACCCGTTACGCCGGCCACTTCGCGTGGCCGCCGCCGTTCTCACTCTTTCTCCCGATTGCACAGCCACAGCGGCGTCTCCGAACTGCACATGGATTTTCCCCGCCCAGTACTCGCTGGTGTCGTCTGGGAGTTGGCTCGCGCTCGCGGTTCCCAAATGTTGCAGTTCGAACAGTCGGTTCACGTCCGCACGAGAGAGATTCGATATAGCAGCATATAATTTATGAGTTGCGCACCAGACGCCGCGAAACACAGTACTTTCAGATAACATACACCAATAGACGAGCAATTCAGGATATCGAGCCCTATGACTATCCACTACTGAAACGATGACAGACGACCGAGCAAGGGTAGACTGTAGCGCGGAATTATCGGAACTGCTCCTGCAGCGAGACCTTGACGATGGACTTGGCGATGGCGTAGCCGCCGGCCAGCGGGTCGAGTTTCGTCTCGCCGGCGCGTTCGGCGTACGCGATTGGCTCCTCGTACACGTCGTAGCCGCGGCCGAGCGGGCGCAACAGCAGCTCCGCGGAGAGACCGGTGTTTTCCGTCCACTCGATGTTGCGGATGACTTCCTCGCGGTAGGCGCGCATCCCCGTCGTGGTGTCGTGGACGCGTTCGCCCATCAGCACCGAGCCGGCCAGCGCGAACAGTTCGTTGCCGATGAGGTTCGTCGTCGGCATCGCCTCGCCGCCGCGATACAGCCTGTCGCCAGAGACCACGTCGTATCCCTCGTTCACGAGGTCGATGAAGCGCGGAATCGCGTCCATCGGGTAGGTGTCGTCACAGTCCGTCGTGATGATGAGCGGACGAGAGGCCGACTCAAGCGCTTCCTTGACGGCGTAGCCGTAGCCACGAGGCTCCTGTTCGATGACCCGTGCGCCGTGCTCGCGAGCAATCTCCGGGGTCGCGTCGTCGCTCCCGTCGACGCAGACCACTTCGGCCCGCCCATCGGTCACCCGGTCGATGTCGTTGAGCACGGTCTCGATGGCCTCGACCTCGTTGTACGTCCCCATCACGACACTCAGATCGTCGAAGGTGTACTCCGCCATACTCGGTATGGGACACGCCCATATTTAGGTGCGCCGAAAACTACTCGCTGGCCGGGGCGTGCTTGTCGCTCCGACTCGCTCCACCGATCTATTCACCAGGTGTATCCATCTATCTAGCCCACGCAGCGAAATAATGAGCTAGATTATTAGATATAATCTACATCCGCCGGTAGATAGCGGGTTAGATGCTGAGATAACTCCACTTATTCTGCAATCTGGGATAGTTTGAAGATGCTGGCTGTGTTTCTCCCGGTATGGCAACCGACGACGACCGCGAGCGCGCGAGCGTGCGAACGTACGTCCCGCGCTACCAGAAAGAGGCGTGGGTCGAGGACGCAGACCGATTGGGGATGAGTCAGGCGGAGTTCGTCCGGACGATGGTGCAGGCGGGGCGCAGAAGCTTCGAATTCGACGCCGAGGGCGATTCCGATGCGAGTAACCCCGACAATGGCAGTTCGGAGGGTGCAAACCCTGGGGTAAACGGCCTCGAAACACAGCTCGTCGAGCTGCTCGACACAGATTCACACCGGTCGTGGGATGAACTGCTCGCCGGCGTGACCGACGACGTGGAAGAGCGATTGGAGCAGACGCTCGAAACGCTCCAACAGGAGAACCGCGTTCACTACAGCGGCCGCCACGGCGGATACACCCTCTCCACCGATGAGTGAGACCGCCGACCCGGATGATCCCGTCGGATATTTCCTCCAGGACCTCACCTACCACGGGAAGACCGAACGCACGCGAGAGGCCTACGAGCGCGTTCTCAGGGAGTTCGAGAGCTTCATCCGGGCGGAGCGGGGCGTCACGCTCGCCGACGCGACCCAACGGGGCTGTATGGCGTGGGTCCACACGCTCCGCGACGGACGCGCCCCCTCGACCGTCGCCTCGTATGCGTCGTATCTCCACCGGTTTTACGCGTACATGACGCAGGTCGGCGTCTTCGAGCAGAACCCGATGACGCTCGTCTTGGAGGAGATGGACGAATCCATCGACACGGACCCCGCACGTCGTGAGATCATGCTCCCAGAGATGCGGGAGTTCGTCACAGACATCGAGCACCCGCTCGACCGCGCGGTCGTCGTGACGCTGCTCAAGACCGGGATGCGTGTCGGGGAACTGTGTAATCTGGACGTGCAGGACCTGTATCTCGACGACAGTGAAGTGCAGGCGGCGTTCGACACCGGCCACCGCGGCGGACTTGACGGCCGCCCGGACTCGCTGTACGTCTCCGCGGAGCCGTCTCGCGGCGTCGTCGTCAACGGCGAAGAGCGGACGGAATCGAACAAGCGCCGACGCGCGACCGTCATCCCCGTCGATTCGGAGCTGAAACGCGTCCTCAAGCGCTGGCTCGCGGTTCGCCCGGAGACGCGAGCCGCTGGAGAGCCGCTGTTCTGCTCGACGAGCGAGTGGGGCCGCCGACTCACCATCGGGATGGTGGGCCAGTCGGTCCAGTCGTACGCCACACGGCGGGGCTGGTACCGGACCGGCGGCGGCGCAGAGGAGAACGTCACCCCCCACTACTTCCGGCACTTCTTCACGACGCACCTGCGCGACCGCACCGGCGACCGGGGCATCGTGAAGTATCTCCGTGGCGACGTGGCCGACGACATCATCGACACCTACACCCACAACTGGGGCGACCGCGTCCGCGAGACGTACGACGAACACATCTACTCGCTGTTGTGACTCCCTGATTCTCGCCAATATTCACTCCGTCTGTCAGTATCGCGCCGTGACGACTGTCGCTCGGCGAACTCATAAATCACATACTGCGATATAGAATTCATTCAGTGAGGCCGAACGAGCCGCTGTTCGAGAGACGACAGTTCCGGTGCAAAATCCGGGCGTGAGGCCAGCTACGGCAGTTATAGCTCGACGCGGTCGCCGACCTCGGCCAGTTCGAGCGTTCGGGGCCGGTCGGACGACCGGATATGCGGGTGGAGCGCGGTCGGGTCGGCGGTCAGGTTCTTCCAGATGTCCCAGTGGGTCGGGAGCAGTCGGTCGGGCGAAAGCTGTGTGGCCGCCTCGGTAACTTCGTTCTCGTCGGCGTACCACTGCTTGTACATCACGCCCCCGTCGGGGTCGGGGAGGTACCCCGACGAGCCGAACGCCAGCGCCGCGAGGTCGATGTCGTACTCGCTACCGATGGTTTCGAACGCCTCGCTGGAGCGGGCGTCGCCGCCGTGGAAGAACGTCCCCGATTCGTGGTCGATGACGTACGAGACCGGGTGGGTCGCATCCGGGTCCCGGGCGGGTTCGACGTGGACGGTGAACGCGCCGACATCGAAGGTATCGCCCTCGGTCACCGTCTCGAACTGGTCGGCGTCGGTGTCCGCGTCGTCGGTCCACCCCTCCGACTCCGTGACGGCGACTGAGTCGTCGGGACCGTAGTACGTCGCGTCTGTGTTCGCGAGTATCGGGCGCTGGGTCGGCCCGTGGACGTGGTCGGAGTGTTCGTGTGTCGCGAGGATGGCGTCGCACTCTGCAACGTCGTCGGGGTCGAAGGGGACGGGAATCATCCGCCGGGTTCGCGGCGGGTCACCGTTTCCGCAGTACGGGTCGATGAACAGTGTCGTGCCGTCGCTCGCCTTCAGGATGAAGCCGTTGCAGCCGAGATACCACAGGTCGACACCGTCGGGGGTCGCGTCGGCGACCGCGCGCGGAAGCCAGTCGCCCCAGTCGGAGCCGGGAAACTCGTGTGCCATGGTCGGCGTTCGCGGTCGCGACGGAAAAATCGCCGCGCTTCACCGCGACCGGCCGAGGTAGCTCCGAGCGAGTACGCGATGCCGACGAGCGCACCGAGACTCACCACGCCCGGGCCGACGCCGAGCGAGATTTCGGTCGGCGAGTAGACGTACCGGAACACGTAGGTGAACGTCCCCGGGCGACCGAGGGTGAACGAGTCCACGCCCAGCGCCGAGAGAAGCGTCGGTCCCGCGATAGCGACGACGATGAGGATGGCGAACACGGCGACCGCACCGCCGGCGAGTGCGTTCCACGCGAACGTCGCAATCGAGATGGACCGCGCTCTGTCGCCCTCGCGACCGAGGACGCGGACGCCGTCCCGGTAATCTTGGACGAGAACGTGCGAGGGGTAGTTCGTCAGCGTCAGCGCCATCCACACGTCCACGACTGCGCCGGCCGCGTTGGCCGCGAGCGGAATCACCAGCCACCCCCAGCCGAGCACCACCATCGCTGGCGTGGCGACTGCGGTAATCGCGACCAGCGGCGTGAGCAGGACGACGACGAACTGGTCGCGGGTGAACTCGTAATCCGTCGTCGCGTACGCGTACGGAAGGACGAAGTGCGCGACGCCGACGCCGTAGCTCGGCTCGCCGCCGTAGTAGCGAATCGCCAGCCCGTGGAGCCACTCGTGAAGCGGGATGAACAGAAGCGATAGGACGGCGAGCGCGAGCAGGTAGAGGGCACTCGTCCACCAGCCGACGTCGGGGGCGAACTGGAACCCCGCAGGCTCACCGGTGACGGCCTGATAGACGGCCGCGAAGGCCGCAGTCGCGACGACGAATCCGAGCGTGCCGACGGCGGTCAACTGGACCGTCCGGCCGCGCGTCATCGTCAACTCTGCGAGTACGTGGTCGTTTGCCGGAGTCGACTGGTCCATCGAGAGACCGGTCGCTACCCGAACATATCACTGTTGTGGAAAATGAGGGGCGTTCAGTCCTGACAGCAGCCGCCCGCCTTCTCGCCGAAGTCGACCGACAGGGGCGCGGAGATCATCTTGTTCAGCTCCTGGAGCTCCATCTCCATCTGCTCTTGTGCCTCGAGATACTCGGCCATCACCGGCATCTCGTTGAGTTCCTCCTGTGCGGCCTGTAGCTCACGGAGGTCCTCGTTGGAGGCGTCGCCGGACTGGCGGGCCATCATGAACTCCTCGCGGAGCTGTTCGAACTCCTGGATGCGCTGTTGGGCCTCCTCGTCGTTCTCGACGGCGCGTTTCGCCTTCGCGAACCGCTGGTAGGAGTCGAGTTCCTGAATGGTCGAACCGAGGTCGCTAGCGAGTTCGGTCACGCGTGCCGCCGTCGCCATCCCCGAATCCGCGTTCGCCTCCGGATCCGCCTCCGTGGGTTCGGTGCTCATGCGTTACCGTTGGACTGTGACCGTTTAGGTTTGCCGAATAGGGGAAAGCGCGCTCGTTTTACGCCTCGGGTCGATACACCGTGTAATGAGTCAAGAGCCGCGCACAGAAGGGGACCTCCGGAACACGGGGATGGCCCTCAAACACGAGCGGACGTGGGATTACGAACTCGACCGCATCGTCGAGGCCGCCGAGGAGCGCAACGCACAGAAGATCGGTCTCCAGTTCCCGGAGGGGTTGAAACGGCGCGCCCCACACGTCGCCGACGACCTCCGCGCCCTCCTCCCGGAGGACGTGACCGTCATGATTTCGGGCAAACCCTGTTACGGTGCCTGTGACCTCGACACGTACATGATGCGCCGGACGGACGTGTTCGTCCACTTCGGCCACTCCCCGATGAAGGAGTCGGACAAGATCATCTACGTCCCGCTGTTCTCGAACGTCGAGGTCGCACCCATCATGGAGGATTCGCTGGAGGAGCTTGCAGACCCCGAGGAGAATCCGGACGTGGGACTCGTCACGACCGCCCAGCACATGAACAAGTTCGACGAGATGCGCGAGTGGCTCGAAGCCCGCGGCTACACCGTCCACACCCGCCGCGGCGACGACCGACTCACCAACGAGGGACAGGTGCTCGGCTGCAACTACGCCTCCGCGGACATCGACGCCGACCAGGTGCTGTACGTCGGCGGCGGGAAGTTCCACCCGCTCGGGCTGGCGATGGAACACCCCGACAAGAACGTCGTCATCGCCGACCCCGTCAACAACGTCGTCACCATCGCGGACACCGAGAAGTTCCTCAAACAGCGCTACGGCGCGGTCCACCGCGCGATGGACGCAGAGACGTGGGGCGTCGTCTTCTGTACCAAAATCGGGCAGGGTCGCTGGGACGTGGCCAACGAAATCGTCGAGAACAACGAGAACGCCTACATGCTGACGATGGACGAGGTCACGCCGGACCGACTCACCCAGTTCGGCTTCGACGCCTACGTCAACACCGGCTGTCCACGCATCACGACCGACGACGGCCCGCAGTTCAAACAGCCCATGCTCACCCCCGGCGAGTACGAGATCGCCATCGGCGAGAAACCGCTCGACGAGCTTTCCTTCGACACCTTCCACGGCACCTGGTGAGGTAACGTGACCGAACGCAGTCAACTCGCACAGCAGCTCGGCGTCGTCGCAGGCTTCGATACCCCGCGTATCGACCTCGAACAGTACCGCACGCCGCCGGAGCTCGCCGCCCACCTCGTCCACGTCGCCGCGCTCCAAGACGACATCGCGGACCGAACCGTCGTCGATTTGGGTTGCGGGACGGGGATGTTGACCCTCGCGAGTGCGCTCGCCGGCGCGCGGCTGTCGGTGGGCGTCGAACTCGACGCCGCCGCGCTCGCGACCGCGAGCGAAAACGAGTCACGCGTCGGCGCGCGCAGCGAGGTAGCGTGGCTCCGCGGCGACGCGACCCGGCCGCCGCTCTCGTGTTCGGACGCGACCGTCGTGATGAATCCACCCTTCGGGGCGCGCGACGGGAACGAACACGCCGACCGCGCCTTCCTCGCTGCGGCCCGAACACTCGGGTCGGTCTCGTACTCCATCCACAACGCCGGCAGCCGCGAGTTCGTCGAGTCGTTCGCCGCAGACGAGGGTGGCGAGGTGACCCACGCCTTCGCCGCCGAGTTCGACGTGCCGAGCCAGTACGACCACCACGACGCGGAGACGCGGACGCTCGACACCGAACTGTTCCGGATACGGTGGGATTAGTTCCCGCGGGTGCTCGCGCGCCGGGCGACCGGGACGCGCGTTTCTCCGCTGACCGCAACGAGCGTTCCCTCGTCGTTCTCGATTGAGAGCCCGCCCACTGCCGTCGTCTCGTTCGCGACGGGTATCGACGTGCGACCCAGCTCGGTCCCGCGTCTGGTGACCGAGAGCCGGAAGCCGTCGCGCGTCGAGACGACTGTGACGTTGCGCCCGTCCATAGTGGGCGTCGCGCGCGACGGCGCTGACGTGTACGCGAGCGTCGACTCGACGCCGTGGTTCAGCCGGACCGTGTACACCGAGCGGTTGCCGACGACGTTCCACTGGACGCGCTGGGCGACGACGGTGTCGCGCCAGCCGACGCCGCCGACCCTCACCGTCCGCGCCTCACCGTCTGCGAGCCGCCCGGCCGGTATCACCGTCTGCCACACCTGCCTGTCCGGGCTGGCGACGATGACGCCGCTCGTCGTCACCCCCGAGGCGTTGTAGATGGGGAGGTCGTACGCGCCGACGTACTGGTCGGGCACGTCCTCGCCGTAGAAGACGGTGTAATCGCGTATTTCGACGCTCTCGTCCGGCGTTGCTGCGTCGTCGACGACGAGCAGATTGTACGGGACGGCGATGCCGGCGACGAGCGCGAGCACACCGACGAGTGTCAGTACGGCGGCCTGTCGTCTGGTCAGGTCCGTCTGTGGCAGCAGTGGTCGGGCCGAACTCTTGGCTGCGAGGGTGACGAGCGCGGCGAGTGCGAACACCGCGGCGACACCGACCGCTCGAAAGAGGACGTACGTGTCCCCACCCTGAAAGAGATACAGCGCCCACAGCCCCTGTGCGGCCGCATACCCGAGGGTTCCGAGCCAGATACGCCCCGGTGATGGGAGCTCCTCGCGCCGGCGAAAGAGGAAGATGGCGAGCACGATACCGATGAAGATGCCGAGCGCGTGACCCTGCACGGCGATATCCGACCAGCCCGGCGTCACGTACCGGGTCGAGCCGCTGGCGGTGAAGACGGGCGAGCGGAGCGCGCTGTAGCCCAGATTCACCAAGTCGCCCGCGACGACGAGCACGAGCGTGACGACGGGGTAGCGGACGAGCGCGAAGCCGGCGAACGCGAACACGACGCCCGAGAAGCCGATGACCGGGCCGAGCGCGAACAGCCCCGTCACGACTGCCAGCACCACCGCGACGACAGGGACGGCGAGAATCCGGACGAACGGATTCGTCCGCCGCGAGCCGAACGACGACGACCCGCGCTGGGTGGGGAAGTGGCTCCACGCGTACTCCGCGAGCGAGCCGAACAGGACAGTGCCGAACAGATTTCCGAGCAGATGGCCCGGTCCGGAGTGTGCCAGCCCCGAGGTGAGGATGCCGAGCGGATAGAAGTACGACCACGAGCGAAACGGGATGACGACGGGGCGATACCAGTTGCCGAGCCCACCCTGTACGAACAGGTAGACGGCGATGACGAGCAGAGTCGTAAACAGCGTCCCCCACGGCACGCCGAGGACGAGCCGCGAGCGGAGCCTTCGTCCCCACTCTCCCCCGGGGCGGGCGAGTCTGAGGACGATACCCACAGAGAGGAGGACCGTCCCGACGAGGAGGAGACGAGAGACGCGAGCGAGCGGGTCCATATCGAGGGGTGCGGGCGGAGCCGTATAGCTATGGCGTGACCACGAGCTTGCCGAACGCGTCGCGCGTTTTCATGTCGGCGAAGGCGGCACCCGTCTCGGCGAGCGGGTAGGTCGCGTCCACCAGCGGCTCGAACCGACCCTCGCCGGCGAGCGAGACGAGCCGTTCGAGCTCCGGCTGGGTCCCCATCGTGCTGCCGAGAATCGCCTGTTGGGAAAGGAAGAATGGCGCGGCGTGCTGGTCGAGCGTCGCGCCGGCGGTCCGACCACAGACGACCTGTGTCCCACCGGTTCGGAGGACGCGACCACAGATGTCGGTGAATGAGCCGGAGAGGTGATTGAGCGCGGCGTCGGCGCTCGACTCACCGGCCCCCGCGACCAGGGTCTCCTCGTCGCCCCCGACGACCACCTCGTCGGCGAACTGCGCGAGTCGGTCGGCCTTCGACTCGGAGGTGGTCGTGCCGACGGTGGTCGCGCCGAGCACGTTCCCCAGTTGGATACTCGCGAGCCCGACCCCGCCGGTCGCACCCGGGACGAAGACGCGGTCGCCGGCCGTCACGTCGGCCTTTCCGAGCATGTGCCACGCGGTGAGATACGCCGTCGGAAGCGCGCTCGCCGCCGCAAACGAGAGCGAATCGGGGAGGGTAATTAGCCGGTGAGCGGGAGCGACTGCCTGCTCCGCAAAGCCACCGTGGTACAGTGAGAACTGCTCGCAGGTGTTCTCGGGGCCTTCGCGACACCGGTCGCAGGTGCCGCAGGTCTGGTTCGGACACAGGAGTACGCGGTCGCCGGCCTCGATATCGGAATCGGCGGGGGCCTCGCGGACGACGCCGGCCGGGTCTAATCCGGAGACGAACGGGAGACTCTCGCCGCGAATCATCGCGGAATCGCCGTCGAGAATCCAGAGGTCGTGGCGGTTGAGCGAGCAGGCCTTCACGTCGACGAGCGCCTCCCCGTCGCCGGGTGTCGGGTCGGGCTGTTCGATGAGGTCGACACCGTCGGGACCGACGAGGTCGGTGAACGCAGCGGCGTGCATACATGCGTCTCGCGGCCGGCCCACAAAACTACCCGCCCCGACGAGTGAGCGTCGTCAGGAGCGCGAAGCCGGCGGCCAGCCCCATCGTCCCCGCGAGCACCGAGAAGGCAACCCGAAAGCTGGTCGCGTCGGCGACGATACCGACCGTCGCCGGAGCGACAGCGCCGACGCCCATCAGTAGCGTCCGCACGAGTCCGAGTCCGCCGCCGGCAATCTCGTCGGGAATCGCCGCCGAGAGATACGCCGCGCGAACCGGTCGGAATCCGTGGCTCCCAATCCCGAGGAGCAACGTCGCGACTCCCAGCGGGAGGAGCGTTCCCCCGACGACGACCAGTCCGACGAGCGCGCCCGTCGCGAGCGCGAGCACGCCGACGACGAGCGGGAGCCGGCCGAGCCGGTCGGAGAGTCCGCCGGTCACCACCTGCACGACGCTGACGGCGAACAGCCCGCTGTAGAGGAGTGCGGCCGTCGACTCCGACAGCCCCCGCTCGACGAGGTAGGTGGGGAGAAACGCCACGACCCCGTTGTAGGCGAAGGAGAAACAGAGGGTCACGGCGACGAACAACAGGAAGCCGCGGTCGCGGAACGGACCGAGATACGGCCGGACGGCGAGGCGGTCGCGCAGGTCGGAGACGCTCGCTCCCGCGCCGGTGTTCGCACGCGGAACCCGGACGAGCAAGCCGACCGTCAGGAGCGCGACGACCCCGCCGACGACGGCGAAGTGGGCCTGCCAGCCGACCGACGAGAGCGCGAAGACGACGGCCGGCGGTGCGACGATACCACCGACCGTGCCGAGGGTGTCGAAGACGCCGAGGGCGCGTCCGGTCCGACTCGGGTACAGTCGGGCGAGCAGTCCGACGGCGACGGTCTTGTGGACGCCCGTGCCGAGCCCGACGAGCAACATCCCGGCGACGAGCAGCGCGTACGAGGTCGGCAGGAGGAGGACGACGGCACCGGCCGCGGCCGTCGCGGCCCCGGCGGCGATGACGCGCACGTCGTCGAGCGCGTCGGCGAGTGCGCCGCTCGGGAACTGCACCACCGCGTAGACGAGCAGCATCGCGGTGTAGGCGACGCCGAGTTCGCTGTTCGAAACCGACAGCGACACCTCGAGCGTCGGGAACAGCGCGGGAAAGCTGTACCGCGCCAGCTTCGCCGTCAGCCAGAGCCCGCCGACGAAGACCAGCGGCTCGACGCCGGGCGAGTCGGACGCGTGGTCGTCGGCCATCTACTCGCGGAGAGCGCGACGACGGGCAAAAGCGGCGTGGCTCAGGCAGAGAGCCACGCGTACGTCTGAAGCGCGCCGAAGACGAGCGCGAGAATGCCGTTCTCGGCGACGAGCAGCGTCCCGGCGTCGGTCACCCGCGCGGCGAGGGTAACCACGCCGAAGACGGTCGCGAGGGCGAGGTTGTACTTCGCGAGCAGCCGCCAGCAGGACTGGTCGATGTCGATGAGTCCGTCAGAGCCCATACCGAAGGGCCACACGGCAATCAAAAAAGCGTCGGGCCCCGGCTACAGCGGCTCGTCGCCCTCGATGATGCGGAGCGCGCGGTCGGCGAGGTTCGGGACTCCCTCGCGCATCTGGGGGTACATGTCGTCGTCGCTGTTCCCCTCGAGATAGCGGCGGAAGAACATCTCGCCGAGACCGGCGAGCTTGTAGACGGCGAGTGCCCGGTAGAACCGGTCGTTGTCGTACGAAAAGCCCGTCAGCTCCTCGTAGCGGTCGACGAGGTCGCGGCGCGTCGGGTAGTCGTCGGTCGCCATGAAGTCGTTCGCGGTGTCGTCACCGCGTGGCGGGTCGGGGTCCTTCGGGTCCCACCAGTAGGAGAGCATCCAGCCGAGGTCGGTCAGGGGGTCACCGAGCGTCGACATCTCCCAGTCCATGACGGCGACGACCTCGGGGTCGGCCTCGGGTCCGTACATCACGTTGTCCAGCTTGTAGTCGCCGTGGACGAGGGTGGCCGGCGGGTCCTCCGGGACGTTGTCCTTCAGCCACGACATCACGTCGTACAGCTCTGGCACCTCGCGCTCCTCGGCGGTCACGTCGAAGGCCCACATCAGCTGTTCGGACCAGCGGTCGACCTGTCGCTCGGTGAACCCCGGGGGGTAGCCGAAGTCGCCGTGTTCGAGCCCGACGGCGTCGTAATCGACCTGGTGGATGCGCGCGAGGTTCGTCACCAGCTCGTAGCCGATCTGCTCGCGCGCCTCGGGATTCTGGAATCGCTCCGGCTCGCCCTCGCGGAGCACGTCGCCCTCGACGTGGCCCATCACGTAGAAGTCCGACCCGAGCACGTCGTGGTCGTCGGAGGCGACGTAGGTCTTCGGCACCCGAACGTCAGTGTCCTGAAGTGCGTCGATGACGCGATACTCGCGGAGCACGTCGTGGGCCGTGTCGGCCGTCTCGCCCGGCGGTGGACGACGGATGACGAGCCGGTCGTCGCCCCACGTCACGAACAGCGTCTCGTTGGAGTGGCCCTCCTGGTGGTGGTGGACCTCGTACTCGTCGACGGGACCGAGCTCCGCTTCGAGGAACGCGGCGAGCTTCTCCACGTCGACGATTCGCTCGAAGTACGTTTTCTCGCTCACGGGTGAACACCTAACATTGTTAGCCGGGGCTTCCGACCGCAAGGAGGAAAGTGTACGGGTTACCCGAGCGCACGCCGAGAGAACATACCAGTCGGCGTACAAAATCTCGCGTCAGGAAACCGATTAGAGCGGGCCGACTGACACTCTGGTGATGGCGCTCCGGTCGCGGCTCCCCTCGCGCGTGGTCGCGACGTACTACGCGTACCAGGCGACGCTCTCCTTCGGGTTCTTCGCGCCGGTGTTCACCATCTTCCTCCTCGCCCGGGACCTCTCGTACACCGAGATTGCGCTCCTCTCGACGGAGAGTGCAATACTCACCGTCGTCGGCGAGGTGCCGAGCGGCTATCTCGGCGACAGACTCGGCCGGCGGACGAGTCTGCTCGTCTCTACGACGGCGATGACGCTCTCTATCGCAGGATTCGTCGTCGCGGAGTCGTTTCCGGCCTTCGTCATCCTCTACGGTCTGTGGGCACTCGCGCGGGTGTTCCGGTCGGGGACCGGGGACGCGTGGCTCTACGAGACGCTTCGAGACCGACTCAACGACGAGCGACGATTCACCGCGGTCCGGGGGCGCGGGCGGGCGGTGACTCTCGGGGTGACGGTGGTCGCGACCCTCGCCGGCGGGGCACTGTACACCGTCCAGCCGGCGCTTCCCTTCGCTGTCTCAGCTGGACTCCACGCGCTCGGGGTCCCGATACTGCTCTCGTTCCCCAAGACGACCGCGTTCGAGGACGGCCGCGATGGTGCCGTCCCAGTGCGTGCCACCGCACGCGTCGTCCGGGAACAGCTCACCGCCCCCGGAACGCGGACGGTCGTCGCCGTCGCCGCGGTGTTGTTCGCGTACACCAACACGGTCAACAGCTACGTCCAGCCGACCGTGCGGGACGTCGTCGGGTTGCCTGTGTCGCTCCTCGGACCCCTGTACGCTGGCTTCACCCTCGTGTCGGCCGTTGCGGGCTACTACACCGGCGCTGTCGACGCATGGCTCGGCTCGCGGCGCACGGTCGTTCTCGCCGCGCCGCTAGTGATTCTCGGCGTCGGTCTCGTGACGCTGTTCCCGCTGCTCGCGATTCCGGCCTTCCTCGCGTACAAGGGAGCAGCGACGCTGCTCCGGAGCGTGACCGCCGGCTTCCTCAACGACCGCGTGACCGACGCCGGCCGGGCGACGACGCTCTCGGCCGCGTCGATGACGTACGCGCTCGCCAGACTCCCGCTGTTGGTCGCGGCGGGCGCGTTCGCGGACCGCCGGGGGCCGCGGCCCGTCTTCGGAGCCGTGGCCGTCGTCTGTTTGCTCGCAATCGCGCTTCTCTGGCTTGCCACGCGGCGAGCCGCTGTCGACGCATAGGTTATCCGACCGCGGTCACAACCTCGCGTATGACCGACCGCGTCAGCGAGGCCGCGGCCCGACTCCGGGCCGCCGACAGCGCCGTCGCCTTCACCGGTGCGGGGCTCTCGACGGCATCCGGGATACCCGACTTCCGCAGCGACGGCGGTATCTGGGACCGGTACGACCCGATGGATTTCCACATCCGTCGCTTCGAGCGCGACCCCGACGGGTTCTGGCGGGACCGCGCCGCGATGGTGGCCGAGGTGTACGACGGCCACGAGCCGAACAGCGCACACGACGCGCTCGCCGGTCTGGAAGCCGACGGCTATCTCGACGCTACCATCACGCAGAACGTCGACGGACTTCACCGCGACGCCGGCAGCGACGACCCCGTCGAGATTCACGGCACCGGGAGCCGGGTCGCCTGCCGGAGCTGCGAGGCGCGGTTCGACGCCGAGCCGTACTACGAGGCCGTGCGCGAGGGAGATATCGACGGCGCGCCGGCGTGTCCCACCTGCGACGGCCTGCTCAAACCCGACGTGGTGTTGTTCGGCGAGCAGATGCCCCTCGGCCCGCTGAATCGCGCTCGTACCCTCACCAGGGAGAGCGACTACTTCCTCGTCGCGGGGTCGTCGCTCAGCGTCGAGCCGGCGGCGTCGCTTCCGGACCTCGCAGCCGACACCGGGAGCACGCTCGTCGTCGTGAACCTCGAAGCGACGCGCGCCGACGAGCGCGCGGAGTTCGTCTTCCACCAGGACGTGACCGACGTGTTGCCGGCGTTGCATGAGGTGACAGCGGAGGTGGACGAGTGATGCTCGTCGGCACACACGAGGGTCTGTATCGAGTCCCTCGCGAGCCGTTTGAGTCGGTCGAGCAACTGTTGGACGGACGTATCAACGATCTTTGGCGTGGCGATAGCTGGTATGCGGCCACCGACGCAGGGCTGTTTGAGTCCACCGACGGAGAACAGTGGCAGCGGCAGTCAGTCGCCGAGAGCGTCGTCGCGGTCACCGGTGACGGAGCATGTGTCTTTGCCGGAACGTACCCAGCACGGGTGTTCGCCCGTGACGCGACCGGAGAATGGCAGGAAGCCGAACAGTTCCGTGCGTGTGCAGACACCGGTCGGTGGGCAGACCGGTCACCGCGGTCGGACGGGTCGCAGGTCCGGTCGATAGCCGTTGACCCGACGGGGCGAATCGTCGCCGGTGTTGAGGTCGGTGGCGCACTCGTCTCTGAGGACCGTGGGGCGACGTGGACGGACCGATCAGAGGGACTCCACGATGACGTTCACGAACTCCATCCCGTCGGAGCAGAGGAGTTCGTCGCCGCCACCGGAAACGGACTCTACCGGACTACCAACGCCGGTCGGTCGTGGCAGCGGCTCGACACCGACTTCCGTGACTTCTGGTACAACTACCACCGGACGGTCACGACCCACGACGGAAGCCTGTTTACCTCCGCCGCCGGCTGGGGACCAGACACGGGGACCGGTGGGGTGTTTAGATACGGCGACGACGGCGTGGACCGAATCGAGACGCCTGTCGACACCGGGTTTCTCGTCGGCTGCGCCGTCGCGAGTGAGGGACTGTACGCCGTGACGCTACAGTGTGGTGATGGGTTCGGACAGTCACATCCCGCTGAAGTGGTCCGGTACGACGGGGAGTGGACCATGCTCGGAACAGTTCCCGCAGGCGGACGGTGTCTCGAACTCGGGTAAGCACTTTTGTCGACGGCAAGCGCGCGGTAGTGTATGCCACACTACGAAGTGGTCGATACAGACGACGTACCGCTGGAAGACCTCTCGGCGTCCGAGGAGATGCCGCCGGACCTGAACATCCGGGCTATCGACGCCGCGCTCGGAACCGAGCAAATCGGCGTAAAATTGTGGTACTTCGAGCCGGGCGAAGAAATCGGCTATCACGCCCACAGCGAACAGGAAGAGCTGTTCTACGTGCTCGAAGGCGAGTTCTCGCTGAAGCTCGGGGAGTCCGGCGAGGAGGAGTACGTCGAGGCCGGTCCCGGAACGTTCTGGGTCGCGAGCCCGGAGATGGGCCACGGCCACCGCTGCGTCGGTGACGAGCAGGGCGTCGTGCTCGCTATTGGTGCGCCGTACGTCGACGACCCCGGATTAGACCCGCACTCGCTCGATTAGAGCGATGCCTCGACTTCCTCCGGGGAGTCGGCGTCGCCGTAGGTAGTGTGGAGGTACTCGACGATGTTCGCCGATTCGGCCATCGTGACGCCGTGTTCGGGGTCGACGAGGACGGGCACGGCCCGCTGGCCCGAGACGGCCTGCACCTCGTTGCGCTTGGAGTGAAGCCCTTCGGTCCAGACGGAGTCGTAGTCGAGTCCGAGGTCGTCCAGCTCGTCGACGACGAGTTCACAGAACGGGCAGCCTTCGAGCCGGTAGAGAACGCGGTCGCTCATACCCGGTCGTTGGACGCCGCGGCACATAATCTCACGGGCGCGGCGAATGCTTTTGTCACGAGCGGGTGACTCGCCGGTATGCCACCTGCTGTCGGCGACACGAGCCCGGAGTTCACCGCGCTGTACTGCGACGGCGAGACGTTTCGCGAGCGCGAAGCGCGTGACCTGCTAGAGGATGGGGGCGTCCTCGTGTTCGCGGGCTTCGCGTTCAATGCCATCAACGAGAACTGGTGGAAACAGTACGCGCGCGCCGGCTGGGACGAGTTCGACGTGCCCGTCGTCCCCGTCGTGCGCGACGGTCCCTACGCGGTGAACGCTTTCCTGCGCGATATCGACGTACCGTTCGACGCCATCGCCGACGTTGAGGGGTCGGTCGCGGAGCGATACGACCTGCTCGTCGAGCGCGAGGGGATGGCCGGGGTTCGGACGGCGCGCCGCTCGGTGTTCGTCGTGGACGAGACGGGCGAGATTCGCTACCGGTGGCTGGCCGACGACTGGATTTCGCCGGTTCCGCGCGGGGAAATCGAGGACGCGGTCGCTGAACTGTCGTAGCGAACAGGTGACACCGGCCCGCCCCGGAGCGGTGTGTCACGCATTCGCCTGTCGCGCTCCGGGCGGCTTACTGACGCACGGAGCCGGTGGCTCGCGTTCGGATAAGAAGCTACGTGTCGCCCCGGATGAGCGGTGGGAGTTCGTCGAAGTGGTCGATTTCGTAGGTTGCCTTCGGTCCCGTCGCCTCGGGCCCGTACGCGACGGCGTCGAGTCCCGCGTCGACCGCGCCCGCGATGTCGTGGTCGTAGCGGTCGCCGACCATCACGGCGTCGGCCGGGTCACCGCCCCACGCGTCGAGTGCGGTCTCGTACATCCGTGAGTCGGGTTTCGTGTAGCCGACTGCCTCGCTCGTCGTAACGGCGTCGAAACAGTCGTCGATGCCGTTGCGCTCGAGCAGGTCGTGGGCCGCGTCCGTGTCGATGTCGCTGATGACGCCGAGATACACGCCCATCTCGTCGAGCGCCTCGATGGCTTCGATGACGCCGTCCTCGGTGCGGGCCGTCTCGTTCGTCGCCGTCTCGAAGATGTCACGCCACTCCGCTTCGGGTGGCGGCGAGCCGTCGAACAGCCGCTCGGTGGCGACCCGGTACCCCTCGCGGGCGGTCTTGTACTCGTTTCCGTCGCGCTCTTTGAAGTAGCTCCCGAGAGCCGATTTCCACCGGTCGAGTGCGTTTTCCGGCAGGTCGTACTCTGCACCGAGCCGGTCGATAAACAGCGCGTACCCCTCACGGATGCTCGGGAGGTGTGCGACCACGCCGCCGAGGTCGAAGAAGACCGCCTCGTAGCGGGTCACGCGTACCTCCGGACGCCGTCGACGAGTTCGGTCTCGACGCGGTCGGTCTGTTCGAGGTGTGCCAGCCCGCTCATCGTCTCGGCGTACATGTATCGCGGCTTGCGCCCCCGTGCGAGCTCCGCCGCGACCTCGGGCATGGTCTCGAAGCCGTCGTCGACGAGGTCCTCGATGGCGTCCAGTCGCTTGTGGAGCCGGCGGCGGTCGCGGTCGAGAATCTCCCCGAACTGCTCGTGTGGCTTGCCGTGCCCGGAGAAGACGCGGTCGGGGTCGTGGGGTTCGAGGCGGTCCAACGCGGTGAACGCGGCCTCGAACGCCTCGGTGTACCCGTCGTCCATCCCGTCGTGGATGACGACCGCGCGGAACGGTTCCATCACGGTGTCGCCCGAAAACAGGAGCGTCTGGTCGTCGTGTTCGAGCAGGTACGCGAGGTGGTCGGCCTGGTGGCCGGGGGTGTGGATTGCCGTTCCGGAGACGGGACCGAACGATGCTTCGCCCGGCGTGAGCCACTCGTCGACCGCCTCGGGGGCGAGCAGTCGCCGGTTCCGCTCGAGCGACTCGACGGCCGACTCGACCTCGTCGTCGAGGGCGTCGCCCGTGATTCCGGCAGCGGCGGCGTTCTCGCGGACGCGGTCGCCGAGTTCGGTCGCGTCCTGTGCGAATCGCTCGCGGACGGAGCCGGGCGCGTAGACCGTCGGGTCGCCGGCGTCGAGCACGGTCTGCACCTGTCCGATGTGGTCGACGTGCGGGTGGGTCAAGACGAGGTGTTCGACGTCAGCGAGGTCGTACCCCGCACGAGCGAGCGTGGATTCGAGACGCTCGTCGGCGGGTGTCTCTTGCTCCGGCGCGGTTGGAATTCCGGCGTCGACGAGCACCGGCTCTGCTCCCCCGAGCAGGTGACAGGCGACGTGGCCCGGTGGCCAGTCGACCGGGAACTCCACCCGGTGGACCGACTGTGTTTGTTGGTCGTGCATACTCGAACCGGACCGTCCGGGCGAATAAACGTTCGGCTCCTCGCGACCGAAAATCTCGAACAACGGCTACGCTCGTCGGTGTGTTTATTTACGCTGGGGCCGCTGTCGCCAAACGAGCTTATGACTGTAAACATGACACGAAACGAACGATTCAGCGTCGACGGCGACGTGATAGTGATTACGGGGTCGAGTCAGGGTATCGGGAAGACGACGGCGGAGACGCTGGCGGCGGACGGCGCGAAGGTCGTCGTCTCCTCGCGTTCACAGGAGAAGGTGGACGCAGTGGCAGAGGAAATCAACGACTCCGACGTGCCGGGCGAGGCAATCGCCGTCGAGTGTGACGTGCGCGACCGCGACGCCGTCGAGGCGCTCATGGACGCGACCGTCGAGGAGTTCGGCCGCATCGACACGCTCGTCAACAACGCCGGCGCGTCCTTCATGGAGAGCTTCGACGACATCTCCGAGAACGGCTGGAAGACCATCGTCGACATCAATCTCCACGGCACATTCCACTGTGCGCAGGCCGCGGGCGAACGGATGCAGGAACAGGGCGACGGCGGGAAAATCATCAACTTCGCGTCCATCGCCGGGACGCGCGGCTCTCCGTACATGAGCCACTACGGCGCGGCGAAGGCCGCCGTCGTCAACTTCACCACGACGCTCTCCGTCGAGTACGCACCCCACGACATCCGGGTCAACTGTATCGCCCCCGGACTCGTCGCCACGCCCGGCGTCGAGTCGCAGATGGGTATCGCAGCCGACAACGTCGACCGCGACAGCGTCGACCGCCAAATCGGCGTGCCCGAAGAGATGGCCGACATCGTCCAGTTCCTCGGCAGTGACGCCTCCTCCTACATCGTCGGCGAGACCATCGTCACGAAGGGGGTCCCGGACATCGGCGAAGGCCGCGACGTATGACCAGCCGCGAGCTGTTCTTGCCCGTGGCCGCCCAGCCGAGCGTCGAATCGCTCGTCGACATGGCGAAGACGGGTGAGGAACTCGGCTACGAGCGCGCGTGGCTCCCCGAGACGTGGGGCCGCGACGCCGTCACCGTCCTCACGAGCATCGCCCGCGAGACCGACGATATCGGCATCGGCACCTCCATCGCGCCGGTGTACTCTCGGTCCCCCGCGCTGCTCGGACAGACCGCCGCCACGCTACAGGAGGTCTCCGACGGTCGATTCCGACTCGGCCTCGGTCCGTCGGGACCCATCGTCGTCGAGAACTGGCACGGCGTCGACTACGGCAACCCCCTGAAGCGAACCCGCGAGACGGTCGATGTCGTCAAGCAGGTGCTCTCGGGCGAGACGGTCGAGTACGACGGCGAGAACTTCGACCTCTCCGGGTTCCGGCTCCGGTGTGCGGCTCCCGACCCCGCGCCCGCGGTCGACGTGGCCGGGATGGGACCGAAGGCGGTCGAGCTGGCCGGACGCTTCGCCGACGGCTGGCACGCGCTCATGTTCACGCGCGACGGCATCAGACAGCGCCACTCGGACCTCGAACGCGGCGCGGAGATGGCCGAGAAGGACGAGGTTCCACGGACGACGATGTCGCTCACCTGTGCGGCACTGGAGGACCGTGAACGCGCCCGCGACATCGTCCGACAACACACGGCCTTCTATCTCGGCTCGATGGGGACCTTCTACCGCGACTCGCTGGCGCGACAGGGCCACGAGGAGACGGCCCACGCCGTCTACGACGCGTGGCAGGAGGGGAACCACGGCGAGGCAGTCGCCGAAATCGACGACGACCTGCTCGACTCGCTGGCCGTGGCCGGCACGCCGGAAGAAGCCCGCGAGCAACTGAACGCGTGGGAAGCTATCGACGCGGTCGACGCCGTCTCCGTCTCCTTCCCGCGGGAGGCGACGCTCGATGAAATCGAAGCGACGACGGAAGCGCTCGCGCCCTAATCGTCGGCCGGCTTCGCGGCGACCTTCTCCGCGAACTGCTCGCGCACCTTCTCGATTTTCGGGTCGGCGTTGAACTGACAGTAGGCGTCGCCCGGATTCTTCTCGTAGTAGTTCTGGTGGTACGCCTCGGCCTCGTAGAAGGTGTCGAGGGGCTCCAGTTCCGTGACGATGTCGTCCTCGTACACGTTCTCGGATTCGAGCCCCTCGATGAACGCGGCCGCGACCTCGCGCTGCTCCTCGCTCTCGTAGAAGATGGCAGACCGGTACTGCTCGCCGATATCCGGCCCCTGTCGGTTCAGCGTCGTCGGGTTGTGAATCGTAAAGAAGACGCGGAGCAGTTCGTCGTAGGTGATTTCTTCGGGGTCATAGGTGATGCGGGTCACCTCGGCGTGGCCCGTCGTGCCCTCACACACCGCCTCGTAGCTGGGGTCGTCGACGTGACCGCCGGCGTACCCTGCGGTCGTCTGCTCGACGCCCGCGAGTTCGTCGAACGCGGCGTCGGTACACCAGAAACAGCCGCCGCCGAACGTCGCCGTCTGGAGTTCGCTCATACGTGACGGAGGGCCTGTGTCCGTTTGAACCTCACGCCGACTGCAAACGGCTAACTGGCCCCCGGACGAACGGCCGGCGTGTCACTCCTCGCGGCCGTTTGGCGCTACGTCGCCGGCCTCCTCGACCGCGCCGGCGTCATCGACGACGAGCGGCTGCGCGACGTGTTCGACCTCTCGTGGCCGCGCATCGTCACCGGCTTCGCCATCATGTCGAAGCGGACCGTCGACTTGGCTATCGTCGGTATCGCGGTCGGAACCGACGCCGTCGCCGGCATCACCGTCGCGAACGGCTTCTGGACGGTCGGGAAGTTCATCTTCATCGGGCTGGCGGGCGGAACTCTCACGCTCGTCTCACAGAACTACGGCGGCGACGAACGCGACCGCGCGACCGCCGTCGTGCAGTTGAGTCTGCTCGCCGCGATACTCCTCGCCGTCCCCATCGCGCTCCTGTACAATCGTGCCAGCGTCCCGCTGGTCGGCCTCATCGACGGGGGCGCGAACGCGACCACCTACGGCGCGACGTATCTCGCGATTCTCGCGCCGGGGCTGCTCTTTGAGGCCGTCAATCTCGTCGCCTCGCGCACCTACGCGGCCGTCGGCAACACGACGACGCCGATGGCGATTCGCGCGACCGGTGCCGCGCTCAACATCGCGTTGAGCGCGACGTTCGTCTTCGTCGCCGACCTTGGGGTGTACGGCGCGGGACTCGGGACGACCGTCGCCACCCTGCTCGTGACCTGCATCTTCGCGTGGGGACTCACCGGGCGAGCGTACGGCGGCCGCGGCGCGAGCCCGCTTCCCATTCTGAACCGCGTCGCCGTCGGCCGAACCCTCCCGCGACAGCTCCTGTCCGTGTCCGTGCCGCTGGTCGCACGCCGCACCGCACAGGGACTGGTCATCTTCCCGCTGCTCGCTATCGCGGCGACGTTCGGCCCGGTCGTGTTGGCGGCGCTCGGCGTCGCCCGCCAGATTCGCCAGCTGCTCAACAGCTTCACGTGGGGCTTTTCCATCGCCGTCTCGACGCTCGTCGGGCAGGCGCTCGGCGCGGGCAAAGAGAGTCTTGCGACGGCGTACAGCCGCGAGGTGACCACGCTCTCCCTGCTCGTGTACCTGGTCGCCGGCGGAGTGGTCCTCCTCGCGGCCCGACCGATTGCGGCCGTCTTCGTCGAGCCGGCGGCCGTGGCGCAGACGGTCCCGTTCGTCGTCGCCGCGGCCGTGAGTTCGGTGCCGCTCGGCGTCGACGGCTCCATCACCGGCACGCTCCGGGGGGCGGGCGACACTCGAATCCCCTTCGCCGCGACGCTCGTCGGCCTGTATCTCGTCGCGCTCCCGGTGGCGTATCTCGGAACGAGAGTCGCTCTCGGTGCCGGCCTGCTGTTGCTCGCGCTCGTCGCCGAGACGACGGTACCGGCGCTCATCAACCTCTGGCGCGTGCGCTCCGGTCGGTGGCTGGCGGTCAGCCGAGCGTATCGACCGTCCGCCGAGGAGTGAGTAGCTGCCGGCAGCTATTTGCCGGTGGCCCTGACACGTCATCGCATGACCGACAGCTACACCGGTGCGGACCTGTTCGTCGACGCGCTCGAAGCGTACGACGTGCCCTACCTGTTCGGCAATCCCGGCACGACCGAACTCCCGCTGATGGAGGCGCTGCCCGACTCGGACATCGAGTACATGCTCGGACTCCACGAGGACGTGGCCGTCGGCGCGGCGGCCGGCTTCGCACAGACCCGCCGCTACCACGCCGACCACGACCCCGACATCTGTCCGGCCGGCGTCGCGAATCTCCACATCACGCCCGGTCTCGCCCACGGTATCGGAAACCTCTACGGCGCGTCGATGACCGGCGCACCGCTCGTCCTCACGGCGGGCAACCACGAGCTCGACTTCCGCCACGAGGAACCCATCCTGACCGGCGACCTCGAAGCGCTCACCGACCAGTTCTGTAAGTACGCCGCCGAGGTCACGTCCGTCGACTCGCTGGCGATGATGGTCAGACGGGCCTTCCGGACGGCGCTCACGCCGCCGACGGGACCGGTCTTCCTCGGGCTTCCGGTCGACGTGATGATGGCCGAGACCGAGGACCGACCCGAGCCGCTCGGGCCGATTCCCGACGCCGGCGGCGGCGACCCGCGGCAGATTCGCGAGGCGGCGGACGCGCTCGTCGAGGCGGACAACCCACTGCTCGTGGTCGGCGACCACGTCGCGCGGGCCGGCACCGACGCCATCGACGCAGCGGTCGAGCTCGCAGAGGCGACCGGGGCGCGCGTCCACGGCGAGATGCTCGGCTCCGAGGTGGCGTTCCCCACCAGCCACGAGCAGTGGCTCTCGTACATGCCACCCCGCGAGAACCTGGCCGTGATGTTACAGAACACGGACACCATCGTCTTCGCGGGCTGTTCGACCAACACGACCCTGTTGCGCCACGAGGAGCCGCTCGTCCCCGAGGACGCGACGACGATTCACCTCTCCGACGACGCGTGGCAGGTCGGGAAGAACGAGCCGGCCGACGTAGCCGTCATCGGTGACCCCGGGCGCATCATGGGGTCGATTGCCACCCGCGTCGACGACAAGCTTGACGCTGAGACGCTGGAGGCGCGGCTCTCGCACGTCGCTGCGATGAAGCAGTCGATGGCCGCCTCGATGGACGCGATGGGGGAGGGAGACGCCCCGGAATCCGACCCCCGGGCGTCCAAGCGCGAGGTCGTGGAGGCCATCATCGAGGCCGACGTCGACCCGCGCATCGTCGATGAGGGAATCACCGCGAAGTACGCGCTGCTCACCCACTACCCGCTCGAACCGGAGAGCTACTTCTCGAACAAGGGCGGCGGACTCGGCTACGGGCTGCCGGCCGCAATCGGGGCCGCCGCGGCCGAGTCCCTGCAGGACGAACCGCGCGACGTGCTCGGTCACATCGGCGACGGCTCGTATCTCTACTACCCGCAGAGCATCTACACCGCCGTCCGCCACGGCCTCGACTTGACCGTCCTCGTCGTCGACAACCGGAACTATCGAATTTTGAAAGATAACACGAACAGCATGTTCGGCGGGGACGACGACGATCACGACTACGTCGGCATGGACTTCGACCCGCACGTCGATATTCCGATGAACGCCGAGAGCCACGGCGCGCGCGGCCACCTCGTCGAGACCATCGACGAACTCGGCCCGGTGCTGAACGAGGCGTTCTCGACTCCGGGCGTCGACGTCATCGACACCCTCGTCCACGACTGACGTCCCTCACTCGGTGTTTTCTCGCGCGCGCTCGCCCATCGCCCGCACGCCGCGCTGGATGTGGCCAGCGTCCGTCCCGGCGATGAGGTAGTCGAATCCCCACTCACAGTAGCGGTCAACACCGTCTGGACTCGTCGCGAGCGTACCGACCGGCGTCTCGGTCGCGTCGCCGGCAGCGAGCACCGTCTCGACTGCCTCCCGGAACACGTCGCCCTCGAACCGGCCGAACACGCCGAGATTCGCCGAGAGGTCTGCCGGCCCGACGAACAACGCGTCGACGCCGTCGACGGCCGCGATTTCGTCCACGCTGTCGAGCCCGGCCCGTGTCTCGATTTGGACGATGAGCGTTATCTCGTCGTTGGCAGTCGCGACGTACTCGCCGAGGTCGCGACCGTACGCCGAGGCGCGGGTGCCGGCGACACCACGACTCCCGTCTGGCGGATACCGCGCCGCCTCGACCGCCTCGCGGGCCTCGGTTGCGGATTCGACCATCGGCACCATCACACCCTGTGCGCCCACGTCGAGCAGTCGTTTGATAGCGCCGGTGTCGTTGTCGAGCGCGCGGGCGAACGGGACCGCCTCCCCGTCTGCGGCCTCGATAGCCCGAATCTGGTTCGCGATGGTGGCCGTGCTGTTGGGCGCGTGTTCGGTGTCGAGCATGACGAACTCGGCGTCGGGGGCGACCATCTCGGCGACGGCCGGGTCGGCCAGCGAGACCCACGCGCCGACGGTGAACGTGTCGGTGGAGAACATAGCAGGTGGGCCGCAGGGGACGGGCAAAAGTGCTGGCTCTCAGTCGTCCGTGGCGAGGTCGAAGGCGACGCGGCCACCTTCCTCGCTCGTCTCCGGGAATATCTTCCCCGGATTGAGGATGTCCGCCGGGTCGAAGGCGCGTTTCACCTGTCGCATCAGCTCTACGGCGACCGCGCCGTGCTCGCGTTCGAGATACTCCCGCTTGCCGAGCCCGACGCCGTGTTCGCCGGTGGCCGTACCACCCATCTCGATGGCGCGTTTCACGACGTCCGAGTACACCGCCTCGGCGGCGGCGCGCATCTCCGGGTCGCTCGGGTTCGCGAGCACGGAGTAGTGGACGTTGCCGTCGCCGGCGTGTCCGAAGCAGGGGACGAGCAGGTCCTCCTCGCGGCCGCGCTGTTTCGCGTAGCGGATTATCTCACCCAACTTCGAGATGGGGACCGTGATGTCGCCGGGGTGGACGGGCGAGAGGTCGGGGTCGTAGCTGCTGACGGCGAAGGCCAACTCCTCGCGCGCTTCCCACAGCGTGTCCATCTCCTCGTCGCTCGCGATGTCGAACCGTTCGACGCCGTGGCTCTCGAACAGCGACCGACAGAAGTCGATTTCCGCCTCGATGCCGTGGTTTGCGTGGAACTCGACGAACAACATCGCGGAGTCGGGCAGGTCGAGCCCCTGATACGCGTTCGCCATCGCGCCGGCGGTCTCGTCGACGAGTTCGATTTTCGCCACGTCGACGCCCGACTGCACGGCGTCGGCGACGGCATCGGTCGCCGCATCGAGAGAAGGGAAGACGGCGCGGCCGCCGCGAATCTGCTCCGGTCGCCCGGCGAGTTCGAGCGTGGCGCGGGTCACCACGGCGAGCGTTCCCTCCGACCCGACGAGCAGGTCGGCGAGGTTGTAGCCGGCACTCGTCTTCTTCGCCTTCGAGCCGGCCGTGAATACCTCTCCCTCGGCGGTGACCGCCTCGAGTTCGAGTACCCAATCGCCCACCTCGCCGTACTTGACGGTCTGCATTCCAGAGGCGTCGTTGGCTATCATCCCGCCGATGGTCGAGAGGTCACCCGAGGAGGGGAGCGGCGGGAAAAAGAGCCCCTCCTCGGCGACGCGCTCCTCGACCGCGGAGCCGAGCACGCCGGGTCCCACGTCGATTTGGAAGTCGGCCGGACGCACGTCGTGAATCGCGTCCATCCGGGTGAGGTCGAGACTGATGCCGGCGAACGCGGGGACGGCGTTGCCCTCCATCGACGTGCCGGCCGCGTAGGGGGTGACGGGAATCTCGCGGTCGTGTGCGCCCGCGAGTACGGCAGCCACGTCCGCGGTCGATTCGGGGAAGACGACGGCGTCGGGAACGGTCGCGTGACCGCTCTCGCGGGACCCCCAGTCGGAGGCGTGTGACTCACGCGTCGCGTCGGTGAAGGCGACCTGGTCGTCGGACAGCAGGTCGGTGAGAAACGTACAGTCGTGGCTCATACCCGATGAGATGGGTCGACCGTGATAAATCTACGCACGGTCGTTCGACGCGACGTTACGGTGCGCGTCCGTCGGTAACTGTCGAGCGGTAATCGGCTAACAGTCGTATCGCTGGGTGGGATTTCGTTACCATCGTTCACCCGTATGGCAAGCTTTTCGGTGTCCCGTTCGGAGTAGCAAACGTATGAGTAACTTAGTCACGGACATCGAGAAGACCGTGGGAGAGCATCCGGACGCGACGGCGCTCGGCTACGACGGCCACGAGTTCACCTACGAGCAGTTCTGGGCCCAGACGGGCCAGTTCGCACAGGCGCTCGCGGACGCGGGCGTCGAGCCAGGCGACCGCGTCGGACTGTATCTGCCGAACGTCCCACAGTACGTCCTCTCCTTCGTCGGAACGCTTCGCGCCGGCGGTATCGTCGTGCCGATGAACCCGCAGTATCGCTCGCGGGAGATTAGCCACCTGCTCTCGGACTCGGGCGCGAAGGCGGTCATCACGCTGGCCGACCTCGTCCCCGAGGTGAAGCAGGTACAGGACGACACCGAGGTGGAGACCGTCGTCTCCGTCGGCGGTCCCGCCGAGGGCGCGACGGAGTTCGACGCGTTCCTCGCCGACGAGATGCTCCCCGTCCAGGACCGCGAGGACGACGACGTGGCGGTCCAGCCGTACACGTCCGGCACGACCGGCCAGCCGAAGGGCGTGCTGCTCACCCACCACAACCTCACGTTCGACGCACGCGCCTCCGCGAAGATCCACGACGGCATCGACGTGGACGACAAGTTCCTCGGCGTGCTCCCGCTGTTCCACATCTACGGGATGACCATCACGATGATCTCGACGCTGTTCGAGGGTGGCTCCTACTGGCCGATGCCGGAGTGGGACGCCGAGGCCGCGCTGGAACTCATCGAGAGTCAGGGCATCACCCACGTCCACGGCGTGCCGGCGATGTTCAACGACGTGGTCAACACGCCCGGCGCAGAGGAGTACGACCTCTCGTCCGTCGAGTTCGCCAACTCCGGCGGCGACTCGCTGCCAATCGAAGTGATGGAGCAGTTCGAGTCGATGTACGACGTGGAGCTGTTCGAGGGGTACGGCCTGACCGAGACCGCGCCGGTCACGCACGCCAACCGCCCGAACGACCGACGCCCCGGCTCCATCGGGAAGACGCTCCCCGGCATCGAGTCGAAGATCGTCGACCACGACTTCAACGAGCTGCCACCCGTCGAGAAAGGACCCGTCGACGACGAGACGGAACTCGACGACGTGGTCGGTGAGCTCGTCATCCACGGCCCGAACGTGATGCAGGGGTACTACCAGCTGCCGGAGGCCAACGAGGAGGCGTTCACCGAAGTCGACGGCAAGCGCTGGTTCCACACCGGCGACCTCGGCTACCAGGACGAGGACGGCTTCTTCTACGTCGTCGACCGCGAGAAGCACATGATCGTCACGGGCGGGTACAACGTCTACCCGCGAGAGGTCGAGGAACTGCTCTTCGAGCACCCCGACGTGGCAGACGCCGCCATCGTCGGCATCCCGGACGAGCGCCGCAACGAGACGGTGAAGGCGTTCATCGTCCTGAAGCCGGGTGCCGAGGTGACCGAAGACGAGATTCAGCAGTACTGTCTCGACAACCTCGCGCCGTACAAACACCCGCGTGAGGTCGAGTTCGTCGACGAACTCCCCCGCACCTCCACCGGGAAGGTCCAGAAGTTCGAACTCCGCGACGCGTAAGCGACCTCCCGTTTTTCGATGTTCACGCTTTCAACAGCGTCGCGTTCACGAGCAGGAGACACGCGACGGCCACGCCGGCACAGGCCAGATACGTCGGCGTGAAGCCGACGGCCTCGGCGATTGGGAGTGCCGCAAGCGGGCCGACGGAGAGCCCGATATCGCCGAAGACGTTGTAGACCCCGGCGAGTCGGCCGAGTTCGTCACCGGGCGCGATATCGCCGAGCGTCGCCAACAGCGCCGGCCCGACCGCTCCCGTGCCGGCTCCGACGAGGACAATCCCGGCGGTGACGCCCGGAAGATTTCCAGAGAGCGCGAGCAGGGCGTAGCCGGCCGCCAGCAGGGCAAAGCCGGGGAGCGTCACGACCGCTCGCGAGTCGACGGTGTCGGAGACGCGCCCCGAGACGACCGTCGCGCCCGCGCTGGCGACGACTCCGAGTCCGGTGACGAGTCCCGAGACCCCGGCCGCGGTCAGCGCCCCGATGGTGAGACCGAGGTAGTCGGCGTACTGGACCGCGGTCGTGAGCAGGACGCCGCCGAAGAGGAGTCGGACCCCCGCGTTCGCCAGCCCGATTGGGAGCACGCCAGGGAGTGAGCGCACGGTCTCGGGGAGGTCACGGAGCCGCGGCGTGCGCCCGTCGGTCCCACTCGGCTGCACGTCCGGCAGAACGTACCAGCCGAGGACGCCGGCGGCGAGCGCGAGGGTACCGGCCGCGAGGAACGCAGTCGTGATGTCGAACACGTCGGCGACGATGCCGCCGACGACGAGTCCGGTTGGGAACCCCATCGACTGGCCGGCACGCATGTACCCCGTCCAGCGGCCGCGATTCGACTGGTCGGTCACGCCGGTAATGATGGCGAACGCCCCGATGAAGACGAACGCGCTGCCGAGTCCCCAGAAGATTCGCGCGCTGATAAAGACGAGCGCCGGGAGCGAGACGGTCCCGACGGCGGGCAGGACGAAGAGATCGACACGCGGGACGTTGAGTCCGAGCACGTAGCCGAACGGCGCGAGCCCCTGCACGAACAGGCCGACGATCATCGGGCGGCGCGGACCGACCCGGTCGATGACGTTGCCGGCCGGCGTGTTCGCGACCAGCCGGGCGATGCGGTTCGCCGAGAGGATAAATCCCAACAGGGCAGCGGAGATGCCGAGATACTGGTCCAACAGCGGGAGCGTCGGGAAGGCGACGCCGGTCGCCACGCCGCCGAGGAAGACGCCGGCCGTCACCGCGAGTGCGATAGCCCGGACGGAGTGGTCGTGGCTATCGTCCATACCCGGGCGTCGAACAAGGGACTAACAAGTCTGCCGGAGTCACGACGACCCCGGCGGGAGCGTCAGCGATTCGCGGCGACCGTCGAGGAGGTCGAACTGTTCGCCGCGGCGCTGTTCGAGCCAGTAGAGCAGTCGCGCCGCCCACTCCAGTTTGTGCCGTTTCGCGTCGCCGACGGTCGGGTCGTCGAAGTCCCAGCCGGCAAACCGGAGTTCTGCCGCACCAAAGGCGTCGGCGATGAACGCCGCGCGGTCGCCGTCGGTGAAGCCGCCGAAGTTCTCGGTGGGTCCCGTCGGGGAACACTGGACCGTGGGGAGCACGAACTCGCCGTCGTACCCCGGTATCTCGCGCTGGACGAGGTCGACGTTGTCGCCGTGGGCGTGAGCCGCGACGGGCACGCCCTCGCGGGTGAGATGGCGCGCCGTGTCGGGGTTCTTGTCCAAATCGGTCACCATGAGGTCGACGTCGACGCGTGCCTCGCGGAGCGTGTCGGCGGCGACGCTGGCGGCGACGACCACGTCGGCGCGTCGCGCGACACCCAGTTCCTCGGCAAGCGAGTCGGCACCGCCACAGATTGCGACGGTCGCATCTCGGACGTGGGCGAGCTTCCGGTGGTCGAACGGTTCGCACAACAACGCGAGTTCGTCGCGGGCTCGTTCGTCGCCGGCCGGGTCGTAGCCGAAGCTGTCGAGTATCGACTCGTACACCGGTCGCCACGTGTCGTAGCGCATCACCCAAAGAACGGACCGCTGGCCCAGTGGTCACAAGGTACCCCTACCCAGCGTGACCCCTGGGCTTCCATCCGGCGGTACTCTCGGGTTCGGTATAAGCTTTCTCTTGGCGATTTGCCGGTGAAAGTCATTCGGACCCCCCGAGTGCGGCGGTGAAGCGAGCGCTCAGGTCGCCGTCGCTCTCACGGCTCGCGGCCCGGAGTGCAGCGACGGTTCCGAAGACGAGGGTTCCGTCCTCGCCGCTCGCGATTTCGACGCCCGGAACGGTCGTCGCGAGCGATGTGAGTTCGTCGTGGTCGCTCTCGGTGAGGTCGGTGAACTCGAGGACGCGCGTCACGGCCGTCTCCGGGTCGGCGTCGGCACCGACCCGGTCGAGATGCCGGCTCGCGTCGCCGGGCGTCTGTACGTCGAGTTCCTCGACTCCCGTGGCCGTGTCGCGCACGCGGTCCGGCGTGAACCGGTCACCGATGCGGGCGGCGTCGACCGTCTCGGCCACGTCGTGGGTTCGGACGACGTGTGCGCCACGCTCGATGGCCATCGCCGTCGCCGCGAGCGAGACGGGCAACGCCTCGTCGGTGTCGCGACCGGCCAGCGACCGGAGGAAGTTCTTCCGGTTGATGGAGACGAGAATCGGAAGTCCGTAGCCGCGGAACTCTCGGAGCCGGTCGAACGTCTCGCGGTCGTCGTCGACCGTCTTCGCCTCGGACCAGCCGCCGAAGGCCGGGTCGACGATGGTCTTGTCAGTCAGCCCGTTCTGCGTGAGCGCGTCGTAGATGTCGTCCACGTCTTCGATTGCGCCGGGGCGTTCGAGGTCCGGCGGCGAGGCCATCTTCGCGACGGCAACGTCGTAGTCGCGACACACTGCGGGCATCTCCGGGTCGGCGAAGCCACAGATGTCGTTGACCATGTCGAAGCCGGCATCGAGAGCGGCCTCCGCGACCTCGTGATAGCGCGTCTCGATGGAGAAGACGGCGTCGCCCGAGACGGACTCCATCGTCTCGATTGCGGTGTCGAGCCGTTCGAGTTCTCCCTCGGCGTCGAGCACCTCGAACTTCTTGTTCGCGGATTCGAGTCCGACGTCGACGATGTCGGCCCCCTCCTCGATGAGCTGTTCGTCGACGTACGCGGCGGCCTCGCCCGGCTCGTCGAACACGCTCGGGTCGTACGGCGACTCCTTCGAGACGTTGAGTACCCCCATGATGCGGGTCGGCTGGTCGTCGCCGATGGCCAACCCTGCGGCGTCCACTGTTCGCATACCGGACGGTAGGGCGGGCGGGCGATAAAGCCCGGGAAGGCGGGCAAACAGGTGGAACCCGCAACGTCCCCCGGCGGCTGTTCCACGCGGTCACCGTGACCGCCGGGGTGACGGCTACGTCACGGTGTGCGTGGTCCCGGCTTGGTTTATGAAGCTTCGCGCTGCTTTTGGCTTCGCGTCCCGACCTCGAAGTATGGGAAAGGTCTCTATCGCGCTGCGCGGCTGGCGGTTCGACGAGGACGCCGTGTTCGACGAAGACGGCGAGATGCGCCCGCTGCGCGACATGGACAACGAGACGCGGACGCGCATCATCCGGCTCACCGTCGCCGCGGGCCAGCCGTGTGACGCCTGCTGGCTCAAACACGGCCGCGCGAACGTCCAGCAGTGTAACGTCGCGCGTGTCATCTACGGCGAACCGCTCCACGAGGTGCTGTTGTGCGCCGATCACGAACCCGACTTCCTCTACTGGTTCCGCGAGGAGGGCGGTCGCGACCTCGCCAACCACCCGACGGACTTCGAGGACGCCTTCTACGAGTGGTTCGACGACGGCAACCGCGCGCCCGAAGACTACGGCGGCATGGAGTACGTCAACACGGAACCCGAAGCGGTCCCCAAGCCACAGCAGGGCGACATACCGACGCTGGAGGAGGAGCTTGCCCGGATGGACGACGAGGAACTCGACGCGCTGGACGTGGACCTCTCGGACCTCGATTTCGACGGCGACGGTGACGAGGACGACCTCGATATCGACGACCCCGGTCTCGGTGATTTGGACGTATGATTGCGGTCGCGGTCGTCGGCGCGGAAACGCCCGGAAACGTCGGAACCATCGCCCGCGCGATGAAGAACTTCGGGCTGTCGGAGCTGTATCTGGTCGACCCGCCCGAACTCGACCCCGAGGGTGACGCCTACGGCTTCGCCGGCCACGCCCGGGAAGACGTGTTACCGAACGCCACCGAGACGACGCTCGATGTCCTCACCGAGCAGTTCCACACCGTCGGGACGACGGCCGTCACCAACGAGGACGCCCGGAGCCACGTCCGGTATCCGTTCCGGACGCCCGTCGAGCTTCGCGAATCGCTGCGCGACGTCGAGACGGACACCTGCGTCGTGTTCGGCCGCGAGCGCGTCGGGCTGTTGAACGACGAACTCGCCGCGATGGACGAGGTGGTCTCGATTCCGGCGAGCGAGGAGTACCCCGTCCTGAATCTCGGGCAGGCCGCGACGGTGGTGCTCTACGAGCTTCGGGAGCTAACCGTCGACTCGTACCAACAGCCCGACGCCATCGAGCGCGCCGACGAGTCCGACGTGGAGGGGCTAAACGAGCAGTTCGGTGCGCTGCTCGATGCGATTAACCATCCCGAAGGAAAACGCGACAAGGCGCGGCGACTGCTCCGGCGGGTCGTCGGCCGCGCACACCCGACCCCGCGCGAGGCGCGCACCCTGCGCGGGATTCTTCGACGCGCCGGCGAGTACGCGGTGCCGCCCGGAAAGCAATCGACCGACGAGGATTAGCTTCGCTTTTGAATCTCCTCGCGCAGGGCGGCGGAGACGACCTCGCCGTCCGCCTTCCCGCGGAGCGCACCCATCGCCTCGCCCATCAGCCCGGAGAATGCTGCCATCCCCTCCTCTTGGACCTGTTCGGCGTTGCGCTCGACGACCTCGGCGACCGCCTCGCGCACTTCCGCCTCGCTGACGCCAGACAGGCCAGCCTCCTCGACTGCCTCCTCGGCCGTGAGGTCGGGGTCGTCGGCTAACGTCGTCAGGACTTCGTTTACCCCTTCCTGTGCGAGGTCGCCGTCCTCGACCAACTGCATCACGGCGAGCAGGTGGGCGTCGTCGAGCACGTCGACCGGTACGTCGTCGCGGCGGAGTTCGGTGAGCGTGGATTCGAGCGTCGTCGCGGCGAACGTCGGGTCGACGCCCTCCCGGACCGCGCGCTCGTACAGCGGCATGAACTGACCGAAGGCGACCTGCTCTGCGAGCGCCTCGCCGAGGCCGTCCTCCGACTGGTAGCGCTCGACGCGCTCGGTCAGCAGTTCCGGCGGTTCCACGTCGCTCGGTTCGGGATGAATCTCCGGGACATCGGTTTCGGGGTACATCCGCGCTGCGCCCGGGAGCGGGCGCAGGTATCTGGAGGTCCCGTCTTGTAGCGCGTCGCGCGTCTCCTCCGGCACGCCGTCGAGCGCGTCGCGAGCACGGTCTGCCGCCGCGGCGATGGCGCGGTCCGCAACGTCGGCGTCGGCGGCGACGAGCGCGACTGCGTCCTCGGCGTCGGCGTCGACGGCATCCCGGAGCGCCTCGACTTCCTCCTCGGTGACGCCGTAGGCCGGCAGCTCGTCGGTGTGGAAGATGCCGCCCGCGCCGTGGCGCTTGGCGTGGTCCGACAGCTCGGTCCCGAGCCGGCGGTCCGGCTGAATCTCTCGCCCCACGAGACCGTCGAACCCTGCCAGCCGGACGGCCTGCACTGACTCCGCGCCGGCGATGACCCCGGAGTCGGTGTCGGCGAACACGTCGGTCACGTCCTGCGAGTCGGCGACTGAGGCGTCGCGGTCGGTGAGTTCCTCGGCGATGTCTAAGAGTGCGACCTGTCGCCCGACCTCCTCCCGAACGATGGCCTCGATGTCGTCGAGCGATTGCACCCCCTTCAGTTCGACGCGGGCACCCTCCGCGATGGAGACGTTCACGTCCTGTCGAATCGTGCCGAGCCCGCGTTTCACCTTGCCCGTCGAGCGGAGCAACATTCCGATACGCCCCGCCGCGTCGCGCGCCTGCTCGGGCGAGCGAATGTCCGGCTTCGTCCCGATTTCGACAAGCGGGATGCCGAGTCGGTCGAGTCCGAACGTGACGCCCTCCTCGGTCTCCTCGATGCGGGCCGCGGACTCTTCTTCGAGCATCAGGTCCTCGATGCCGACCGGTCCCTCCTCGGTCTCGATTTCGCCTTCCGTCGCGACGAGCGCGGAGCGCTGGAACCCCGAGGTGTTCGACCCGTCGACGACGATTTTCCGCATGACGTGGAGCCCGTCGACGGCCGTCGCGTCGAGCAGATTCGCGATTTCGAGCGTCGTCTCCAGTGCCTCCTCGTCGAGCCGGCGGGGGGGTTCGTCGTCCTCCTCGACGAGGCAGGTGGTGTCATAGCCGAGATACGTGAACTGCCGGTCGACGCGCGACTCCTCGAGCGCGGCGTCGTCGATTTCGCCCAGCTCGGAGGCGGTCGGGTGGAGATACCGCGAGAACGACCGAATCGACTCCTCCGGCTCGCGACGGTGGGTCGGACAGTTACAGAACAGCTTCGTCTCGGTGTCGAGCTGCTGGTGGATTTCCAGCCCGGCGACGAGTCCGAGGTCGTCGTAGTCGTACTCCTGTGTACTCATTACCGGGGGTCCGGGAGCCGCCGGCAAAAAACCATCCAGTCGCCGTCAGTCCTGGCCGAGGATGACGCGGTGGGTCATCGCCTCGGGGTCGAGCACCTCGTCGGCTTCCTCCTCGGTGAGATACCCCTCCTCGATGACTACCTCTCGGATGGTCTTGTCCTCCGCGAGGGCCTGCTTTGCGACCTTCGAGGCCTTATCGTAGCCGATGGCCGGGTTCAGCGCGGTCGCGAGCGCCATCGACTGCTCGACGCGCTCTTGCATGTGCCCCTCGTCGGCCTCCAGCTTCGCGACAAATCGCTCGCCGAACACCTCGGCCGCGTTCGCAATCATGTTCGCCGATTCGAGGTAGTTGTGCGCGAGCACCGGCTTGTAGAGGTTCAGGTCGACCTGTCCCTCGGCCGCGCCGGCGGAGACGGCGGCGTCGTTGCCGACGACCTGCTTGTGCACCTGGTTCACCGCCTCGGCGACGACGGGGTTGATTTTGCCGGGCATGATGGAGGAGCCGGGCTGATTCTCCGGCTGGTCGAGTTCGCCGAAGCCGTTGCGCGGGCCGGACGCGAGCAGACGCAGGTCGTTTGCGATCTTGTTCATCGACCCCGCAACGACCGACAGGGCGCTGTGAGCCTCCGCCATCGCGTCGTGGGCCGCCTGCGCCTCGAAGTGGTTGTCCGCCTCGCGGAAGGGGAGGTCCGTCTCGTCGGCGATGTACTCGGCCGCACGCTCCGGAAACTCCGGGTGCGTGTTGAGACCCGTCCCGACCGCGGTGCCGCCGAGCGCGAGTTCGGCGAGGTGGTCGCGCGTCGACTCGACGCGGGCGATGCCCTTCTCGATCTGCGTCCGGTAGCCGCCGAACTCCTGGCCGAGACGGACCGGCGTGGCGTCCTGCAGGTGGGTGCGGCCCGTCTTGACGATGCCGTCGAAGTCGGCCTCCTTCACGCCGAGTTCAGCAGCGAGCGTCTCCAACGCGGGAAGCACGTCCTTGTCTGCGGCTTCGAGTGCGGCGACGTGCATCGCCGTCGGAATCACGTCGTTGCTCGACTGGCCGTAGTTGACGTGGTCGTTCGGGTGGACGACGCGGTCGCCGATGCCCTCACCGAGGATTTCGGCCGCGCGATTCGCGATGACCTCGTTGGCGTTCATGTTCGATGAGGTGCCGGAGCCGGTCTGGAACACGTCGACGGGGAACTCCTCGTCGTGTTCGCCCGCGATGACCTCGTCGGCCGCCTCGACGATTGCTTCGGCCTTCTCGTCGTCCACGAGTCCGAGGTCGTTGTTCGCGAGCGCGGCCGACTTCTTGACGATGCCGAGCGCGCGGATGAACCGCCGCGAGAACGTGATACCCGAGATGGGGAAGTTCTCGACGGCGCGTTGGGTCTGTGCGCCCCAGTAGGCGTCCGCGGGCACCTGCATCTCTCCGAGGCTGTCCGATTCCGTCCGGTAGTCGTCGCTCATACTCCGGGGGTCGCGCGGTCGGGAAGAAAAGCCATCGGAACCGGGCAAGCGCGTCGGGAGCCGGAGGGATGACGCTTAACACGGATGCACACCTGCCTTCGCGTATGGCACTCGAAACCGTACTGCTCGCTGTCGGCGGGAAATCTGACGACCAGGTCGAACGGATGGCGACGCTCGCGGAGGACGTCGCCGCTCCCGCGGACGCGACAATCGTCCTCGGTCACGTCTTCACCGAAGACGACTACGACGACGCGCTCGAACGACTGGAGTTCGACGACGACACGGAGGTGACGCCGGACGCCGTCGCCGGACGGAACCTCGTCGTCCGAGAGCTTCGCGACCGCTTCGAGGAGCAGGACATCGAGGTCGAACACATGGGGACCATCGGTAACCGCGCCGAGGGCGTCATCGGGTTCGCCGAGGAGACCGACGCCGACATGCTCGCCGTCGGCGGGCGTCGCCGCTCCCCGACCGGAAAGGCGGTGTTCGGCTCCACGGCACAGGAGATTCTGCTCGACGCGCCGTGTCCGGTGACGTTCATCAAGCGCGAGTCCGAGTAACGAGCGAATCGAGGTCGTATTTCTTCATCGCCGCCGCCGCGTCCGGCAGCGGCGCGTCCGCCGTGTCGCTCTCGGCGTCGACGCCGAGTCGATCACACACCGCGTCGCTCACGGACTCTGCCATCGCCCGGTGGGTCGTGAGCTTGCCGCCCACGGCGCTCGTCAGCCCGGCGACGCCGTCGCGCTCGGCGTGGTCGAGCACGGAGTAATCCCGCGAAAAGCCGACCGAATCGCCCGTCGCTTGTGGCTCGTACAGCGGCCGAACGCCCCAGTAGGTGTGTGATAGCTCTGCGTCAGCAAGCGCCGGAAGTACCGGGGTTAGTTCCTCGAACAGGAGTTCGGTTTCCCACTCTTCCGTCGCGAAGCTGTCCGGGTTCTCGACGGTCACGTCGGTCGTCCCGAGGATGGAGTGGCCGTCCGACGGGACGACGATGTCGCCCGACGACTTGGGCCGACACCGGTTCACGACCGTGTCGGCGTGGCGACCGGTCGTCACGCTCATCGCGCCGCGGGAGGCGCGCATCTCGATGTCGACGCCGGCGAGTGCCGCCACGCGGTCGGCCCACGCGCCCGCCGCGTTGACGACGTGGTCGGCGCGAATCGTTTTTTCACCTACCTCGACGCCGACCACACTCGTGTCTTCAACGACGAGGTCGGCCACCGGCGTCTGTTGGTGAATCACCGCGCCGTGGGCCTCGGCGTCGGCGGCCGTCGCCGCGACGAGCGCCATCGGGTCGATGGCTCCATCCGGGACGGCGAGTGCAGCCTCCGTCGCCGGGGCGAGGCCGGGTTCGCGCTCGCGCGCCTCCGCCCCGGTGAGCCGCTCCGTCTCGATACCCACGTCGGCGCAGGCGGCGTCGAGTCGGTCGAGGTAGTCGTCGGGGTCCGAGGGGAGCGAGACGAACAGCCCGCCGGTGTCCTCGATGCAGTCGGCCGCAATCTCGCGCAGCACGCGATTTTCCGTGATACAACTGCGCGCGGATTGGGCGTCTTCGACCGCGTAGCGCGCGCCCGAGTGGAGCAGCCCGTGCATCGAACCGCTGGCTCCGGCAGCGAGTTCACCGCGTTCGAGTAGGGTCACGTCCACGCCCCGGCGCGCGAGGTCGCGCGCCACCCCGACCCCCGTCACGCCGCCACCGACTACGACGACTCCCGTCTCGTGCATACGCGGGTGTCGGCGGTAGTCCCACTTAGGATGTGTGTGTGTGTGTCGAAAGCAGACTACATTAGACACCCCGCCGACCGTGGAGGTATGCACTACGTCGCGGCTATCGACCAAGGGACGACGGGGACGCGGTGTCTCCTCGTCAGTCACGACGGCGCGGTCGTCGGGCAGGCCTACGAGACCCACGAGCAGCAGTATCCACAGCCGGGGTGGGTCGAACACGACCCGACCGTCCTCTGGGAGAACACGAAGACCGTCGTCACCGACGCGCTCGCCGACGCCGGTCTCGCGGCGTCTGACCTCGCGGCCCTCGGCGTCACGAACCAGCGCGAGACGACCGTGCTGTGGGACGCTGCGACGGGCGAGCCGATTCACAATGCCATCGTCTGGCAAGACCGCCGGACGACCGAGCGCATCGAGCAGTTGGAGACGGAGTGGATTCGCGACCGCACCGGCTTGGAGCCGGACGCCTACTTCTCTGCGAGCAAGCTGGAGTGGCTCCTCGACGAGGTGGAGGGCGCACGCGAACGCGCGGAAGCCGGCGAACTCCGGTTCGGCACCGTCGATAGCTGGCTCGTCTCGAAGCTGACGGGCGAGCACGTGACGGACGTGACGAACGCCTCCCGGACGATGCTGTTCGACATCCACGACCTCCGGTGGGACGGCGACCTGCTCGCCGAGTTCGACGTACCTCGTGCGGTGTTGCCGACGGTCGTGCCCTCGTCGGACCCCGAATCGTACGGGACGACGAGCGCGGACGGCTTCCTCGGGGCCGAGATACCCGTCGCGGGCGTGCTCGGCGACCAGCAGGCCGCGCTGTTCGGCCAGACCTGCTTCGAGGCCGGGTCGGCGAAGAACACCTACGGCACCGGCTCGTTCCTGCTCGTCAACACCGGCCCCGACCCCGTCGAGAGCGACCACGGCCTGCTCACGACGGTCGCCTTCCAGCGGGCCGGCGAGGAGCCGCGCTACGCGCTCGAAGGCTCAATCTTCACGACCGGCGCGGCAATCGAGTGGCTGGAGGACGTGTCGTTGGTCGAAAGTCCCGCCGAGACGGAGACGCTCGCCCGGTCGGTCGACTCCATCGACGGCGTCTACGTCGTCCCCGCCTTCTCGGGGTTGGGCGCACCCCACTGGGACGGACGTGCCCGCGGGACGATTCTCGGACTCACGCGCGGGACCGGCCGCGAGCACATCGCCCGCGCCACGCTCGAATCAATCGGCTTCCAGACCCACGACGTGCTGGAGGCGATGGCCGCCGACACCGGCGAGACAATCGACCGGCTGCGCGTCGACGGGGGCGCGGTCCAGAACGACCTGCTGTGTGAGCTACAGGCGACAATCGCAGACTGCACCGTCGCGCGCCCGGCGGTCGACGAGACGACGGCACTCGGCGCGGCCTACGCCGCGGGGCTCGCCGTCGGCTACTGGGAAGACCTCGACGCGCTCCAGGAACAACACCGGACGGAGCGGGTCTTTCGTCCGAGCGAGACGGGAGATATGGACGGCCGGTACGAGCGCTGGAACGAGGCCGTCGACCGGGCGCGCGACTGGGCGCGAGAAGAGCGCTAGGGTGCCCGCGTCGTCAGTTCCAGCGCGTGGATGTCCGTCGTCATGTGTTCCCCGAGCGCGTCGTACACGCGCTGGTGTTGGTCGAGCAGAGAGAGGTCGGCGAACTCCGGAGCCGTCACCTCGGCCTCGAGGTGGTCGTCGTCGTGTTTCCCCCGTGCGCGGGAGACGGTCGCCTCGGCCTCGGGGATGTTCTCCTCGATGAGTCGTTCGACGTCGGCAGGGTCCATACCGGAGGGTGGCGACCGCCGGGCAAAAGCCCGACGCTGACGGGATAGCTATACACGGGAGCCGCCCCTCGTGTCGGTATGGACATCCACTGGCACCGCGACGACCTCCGGGCCACCGACAACGTCGGCCTCGCCGCCGCGGGCGAGGACGGCGAGGTGCTCCCGGTGTTCGTCTTCGACGACCGGGTTCTCCAGCACGGCTCGCCGCCCCGCGTCGCCTTCATGCTCGAATCGCTCGCCGAACTCCGCGAGTGGTACCGCGACCGCGGCGGCGATCTCTACGTCGCGCGCGGCGACCCGACAGCGATCCTGCCGGACCTCGCTGTCGAACACGACGCCGAGACGGTCCACTGCAACGCCGGCTACTCCGGGCTGGCGCGCGACCGCGACTCGGCCGTCGCGGAGGCGCTCGATTCCGACGGCGTCGCCCTCGAAGACCACGAGGACGCCCTCCACCACGAACCCGGCTCGATTCGGACCAACGACGGCGACCCCTACTCCGTGTACACCTACTTCTGGAAGAAGTGGCGCGACCGGGAGAAGGCCGACCCGTACGACGCGCCCGATGCTATCGCGAACGTGACGGGCGAAGACCTACCGACGCTCTTCGAGTTAGGTTTCGACGAGCCGGAAGCCGATATCGAACCCGGCGGGATGACTGCAGCACGGGAGCGACTCGACAGCTTCGTCGACGGTCCCATCTACGAGTACGAGGACCTGCGCGACGACCCGGCCGCAGACAACACCTCGAAGCTCTCTGCCCACACGCGCTGGGGCACCATTGGCCCGCGAACAGTGTACGCAGCCACCGAGGACGCGGCGGCGAGTGCCCCGAGCGAGGCGGCCGCCGAGGCCGTCGAGGAGTACCAAGGTGAACTCGCGTGGCGGGAGTTCTACCACCACGTCCTCTACTTCTATCCCCACGTCGTCACGGAGAACTACAACGAGTACGAGGAGGGCATCGACTGGCGCGACGACGCCGACGAAATCGCGGCGTGGCGCGAGGGGGAGACCGGCTACCCGATTGTCGACGCCGGGATGCGCCAACTCCGCGCGGAGGCGTGGATGCACAACCGCGTCCGGATGATCGTCGCCTCCTTCCTCACGAAGGATCTGCTGGCCGACTGGCGACACGGCTACGAGCATTTCCGCGACCACCTCGTGGACCACAACACCGCCAACGACAACGGCGGCTGGCAGTGGGCCGCCTCGACGGGGACGGACGCACAGCCGTACTTCCGCATCTTCAATCCGATGTCGCAGGGTGAGCGTCACGACCCCGACGCCGAGTACATCCGCGAGTACGTGCCCGAACTCGCGGGGGTCGACGCCGACACAATCCACTCGTGGCACGAGCTCTCCGAGGCGGAACGCGAGTCGGCCGCCCCCGAGTATCCCGCGCCAATCGTCGACCACAGCCAGCGCCGCGAGGAGGCGCTCGCGATGTTCAAACGCGCCCGCGGCGAAGACCCCGACGAGTGAACGTGTAAGCGCTCTTACTGAAACGCACTACCGGGAATCCGAGGGTAGCTCCTCAATCCTTTTTACCACGGCGGGCATTTCATCCAGTGGAGGTTACAACAATGAGTGAATTTTCCAACCCGGAGCTTGACCCGCTCCCGTACGACTACGACGCGCTGGAACCGTCCATCTCCGAGCAGGTGCTCACCTGGCATCACGACACCCACCATCAGGGATACGTAAACGGTCTCGAAAGCGCCGAGGAGACCCTCGCGGAGAACCGCGAGGCTGGCGAGTTCGGCTCGTCCAGCTCCGCCATCCGCAACGTCACCCACAACGGCTCGGGACATTATCTCCACACGCTGTTCTGGGAGAACATGGACCCCAACGGCGGTGGCGAACCGGAGGGTGACCTGCTGGCCCGCATCGAGGAGGACTTCGGCTCCTACGAGGGCTGGAAGGGCGAATTCGAGGCCGCTGCAGGCGCAGCCGGTGGCTGGGCGCTGCTCGTCTACGACCCCGTTGCAGAGCAGCTTCGCAACGTCGTCGTCGACAAGCACGACCAGGGCGCGCTGTGGGGGTCACACCCGATTCTGGCGCTGGACGTGTGGGAACACTCGTACTACTACGACTACGGTCCCGCCCGCGGCGACTTCATCAGCGGCTTCTTCGACGTTGTCGACTGGGACAACGTCGCACAGCAGTACGAGAACGTCGTCTCGCGCGTCGAGTAAGCAGTCCGCTTCTCCGTTTTTTCTTCGCCGCGTAGCCGCCGGCTCGGGTCGTAACAAACACACCAAACAGCTAATTTCCAACAGTCCCAACAACCACCTATGTCGAGCGGGACCATCGATATCGACGAGTTCGAAGACGGCGACGCAGATGAATTCACCGAACGGAACGCCACCGAACGAATCGTGTTGTTTCTCGATCGAAATGACGACCGAGCGTGGAAGGCCGCGACGGTTGCCGAGCGCCTCGGGCTAGAGGCGGACGCCGTTAATGCGATTCTCTCACGGCTGAAGGAACGAGGGCTTGTGCGACACAAGCGACCGTACTGGGCAATTACGGACGATACGGAACGACTTCGGTCAGCCTACCAGCTCCACCGGCAGCACGAAGCGGCCGACAGCGAGTACCGCGAAGAGTCGCTTGAAGCCCTCCGAACGGAGGAGATGGACGAGGTACAGTGACTCCGTTCGATGAACTAGAGCGTGGTGATATCATCTGGGCGACGGACCCGCTCTCTGAGAAAGGTCGCCCAGTGCTCGTGATTGGAACCCCTCATTTCCAGAGCCACGGTGTGCAACTCATTACGGCCCTGATTTCCACGAAGGGCTATCACGAATCCGCACTCGCGCTCAGCGACGACGACTACGAGGGCGAGCCGCTCGGAGAACAGAGTCACGTCCTGCCGTGGTCGCTTGTGACGCTCAACAGTGCCGTGGATGTTGATCACTACCTGACATCGCTCGTGGCCGACCGCACTGAGGACGTGGTGAGACAAGTGGTCGCCTACATCTCTGCGTAGCTCGGCCCGTATCGGGAAGTGGGTACACGAAATTGGGGAGCATCGTTTAGCTACAAGGCCGACATCTCTCGGTTGGACCCGACGATTAGCGTGTTTTAGCTAGTGGAACAGTAATCGAGCGGCCGACTCTCGGTTCCACCCCGAAGAGTTGGCAACGACACGCTTGTACCCCGTCGCTCACAACCGCTGGTATGCCACGACCGAAATCGACGTTCGACGACGTCCGCGAGTTCGAGTTCCGCGAGCCGGACGAGGTGCTCGACGAGGATACGATGTACACCGTCTACGAGATTGCGCGGCTGCTGCAGGGTGTCGACGTGGACCGCGAACTCGACGCCGCGACGGAGGGCGTGTTCCTCGACTGGGCGATTCCGTGGATGCTCGACAACGAAGCAGAGTTCTGCTTTGCCGAGCCGAACGACGAGGAAAGCCCCGGCTTCTACGGTCTGCGCGACTAGCTCATCCGCGCGCTACGAAGTGCGAGTTCGATATGCTGGCGCGGCTCGCGGTCCACGGTCGGGCCGTGGCCGGCGTACAACGCCTGGAGTGTGTCGTCCGTCGCGTCGAGCACGCGCTCGATACTCTCGATGAGCCGCGGGTGGTCACCCTCGTCGAGGTCGGTCCGACCGAAGCCACCGTTGGCGAAGACGAGGTCGCCGGCGACGAGGTCCCGGCCGTCCTCGCGCAGGAAACAGAGGTGGTCGTTCTTGTGGCCGGGGGTGTGGAGCGCGCGGTACTCGTAGTCGCCGAGCGCGACCGTCGTCTCGTCGCCGATTTCGTGGTCGACGAGGTCGTGGTCGGGGTCGAATCCCCACACGTCAACGTCGAACGCCGCCGTGACACCGTCCGTGTTGCCGACGTGGTCGTGGTGGGTGTGAGTGAGGATGACCGCGTCGAGACCGCCCGAACGCGACTCGATTTTCGAGACGACGTCGAACTCGTCACCGGGGTCGACGAGGACCGTTCGCTCCCCCTCGACGAGGAAGACGTTGCTCGTGAACACCTGTTCGTCCGCGGCGAGATTCGTGATGTCGTGCATACCGAAGCGTGGCGACAGCCGCAGGAAAACCTACGGAAAGGCGACGCTGTCGGCGACCTGCCGTCGCTTCACGACGAGGAAGCCGACGACCACGAGCGCGAAGCCGACGAGCGTCGTCTCGGAGAGTGGTTCCTGCAGGAGTAGGTAGCCAGTCAGCGCGGCAAAGGGCGGGATGACGTATTCGAGCAGCCCCATCGAGAACGGCCCAAGCTCGCGCAGGAGTACGAAGTAGAGCGTGAAGCCGCCGACGCCAGCGACGACGGCCATGTAGCCGACCGCGAGGATTGCCCGCGGCTCGACCGTCGCGCTCGCGACCGCACTTCCCGGCAGGAGCACGGTCGCCAGATGGAGCGACACCGCGCCGATGAGATACATCCACGGCTGTGCCCCGACGGCATCGAGGGTTGGCGACACGCGGTCGGTGAACACCGCGCCGGCGGCGAAGGCGACCGCCGACCCGAAGACGAGTGCCGCCCCGCGCACGCTCTCGGTGAACGTCGCGAGGTCGGGGTTCGCGATGACGATGACGCCGGCGAAGCCGACGAGCACGCCGACCACGTCGAGGGCGGCAATCGTCTCGTCGGTGCCGACCGCGCGCTGGAGCGCCGGCGTGACGACGGGAATCAGCCCGAGGAGGACCGACGCGACCGCGCTGGTGACGTACTGCTGGCCGGCGAACAGCAGGGCGTGGTGGAGTCCGACCGTCAGGAGTCCGCCGGCGACGACGTAGTAGGCGTCGGCCCGCGTCCGGAGGTGGAGGTCACGCCCGAGTCCGAGCGCGAGGGGGACCATCACCGCGGTCGCGAGGTAAAATCGCAAGCTCGCGAACAGCGTCGGCGTCAGGTAGTCGAGACCGATGCGCGTGACCGGGAACGCCGACCCCCAGACGGCGGCCAGCAGGAGAAACAGGACGGTGTTCCGGTCGGCCATACCGACGGTTCGCGCTGGTGAGGTAGTGGCTTGCGATACGCATGTCGAAATCGCCTTCACGGAGGTGGCCGAGGTGGAGGTATGAATCGGACCGCCGTCGCGGTCGGGGGTATCGTCACCCTGTTCGTGCTCGTGCAGGTGCTCGCGCTCGCGCTCGTGACTCCCTTCGACGCGGCGGGGTACCAGGCGGTGCCCGACGGCCAGACCGACAATCCGCTCAACAGCGTCGTCTACGTCGCCGGCATCCTCGTCGCGACCGGCCTGATGTTACTCGCGTTCCGCTACGACGCCGACCTACTGGTGCGTGGCGTCATCGCGCTCAGCGCGACGTACATCTGTTATTACGTCTTTTCGGTTCTGTTTCCACCCGTCGCTATCGCCGGGATTCCGGTGCTCGCGCTCGGCGTCGCGGTCGCGCTCGTCGCCGCCATGCTCGTCTATCCGGAGTGGTACGTCATCGACACCGCGGGCGTCGTGATGGGTGGTGGCGCGGCCGGCCTGTTCGGTATCTCGTTCGGCGTGCTCCCGGCGGTCGTCCTGCTCGCCATCCTCGCGGTGTACGACGCCATCTCCGTCTACGGCACCGAGCACATGCTCGACCTCGCCGACGGCGTGATGAATCTCCGTCTCCCGGTGGTTCTCGTCATGCCGCTGTCGCTGTCGTACTCCTTCATCGACGCGATGGACGCGACCGGAAGCGAAGACGAGGAGAGTGACGCCGGTGAGCCGGAGCCAGAGCCAGCAGACGGAGACCGTGACGACGAGCGCGACGCCTTCTTCATCGGACTGGGCGATGCGGTGATGCCGACGGTGCTCATCGCGAGTGCGGCCCACTTCTCGGACCTGCCGACGCTCGTGCCCGGGCTGGACGCTCCGCTTCCGGCGGTGACGGCCGCAGTCGGGATGCTCGCGGGACTGCTCGTGTTGATGCGGATGGTCGCGGCCGGCCGGGCACACGCCGGACTCCCGCTGCTCAACGGCGGCGCGATCGGAGGGTACGTCCTCGGTGCGCTCGCGGCCGGGATTCCGCTCGTCGAGGCGCTCGGGTTAGCCCCGTATCTGTAGGTCACACCCGCTCACTCGTCGCCAGGCTCCCACGCCGGCGGGTCGTTCAGCAGGTCGGCGATTGCCGCTCGTTCCCGGCGCACCTCGGGGAGCGTCTCGATGTCGAACAGCCCCGTCGCGCGGGTACACCCCGGGTGGGTTCGGCCCTCTCGCTCGATTCGGAGCGTGCCGTCGGTCCGGTGGCCGACGAACTGCGCCACCGGGAGCGGGACCGTCGACCCGTCCGCGAACGCGAACTCGACGGTGCGGGTGTACAGCAGGTCGGTGAGCGACACCGTCAGCCCCGTCTCCTCGCGCGCCTCCGTGCGCGCCGTCTCGGCCAGCGACTGCCCGTTCTCGACGACACCGCCCGGCGGCTCCCACCCGCCGGCTCTGTTGTACACCAGCACCGTCTCGCGGTGCTCGTCGGTGTAGAACACGATGACGGAGGCGATACCGCCGATGTGGTCGAGACACTCACTCGCCGAGGCCGGCGGCGCGTCGGGGTCGTGGCCGCGCGGTCCCAGCTCCAGCGTCGGTCGGCGGCTCTCGACGCTCCACTCCGATTCCAGTCGGTCGAGCGTCGTCTCGGTGTACGATTCGATTTCGCGACGGGTCGCCGCCCAGTCGTCGCCCATCGCCCGTGTGTGGCCGGCGAGTCGTGTTAACCGTTCGGCCCATCTACTGGACGACTGAGAACGGACACGTATCGGGCCGAATCCGGGGTTGACGCTACGGGGTTATCGGAGCGCCTCGCTCGCCGGTGCGAACGCGAGTTCCTGTCCGAGCCCCTGCTCGTTGGCGCGCTCGTACAGCATGTAGCCGGCGGCGACCGTCTCGATACCCGTCCCACCCGAGTCGAACAGCGTAATCTCCTCGTCGTTCTCGCGGCCCGCGGCGTGGTTGGCGAGGATTTCGCCGAGGTCCGCGTGGATGTGGTCGTCGTCGATAGCGCCCTCCTCGCGGGCCTGCAGGAACTCGCCGGAGTCGGAGAAGGCGCGAGCGCGCAGGTCGGGAACGTACTTCGCGTTCGCGACCGTCTGCGTGTCCACCTCGCGCACGGCGGGGTCGTACTGTCCCATCGCGGTGACGTGCATCCCCGGTTCGAGGAGGTTGCCGTCGAACACCGGTTCCGGCGCAGAGGTGGCCGTGACGACGATGTCCGACCCCTCGACGGCGGCGTCAGAAGAGGCGACCGCGCCGACGGAGGCGTCGAGTTCGTCGTTCATGCTCGCGGCGAAGCTCTCGCGGTTCTCCGACGTGCGCGAGTAGACGTTCACCGTCTGGATGTCACGGACCACGTCGAGCGCGCGGAGCTGGCCCTTCGCCTGCGGGCCGGAGCCGATGACCGCGACCGTGTCGGCGTCCTCGCGGGCGAGCGCGTCGGCCGCGACCCCGCCGACTGCACCGGTCTTGTAGGGGTTCATCGCCGCACCGTCGATGAGTGCGAGCGGGTCGCCGCTCTCGGCGTCGAACAGCGGGAGCATGAAGTGGGCGTCGCCGCCGCCGAAGCCGGCCGCGTAGGTGTACCCGCCCATCGCACCCGTCTCCTCCAGGATGGCGAGATAGCTGGTCAGAAAGCCGGGAGGCTCCTCGTGCGGGAGCTTCTGTCGCGGTTCGGCCGGGCTGCCGCCGCCGACCTCGCGGTAGCCGTCGCGCACGACCGCGACGTAGTCGGCCATCGTCGCCAGTCCCCGAGTCTCCTCGCTCGTGAGAAACAGCGTTGACATACCCGTCGTTCACGGGCGATGCTCTTGGCTCTGGTGGCACCGGCCGGTCAGATGACCCGGCTCGCGAGCGCGCGCCAGCCGACAAGCAGCACACCGCCGAACAGCAGCGCCACGACGAAGAACGCCGGGTCAGCGCCACCGGGAACGAACGACAGCGACCGCGCCGCCTGCGCGAACAGGTCGGCACCGAGCCAGCCGGCCGCGGCCCGGACGACGGCGGTTCGCGTATCCGTGAGCGCGTCGGTTCGCAACGTTCCGACGGCGACTCCGACGAGGAGCCAGCCGACGACGAACGGGGCCGCGACCTCGGGGATGCGAGCGAGCAGGCTCCCGCCTTCGGGGTGTTGCATCGCTCCCAGCGTCGCGAACAGCGCGATACACAGCAGGTCGCCGACCAACACGAGCCCGACGCGGCGGTCGGTCGTGACGCCAGCCCGGAACATACGCGCAGTCGGGGCGGAGACGGTTTAGGCGTCGCGCTTTTTTCCGCACGCTTCCTCCCTCTGGTGTGGAGTTCGAGACACTCGGCGATGCGACCGGCGGCCCATCCATCCGACTCGACTGGCAGCGGTTCAGCTACGCCGGGAAGTTCGTCATGACGAACACGGGGAAGGGCGTCTTTCGCGAGGGGAGGCCGGGCGACGGCGAGTTCGACGAGTCGGTCGTCGCAGCGGTCGCGTTCAACGAGGACCGAACCGACGACCGGACCGCGTGGCTCCGGTACGTCACGGTGCGGCAGGACCGCCGGGGTGAGGGTCTCGGTGCGCGCCTCTGTGAGCGTGTGAGCGGCGACCTCCTCGATAGCTACGACCGCGTTCGAATCGCCGTCAACAATCCGTTCGCGTACGAGGCCCTCTACAAGGCCGGCTTCGGCTTCACCGGCGAGACGACGGGCATCGCCGAACTGGTGCTCCAACGGCCCCATGACGCCGACACCCAGGCCTACCGGGCGGGACTCGACCGGTACCGCGGGCGCGACCTCTCCGATGCGGAACGGTCGTTTCTCGACGGCCGGTCGGAGCCACCGGGTGAACGATAGGGTGGCTATTTGTAGGGTGAGGTCGTGTGATGAGCTATCATGGTCGGAACGGGAGCAACTGTCTCATTTGGGGTGCAGGAGGTCGCGGAAATCGGGGGCGTGCAGACGCCGTACGGGTCGGTCACCACTGCGGCGCTGTTACAGCTTCTGTTCGTCGCGACGCTGTGTATCGTCGGTGCCGGCGGGCTCTTCTCGTACATCGCCGCCGCGCGGACGCTGTGTCGACGCGAGCGGCGACGCGTCGCCGCGGAGCTAGAGGCGTTCAAGGAGTTCCAGGCGTATCTCCAGTCGAGTACGCCCGCCGAGTCGCCGGCGACGCCGGCCGAACCACAGCGAACGCTGGTCCAGCAGTCGAACGACAGCCTGGCGGCGGTTCGCGAGGCGTTCGCCGAGACGGTGATGGCCGTCGACCACTACGAGGAGGATTACGACGAGACGCTCATCGAACACGCACGCGCCGAGTTGGGGCCGGACGCGGGAGGCGCGCTCGCGGAGGCGGACGCGTTCACCCCGGGCCTCCGGTCGGTGCTCGTCGACCGGACGAACGCCGCCATCAGACAGCGCGAGCAGTTCCTCGCCGAGATGGACGCCGAGGCGGAGTCGTTGCGCGAGAGCGAACAGCGACTCACCGCCCCGGTCGCCGAGTCGAGCACGCTCGTGGAGCCGCTGGACGACGAGTATCCGGCGCTCGAAGCCCGGTGGCAGCGGTTCGGTACCATCGAGCGACACGTCGAACAGGTCGTCACGGACCGGTCGAGACACACGACCGACGAGACGACCTCGATTCCCTCGTATCTCTACGAGTCGTTCCCGGTGCCGGACCCCGTGGTCGCCGACGCGAGCGCCGCGCTCGGCGTTATCCGCGACCGGCGCGCGCAGGTGACGGACGCGCTGACGCGCGCGAACTGAGTTTCGCCGACGCCAGACTGACAGCTTCAAGCCGCGGGCGACCCGACGGTGGGTATGGGAAACGCGGACCTTCGCTCGCTGGCGGCGCTCTCGGAGGTGGAGTTCGGCGACCTCGCGGGCAGCGTCGTCGCCGTCGACGCGCACAACTGGCTGTACCGGTATCTGACGACGACGGTGAAGTTCACGCGCGACGGCGCGTACACGACCGCCGACGGCGAGGAGGTGGCGAACCTCATCGGCGTCGTCCAGGGGGTACCGAAGTTCTTCGAGCACGACATCACGCCCGTGTTCGTCTTCGACGGCGGCGTCACGGAACTGAAGGCCGACGAGGTGAACGAGCGGCGCGAACAGCGCGAGCGCTACGAGGCCGAACTGGAGGAAGCAAAGGAGTCCGGCGAGGACTCGGCGCGTATCGCCACGCTCGAATCCCGGACACAGCGGCTGACCGACACCATCCACGAGACGACGCGGGGGCTGCTCGAACGGCTGGACGTGCCGATTGTCGAAGCGCCGGCCGAAGGGGAGGCACAGGCGGCACACATGGCCCGACAAGGGCAGGTCGACTACGTGGGCAGTGAGGACTACGACGCGCTCTTGCTCGGCGCGCCGTACACCCTCCGACAGCTCACCTCGAAGGGGAATCCCGAGCTGATGGACTTCGAGGCGACGCTCGCCGAGCACGACCTGACGTGGGAGCAGTTGGTCGACGTCGCGCTGCTGATGGGGACGGACTTCAACGACGGAGTCGACGGCGTCGGCCCGAAGACGGCCGTGAAGCTGGTGCGCGAGCACGGCGACCTGTGGGGAGCACTCGACGCTCGCGACGCCTACATCGACGGGGCCGAACTCATCCGGGAGCTGTTCTTGCACCCGGACGTGACCGACGACGCAGCGTTCGACACGGACATCAACCCCGACATGGACGCGGCCCGCGCGTACGTCACCGAGGAGTGGGAGGTGCCGGCCGACGAGGTGGCACGCGGCTTCGAGCGCATCGAAGAGTCACTCGTCCAGACCGGACTGGACCAATGGAGTTAGCCCGGCTCGGACAGACCGGGCTATATCAGTGGAGGTAGTCCGGCTCGGCCGAACCGGGCCACGCCGGTGAGCCTGCCCCGGATTCGATGGGGCTAACAGTGGAAGCTCCTCGGCGGGATAACTTTACAACGGCAGGCTCGCATCTGCGAGTATGAGTGACGAAGCAGTCCTCGTGGACGTATCGGACGGCGTCGCAACAGTGACCCTGAACCGCCCGGAGCGGCGCAACGCCTTGAGCGACGAGGTGTCGAACGGCATCCTCGACGCCCTCGACGACCTCGAAGGCCGCGACGACGTGCGGTGTCTCGTCTTGACCGGCGCGGAGGGGACCTTCTGTGCCGGCGGCGACGTGAGTTCCATGGCCGGGCAATCTGACGACGAACAGCAGCTGCACGACGTGGTGCGGCACATCCAGGACGACACCTCGCGCGTGATTCGCCGGGTGTACGAGTTCCGGACGCCGACGGTCGCGAAGCTCGACGGGGTCGCGTTCGGTGCCGGCGCGAATCTGGCTATCGCGTGTGACTGTGTGGTCGCGAGCGAGCGAGCGCGCATCAGCTTCGGATTCAAGCAGGTGGGACTCGCGGTCGACACCGGCACGTCGTATCTGCTCCCGCGCATCGTCGGAGAGAGCACGGCAAAGGAGCTCGTCTTCACCGGTGAGCTCGTCGAACCCGAGCGCGCGAGCGACCTGGGACTGTTCAACCACGTGTACGAGTCGTTCGAGGAGCAGGCGGACGCGTTCATCGAGACCATCGCGGACGGGCCGACGGTCGCGCTCGAGACCTCGAAACAGTCCATCGTGCAGGGGTTCTCGCTGGATCTGAAGGCCGCACAGGACAACGAGGCGACGAACCAGGCGGCGGTGTTCGAGACCCACGACCACGCCGAGGGGACGGCGGCGTTCATGGAGTCGCGCGAACCGGAGTTCGAGGGGCGATAGAAGCTAACGACGTTCGGCTTCGCCCGGAACATCTTTTACATCGTAATCCTGTAACAGAGGTATGGCATCACAAATGGCGGAAAGCGGTCAGGAGCGGTTCCTGCTCGACGGTGCACACGAGGCCGTGCGCCGTGCCGTGCGCGAGTTCGGCGAGGAGGAGATCAAGCCGGTCGCACAGGAACACGACGAGAGCCACGAGTACCCGCTGGAGCTGCGCAAGCTCGCAGCAGACTACGACTTCGTCGCACCCTCAATCCCCGAGGAGTACGGTGGCGCTGGGATGGACCCCATCTCGCGGACCATCGTGACGGAGGAGCTGTGGCGAGCCGACCCCGGCATCGGCAGCGCAATCGGCTCGGCCGGCTTCGGTACGTCGATGATTCTGGAGTACGGCGACGAGTGGATGAAAGAGGAGTGGCTCCCGAAGATCACCGCAGGTGAGGCCGCGTCCTTCTCCGCGATTTCGGAGCCGGCACACGGCTCGAACGTCGCGGGCATCGAGACGGTCGCAGAGAAAGACGGCGACGAGTACGTCATCAACGGCAACAAGACGTGGATCACGAACGGCACCATCGCCGACGTGGGCGTCCTGATGGCGAAGACGACGCCCGACGAGGGCCACCGCGGCATCTCCGCGATTCTCGTCGAGAGCGACCGCGACGGCTTCTCGTCGAACAAGATCGACAACAAGCTCGGTATCCGCGCCTCGGACCTCGCGGAGCTCCAGCTCAACGACGTGCGCGTCCCCGAAGAGAACATCATCGGCGAGGTGGACAAGGGCTTCTACCAGCTGATGGACTTCTTCGCGTCCGGTCGCGCGAGCGTCGCAGCACAGGCCGTCGGCGCGGCACAGGCTGCCCTCGACGCCTCCATCGACTACGCCGGCGAGCGCGAGCAGTTCGGCCAGAAGATCAGCGAGTTCCAGGCCGTCAGCCACAAGATCGCCGACATGGCGACGAAGGTCGAGGCCGCACGCTCGCTCACCTACCGCGCGGCGAGTCAGGTCGCCGCCGGTAAGGACGACGAGGCCGTCAAGCTGGCGTCCATGGCGAAGTACTTCGCCTCCGAGAACGCCGTCGAGGTCGCAGACGACGCGATCCAGGTCCACGGTGGCGCGGGCTACGTGACCGACCACCCGGTCGAGCGCTACTACCGCGACGCCCGGATTACGAAGATCTACGAGGGGACCTCGGAGATTCAGAAGAACATCATCTCCGACCGCCTCCTCTAATCCGGCCACCGACTCCTCCGTTTTTTCATCCGCCGCGAGCGACTGCCATCCCTCGATTTCCGTCACGGTGAGCGTCGCATATTTGTACTCCCCGCTGGAACGCCCGAGTATGTCACTGACACACACCGAGTGGACCGACGCGCAGTCGTCGGCCACGGTCGACGTGGACGGACACGACGTGGAGATGGCCTACTACGAGGACGGTCCGGCCGACGCGACCCCGGTCGTGTTCATGCACGGCGTTCCGACCTGGGGGTATCTGTGGGCGAAGGTCGCCCCCGAACTCGCCGGGGAGTTCCGCGTCATCGTCCCCGACATGGTCGGCTACGGCAACAGCGAGAACGGCGAGGGGTTCGACCGCTCGATTCGCGCACAGGAGCAGGCGCTCGACGGGCTACTCGATTCCCTCGACGTCGAAACGTTCCACCTCGTCGCTCACGACATCGGCGGCGGGGCAGCACTCCGGTTTGCCGCCCACCAGCCGGACCGCGTCGAACAGTTGGTCTGCTCGAACGTCGTCTGTTATGACTCCTGGCCCGTCGAGTTCGTCTCGACCATCGGGCTGCCGAAGACGGCCGGCTTTAGCGACGAGGAACTCGACGGGAAGCTGGATTTCGCGTTCGCGGACGGGGCCTACGGCGAGGCCGACCCCGACTTCGTCGCCGGCATGAAGTACCCGTGGCTAGAGCGCGACGGCGGCAAGCGCGCGCTCGCGCGGGCCGCGGTCGCGACGAACACGAACCACACGACGGAAATCGACTACGAGGCGATTACGGCCGACTTGCTGTGTCTGTGGGCGGAAGCCGACCAGATGCAGCAGGTCGAGTACGGGGAGCGACTCGTCGAGGACGTCGGCGGCGAGATGATTCGGCTCGACGACGCGTTCCACTGGGTGCCGGAAGACCGCGCGGAGACGTTCGCGAGTGAGCTCGACGCGTTCCTCGAACCGTGACCGAAACGGATAGCCCTGCCGACGGCGAGGGGTGGGTATGAGCGACGAACCACCGGAGTGGGAGTTCAAGGAACGCGACGTGCTCATCCTGCGTGAGCTGTCGCGCGACACCCAGTTGAGTTCACGCGACCTGGCGCGCATCCTCGATGAGAAACACGGCATCGAGGTGAGCCACGTCACCGTCTCGGAGTCGATTCGCGGGATGCGCGAACAGGGCGTCTTCCGTGAGGCCGTCATCCCCAACGAGGAGTACTTCGTGTTCGGGTTGTTCGAGTTCAAGTTCAACACGGAGAACTTCGACGAGGGGTGGCGCGAGGCGATGGAGTACATCCGCGACTCGCCGAACACGCTCTTTTATTTCCTCTCTGACGGGGAGTACCAGTGGAAGTCGGTGATGATGTTCCCGACGCGACCGGACGAGTCCTACTGGATTCACGAGTGTTACAAGCGCCACGGCGACGTGATTGCCAACATCAGAAACAGCGTCATCCACAACGTGTTGAAGTTCCGTACGGACCCCGAGATTCTGGCGACCCTCCACGAGGGGGAGTAAGAGCTAAACCAATACGGACGCAGCCCCTCGTTCCTGTATGGCCACGCGCGAGGAGCCACCCGCGAGGTGTCCGGTCTGTGAGACGGTGTACGACTCGGTGTCCGTCCACGAGTCGGGACTGATGGTGAATCTCTTGGACAACGAGCGCTACCGCCGGGTCTGTTTCGAGCCGGGGACGCGCGGAGACACGTCCGTCATCCGGTTTTATCACCACACCCACGGACAGGCGAGAGCCGAATCCGCGGACGACGTGCGAACGGAGTAACCGGGGACGCTACTCGGCGGCGCTCGCGGCGCGGATAATCGTCCGCTCGTCGAACGCCTCGCCGACGAGCTGGAGTCCGACCGGCCCTTCGTCGGTTTCGCCGGCCGGGACGGAGATGGCCGGGAGGTTCGCGAGATTCGCCGGGACGGTGTTCGCGTCGGCGAGGTACATCTGGAGCGGGTCGTCCAGGCTCTCGCCGCGCTCGAACGGGGCGACGGGCATCGTCGGCGACGCGATGACGTCGGCGGACTCGAACGCCTCGGCGAAGTCCTGTCGGACCCACGCGCGAGCGTCCTGTGCCTTCTTGTAGTACTTGTCGTGGTAGCCGGCAGAGAGCGCGTACGTCCCCAGCAGGATGCGCCGTTTGACCTCCTCGCCGAAGCCCTCCTCGCGGACGGCGGCGAAGGAGTCGTTCCAGTTCCCCTCGACCTCGGCGTCGGGCCCGTAGCGCACGCCGTCGAAGCGCGCGAGATTCGAGGAGGCCTCGCTCATCGCGATGACGTAGTACGCCTGCACGGCGGTCTCGACGGACGGCAGCGACACCTCGACGGTCTCGGCCCCCTGCTCGCGCAGGGAGTCGAGCGTCGCCTCGAACTGTTCGACGACGGCGTCGTCCGCGCCCTCGATGAGTTCGGTCGGCACACCGACCGTGAGTCCGTCCACGTCGCCGTCGGCGGCGTCGGCGTAGGTGGTGTCGGTCTCGCGGGTGGTCGCGTCGTGGGGGTCGTCGCCGGCGATGACCTCGAGCAGCTGTGCGGCCGACTCGACTGTCGGCGCGATGGGGCCAATCTGTTCGAGCGAGTTGGCGTACGCGACCAACCCGTACCGGGAGACCAGCCCATAGGTGGGCTTGATGCCGACGACGCCACAGAAGGCGGCGGGACAGCGCACGGAGCCGCCGGTGTCGGAGCCGAGCGCGAGGTCGGCCTCGCCGGCGGCGACGGCCGCAGCAGAGCCACCGGAGGAGCCGCCGGGAACGCGCCCCGGCGCGGCGGGGTTCTCGGTCGCACCGAACGCCGAGGTCTCGGTCGTGGTGCCCATCCCGAACTCGTCCATGTTCGTCTTCCCGACGATGGTCGCGCCCGCGTCCTTGAGCTCGGAGACGACGGTCGCGTCGTACGGCGGGACGTACTCGTCGAGCATGGCGGAGCCGCAGGTGGTGCGGACGCCCTTCGTCGAGATGTTGTCCTTGACGGCGACGGTCTTGCCGTCGAGCGGGCCGGACTCGTCGCTCTCGATGTCCGTGCGGGTGATGAAGGCGTTCGTCTCGCTCATGAGACGGTCGGTCCCTTGAAGTAGCCGTCCTCGGTCTCGGGGGCGTTCTGGAGTGCCTCCTCCTGCGTGAGACCGTCGCGCACCTCGTCGGGGCGGAAGACGTTCTCCAGCTCCTCGTCGCTCTCGACTTCGGGAACCGAATCCAGCGTCTCGAAGTACGAGAGGATGTCGTCGAACTGGGCGGCGAACTGCTCGACTTCCTCGTCGTCGAGGTTCACACGCGCGAGCGAGGCGACGTGTGTGACCGCGTCGTGGTCGACCATGTGCGAAGGTTCCGACGACCGGCAGTAAGCGTTTCGGAGCGGCCGAGAACCGGAAAACGACTCGGTTCGGGGGGAGACTTATGTGGCTGTCGCACGAATATAAGTGTTGAGTAGATTCGTTCTACCAGCGCGGCTGTTTCCCACAATCATGTCAGACAACGTACGCAGACTCCAGCGCGCTCGCACGGACGACGAAACAACCGAAGACGAATCCGAAGCCGAGTCCGTCGACGAGGTGACCTGCCCGGAGTGTGGCGGTTCGCTCGCGACCGACACCGAGCACGGCGAGACTGTCTGTGAGGACTGCGGGCTCGTCATCGAGGAGGACAGCATCGACCGCGGCCCGGAGTGGCGTGCGTTCGATTCCGCCGAGAAAGACGAGAAGTCCCGCGTCGGCGCACCGACGACGAACATGATGCACGACAAGGGGCTGTCGACGAACATCGGCTGGCAGGACAAAGACGCCTACGGCAACTCCCTGTCCAACCGCCAGCGCCAGAAGATGCAGCGGCTCCGCACCTGGAACGAGCGGTTCCGCACCCGCGACTCCAAGGAGCGCAACCTCAAGCAGGCGCTCGGTGAAATCGACCGCATGGCAAGCGCCCTCGGTCTCCCCGAAAACGTCCGTGAAACGGCATCCGTCATCTATCGCCGCGCGCTCAACGAGAATCTCCTGCCCGGCCGCTCCATCGAGGGCGTCGCCACGTCGAGTCTCTACGCCGCCGCGCGACAGGCCGGGACGCCCCGGTCGCTGGACGAGATTACGCAGGTCTCCCGGGTCGAGAAGGACGAAATCGCGCGCACCTACCGCTACGTCGTGCGCGAACTCGGCCTGGAGGTCGCCCCCGCCGACCCCGAGAGCTACGTCCCTCGGTTCGCCTCCGACCTCGACCTCTCGGACGAATCCGAGCGCCGCGCCCGCCAGCTCCTGAAGAGCGCGAAGCAGGCCGGCATCCACTCCGGCAAGTCACCGGTCGGGCTCGCCGCGGCGTCGGTGTATGCCGCCTCGCTGCTCACCAACGAGAAGGTGACACAGTCGGACGTGAGCGAGGTGGCGAACATCTCCGAGGTCACCATCCGCAACCGCTACCACGAGCTGCTGGAGGCGGAAGACGGCATCACGACCTGAGGAGAGAGTCGTTTTTCCAGTTGCGTCCCGTACGGCCGGTGTGACCCGGAGCTACGAGTACGTCTGCCCGGAGTGTCAAAACACCGTCGAGCGGGAGTTCCGCGTCCCCTCCATCGTTCGCTCGTGTGAGAACGACTGCGGCTTCGACCACTACATCCGGACCGACTTACTCGACAAAGTCGAGGAGGTCCCCGAGGAGGACCGCCCCGAGGAGTGGGACGAGATGGACAACGAGAAGAAGGTGTACGTCGCGCTGAAGGAAGGCATTCTCTCGCTCCCCGACCTCCAGTAGCGGGGCTTTTCTCGCCCCCGGCCGACCCGACGGTATGGAGACGACACGCCACTTCGTCGCGACGATCTACGTCGTCAACGACGGAGCGACGCTGCTACACGAACACGAGAAGCTCGGCATGTGGCTCCCGCCGGGCGGCCACATCGACCGCGACGAACTCCCCCATGAGGCTGCCCTCAGGGAGTGTTACGAGGAGACGGGATTGGAGCCAGACCTCGTCGCCGACTCCGGCGAACTGGAAAGCGAAACCGCGCGCTCGCTGCCGGAGCCACAGCAGTTCCTACTCGAAGATATCCACGTTCACGAGGGCGAGGTCGGCCACCAGCACATCGACCACGTCTACTACGGCGAAGGGGAGTCGCGAACCGTCGACCCTGCGGGCGACGACGAGACGCCCGCAGAGGCGTGGGAGTGGTTCACCGTCGAGGAGCTAACAGGCCGGGCAGCGGAGCTTCCGGCTGACGTGGTCGAAGTCGGTATCGAGGCAATCGAGACGGTTCAGAACGGGTAGAGGAGCGCGCGGACGATACGCCGCTTGACGCCGCCGCTGAACTGCTTGACGGAGATGCGCCACGGCGTCCGTCTCCCGACGACGGAGGTTCGACCCGCACGAATCGCATCGAGGACAGCCTCGGAGGTGCGCTCGTCGGCGTCGATTTCGGTGACGGCCTGTCCGACCATCTCGGCGATGTGCGCGTCGGAGCCGGCCGTCATCGGGAGATTCCGGCTGGTAGCGAACGTTTCTGCCGTGCGATTCGACCGGCCAGTGAACAGCCGCGAGTTGTACACCTCGATGGCGTCGGCGCTGGCGAGCGTCTCCTCCGAGATGTGGGGTGCGACGCCGTGGCGCGACCGCTGGAACGGGTGGGGGACGACCGCGATACCCCCCTGCTCCCGGATGCGGTCGAGGGTTTCGACGAAGGAGAGACCGGGCGGAATCAGCTCCTCGATACCGAGCGCGAGGACGTGACCCGCCTCGCTCGTCACCTCCATGCCAGGGATGCCGACGAGTCCGTACTCCTCGGCGCGCTCGGCGGCGGCGAGGCTGGCGTCGATTTCGTCGTGGTCCGTGACGGCGAGCACGTCGAGTCCGACGGCCTCCGCCTGTGCGAGTAACATCTCCACCGGGTCGCGTCCGTCGTACGACAGCGAGGAGTGACAGTGGAGTTCGGCCCGTAACACATCCGACACGACGAGACACGCGCGCAAAAGCGCCCCGGTCCCGGGTGACACGTTCGTGCATATGGAAAGGGATTTTACACCGCCGAGTCAGCATCCAGATGAATGAGCCTCTCGCCATCGGACCACGACCTCGTCGTCGCGGAGCTGGGTCGCGAGCCGACGCCAGCGGAAGCCGCCCTGTTCGAGAACCTCTGGAGTGAACACTGCGCGTACCGCTCCTCGCGACCCCTGTTGTCCGCGTTCGACAGCGAGTCCGACGACGTGGTGGTCGGGCCGGGCGACGACGCGGCCGTCGTCGCGCTCGACGAGGACACCTACCTCACGTTCGGTATCGAGAGCCACAATCACCCCTCGTACGTCGACCCGTTCGACGGCGCGGCCACCGGCGTCGGCGGCATCGTCCGCGACACCCTCTCGATGGGCGCGTATCCCGTCGCGCTGGCCGATTCGCTCTACTTCGGTGACTTCGACCGCGAGCACTCACAGTATCTCTTCGAGGGCGTCGTCGAGGGTATCAGTCACTACGGCAACTGTATCGGCGTGCCGACGGTGACGGGCAGCGTGGCCTTCCACGACGGCTACGAGGGGAACCCGCTCGTCAACGTCGCCTGCGTCGGCGTCGTGGACGACGAGCGCCTCGTCACGGCCGAGGCGCAGGAAGCGGGCAACAAGCTCGTCCTGTTCGGCAACGCGACCGGACGAGACGGTCTCGGCGGCGCGTCGTTCGCCAGCGAGGACCTCGCCGAGGACGCCGAAACGGAGGACCGGCCCGCCGTGCAGGTGGGTGACCCGTACGCCGAGAAGCTGCTCATCGAGGCGAACGAACGACTCGTCGACGAGTCGCTGGTCCAGTCGGCGCGCGACCTCGGCGCGGCGGGCCTCGGTGGCGCATCCTCCGAACTCGTCGCGAAGGGCGGGAAGGGTGCGGATATCGACCTCGGAACGGTCCACCAGCGCGAACCGAACATGAACGCGCTCGAAATCCTGCTCGCGGAGAGCCAGGAACGGATGGTGTACGAAGTTCGTCCCGAGGACACCGAGGCGGTCGCCGACATCGCCGATCGGTTCGACCTCGGCTGTTCGGTCATCGGTGAGGTCACGGACGGGAACTACGTCTGCACCTTCGAGGGCGAGACGGTCGTGGACGCGCCGGCGAAGTATCTCGCCGACGGCGCGCCGATGAACGACCTCGAGTCGGTCGAGCCGGAGCCACAGTCGCGCGACCTCCCCGACACCGACCTCGCGGACGCGTTCGAGGCGGTGCTCGCCCACCCGAACACCGCTTCGAAGGAGTGGGTGTACCGCCAGTACGACCACGAGGTCGGCAACCGGACGGCGAAGCGCCCCGGCGACGACGCCGCGCTCGTCGCGATTCGCGACGCCGGCCGCGGGGTCGCCATCTCCGCCGGAGCCGACCCGAACTGGACCGACGCCGCGCCCTACGAGGGTGCCCGCGCCGTCGCCTTGGAGAACGCGACCAACCTCGCCGCGATGGGTGCCCGCCCGCTCGCGGCGGTCGACTGCCTCAACGGCGGTAACCCCGAGAAGCCCGACGTGTACGGTGGCTTCCGCGGTATCGTCGACGGGCTCGCGGAGATGTGTTCGACGCTCGATACGCCCGTCGTCGGCGGGAACGTCTCGCTGTACAACGACTCCGCGACCGGCCCGATTCCCCCGACGCCGACACTCGCCGTCGTCGGCTCGAAGGACGGGTACGATGCCCCCGGGACCGACCTCTCGGGCGACGGAACGCTGTTGCTCGTCGGCGAACTGTCGGGCACCCTCGGCGGGAGCCAGTATCTCGCCAGCCACGGAGGCGAAGACGCGTTCCCGACCTTCCCCGAGGACCCGGCGGCCGTCGTCGACGCGCTCGCGACCGTGGCGAACCAGTCCACGACGACCGCTGTCCACGACGTGAGTCACGGGGGCTTGGGTGTCGCGCTCGCGGAGATGGTCACCGACGACGCCGGTGTGACCGTCACGCTCGACGGTGACGCGCTCGCCGAGGAGCGACTCTTCTCTGAGCTGCCGGGTCGGGCCGTCGTCGAGACGACCGACCCCGAGACAGTGCGCGAGACCGTCGGCGACGTACCGGTCACGGAACTCGGGACGAGCGACGACTCGGGGACGCTGTCGGTGTCAGTCGCCGGAGAGCGCCTCGAATACGCGAGCGACGCAATCGCCGAGACGCGCGGCCACATCACCCGAACCCTCGACTGAACGAACGTTTTAGTCGACTCCGCGACTACTTTCCTGCATGCGTACTCGCCGCCTGCCGACGCTGCTTCTCGTCGTCTGTCTCGCGCTCACGGGCTGTACTGTCGGCTACAGCGGGCCGACGGCGACCCCCGCACCCGAGACGACACCCACGCCGGACCCGGACGCGAGAACTGCGACGCCGACCCCGGAAACAGACAGCCGGAGCGAGACGCCAACCTCGTACGACTCGGGCGGTATCGAGGTCACGGGCGGGCGACTCGAATTCAACGCCGGGCAGGTGTACGACCGGATGGCGAGACTGCTGGACACGTCGGCACAGGGTCCCGAGCGCATCCGCATCCGGACGCTCGGCGGACAGTCCACCTCGCCGATGTCGGTCAACGACTCCGGCTCGTTTTACGACCTGTTCGGGCTGTCGAGCAGTGACTCGGACGCGGGCGGGACCGTCGCGGCGTACGTCGCCCGCCCCTCGACGGTGAACGTCAACGCGGCCATACTCGGTGACTCGCGGGTGGAGTCGATCCTGGCCCACGAGTACGTTCACACCGTGCAGTTCCGCGAGAACGCCATCGGTGCGGTTCGGGGCGCGACCGACTACACGCTCGACGGGCGACTCGCGAGCAACGGGGCTATCGAGGGGGCTGCGGTGTTCGGCGCGAACGCCTACTGGGAGCAGTACATCGAGACGGGCGTCTCGCCAGCGGACGACGCCGCGCGACTGTACCGCAACTCGACGGGACGCGGGCGACTCACGGCCGCAGCCTACGCCCTCGGCTACGAGCACGTCGCCGCGCGAATCGATGACCCGGCCCGACTCGGCGCGGTGTATCAACGTCCACCGACGACGACCGAACAGCTCCTCCATCCCGGCGTGCGAGAGGGGCCGCGCGAACTGACCGCAGAGGTCGGCGAGACGGAGTGGCTCGCGAGCGCGTCGAACCAGCGGTTCGGTGAGCTGTTCGTCCGGACGGCACTCGGGACGGCGGTCAACGAATCCGCGGCGACGCGGGCGGCCGCCGGCTGGGGGAGCGATACGCGACTCGACTTCGTGACGCCTGCGGGGAATCGTGGCTACGCGTGGGTGCTCAGATTCGACGATTCGGCGAACGCGAGTGAGTTCGAAGCCGTCGCTCGCGCGTGGTTGGACGAGCGCGCGACCCGCGAGGATGCGGGTTGGACCAGCGACCGCGGGGATTACCGACTCACGAGCGTCGGGACCGAGACGGTCGTCTGGCTGGCCGGTGTAGAGCCGTTCGTCGAGGAGGCGACCGTCGAGAGCGACGGCGTCGTCACCGTCTCGGTGTAGCGTTACGCGAGCAGCAGCGGGACGCCGAACGTGATGCCGATGCCGACGGCCGCGACGACGGCCCCGACCGCGACCTCTCGGTTCGTGTAATCAGACTGCGGGGCGGTCGTGCGCTCGGTCGCGTACTCGCTGTCGTGGTCGTGGTCGTCGCTCATACCGGTAGCTCGTGGGTGTGGTACTTCGCCGTTGCGGTCGGCGCTGAAAGAAGTGCGGTGCGTTATTTGTGAGCGTCGAGCAGGTCGTGCGACCGCTTCCACTCGTGGTCCTCGTCGAAGTACTGCTCGGCGATGGGCTGTTCCGGCATCGAACCGCGGTCGAGCTTCTCCGTCTGGTAGTCCTTGCGGTTCTCGTCCTTGTAGTAGCGACCGGTCAGCACCTTTCCCTCGTAGAGGGCGGATTCGGTCTCGTACATCGCCTCGCCCGCCTCGCGGCGGTCGGTGATGTCGAAGTCGTACTCCTCGCTCTGCTGGATGTCGACGTAGGGGACGTACTGCTTTGCGTCCTTGTTCCACGTCGGACACTGGGTGAGGAAGTCCACGTGCGAGAAGCCGTCGTGCTGGATGGCCTCGACGATGATTTCCTTTGCCTGGTTCGGGTTGACCGCGGCGGTGCGGGCGACGTAGCTCGCGCCGGCCGACAGCGACATCGACAGCGGTCGAAGCGGGTCCTTCGCGGAGCCTTCGAGCTGGGTCTTCGACTTGTGGCCCTTCGGGCTCGTCGGGGATGTCTGACCCTTCGTCAGCCCGAAAATCTCGTTGTTGAACACGATATACGTCATATCGTGGTTCTCGCGGGCGGTGTGCATGAAGTGGTTCCCGCCGATACCGTAGCCGTCGCCGTCACCGCCGGCGGCGATGACGGTCAGCTTCGGATTGGCTAGCTTCGCGCCACGCGCGAGCGGGAGCGAGCGGCCGTGGATGGAGTGGAACCCGTAGCTCTCGAAGTACGAGGAGAGCTTGCCCGAGCAGCCGATGCCCGTGACGAGGAGGATCTCCTCGGGGTCGAGACCCAGTTCGGCGGCGGCGCCCTTCAGCGCCTTCAGGACGCCGAAGTCACCACACCCCGGACACCACGTCGCCTGCGGCTCGATTTCGGGCGTGAACTCGTTTTGATCGACCTCGCGATTCTGTCCGATTGCGTTGAATGCACTCATAACTTAATCACCTGCTGCCGGCTGGAAGCGAGCGGTCTCGCGCTCGAACTCCGTGTCGTCGATGGTCGCTTCGAATCCCTCCACTACCTCTGCCGGCTCGAACGGATTGCCGTTGTACTTGAGGAGGCTGGACAGCTTCGGGCCGAACTCGCCCAGTTCCTTCTGGGTGAGTCCGCGGAACTGCTCGGTCGTGTTCATCTCGACGACGAGACACTCATCGACCGATTCGAGGAAGGAGCGGACGTCCGTCTCGGGGTACGGCATCAGGTCGGAGACCCCGAGCATCTTCACGTCGTGGCCGTTCGCGCGAAGCCGGTCGACGGCCTCCTCGACGGTGCCCTGCTGGCTGCCGTAGGTCATGATACCGTAGGTGGCGTCCTCGTCGCCGTAGTACGTCTGGTGGCTGGAGTTGGCGTCGAGGTCGTCGCGAATCGCCTCCATCTTCTGGAGGCGACGGTTCATCTGCGCGACGCGGTTTTTCGGGTCCTCTGAGATGTGTCCCTCCGGCGTGTGTTCGTTGCCGGACGCGAGGAAGCGGCCGCCCTTCTGGCCGGGAATCGACCGCGGGGAGACGCCGTCCTCGACGTTGTGTTTGAACCGCTGGAACTTCCCGGAGGCGTGGTGGGCTGCCTCTGCGATTTCGTCCTCGGTGAGCGTCGCCCCGAGGTCGGGGTTCGGCTCCTCGTCGAAGAACTCCGCGTCGACGTTGCGGAGCTCGCCCGACAGCTTCTGGTCGTAGAGGACGATGGCGGGGATGTGGTAGCCGTACGCGATTTCGAACGCCTTCCGCGTCTGTGTGTACGCCTCCTCGACGTTCGCCGGCGCGAAGACGACGCGGTTGGAGTCGCCCTGACTCGTGTACAAGACGTGTTCGAGGTCGCCCTGCTCGGGCTTGGTCGGCATCCCGGTCGAGAGACCGGCGCGTGCGGCCTCGATTAACACGAGCGGCGTCTCGGTCATCTCCGCGAGACCGAGCGGCTCGGACATGAGCGCGAAGCCGCCGCCCGAGGAGCCGGACATGGCCTTCGCGCCGGCGTGTGAGGCACCGATGGCGAGGGCCGCGGCGGCGATCTCGTCTTCCACCTGCTCGGCGACGCCGCCGAACTTCGGGAGGTGTTTGTTCATCAGCGTGAACACTTCCGTCCACGGCGTCATCGGATAGCCCGCGATGAACCGACAGCCCTCGTCGAGCGCGCCGTAGGCGATGGCGTTCGAACCGGAGAGCAGGACCTGTTCGTTTTCGTGTTCGTTTTCCGGCAGTTCGATGTCGTGGTCGTGGTCCATCTCCGCGACCTGCTCGTGGGCGTCCTCGAGCACGGCGAGGTTCGGCTCGAAGATTTCGTCGGGCATGCTCTCGCGCATGAGGTCCTCGAAGTAGGATAAGTCGAGCCCGAGGATGCCGGCGGTGATACCGACGCCGGCGGTGTTGCGCATCACTTCGCGGCCGTGTTCCTTCGCGATGGCGCGCAGGTCCACGGGGTAGACGTGCCAGTCGTTCGCCTCGGCGCGCTCCTCGAAGTCCGCCGAGAGGTCGTCCTCGTCGAGCAGTCCCGAGTCGTAGATGATGATGCCACCCTCACGCAGCTCGTCGAGGTTCTCGGTGAGCGGCTTCGTCTCCTCGTCGCCATAGTAGGCTTCCTCCTGTGGGTTGCGAGCGAAGGAGTCCCCGAGCGAGAGGAGTACGTTGTAGCCGTCGCCGCGCGACTTGACCGGCTGGTCGCGGGCCCGAACCTCGACGTAGGTGTGGCCGCCGCGGATGCGTGACGGGTAGTGGCGATGCGTGAAGACGTGCAGTCCAGCGCGCAACAGCGCCTTCGTGAAGTTTTGGCTCGTCGAGTCGATTCCGTCTCCGGAACCGCCTGCGATTCGCCAGATTAGTTCGTTTCCTGACATAGTGTTGGTGGCGTCGAAACGCCTTGCACGTCTTCGGACTGCCGCTACCAAAAGCATTCGTGAAGTATTAGCACAGATTAATAGTGATAAAGGAGGATTAACCATGCAGGAGCGAGGCCACCCCACAGTTATATAGGCGATTAGCGCGTGTATGTTACCGACCCGAATGTCGCTCACTGAACTGATTCGTGGCGTCGAAGACCACGAGAAGACGCTGACTGCGTTCAACAGTGACGACGAGACCGTCGAATCGCTGCGGACCCAGTTCGGCGACCGCAACCTCACCGTCCGCAGCGGGACGACCGAGGCCGGCCCGGACTCCTACGTCGTCCTCTCTCGCGAGTCGGAGTTCGTCACCGCCGCCAGCATCGCCGACGTGCTCGCCGACCGCGACGACACCACGCCGGAGTTCGACGCCGAGGCGTACCGTCCCATCCTCGACCACCTCGACGAGACGATGTTCACCTCCTACGACACCCAACAGATGATCGCCGCCTCCCGGGAGATCGAAGACCGGGCGTGGCGGCTCGGGACGGGTGAACTCCACGCCGGCTTCCAGAAGCTCTCCATCCTCGGCCCGCAGATGGATATCTACAAGCGGCTCGCCTCGAAGGACGGCCTCGAGGTTCACGCCTACGCCGCCCCCGACGACGACGTGCCGCAACACGACACCGACCTCACAATCCACGTCGAGCGCTCGGACGAGATCCGCGAGTCGTGGTTCGTCGTCTACGACGGCGGCGGCGTCGACGTGAACAAGTGCGCGCTCGTCGCGGAGGAGCGCGAGCCGCGGTCGTTCTACGGCTTCTGGACCTACGACCCCGAAACCGTCGACTGGCTGCTCGAGTACCTCAACGAGACGTACGGGCTCGTCGCCCAGTAGCTACTCGTCGGTTTCGACGTACGTCCGAAGCAAGACTCCATCGCCACGCCGCAGTCCGGACAGCGTCGCTCCATCTTACCGGCTACCCCGTCGAGCCCGCTCTGCTCGATGCAGGCTCACCACCTGTCGAACCCGCTCTGTTCGATGCGGGTTCACCATCCGTCTTCAAATCGCTCTAGCATCGCCATGTCGTGGCCGAGCAGCACGTCGGCGTCGGTCCGGCGTTCGAGGTCCTGCACGTACGCGAGCGATTCCTTCCACGCCTGATTGTCCCACAGCAGCGAAGCGGCCATCGACTGACCCTCGTAGTTCTCTTGCCAGTAGGCCTCGTCGCCGACGACGAGCAGCGTCTCGCCGTCGCGGTCGATGCGCGCCCCGAGCAGTCCGGGCGTGTGACCGGGCAGGTGGAGCAGTTCGACGCCCGGAACGAGCTGGCGGTCGCCCTCCACGACCGTCCAGTTCAGGTCGTGCTCGAAGTCGGGCGCGAAGTAGGCGATAGAGCCGGAGTCCGTCTTCGCCGACCGGTAGGCGAACTCGATTTCGCGCTCGTGGACGTAGATGGGCACGTCGGTCCCGTCGAAGTGGTACAGCCCGCCGGCGTGGTCGAGATGGAGATGCGACATCACGACGGCGTCGATGTCGTCGAGTTCGAAGCCCGCCGCGTTCAGGTCGGCTTCGAGGTCGTGGTCGGCCGCGTCGACGTGCGCGAAGGCCTGATACAGCGGCGCGGGCCAGTAGCCGTCGCCCGCCTCGGGGTGTGAGCCGGTATCGAAGAGGACGGTCGCCTCCGGGTGGTCGATGACGAGATTCCAGACGAGAAACTCCTCGTACCGGAGGTCGGGATTCTGATTGCCGGCGGTCGCGGCCACGGAACCGTCGAGGACGAAGTTCGCGTCGGCTTCGATGCGGCCCCTGTCGAGCAGATGCACGTCGTACGACATGCGTTCACGTACGGCCGGCGACGCTAAAAACAGTGTGCGCTCGGGTTAGTTCGGTGCCTGTCGGTAGATGAGGTTGCGCTGAATCTCGTTTGCGCCCTCGTAGATGACCGGGATGCGAACGTCGCGGTAGACGCGTGAAATCTTGTTCTCAAGCAGGACGGAGCGACCGCCGTGAAGCTGCATCCCGCGTTCGGCGCAGTCGTTGGCGACCTCCGTGGACTTCACCTTCGCCATGGACGCCCAGAAGCCGCCGTGGTCGTCGTTCTCGACCTTCTCGGCGGCACGCCAGTTGAGCGCGCGCGCCGACTCGAACTCCAGTCGCATGTCCGCGAGGATGTGCTGGACGGACTGGAACTCGTTGATGGTGCGGCCGAAGGCGTTGCGGCCGTGGGCGAACTCCCACGCTTCCTCGATGGCGGCGGCCGCCAGCCCGAGCCCGTGGCCCCCGACCACGATACGGCCGTGGTTGAAGAAGTCCGCGAGCATGTAGAAGCCACCCCCCTCGACGCCGATGAGGTTCTCCTCCGGAATCCGGGCGTCATCGAGCACGATGTGGGCCTGCTTCGAGGCGCGCATCCCCATCTTCTCGGGGATGTGTTGGGCCTCGTACCCCTCGGTGTCCGTCGGGACGATGAACATCGAGTAGTTGCCGTATCTGTTGTCGGGGTCGTCGCCGGTCTTCGCGTACAGCGTCACCCAGTCGGCCTCCACGCCGTTGCCGACCCAGTACTTCTCCCCGTTGAGCACCCACTCGTCGCCGTCCTTCTCGGCGCTCGTGGTCATGCCGGCCAGGTCGGAGCCGGTCTCGGGTTCGGAGACGGCGAGGCCGGTAATCTGGTCGTTCTCGGCGACGGGACGCAGATACTCCTCACACTGCTCGTCGGTGCCGTGTTCCTCCATGATGCCGGCACCGAAGCTCGCGAGCTGGAGCGTCAGGGCGATGCCGGCGTCGGCACGGTAAAACTCCTCCGCGACCGCGAGGACCTGCGGCAGGTCGAGTCCGCGCCCGCCGTACTCCTCGCTGATGTCCTGGGCGATGAGGTTCGCGTCCATGCCGGCTTCGAGCACCTCCCACGGGTACTCACCGGAGCGGTGGTACTCCTCGGCGTTCGGCTCGATGTGCTCCTCGGCGAACTCGCGGGCCTCCTGCTTGATGTCGTGTGCGTGCTCGGGCACGACGGTATCGTCCAGTAAATCCATACGGAAGGTTGGAGTTCCGGCAGTAAATACCTCCTGAAACGTGTAAACAGTTCTCGTGCGTTTACGCGTCAGTCGTCCTGGCCGGGGGCCGCCTCGTCGGGCGTGTTGCCCGCGAGCAGGCGGTCACCGCTGTACTGCTCGCGCAGGTCCTTCTTCGAGAACTTCCCCGTCGCCGTCTTGGGTACCTCCTCGATGTACTCGACGGCGTCCGGGAGCCACCACTTCGGGTACTCGTCGCGCAACAGCTCCATAATTCCCTCTTCGAGCGTGTCGCGGTCGGCCCCGTCGGCCGGCACGACGAACGCCACGGGTCGCTCCTGCCACTTCTCGTGGGGGACACCGACGACGGTCGCCTCGGTCACGTCGTCGTGGGCCATGATCGCGTTCTCCAGTTCGACCGAGGAAATCCACTCGCCGCCGGATTTGATGACGTCCTTCGCGCGGTCGACGATCTGGATGTAGCCGTCCGGGTCGACGCTCACCACGTCGCCGGTCTTGAGCCACCCGTCCTCGAAGTCCTCCTCGTTCGCCTCGGGACGCTTGAAGTACTCCTTCGTAATCGTCGGCCCGCGGACGTGGAGTTCGCCGAACTCCTCGCCGTCCCAGGCGATCTCCTCGTCGTTCTCGTCGATGACCTTGAACTCGATACCGGGGACCATGATACCCTGCTTGCCCCGCTTGTCGAGTTGGGTCTCGTAGTCGGCGTCCTCGAGGTCGGACTTGAGCATCGAGACGCTCCCGATGGGCGACATCTCCGTCATGCCCCACGCGTGGAGCACCTCGACGCCGCGGTTGTCGAACCACCGAATCATCGACCGCGGTGCGGCGGAGCCGCCGACGATGATGCGGTCCAGAGAGGTGAGGTCGACCTCGTTGTCCTCACAGTACTCCATCAGGCCGAGCCACACCGTCGGGACGCCGGCGGTGACGGTGACCCCCTCCTCCTCGATGAGCATCGCGATGTCCTCCGGGTCGGGCGAGGGACCGGGGTAGACGTGTTTCGAGCCCGCCGCGGTCGCGGTGAAGGGCATCCCCCACGCGTTGACGTGGAACATCGGGACGACCGGCATCACCACGTCGTCGTCCTCCATCGGAATCCCCTGCGGGGTGAGCGTCGTCATCGTGTGGCTCCACAGCATCGACTGGGTGTACTCGACGCCCTTCGGCTTCCCCGTCGTGCCGGAGGTGTAACACATGCCGGCGGGCTGGTCGCTGGGGAGGTCGGGCCAGTCGTACTCCGTGTCGTGGCCGTCGAGGAACGACTCGTAGTCCGGCGCGTCGAGCACATCTACCTCCTCGTCGCCCATCACGACGAAGTCGACGCCGTCGAACTCCTCGGCTCCCTCGGCTGCGCCCGCGAGCTTCTCCGCGAGCGACGGGTCGACGAAGATGAGTTCGTCGTCGGCGTTGTCGACGATGTACCGGACGTGTTCGTCCGGCAGCAGTGGGTTGATGGTGTGCAGCTGTGCGCCCATCGACGGAACGCCGAAGTACGTCTCGTAGTGGCGTTCGGTGTTCCAACAGAAGGTCGCGACGCGGTCTTCGTGTTCGATGCCGTGGTCGTCGAGCGCGTTCGCAAGCTGTGCCGTGCGACCGGCGTACTCGCTGTACGTCGTCCGGCTGATGCCGTCGTGGTCGCGAGAGACGATTTCGGTGTCCGGGTACAGTTTGCTCGCGCGCCACAGGAACGGCCGCAGTGTCTGGGTGTGACCTCCGGGCATATCCGTATCTCGTGGGGGACCGTAATGATTCTTGCCACGAGATGGCGTGACACGCAGCCGAGAGTGCTAACGAGGCTACAGCTTGTTTTGTGCGTCTTTCGCGAGCTCCTCCATGCGCTTGCCGATGCGGCCGGCGTCGGAGAACTCGTCGTCGCTCATCACGTCTGCGAGCGCGTTTCCGAGGACGAAGACGGCGTGTTTGTGCTCGCTTTTCGATTTGTGTACGTCGCCCGGCTCCACGTCGAGTTCGTCGTAGGCGTCGAAGGCGTTCGTCTCGACGGCGTCCATCTCGCGGAACGTCTGCATGATCTCGACCATGTGGCCGTGGAGCTCGAGCAGTTCCTCTTTGTGCATGCGCGTAGTTCCGTAGAAACGCCGATAAACCTTGTGTGGAACCCAGTTACACGATTAGAAGACGTACTCGTCGTCGTGGCCCATCATCCCGTCTTCCTCGTAGCTCGGCTCTTCGTCCTCCATCGGTCCCGAGGTCTTGTAGGCGCGAATCCCCGCAGAGAGCACGTCTTCGATGGCCTCCTCCCGGCTCTCGAACTCGCCCTGCTCGACGAGCTGCGTGAGTTGCATCTCGAGATGCTCCGGCACCGTGATGTCGGCTTTCACCATGTTGCATCAAAATTTGATGCTGGGGCATTTAACAGTACTGGATAATTTAACGAGAGACGAATTTGGGCTACCGATACCGACAAATTTCTTGTCCGTTCGCAAGCGAGGAGAGCGGCAGGCTAACGTCGACTGAGCCGTATTCGAGCGTATGTACGACGCCACCTCCCTCCACGAAGAGTTCGACGGCGAGCGCGTCCCGCCGGGACAACGCGAGACGACGCGGTTTCCCGTCCTGTCGAAGTCCGGTACACCGTCCGTCGACCTGAGCGAGTGGACGCTCGACGTGTGGGGAGCCGTCGACGAACGGCTCGAACTCGACTTCGATGCGCTGCGGGAACTCGACACCGAGACCCAGCGACAGGATTTCCACTGCGTGACGGGGTGGTCGCGACTCGACAACGAGTTCACGGGCGTCACGTTCCCGACCATCACGGAGGCGGCCGGCGTGACAGACGAGGCGGTCCACGTCATGTTCCACGCCGCGGACGGCTACACGACGAATCTCCCGCTCGACGTGTGCGACCGCCGCGAGCTGCTCGTGACGTGGGAACACGACGGCGAGCGCCTCCCCGCCGACCACGGGGGACCCGTCCGGGTCGTCGTCCCGCACCGCTACGCGTACAAAGGGGCCAAGTGGCTCACCGGAATCGAGTTCCTGACCGAGCCGGAACGCGGCTACTGGGAAAAGCGGGGCTACTCCAACACGGCGAACCCCTGGAACGAGGAACGGTACGCCTGAGACGGGGTACCCGAACGGGATACATAAGCCAGTGGCACCCCTACCGTGGGGTAATGAAATCGCTCGGCGACGAGATGCGGGTCGTCTCCCGTGCGCGCGAGATCTCCGCGCCCCCTGCACGGGCCGCGCTGGCCGACGCCGCGACTCCGCGCGTGTTCTGGAGCGGCGACGGCGAAGAGACCGTCATCGGGTCGGGAGCCGCGGCGACGCTCACTGCCGGCGGCGAGGACCGGTTCGGTGACGTGCGGGCGGCCGCCGACCGCCTGTTCGCCGAGGGGGACGTCCACGCCGGCACCGAGGCCGCCCGTCCGCGGCTGTTCGGCGGCTTCGCCTTCCACGACGAACACGACACGACCGAGGAGCCGTGGGGGGCGTTTCCGAGCGCGCAGTTCGTCCTCCCGCGCCGGCAGGTCACCTACACCGACGACGCGGCGTGGCTGACGGTGAACGGCGTCGGCCCGGACGCCACCGCCGAGGTCGTCACCGACGAACTCGACGACACGGCGACGAACCTGTCGAATCTCCCGACTCCAGAGACGATGCGCGCGTCCAGCGTCGTCGAGCGCGAGCGCACGACGACGAAGGAGGCGTGGCGGGCGTCGGTGACGGACGCGACCGACCGCATCGCCGCCGGCGAACTCCGGAAGGTCGTCCTCGCGATGGCCCTCCGGGCGCGGCTGGACGGCCCGCTCGCCGCCCACGAGGTGACCGCCCGACTCGCCGACACCTACCCCGATTGTTACCGATTCCTGTTCGAGCCGACCGGGGACACGGAGCCGACGCCGGCGTTCATCGGCGCGACGCCCGAACGACTCGCCACCCTCCGCGGGCGAACGCTCGCGACGGGGGCACTCGCGGGGACGACCGGGCGCGGCGACACCCCCGCCGAGGACGAGTGGCTGGCGGACGAGCTTCGCCGCGACGAGAAGAACGTCCACGAGCACGACATCGTCGTGGACGCGATTCGCGACCAGCTGGCCCCGTTCGCGGCTACCATCTCGACCGGCGAGCGCGACGTGCGCCGACTCGCCACGGTCCAACACCTCGAAACGCCGATTACGGCGACGCTGTCCGACGACGAACACGTCCTGACGCTGGTGGAGGCGCTCCATCCGACGCCGGCCGTCGGGGGCCTCCCCCCGGACCGCGCGCTGGCCACGATTCGCGACACCGAGTCGTTCGACCGCGGCTGGTACGCCGCGCCGGTCGGCTGGTTCGACGCCGCCGGCCACGGCAGCTTCGCCGTGGCGATTCGCTCTGCCGTGACCGCCGGCGACACGGCCACCCTGTTTGCCGGCGTCGGCATCGTGGAGGACTCCGACCCCGACGCCGAGTGGGACGAAGTGCAGCTCAAGTACCGGCCGATGCTCGACGAACTCGAATGACGCCACCAAACGTCAACACGCTGTGGGGCGAAATCATCGTCGACGAACTCGCGAAGGCGGGCGTCGACGCGGCGGTGCTCTCGCCGGGGTCGCGCTCGACGCCGCTGACGGTCGCCTTCGCCCACCACCCGGACATCGAGACGTACTCGCAGCTGGACGAGCGCTCGGCGGCCTTCTTCGCGCTCGGACGCGCCAAACAGACGGGCAAGCCGACGCCGCTCGTCTGCACCTCGGGGACGGCGCTCGCGAACTACCACCCGGCCGTGATGGAGGCCGGCCGCGCTCGCGTGCCGATGCTCCTGCTCACTGCCGACCGACCGCCCGAACTCGACGACTCGGGCGCGAACCAGACCGTCTCGCAGTCGAACCTCTACGGCGACTCGCTGCGCCACCAGCGCACCCTCCCCGAACCGGAGGTCCACGACCGGAAGCTCCGGGCGCTCCGAACTGCGATTTCCCGCGGTGTCGCCACGACGACGGCGACGAACCCCGGTCCCGTCCACCTGAACGTCCCGTTCCGGAAGCCGCTGGAGCCGACCGTCGAGACCGACGACGTGTCCGAGGCGTGGCTCGACGCGCACCCGCTCGCGGCGGAGGGTCGGGACGGCCCGTTCGTCCAGACCACGCAGGGGACGCCGACGCTCGCGGCGGGCGACCACGCCGACCTCGTGTCGGCCATCGAGTCGGCAGAGCGGGGCCTCATCGTCTGTGGTCCGTCCGACGAGCCGACGCCCGATCGCGGTGCCCTCGCCGCGCTGGCTCGCACGGCCGGCTTTCCCGTGCTCGCGGACCCGCTGTCGGGACTGCGATTCGGCCCCCACACCGAGCAGGACGGCGTGACGATACTCGGCGGCTACGACGCGTGGGCCGACGGCTTGACCGACGAGCGCGCGCCCGACCTCGTGCTCAGATTCGGCGCGTCGCCGACCTCGAAGCCGCTCCGGAAGCGGCTGGCCGCACTCGCGACGGCAGACCCGTCGCTCCGGCAGTATCTCGTCGACCCGGCCGGCGGCTGGCGCGAGGCCGAGTTCGCGGCGACGGAGGCCCTCGTCGCGGAGCCGACTCGGCTGGCGCGCTCGCTCGCCGACCGACTCACCGCGCCCGACGAGACGCCGTACGCAGACCGACTCGCCGCGCTGGAGCGTGCGTACTGGCCCCTCGTCGCCGACGAGGACCGCTTCTTCGAGGGGCAGGTCGTGGCCGACGCCCTCGCCCGCGCGCCGGACCCGAGCACCGTCTTCGTCTCCAACTCCATGCCCGTTCGGGACATGGACCGGTTCGCCCGGCCGAGTGCGCGCGAGGTGACCACGCTCGGCAATCGTGGCGTCTCGGGCATCGACGGGATCACCTCGACGGCGCTCGGGGCGAAGAGCGCGAGCGACGACCCCCTCGTGCTCGTCACGGGGGACCTGGCCTACTACCACGACACCAACGGCTTGCTCGCGCTCGACCGGTTCGGGCTGGACGCGACCATCGTCCTCATCAACAACGACGGCGGCGGCATCTTCCATCTGCTCCCCATCGAGGCCCACGACACCTTCGAGGGGTATTTCCGAACGCCACACGGACTCGACTTCTCGGCGACCGCCGACCTGCACTCGCTGTCGTTTGCTCGCGCGAGCACGCGCGAGGGCTTTCGCGAGGCGTACGCAGCGAGTCTCGACCAGTCGGGCACGCAGGTCATCGAAGTGCGGTTCGACTCGGACGCGAGCCACAGGGTGCGCGAGCAGGTCCAGTCGCGCGTCGAGGAGGACCTGCTGTAATCGGCCGGATTTTTGCCGTGGCCCCCGTTGGCGGGGTATGGTCTCAGAGCTATTCGACGCCGACAGCTGGGAGCCGGTCGAGGGGTTCGATTTTCGTGATTTGACGTATCACCGCGCGACCGAGGTGGGCGCGCTCCGCATCGCCTTCGACCGCCCGGAGGTCCGCAACGCCTTCCGCCCGGAGACGGTGGACGAACTCTCGACTGCGCTCGACCACGCCAAGCGCCAGACCGACGTGGGCTGTGTCTTCATCACCGGCAACGGCCCCTCCCCGAAGGACGGCGGCTGGGCGTTCTGTTCGGGCGGCGACCAGCGGATTCGCGGCGAGGCCGGCTACGAATATGAAGACGACGACCTCGACGACGACACGCCCGGCCCGCGACTCCACATCCTCGAAGTCCAGCGCCAGATTCGCCACATGCCAAAGCCCGTCGTCGCGGTCGTGCCGGGGTGGGCGGTCGGCGGCGGCCACTCCCTGCACGTCGTCTGTGACATGACGCTCGCCGGAACCGAGGCGAAGTTCCTCCAGACGGACCCGGACGTCGGGAGCTACGACGCCGGCTTCGGCAGCGCGTATCTCGCCCACCAAATCGGCCAGAAGAAGGCGCGCGAGGTGTTCTTCCTCGGGAAGACCTACTCCGCGGAGGAGGCCGCCGACATGGGGATGGTGAACGAGGTCGTCCCGCAGGCCGAACTCGAGGAGCGCGCACTGGAGTGGGCCGAGGAGATGCTCTCGAAGTCGCCCAACGCCATGCGCATGCTCAAGTACGCGTTCAACATGGACACCGACGGACTCGTCGGGCAGCAGGTCTTCGCCGGCGAGGCGACGCGGTTGGGGTACATGACCGACGAAGCACAGGAGGGTCGAGACGCGTTCAACCAGAATCGCGAGCCGGATTTCTCGGAGTTCCCCTACTACTACTGACCCGTTTCTGTTTGTCTTAGTCTTGGATACCTCGGCTGTTTTGACGTCGTAAATGGCCTGAAATACTCGGTTGCATTGCTTGCTGACTGAAATTGCATCAACAAGCACGGGACGAAAGCCCCGGGCGTGTCGCGGTCTCCCCGTGACATATCAGTCGCTCGCGTTCGCTCGCTCCCGATAGTTGTCACGGACCCGACCAAACGCGCGCGACACGCCCGTCTAAGCAAGACGCTGCGCGTCTTGCTGACCCTGAAGTCTGCCATGGCAGACTTCAGGACCCCTTTCAGTCCATCCACAACAACAGTCCACACGCCTCCCCAGCCGACTCGCTCACTGCGTTCGCTCGTCCACTGTCAGAGCACGCTCTGACAAGCCGTCGCTTGGTGCCCTCGCGACGACCTCGCGACGACGGGCGCGCACGAGGCGCGCCGGCCCACGCCATCCGCACAGGCAACCGTGGCGGTGGCCTACCGCACCGCGCCCGTGGCGCGTGTGCGGTCCGGGGAAGGGTTGGCGCGGTGCTGTTTCCCCGGAGCCAAGCAACGAGAGTAGTCGCGAGGCTGAAGCTGACGCCAAACAAGTCCGCGGTATCGGAGCCGAACTCTTCAATGACGCCACCACAGGTACACCAGTTCGCCAATCGCAGTCGCTTAGTCGGGTCCCCTGCTACCGAGGGGTAATGAGCGACGCCGACATCACGACGCGACGCGCGTGGCTGATGGCCGCACGGCCACAGACGCTCCCGGCCGGGGCCGCACCGGTCGTCGTCGGCGTCGGCGTCGCACTCCAGCGCGGCGTCTTCGCCCCGCTGCCGGCCATCGCCGCACTCGTCGGCGCGCTCCTCCTCCAAATCGGGACCAACTTCGCGAACGACTACTACGACGCCGTCCAGGGGGCCGACACCGAGGAGCGCGAGGGGTTCACCCGCGTCACCGCGGGCGGCCTCATCGAACCCGCAGCGGTCAAGCGGGCGATGTACGCGACGTTCGCGCTCGCCATCCTGCTCGGCACGTATCTCGTCTGGGTCGGCGGCCCGGCAATCGTCGTCGTCGGACTCACCTCCGTCGCGTCCGGCATCGCCTACACCGGCGGTCCGGCCCCGTACGGCTACCGCGGCCTGGGCGACTTGTTCGTCTTCGTCTACTTCGGTCTCGTCGCCGTCACCGGCACCTACTACGTGCAGGCGGCCGCCGTCGCAGTCGCCGGCGTTCCGGCGTTCACCGCCCCGGCCGACCTCGTCCCGCTCGCGGCGGTCGTCGCCGCACTTCCAGCAGCGGGCCTGTCGACGTGTATCCTCATCGTGAACAACATCCGCGACCGCGAGACCGACGCGAAGGCGGGGAAACGGACGCTCGCCGTCACGCTCGGCTACACCGGTTCGCGAATCGAGTTTCTCCTCATGCTCGGGATGGCGTACGTCGTTCCGGTCGTCTTCGCCGCGACGGGCTACGGCATCGCGACCCTCGCACCCCTGGTGACGCTCCCACTCGCTGCCCGACTCGCGCGGACGGTCCTCACGGAAACGGGCGGCGAGGCGCTGAATCCGGCGCTCGAAACCACCGGCAAACTCCTATTCGCACACAGCCTCCTCTTCGCCGTGGGGCTTGCCGTATGAATATTCAGTCGTTCGCGCTCGACTTGCACGAACCGCTCGCGACCGCCGCCGGCGACATCGCGAGACGCGAGGGGTTTCTCGTCACGCTCGACGAGGACGACGGGTGTCGTGGCGTCGGGGAGGCCTGTCCCCTGCCGGGGTGGACCGAGAGCTACGACGAGTGCCGAGACGCACTCGCCGACGCGGTGCCGGCCGACCTCGATACGCTCCCGCCGGCGGCTCGCCACGGGGTCGCGCTCGCGCTGCTCGACGCCGACGCGCGCGAGGACGGTGTTCCCCTCTACCGTCACCTCGGCCGCGACGAGCGAGTCGAGACGGTCCCCGTGAACGCGACCGTCGGGGACGCCCCGCCCGAACCGACCCGCGAGCGCGTCGCCGACGCCGTGAGGGAAGGGTACACCTGCGTGAAACTCAAGGCCGCGAACCGACCGCTCGCGGCGGATGTCGAGCGCGTCGCGGCGGCCCGCGAGGTCGCCCCCGACATCGAGATTCGACTCGACGCGAACGGCGGCTGGACTCGGGACACGGCGACTCGCGCGTTCGAAACGCTGGCGACGTTCGACGTGTCGTACGTCGAGCAACCGCTTCCGGCGAGCGACTTGGGGGGATTCGCCGCGCTCCCGAATACGGGCGTCGGCATCGCGCTCGACGAAGGACTCTACGAACACGGCATCGACGCCGTGCTCGACAGCGAGATAACCCATCTCGTCCTGAAGCCGATGGCGCTCGGCGGGCCGGATATCGCCCTCGAGCTCGCGGGGCTGGCCCGCGGGGCGGGTATCGAGCCGGTCGTGACGACGACCATCGACGGTCCGATTGCGCGCGCGGCGGCGGTCCACGTCGCGGCCGCGATACCCGCGGTGTCGGCCTGCGGGCTCGCGACCGGGTCGCTGCTCGCGACGGGCGAGATGCCCGACCCGGCACCCGTCACCGGAGGGGTGGCCGCGGTGCCACAGAAAGATGGAAATACCCCGGCCGTGTTACCGGCAGATTATGCGTGACTGGCTGGCGATTCGAGCGCACGCGACGCCGGCCAGCACGGCCCTTGTCGACGCGGCTTCGGGCGAATCGACCAGCTACGGTGAGTTCGACGACGAGGTCGAACACCTCGCCGGGCAGTTGGCTGCCTTCGGCGTCGGCGTCGACGACCACCTCGGCGTGCTCGCGGAGACGCGCCCGGAGTTCGTCAGGCTCGTCCACGCCGCCAACCGACTCGGGGCCGTTCTCGTCCCGCTGAACGCCCGGCTGACGGCCCGGGAGCTCGACGGTGCGCTCGACGCGGCCGACGTTGACACCCTCGTCTGTACGGCCGAGACGGAGGCGACGGCGACCGAAGCGTTCGACGGCCCGCTCGCAACCGTCGACCCGCCGAGCGAGGGGGCGCGAAGCCTCTCGACCATCGACCCGGAGTCGTTCGAGCTCGGGTCGTGGACGCGCGACTGCACCGCGGCGCTGCTCGCCACCTCCGGAACGACCGGCGGACCGAAGCTCGTCGAGCTCACGATGGGGAATCTCGCGGCGAGCGCGGCCGCGTCGTCGTGGCGGCTCGGCGTGCTCCCCGACGACTGCTGGTACTGCACCCTTCCGATGTACCACATGGGCGGGTTGGCCCCGGTGTACCGGAGCGTGCTCTACGGGACGAGCGTCGCCGTCTCGCCGGGGAGCTTCGACCCAGAAGCGTCGCTCGCGGAGCTGGACCGCGTGGACGCGACGACGACCTCGCTGGTCCCGACGATGTGTCGCGAGCTACTGGAGACGGACGACGAGGACGTGTTGACGTCGCTGCGATTCGTCCTCGTGGGCGGCGCACCGACCCCCGATTCGCTCGTCGAGACGGCCCGCGAGGCCGGCGTGTCGCTGTACCCCAGCTACGGGATGACGGAGACGAGCTCACAGATTGCGACCGCGAGCCCAGCACAGACGCGGGAGGCGCTCGGCACCGTCGGCTCACCCCTGATGTTCACGCAGGTGACCGTCGTCGACACCGACGACGTACCAGTCGAACCCGGTGAATCGGGTGAAATCGTCGTCAGCGGCGCGACCGTCACCCCGGGCTACTACGACAACCCGGAGGCGACCAGGGAGGCGTTCGGCCCGCACGGCTTCCACACCGGCGACGCCGGCTACCGCGACGAGTCGGGGAAGCTGTGGGTGCTCAATCGCCTGACCGACCGCATCATCACGGGCGGCGAGAACGTCGACCCCGGCGAGGTGGTGGACGTGCTCCGCGACCACCCCGACGTGGAGGATGCCTTCGTCGCCGGGGTTCCGGACGACCGGTTCGGCCAGCGGGTCGCCGCGCTGTTGGTCGGTCCCGACACCACCGAGTCGGTCGAGGCGTTCGCGCGCGACCGGCTCGCCGGCTTCAAGATTCCCCGCCAGTGGCAGCTCGTCGACACGCTCCCCCGAACCGCGTCGGGGACCGTCGACCGCGCCGCCGCGAACCTCCTGCTGGAAGACGCCGACGGGACCCGGTAACTCGCCACTTTTTATGCCGGCTCGCGTACTCGGCGTATGTGCACTCTCACCGTCGCGTACCGGCAGTTCGACGCGCCGCTTGCCGTGGCTGCCAACCGCGACGAACTGTACGCGCGCCCCTCCAGCCCGCCACACCGGTGGGAGGACCCCGATATCTTCGCTCCCCGCGACGACCAGGCCGGCGGCACGTGGACCGGAACGAACGACGACGGCGTACTCGTCGCGATTACGAACCGCTGGAGCCGGGACGTGACCGACGGCGACCGGTCGCGGGGCCTGCTCGTCCGCGACGCGCTCGCGGAATCGAGCGCCGAAGCCGCCGGCACCCTCGTCCGGCGCGAACTCGACGCCCGGGCCTACGAGCCGTTCCACCTGCTCGTCGCCGACCGCGAGCGCGCACTGTTGTTCGAGCACGACGCGACGGACTCGGAGACCCGACTCGCGCCCGGGACGTACGTCGTCGGCAACGCCGGCTGGTGTGGCGTTCGAGCGAGTCCCGACGACGCGGGCGAGCCACAGCGCACCCGGTCGTTCTTCGTTCCCGCCGAAGGGCCGAATCGGGGCCGCGAGCAGGCCGCGAACGACGAGGCTGTGCTCGATGCGCTGGTCGAGAGCGAGACAGCAACGGCGACCGCGTGGCTCGACCAGGCGGGCGAGATACTCGGCGACCACGAGTACGGCGTCTGCATCCACGGCGAGGAGTTCGGAACCAAGTCTGCGACGCTGGTCGAAGTCGGCGAGACGGCGACGTGGCGGTACGCCGACGGGCCGCCGTGTGAGACGCCCTTCCAGCGATACGGGCCAGACGGCAGGGTTTAACAGTCCGACCGTCGTCGATGTGGTATGGCCGAGTCGCTCACCGACGAGGAGGAGACGGCGTTCGAACTCATCGCCCGCGAGGGAGGCATCCACCAAAGCGAGTTCTGGAAGGAGATGGACATCGACTCCCGGAAGGGGAGCCGACTCATCGAGTCGCTCGAAGAGAAGGGCCACATCGAGCGGGAAGAGAGCGTCCACAACGGACACACGACGTACTTCGTCGAGCCGATTGTCGACCCGGAGGACCTCGACTTCTCCCTGCTGATGGCCGGTGACATGCTCTCGCCGTTCGTCGGCGACGACGAAATCGACGCCAACTCCGACAAGTTCACGCAGTGGGTCATGACGCTCGCCTATCAGTAATCAGAGGATATCCAGCGCCCACCGAACCAGATTCACCGCCGTCGCGACCACGCCTTCTGCCCGCGTCAGTTTCCGACCCGTGAACAGCAGTACCGTGACGAGTGCCGTCAGTCCGACGAGCCACAGCGTCGTCGCCGTCGCCGCACTCGTCACCGGACTGGGTGCGAGCACCGCAACCAGCCCGACGACGCCGAAGGCGTTGAAGATACAGGAGCCGACGACGTTACCGGCGGCGAGTTCGGGATAGCCGGCGCGGGCCGCCGCGAGTGCCGCCGCCAGCTCCGGGCTGGACGTTCCGAGCGCGACGACCGTCTCGCCGACCACCCACTCCGAGACGCCGACCGCGAGCGCGACCTCCACGGCCGCCTCCACGAGCACGTCCGCGCCGACCACGACGAGTGCAAGCCCGCCGACCGTCGCGACGGCTGCACCGGCCGGCGGGAGCACACCGGCGGCTGTCGCGTCGGCGTCCGCTTGTGGGCGGTTGCGTCGTCGTTCTCGTTCCCCCTCGCGGTTCACGAACAGGAGTGCGCCGAGATACGCGGCTAGCCCGGCGAGCAGAAGTACCCCTTCCATCTGGGTCAACCGGAGGTCGAGGAGTGCGACCAACACGGCGAGGGTCGCAACGAGCATCGCCGGCGCGTCACGCCGACGGAGGGGTCGCCGCGCGCGCAGCGGGGTCACGAACGCGACGGCTCCGAGCACGACCCCGAGGTTGACCAGGTTCGAGCCGACGGCGTTCCCGACCGCGAGGTCGGTGCGCCCACCGAGCGCTGCGCCCGCCGAGGCAACGACTTCCGGCATCGACGTACCGATGCCGACGACCACGACCCCGACGACGAGTTCGGGGACGTTAGCTCGGCGGGCGAGGCCGACGGCCCCCTCGACGAACCGCTCGGCGCCGTACCACAGCGCACCGGCACCGACCAGGAGAAGAAACAGGTCCGTAGCGAGGGTCACACAGAGGAGCCGGTCCCGGGGGAAAAGAACCCACCGCAACGGCCGAGCGTGTCGCCGTCAGTTGGCGTCGCGGAACAGCCGGTAGGTCGTCCCGCCCGTCGCGACGACCTTGCGTTCGCCCTCGTGGACGGAGGTCACCTCACACTCGGTGACGCCCATCGAACTGCCGGCGCGGACGACCTCGGCCTCGACGCGCACGTCGTCGGTCGCCGGCCGGACGTAGCGGGTGTTGAGGTCGGTCGTCGTCAGCGCCACGTCGGTCGGATTCTCGAACGTCGTCCGGAGCGCGAACCCGGACGCGGTGTCGATGATGGTCGCCGTCACGCCGCCGTGGACGCTGCCGGAGGCGATGTTGGCGAACTTCTCGTCGAAGGGGAGCTCGAACACGACGCGGCCGTGTTCGATGTCGACCGCCGAGAGGTCGAGCCACGACAGCAGACCGTGGTCGGACAGCTGTGCGGCCAGCGGCTCGTACCCCTCGGTCGACATCCTACTTCCCCTCGAACTCCGGCTCGCGGTCTTCCATGAACGCCGCGGCACCCTCCTGCATGTCGTCCGTCGCGAGGAGGTGGCCGAACGCCTGCGACTCCAGTTCGAGCCCGGCTTCGAGGTCCTGGTCGCGGCCGACGTTCATCACGCGTTTCGCCTTCTGGAGCGCAATCGGCGCGCCGTACACGAGGTCGTCGAGGAACTCCTCGATGGTCTCCTCGAACTCGGATTCGGGGACGGCGCGGTTGATGAGTCCCCAGTTCTGTGCGCGCTCGGCGGAGATGTGCTCGCCGCGGAAGACGAGTTCCTTCGCGCGAGCGTCCGACAGCATCCGCATGGCGCGCTGGGTGCCGCCGCCGCCCGGCAGCAGTCCGAGGTTGATCTCCGGGAAGCCGAACTCGGAGCCTTCCGTCGCGATGCGGAGGTCACACGCCAGCGCGAGTTCGTGGCCGCCGCCGAGACAGAAGCCGTCGATTTTCGCGAGCGTCGGGCGCGGATACTCCGCGACGACCTCGAAGAACTCCGTGATGGCCGCCTCGTACGGCTCGCGGCCGGCGAAGCCGGTGATGTCCGCACCGGCGGAGAAGGCGCGGTCGCCCGCACCCTCGAAGGTGACCGCCCGGACCTCGTCGAGGTCGGAGTTGTCGAGCAGGTGGACGACCTCGTCCATGAGGTCGTCGTTGAGCGCGTTCATGCGCTCGGGTCGGTCGAGCGTGACCTCGAGCAGGCCGTCCTCCGAGAGTTCGTACTCGATGGTGGAGTAGTGGCGCTCGCCGCCGTCGCCGCCGTAGTCGTAGAACCCTTCGCCGGCCTCCTCACCGGTCTTGCCGGATTCGACGAGGCTGCGCAGGTGTTCGGATGGCTCGTAGCGCTCGTGGTCGTACTCTTCGTGGAGTGTTTCGAGCTTTTCCAGCACGGCGTCGAGCCCGATTTTGTCGCCGCGACGGCACGGTCCTTCGGGGAAGCCGGCACCGAGTCGCATTCCGGTGTCGATTGCGTCGGCGGTCGCCACGTCGTTGCCGATGAGTCGCGCGGCCTCGTTGATGATGCGCGCCTCGATGCGGAGGGTGTCGACGTCCTCGCCCTGTCCGGCCTCGTAGGTCGTTCCGTCGCCGTCCTCGTAGTCGTAGTAGCCCTGCCCGGTCTTCTGACCGAGGTCCTCGGCGTCGACCTTCTCCTGGACGATCGGCGGGATGTCGCGGCCGGCCTCCTTCCGGACGTGATAGCCGATGTCGATCCCCGTCAGGTCGCTGAGTTCGAACGGACCCATCGGGTAGCCGCGGCGGTGGACCATCGCGGCGTCGACCTCCTCGATATCGGCGACGCCCTCGCTGACCATCCAGGCGGCCTCGTCGCTGAACGGGCCGAGCACGCTGTTGACGACGAAGCCGTTCACATCTTTGCGGACGTAAATCGGCGTCTTGTCGATGGACTCGACGAACTCGTAGGTCGCCTCCGCGGTCTCGTCGGTCGTCTCCCCGCCGTAGATGACCTCGACGAGGTCCATCTTCACGGGCGGATTGAAGAAGTGCATCCCGACGACCTGTTCTGGTCGCGAGGTTGCGGTCGCGATTTCCGTAATCGAGAGCGAGGACGTGTTCGACGCGAGAATCGCGTCTTTGGGCGTGAACTCGTCGAGGTCCGAGAAGATGTCCTTCTTGATTTCCATCTGCTCGGGCGCGGCCTCGATGACGAGGTCCGCGTCCGAGACGGCGGTTTCGAGGTCGACTTCGGTGTCGACGCGGTCGAGCACCGTCTCGGGGTCCTCCGAGACGATTCCCTTCTCCGAGAGCTTCTCGAGTGACCACTTGATGGACTCGTAGCCGTCGTCGACGAGGTCCTGTTCGATGTCACGCATCACCACGTCGTAGCCGGCGATAGCGACGACCTCCGTGATACCGTGACCCATGTTCCCTGCCCCAAGTACCGTCACCTGAGAGATGTCATCCACGTTCATACGGGCGCATCTGGCGGGCGATTCGTCTTAACTCCACCGCCACAGTTTAGCGATGTTAGCGTTTCGCCGACGTTTGGCTACTGGCGTAAACTCGGTGCGTGTTTCGGGGCGTTTGCGAGACGGCCGCGAGACGAAACGCTGTTCGGTCTCGTCGTTCGCGTGTCGTCGCGTCACTCCGTTCCCGCTCACATCTCTGGCACTCGCTATGCTCGTGCCATCTTCTCGCGTGTCGTCGCGTCGCTCCTCCCGCTCACGTGCCTGGCACTCGCTATGCTCGTGCCATCTTCTCGCGTGTCGTCGCGTCGCTCCTCCCGCTCACGTGCCTGGCACTCGCTCCGCTCGTGCCATCTCCTCGCGTGTCGTCACTCCGTTCCTCCCGCTCGGCGTTCTCGGGACCTCACGCTGTTCGGTCCCGCTACTCCGAAACGTACTTCCGACCGCCTCCCCCTCTACTCGGTATGGACCTGCGCGTCATCGAGAACGAAGAAACCGAACTCGCCATCGAAATCGCCGGCGAGGACCACACCTTCATGAACGTCCTCAAGAGCGCGCTGCTGGAGACAGACGGCGTCGCCACCGCGACCTACGACATGAACCCCGAGCAGTCCGGTGGCCAGACGGACCCGATTCTCAACATCGAGACGGAATCCGGCACCGCACCGCTGGACGCCCTCGAAGCAGCGACCACGAGTGTCAAACAGAAGTCCGACTCCTTCACCGACGCCTACGACGCCGCCGCGTAATCTCTCGGCTTCTCGCTTCTCTGTGTTCGACAGCGACCGCTCCGCCACCGCAGAGACCGAAGTGAAAGTGGTCGCGCAGTCGGTTGATTTGCCGGCCAGCACCGCTCAGTCGCCCGAGACGTAGAGCGTGTTCAGTTTCGCACAACCGGAATGAAAGTAGTCGCGGAGCTACAGCCGAACAGGAACGCCCTTCTCGTCTAGATACCGCTTCACCTCGCCGATACCGAACTCGTCGAAGTGGAAGATGGAGGCCGCGAGCCCGGCATCGGCTCCGGCGTCGGTGAACACCTCGTACATGTCTTCGGGACCGCCACAGCCGGAGGAGGCGATGACGGGCGTCGAGACGCTGTCACAGACGGCCTTCGTCAGCGGGATGTCGTAGCCGTCCTTCGTCCCGTCGGCGTCGATGCTGTTGACGAACAGCTCCCCCGCGCCGCGGGACTCGACCTCGTTTGCCCACTCCACCACGTCGAGGTCGGTCCCCTCGCGGCCCCCCTTGACGGTGCACTCGAACCAGCAGGACTCGCCGTCCACCTCGACGTAGTGTTCTCCCTGCTCGTCGAAGCGGCGGCGGGCGTCGACTGAGATGACGATACACTGCGAGCCGAAGGCGCGGGCTCCGTCGTTCACGAGCGACGGCTCGGCGATTGCTCCGGAGTTGATAGAGACCTTGTCCGCGCCGGCACGGAGCGTCTCCTTGATGTCCTCCTTCGTTCGGATGCCGCCGCCGACGGTCAGGGGGATGAACACCTCGTCCGCCACGGCGGAGACGGTGTCGAGCATCGTCTCGCGCCCCTCCGCGCTGGCCGTGATGTCGAGGAAGACGAACTCGTCCGCGCCGGCCTCGTTGTACTTCTTTGCCATCTCCACGGGGTCGCCGGTGTACTCGAGGTCCTCGAAGTTGACGCCGGTGTAGACGGCTGCGTTGCCGTCCTCGTCTAAGTCCACGTCGATACAGGGGATGATGCGCTTCGTCAGAGTCATACCCACGCTACTCCCGGGGACGGTTTCACGGTTTCGTCGCCAGAGTTTCCCATACGGAAGATACTTTTCTCGGCGCGTGAAATGACATGGTATGAGTACCGACACCACCGAGGAACGTATCCTCTCGGTGTTAGAGGAGGACGCCCAGGCCTCCTACGCCGAGATTGCGGACCAAGCGGGTGTCTCCAAGCCGACGGTTCGCAAGTACGTCGACAAGCTGGAATCGGACGGTGTCATCGTCGGCTACTCCGCCGATATCGACCCGAAGAAGCTCGCCTCCCGGTCTATCGCGCTCGTCGGCATCGAGGTCGCAAGCGAGCAGTACGTCGAGGCCTCCCGCGAACTCGCCGCGCTCGACTCCGTCGAGGCGCTGTACGCTTCCTCCGGCGACCACACCCTGATGGCCGAGGTCCGGGGCACGGACGGCAACGCCGTCGGCTCCGTCATCTCCGAGGACATTCTCACGGTCGACGGCGTCGAGGAAGCACACCCCTCCTTCCTGCAGGAGCGACTGAAGTAGCCGCCGCGACTGTTTTCCCCGCGCCGCCCCTTGTCCACCTATGCCGACGTACCACCGCGCCACGTGGGTCGATGCACCGCTCGATGAGGTCTGGGACTTCCACTCGCGTGTCGCCGGCCTGACCGAACTCACGCCCGCCGTCGCGAACCTCGAAGTCGGAACCGTCACCGGTCCTGACGGGGAGACTGACCCCGAGATTCTGGAGGAGGGCGCTCGCATCGAGATGTCGCTGCGTCCCTTCGACATCGGCCCGCGCCAGTCGTGGACCTCCGTCATCACCGAGCGCGAGGCCGACCTCGACAACGGGCGCGCCTACTTCCGGGACGTGATGGAGGATGGCCCATTCCCGGAGTGGGAACACACCCACCGCTTCTTCGAGAACGAGGCCGGCGAGACGCTCGTCGACGACCGCGTCGTCTACCGACTCCCCGGTGGCCCGCTCGGGACGGTCGCCGAGCCGTTCGGGGGGCTGGGCTTCGAGCCGATGTTCTATCACCGTCACCGCACGACGAAGGCGCACTTCGAGTGAGTCGGTGAAGCAGCGCGAGAGAAACAGGTAACTACCGGCCCCGACGAGCGAAGGTGTGGGACTGCTCGCCGCGCTCGAACGACGGACGCCGCCGATGGCCGCGCTGGCCGTCGCCATCGTCGCCGTCTCCACGAGCGCAATCCTGATTCGGTTCTCCGACGCCCCGAGCGGGCCGATGGCGTTCTGGCGCGTCACGCTGACGTGGCTGCTGCTCGCGCCGCTGGCGCTCCGGTCGCGGGCGGAGTTTCAGAAGTTCGACCGCCGCGACCTGCTGTCTGCACTCCTCGCGGGGCTCGCGCTCGCGGCCCACTTCGCGACGTGGTTCGAGTCCGTCGACAAGACGACCGTCGCCGCGAGCGTCACGCTCGTCACGACACAGCCGGCGTTCGTCGCCGTCGGGGCGTACTTCCTGTTCGGCGAGTCGCTGTCGCGCCGGTCGCTCGCCGGCATCGGGGTCGCGCTCGCGGGCTCAGCCGTCATGAGCCTCGACGGCCTGCTCGGCGGGACGACTGCTCCCGAACCCGTCCTCGGGAATCTCCTCGCGCTCTCCGGTGCGGTGCTCGCGGGCCTGTACGTCCTCGCCGGGCGGTCGGTGCGCCAGCGCGTCGACCTCGTTCCCTACGTCACTGTCGTCTACGTCGTCTGTGCGGGCGGCCTGCTCGCGTACTCGCTCGCGCTCGGCGACCCCATCGTCTCGTACCCGCCTCGCGAGTGGCTGCTCTTCGTCGGGATGGCAATCGGGCCGGGACTGCTCGGTCACACCGTGGTTAACTGGGCGCTGGCGCACGTCGAGAGCTCGGTCGTCAGCGTCTCCTTCGTCGGCGAGCCGGTCGGCTCGACGCTGCTCGCGCTCGTCATCCTCGGGGAGGTGCCCGGCGCGCTCACGCTCGCGGGCGGGGCCGTCGTTATCGGCGGAATCTACCTCACTGCCCGGGGTCGGCGTTAACGCACCTGCTCGTGTGCCGACTCGACGGCGCGTTCGAGCGTCTCGCGGTCGGGCGCGTACGCGAGGTGACTCGGACAATCACAGTCGGATGCGCCGAACCCCGCCACCGGTCCGGCCGGGAGCGCTCGCGCGACAGCACACTCCACGTCCGCCTCGGTTCGCACGTCGGCGGCGAGCGTCGCGTCGGGATGGCCGAGCAGGTAGTCGATGTGCCAGTGACGGGTGTCGCGCTCCCCGGTCGCGACCTCGGCGTGGCGGTCGATTCGCGAGAATCCGCCGGCACCGAGCGCCGACCCGGTGTAGCCGTACCAGCCGGCCTCGAACCGGTGGGTGCCGAGCGCACCGACCTCGATATCGGTCGGCGCCGCCAGTTGGATGAGGAGCGTGTAGGTGCCGCCCATGGCCGCGGTTCGACCGCCCGCGACAAAGCAGTCGCGACTGCGCGACCAGAGCGTTGACACTCCCGAACCCAGTGGTATCGTGTATGCGCGACGACGACATCGCCGCCTTCTACGACGAGTACGGCGAGCGCGAGTGGGAGCGGCTCGACCGCGACTTCCACCACCGACTGGAGTTCGAGGTGACGACGGAGTACCTGACGGAACAGCTCCCCGACTCAGGACGCGTCCTCGATGTGGGTGGCGGCGGTGGTCGCTACGCCGTCTGGCTCGCAGCACGCGGCTACGACGTGACCCTCGTCGACGTGAGCGAGCGACAGGTCAGAATTGCCCGCGAGAAGGCGCGCGAACACGGCGTCGCGGACAGCGTCACGACACAGCAGGGTGACGTGCGCGCGCTCGGCCTCGACGGGCAGTTCGACGCGACGCTGTGTCTCGGCGGTGCGCTCTCGCACGTCCTCGACGAGACGGAACGCGAGACTGCGGTCGAGGAGCTACGCCGAGTGACCCGGTCCGGCGCACCGGTCTTCGTCTCGGTGATGGGGCTGTTGGCGAGCGTGACGCGGATGTTGCGCCACGCCGGGAAGACGGAGCCCGACGAGACCGAACTGCTCCCAGACCTCGTGGCGACCGGCGATTACGACCGCGAGCTCGTGGAGCGGTACGGACAGGAGCTGTCGGTCCAGCCGATGCATCTGTTCCGGGTCGACGAGTTCGAGACGCTGCTCGAACGCGAGTTCACCGTCGAGACGCTGGCGGCGCTGGAGGGGCCGTTCTCACAGCGGCGCGACGAACAGGACGCGCTGACGGCGAGTCACAAGTCGGCGATTCGAGAGACGCTCGCGAGCCTGCGTGAAGCCCGGAGCGTCGTGGACCACTCGGCGCACATGCTCGCAGTGTGTCGGGCCTAACGGAAGCCCGGCACGTCGCGCAACAGCGTGAAGATGCGCTTCATCCCGGCGGCGTACCACTTGTACGGGACGCCCGGCGGGGAGTCGATTTCGCCCCGCTCCTGGGTGGCGAGCGTCTGTGGCTCGGTGAACCGGTAGAACCCCTCCTTGCCGTGTCGACGCCCCACGCCCGAATCCTTCATCCCGCCCATCGGGGCGTCGTGCGCGATGAAGGAGGGCGCATAAGCCTCGTTCACGTTCGCCGTCCCGCAGTCGATGCGGCGGGCGATGTCGCGGCCCCGCTCGGTGTCTGCCGTCCAGACCGAGGCGTTGAGTCCGTAGGTGGAGTCGTTCGCTCGCTCGATGACCGCGTCGGTGTCCTCGAAGCCGTAGATGGAGACGACGGGACCGAACGTCTCCTGTCGCGCGAGGTCGGCCTCGCCGGACACGTCGGTCAGAACCGTCGGCGCGTAGGCGTACGGGCCAACGTCGGGGAGCATCTCGCCGCCCGTCAGGACCGTCGCGCCCGCGTCGCGGGCGTCCTCGACGTGGCTGGACACCTTCTCCAACTGCGCCTGCGAGAGCAGCGACCCCATCTCGACGTTCCAGTCGTCGCTCGCCCGGATGTCGAGCGCCTCCGTCGCGGCGACGAACTTCCGGGTGAACTCCTCGCGCACCGACTCGTGGACGTAGAGCCGTTCGATGGCGATACACAGTTGCCCGGCGTTGGTGAACGCACCGCGGACGAGCCCGTTCACTGCGGCGTCGATATCGGCGTCGGGCATCACGACGGCCGGGTTCTTGCCGCCGAGCTCGAGCGAGCAGTCGATGAGCTGTTCGCCCGCCTTCGCGGCGACGAGACTCCCCGTTTTCGAGGAGCCGGTGAAACAGAGGTAGTCGCTCTCCTCGACGAGCGGTTCGCCGACGTCCGGCCCGGTGCCCGGGACGACCTGCATCACGTCCTCGGGAACGCCGGCCTCACGCAGGAGGGCGACGGCCGCGAGCGCGGTGTAGGCGGTCTGTTCGGCGGGCTTGAGGACGACGGCGTTGCCGGCGAGCAGCGCGGCGACGGCATCCGAGACGGCGAGCGTCAAGGGGTAGTTCCACGGCGAGATGACGCCGACGACGCCCTTCGCGCGGTAGTTCACCTCCACGTCGACGAGTCCCGGCATCGGCGATTTGCGTGACTCATCAGCGAGATACGACTCGGTGCGGTGGGCGTAGTGCCGAGAGGCCATCGCCGTGTCGATGAGTTCCTCGAAGCCGTGTCGGCGGGCCTTTCCGGACTCCTCGACCACCAAATCGAGCAGCGGCTCGGAGTGCTCGAACAGCAGGTCGTGATACTCCAACAGCATCTCGGCGCGTTCGTCGGGGTCGCGAGCCTCCCACTCCGGTTGGGCCTCGCGGGCGCGCTCGAAGGCGTGTGCAACGTCGCGTTCGTCGCCGAGCGGCAGCGTGGCGAACTCCCCGCCGGTGAAGGGAGCCTCCACCGACATCGTGTCGTGGTCGCGGTCGGTGAGGGTCGCCTCACCTAGCAGCGTCTCTGGGTCGAAACTAACCATACTTCAAAACGGCACCGAGAGGTAGTAAAGCCCGGTGTCCGTCAGTGGATGTCGAGCGCTTCGATCTGCTCTTGATAGCGGTTCCGGATGGTGACCTCCGTCACCTGCGCGACGTTCGCGACCTCGCGTTGGGTCTTCTTCTCGTTGCACAACAGGGAGGCGGCGTAGATCGCGGCGGCCGCGTACCCCGTCGGCGATTTCCCCGAGAGCATCCCCTTCTCGGCGGTCACCTCGATGATCTCGCGCGTCTTCTGTTCGACCTCCTCGCTGAGTTCGAGTTCCGAACAGAAGCGCGGGACGTACTGGACCGGGTCGACGGGTTCGAGCCCGAGCGAGAGTTCCTGTGCGATATACCGGTACGTGCGCCCGATTTCCTTCTGCTCGACGCGGGCGACCTCGGCCACCTCGTCGAGCGAGCGCGGAATCCCCTCCTGTCTGCACGCCGCGTACAGCGCGGAGGTGGCGACCCCCTCAATGGAGCGACCGCGGATGAGGTCCTCCTTGAGCGCGCGCCGGTAGATGACGGAGGCGACCTCGCGCACCGAGCGCGGAACGCCGAGCGCGGAACTCATCCGGTCGATTTCCGAGAGCGCGAACTGGAGATTGCGCTCGCCGGCGTCCTTCGTGCGGATACGCTCCTGCCACTTCCGGAGCCGGTGCATCTGGCTCCGCTTCTCGGAGGAAATGGAGCGCCCGTACGCGTCCTTGTCCTTCCAGTCGATTTGGGTGGTCAGTCCCTTATCGTGCATCGTCTGGGTCGTCGGCGCACCGACCCGGGACTTCGACTGTCGTTCGGAGTGGTTGAACGCCCGCCACTCCGGCCCCCGGTCGATGTTCGACTCCTCGATGATGAGCCCGCAGTCGTCACACATGAGTTCGCCCTCTCCCGACTGGACGAGCGAGTCGGACTCGCACTCGGGACACCCTACCGATTCCGTCTCCGACTCCGTCTCGGAGCTACGTTGTCGCTGCCGTGTGGGACCTGCCATTACACTTAATATCGAAAATTACTCACATTTAAGCCTTGCGTTGGGACTGTGACACACTAGCACGGTGCGTCGGGAGCTTCTTTGCGCCCCCAGCAGAGCGACACGTATGCGACTGCAGGAGTACTGGGGCGTCGGTCCGAAGACGGCGACCCGTCTGTCTGAGTCTCTGGGTACCGAGCGGGCGGTCGAGGCCATCGAGTCAGCCGACGCGCGCACGCTCGTCGACGCCGGTCTCACCCCCGGGCGCGCAACGCGTATCCTCCGGCGCGCCAACGGCGGCGAGGGGTTAGAGACGCTCACGACCCGTGACACCCGCGACGTGTACAAGTCCCTGCTCGACCTCGCCGAGGAGCACGCCGTCACCCGCCACGCCGGCGACCGCATCCGCGTGTTGACGCCGCTGACCGACACCGACGCAATGCGCGCCCGCCTCGACGACGTGATGGCGGCGACGGAGTCGTGGCGCGCGCTCGACGAGGCGACACAGGAGGCCGTGTTGGAGGCGTTCGACCGCCACGACGGCGCGGTCGGAGAGCTGTCGGCCGCCGAGACCGCCGTCGCGCTCGCCGAGACCGCGGCCGATTCGGGCGTGTTCGCCGCGATCGCCGACCTCGACACCGACCGACTGGCCGAGGCCGCGGTCGCGCTGCGCGCCCTCGACGGCGACGACCGACTCGGCGCTGGTGCGGACGACGAACTCGACCGCCTGCGCGACGCACTCGCGACGGTGGAGGATATGGCCGCCGACCCCGACGGCGTGCTCGACGCCGTCCGGTCGAGTGCCCGCGACGCCGCGGAGTTCCAGTCGGCGTTCGTCCGCCACGTCGCCGACGAGACAGGACTCCCTTCTGGGGAGGTTCGCGACGCTGCACCCGACGGGGCCGCCGACGCTGCCGGCTTCGTGACGGAAGGGCTGCGCTCGCTCGCGACCGCGCTCCGGACCCGCGTTGACGAACGCGAGACGAGCGTGGCGGCCGACCTTCGGGAGACGGTCGAGGCGACCCGCGAGGAACTCGACGCGGCCGTCGCGGCCGTGGACGACCTCGCCTTCGACGTGTCGCTCGCGCGCTTTTCCGTCGCGTACGACCTCACCGCGCCCGACCTCGTGGCGACGGAGACGCTGGCCGTCGAGGGAGCGCGCAACCTCGATCTGCTCGATGCCGGCATCGACGTGCAGCCAATCGACTACGCCGTCGGCGACCACGACCTCGACGTGCCGACGGGCGACCGCGTGGCCGTGTTGACGGGCGCGAACTCCGGCGGGAAGACGACCGTCTTGGAAACGCTGTGTCAGGTACAGCTGCTCGCGTCGATGGGACTTCCCGTCCCTGCCGAGGCCGCCGCCGTCGGGCAGGTCGATTCGATCGTCTTCCACCGTCGCCACGCCTCCTTCAACGCCGGCGTGCTCGAATCGACCCTCCGGTCTGTCGTCCCGCCGTTGACCCGCGAGGGTCGCACCCTGATGTTGGTCGACGAGTTCGAGGCCATCACCGAACCGGGCCGCGCGGCCGACCTCCTGCACGGGCTGGTGACGCTCACCGTGGAACGCGAGGCGCTCGGCGCGTTCGTCACCCACCTCGCGGAGGACCTGGAACCGCTTCCCGAGGTGGCACGCGTCGACGGCATCTTCGCCGAGGGGCTGACCCCGGACCTCGACCTCGAAGTCGATTACCAGCCGCGGTTCGGTCAGCTCGGCAAGTCGACGCCGGAGTTCATCGTCTCGCGACTCGTCGCGGAGGCGACCGACCGGGGCGAGCGCAGCGGCTACGAGCATCTCGCGGCAGCGGTCGGAGAGGAAGCCGTCCAGCGCACCCTCGCGGACGCGCGCTGGGACGAGTAGGAACTGACCACGCTCACCCGCAGGGCGGGTCGAGCGTGTTCGTCCCGGTGCGATTCGTCATCCGTCGGCCGGGTCGGCGCGTTCGACGCCGAAGCCCTCGCGAACCGCCTCGATGTCCGCGTCGTCCGCGAGGGTGAGCCGGGCCGTCGCATCGACGTAGAGGTCGAACGCGTCCGGGCGCATGGTCTCGATGTCGATTCCTTCGACGCGTTCGACCGCGTCGGTCTGTTCGAGTAGCTGTCGTGCACCGTCGCCGAGGCTCCCCGCGTCGCCGCGCGCGATGCGCAGCCGCAGGTCGGTTTCGACCTCGGTGGTGGTCATCTGGATTGCCATCATCCCCTCGGCGCGATTCGAACGCGCGTCCGTCGGACACCTGTGGCTATCGAGGGTGCTGTCGCTGGCTGGTGGGCGAGCGCGTGGCGAGCCACGCACACACGTGCCGCTCGCGAGTCGCCGCTGTGCGACGTGAGAAGTCAGAGAAATCCCGACCCATCACGTCGCGTGACGGGCCAACGCCCGCCTACGCGGCGAGGGTCGGGACGGCGTCGAAGCCCATCCAGTTCCCCACGCCGCGTGCTGCACTCTCGGCGAGTGCAGACACCGTGGTGTGGAGATAGCGGGTCATGGATGGAACCTCGTTCGTGTTCAACCGAACGGTTCAGCGGTAGGATATTAATTTTTGCCGAGGCGTGCTAACGAGTGACGCAGTTACTGGAGCGCCGACTCGTGGACCAGCGCCTCCCGGTCCAACTTCGCCACGTCGTCGTAGCCGCTCAAGCCGAGCGAGAGGTCGAAGTCGGCGAGCAGATTCGAAAGGACCGTCGCGACCCCCTCGGCCCCGTCGAGGGTGAGTCCGTAGACGTACGGGCGACCGACGAACGCGAGGTCAGCACCGAGCGCGAGGACGGTCAGGATATCCGCGCCCGAACGAATCCCCGAATCGAAGCCGATGAACGCCTCGTCGCCGATTTCGTCCACGACGCCCGGCAGCGCCTCCAGCGCGGCGACCGACCGGTCGACCTGTCTCCCGCCGTGGTTCGAGACGACGACGCCGTCGGCTCCGTGCTCGACCGCGCGGCGCGCGTCCGCCTGCGAGAGGATGCCCTTCACGACGACGGGGAGGTCGGTCTGGTCGTGGAGCCACTCCAGGTCGTCCCAGGTGAGCGAAGCGTCGCCGAAGAGGTCGAGGAACGTCTGTGCCGTCGAGAGGGTGTTCTCCTCGGGGTCGTGGTCGAGATACGACCGGAACACGTCGTCCGTCGTGTAGTTCGCGATGCCCGTCCCGTGGAGGTAGGGGAGATACCCCTGCTGGAGGTCCTGCGGTCGCCAGCCGACGATCGGCGTGTCGACCGTGACGACGATGGCCTCGTAGCCGGCCTGCTCGGCGCGGTCGATGAACGACGCCGTGAGCTCGCGGTCGGGCGACCAGTACAGTTGGAACCACGCCGGCACGTCACCCATCGCCTCCCCCACCTCCTCCAGTGGCGTGCTGGAGACGGTCGAGAGACACAGTGGCACGTCCTCGCTTGCTGCGCCCTCGGCGCTTGCTCGCTCCGCGCCGTCGTGCAGGATGGACTGACAGCCGATCGGCGCACACATCACGGGCACGTCGAACTCAGTGCCGAACACCGCCGCCGAGAGGTCGCGCGACTCGACGCCCCGCAGCATCTCCGGTTCGATGCGCCAGCGGTCGAACGCGGTCTCGTTCGATTCGGCAGTCTTTCCGCTGCCCGCCCCGCCCTCGACGTAGCCGCGGGCGGTCTCGTCCATCGCCTCCAAGGCCGCGGTCTCCAGTTCGCTCGGCTCGATGGGAATATCCGGCGACACCTCTGCGAGCCCGTTCACGTAGATTTCGGTCACGCGGTCGTTTCCCCGCGAGCCGTCGGAGTCGTCGCTCATACCCGGCAGTGTGACCCCGTCACCAAGTAGCTACGCCCGGCTACCGGCGGGCAATCGTCTCGCCGGCCCGCACCTCGTCGCCGATGTCGACGGTCAGGTCCTCGCGGGTCACGTCCGCCGGCATGAGCACGTCCGCCCGCGAGCCGAAGCTGATGTGTGCGATGCGGTCCCCCCGGCCGATCGTCTCGCCGGCGCCGACGTACGGGTGGATGCGGCGGGCGAACCAGCCGGCGATGAGGACGAGCGTCCAGTCGTCGCTCTCGACCCTGACGCGCTCGTTCCGGTCGGAGTCCTTCGAGAAGGCCGGCTTGTTCGCGCCGGGGACGTGCTCGACGCGCTGCACCGTCCCGGGAAGCGGCGAGCGGTTCACGTGGACCGACAGCGCCGACATGTAGACGCCGACGCGGAGTCGACCGGCTTCCTCGCGGACGACGGAGACGGTCCCCTCGGCGGGCGCGACGACGCCCTCGCCGGCCGGCCGCGGCGGGTCGCGGTGGAACCACAACACCGCAAGTCCGAGTGCGACCGCCAGGACACCGAGAGGGGCAACTAGGAGCGTGAGCGGGACGGCGGCGACGAAGACGGGCGTCGCAAGCCGCCAACTTCCGGGCGCGAGCTGCATACTCGACCTCGCTTCGGGAGGTGCAAACGCCTGTCGGTCGCGAGGGGATAGGTTCATATGCGGGTTCGTATAATCTCCGAGTATGTCCCGAAGTGCACTGGAAGAATCCCTCCACGACCGCGCGGGCGAACGGACGCTCGTCGTCGGTGCCGACCGCCCCATCCGCATCTCCGCCGGCCACCGCCTGCGCCACCACGACGGCAAGTGTGCCCGCCCCCACGGTCACAACTACGACATCACCGTCGAGCTTCGCGGCGAACTCGCCGACACCGGCTGGGTCGTCGACAAGGGCGTGGTGACCGACGTTATCGACGAGTGGGACCACATGTTCCTCGTCGAGCGCGGCGACCCGCTCATCGAAGGATTCGAGGCGAGCGGCGACGCCGACGCGCTGGTCGTCCTCGACGAGCCGCCGACGGCAGAGGTGATGGCCGTCCTGCTGGAGGAGAAGCTGCTCGACCGGCTCCCGGACACCGTCTCCGCGGTGTCGGTCTCGATTGCAGAGACCGGCGAACTCACCACCTACTGATGCCCGTCTCCGACACAGCGCCCGAACGGGCGAGCGAGCCGGACGACGACGCCCTCCCTATCAACGAACTGTTCGCCTCCCTGCAGGGCGAGGGGAAACTGGCGGGCGTCCCCTCCACGTTCGTCCGCACCTCGGGCTGTAATCTCCGGTGTTGGTACTGCGATTCGTACCACACCTCGTGGGAGCCGACGGGCGCGTGGATGGCTGTCGGGGAGATTCGCGAGCAGGTGGCGAGTCGCGACCCCGACCACCTCGTGTTGACGGGCGGTGAACCGCTGATACACGACGCCGCGGTCGACCTGCTCGATGCAGTCGAGATGCACACGACCGTCGAGACGAACGGGACGCGGTACGTCGACGCGGACATCGACCTCGCGTCCATCAGTCCGAAGCTGGCGAACTCGACGCCGACCCCGGAGCGTGCCCCCGCCGGCGACGGGGAGTGGGCCGACCGCCACGACGAGCGCCGCATCGACCACGACGCCCTGACGCGGCTCATCGACGACTACGAGTTCCAACTGAAGTTCGTCGTCGCCGACGAGTCGCCGATGGGCGAAATCGAGTCCCTGCTGGCGGACCTCCGTGCGAGTACGAGCCGCGAGATTCGCGACACCGACGTGCTCCTGATGCCGGAGGGAGCCACCCGCGAGCGACTGGACGAGACGCGCGCCACCGCCGCGCGACTCGCCGAGGAGTACGGGTACCGGTACACACCGCGCATCCACGTCGACCTCTGGAACGACGCCCCTGAACGATAACCTATGACAGACACCCCACAGCGCGCCGTCGTCCTCGCCTCGGGCGGGATGGACAGCGCCACCGCGACCTACGAAGCAGTCGAACAGGGCTACGAACCGCTCCTGCTCCACACGAGCTACGGACAGGCGACCGAGAGCAAGGAGTACGCGTGTGCAAGCGCACTCGCCGAGGAACTCGACGCGTCGCTGTTGCACATCGAGACGGACCACCTCGCGGCCATCGGCGGCTCCTCGCTCACCGACGACGAGATGGACGTCGAGGGCGCCGACCTCGACAGCGACGAGATTCCGAGTTCGTACGTCCCCTTCCGGAACGCGAACCTGCTCTCGATGGCCGTCTCGTGTGCGGAGGCGAACGACGCCGACGCCGTCTTCATCGGTGCCCACTCCGAGGACTTCTCGGGGTATCCGGACTGCCGGCCGGCGTTCTTCGACGCCTTCCAGCAGGTGATGGACGTGGGGACGAAACCCGACACCGACATCTCGCTGGAGGCGCCCTTCGTCGAGTGGTCGAAGACCGACATCGCCGAGCGCGGGCTCGAACTCGGCGTGCCGTACGAGTACACGTGGTCGTGTTACCGCGAGACAGAGCCGGCGTGTGGCACCTGCGACGCCTGCGCGTTCCGGCTACAGGCGTTCCAGAACCTCGACGAGCGCGACCCGATTTCGTACGCCGAGCGACCCGACTACTAACCTTCCGAGCCGTCCTCTTCCGCCATCGCGGTCCACGTCTCGACGGCCTCCACCTCCGGGAGCGAATCGAGCAGGTCGGCGACCGCCGGTTCCGGGACCGACGCCCGGATGCTCCCGAATCGCGTCTCCTCCTCGACGGCGCCGTACGTCTCGACTGTCTCCCGTATCGACGCGACCTCGTCGTCGGTTCGGACGGTGAGCCGTGCAGTGGCTCCCTCTGTGGGGTCGTCGCGAGCCGTTCGGACGGCGGGCGAGAGATACATACGTACACATGGTCGTCGTCACTCCAAACAGTTACTATCGGCCGTCGGGGACTGTGGCTGTGAACACGCTGGTCGCCGTCTCCGGAGTCCCCGGAACGGGGAAGACGACGGTCGCGGAGGCCATCGCCGACCGCATCGACGCGACCGTCCTCCGCACGGACGTGGTCCGCAAGGAGCTGTACGACGCCCCGGAGTACACCGACGCCGAGACCGAGACCGTCTACGACGAGGTGCTCGACCGCGCCCGCGAGCGACTCGACTCCGAGAGCGTCGTCGTCGACGCCACGTTCAAGACGCGCGCCGTCCGGGACGCGGCCCGCGCCGTGGCCGAGGAGACCGGCGCGACGTTCCGGCTCGTCGGCGTCGAGTGTGACGACGCCGTCGTGCGCGAGCGAATCCGCGAGCGCACCGACGACGAGAGCGACGCCGACATCGAGGTGTACGAGCTGTTCCGCGAGCAGTACGAGCCGCTCGACGCGCCGGACCTCGTGGTCGACAACTCCGGCACGCTGGCGGAGACGTTCGACCAACTGGACGACCTGTAGGGAACAACCATTTGCTCGCCGCGCACGAAGGTCGGCTGTGTCAGCGAGCGACCCCGTCGACGACCCGGAGCCGAACAGACGCCGGACGCTCCGGCGGTTCGTCGCCGTCATCCGGGCGTTCCTCCCGCTCGCGCTCGCCTTTGCCCGCGACCGCCGCCGATTCCTGCTGTTCGGTCGCCGCCGGAACGTGACCGTCGACGACCAGCGGCGGCGCGCGAGGTATCTCCTCGACGTGTTGCTCGACTTGGGACCGACGTTCGTGAAGGTGGGCCAGATACTCTCCACCCGGCCGGACGTGCTCCCGCCGGCCTACATCGAGGAGCTGTCCTCGCTGCAGGACGAAGTCCCGCCGGAGCCGTGGGAGTCGATTCGCCCGGTGTTCGAGACGGCGCTCGGCCCCGTCGACGAGGCGTTCGACGACTTCGACCGCGCGGCCATGAGCGGAGCCTCGCTCGGCCAGGTGTACACCGCGACCTACGAGGGTGAGCCGGTCGCCGTGAAGGTGCTCCGACCCAACATCCGTGAACGCGTCGAGAGCGACCTCATCGTCGTGGAGACGCTGCTGCCGCTCTTGCTCCGGTTTGCCCCGCCCGGCCAGCAGTTCACGATGGAGAATCTGGCAGACGAGTTCGCCTCGACGATTCGCGGCGAGATGGACTACGAGGCCGAGGCCGACCGGCTGAACGAGGTGCGGGACAACTTCGGCGACGACCCCGAGGTGACGATTCCGGCCGTCGTCGACGACCGCTCGACGACCCGCGTGCTCACGATGGAGTACGTCGAGGGGACGAAGATAACGGACGTGTCGACGCTCGAATCGAAGGGACTCGACCCGACGGAGATCGTCGAGCGGCTCGCGCGCATCTACTTCCAGATGATTGTCGAGGACGGGATTTTCCACGCCGACCCGCACCCCGGAAATCTCTCCGTGCTCGACAACGGCTCCATCGTCTTCTACGACTTCGGCGTCGTCGGGCGGCTCTCGCAGGCCCGGCGCGACCAGATTCTCGACTTCTACGTCGGGCTCGCGACCGACGATATCGACCGCGTCATCGACGCGTTCATCGACATGGGCGCGCTCGACCCCCAGGTCGACCGCGAGCTGATGCGAGAGGTGTTCGCGCTCGTCATCCAACAGCTCGAAGGCCAGCCGTTCGAGCAGGAGCAGATACAACAGTACATCAGGGAGTTTCAGGCAGCCGTCGGCGACATCAGCGACTTCCCGTTCCGGCTCCCGCAGGACCTCGCGCTCATCGTCCGGGTCGCGACGGTGCTGGAAGGCGTCACCCGCACGCTCGACGAGGAGTTCGACTTCATCGAGACGGTGACCGACCTCGTCACGGAGAAGGGGGTCGACGACCTCGGCGCGACCGACATCGCCCGCGACGAGATAGCGGCTATCCTCCGAACGACGACGGAGGCGTTCGTCAACGTCCCCGCGAAGGGCGAGGACACCCTCTCGACAATCGTTCGCGGCGACGCGGCGCTCACCTTCCTCTACCGCGAGGACCCGAGCATTCTCCGGAAGCTGGTCGCGCGCGTCTCGCTCGGTATCGGCGTCGGCGTCGGCGGACTGGCGACCAGCGCGCTCGTCGCGTTCGGCGCGCCCCTCGCCGCCGGCGGGATGGCGCTCGCGACGGCCGGCGGGGGCGTCGTGTTGTGGCGGTCGTTCCAACGCTCGCGCAGTCGGACGGTCGCGGCCGGCGCGAAGGTGGCAGAACGCAGCGTCACCCGGAATCGCTGATTACTCGACGACGACCACGCGCAGGTCGTTCACGTTGGTCCCCGTCGCCCCTGTGTCGATAGCTGCGTCACACCCGCCGAGATACGTCGCGGCGTCGTGGCTGTCGAGCGCGCGCTGCGCCCGTCGTCGGTTCTCCGGCGCCACCGTGGAGCCGTCGACGCTCGCCCCCGCGAGTGAGCCGTTACCGTCGATGCCGTCCGTGTCGAGGGCGGCGACGACCACGCCCGACGTGTCGAGTTCGAGCGCGGCAGACAGCGCGTACTCGGTGTTCGGCCCGCCGGTTCCCGGCGAGTCCGTCCGAACCGTCACGGTCGTCTCGCCGCCGGTAACGAGGACCGCCGGCGGCTCGACGGGGTTCCCCGTCGCCGCGATTTCCTCCCCGACCGCGACTGCCGACTTGGCTGCTTCCCGCGCCTCGCCACGGATGCGCGTCGAGAGCAACAGCGGCTCGTAGCCGGCCGCACGCGCCACGTCGAGGGCTGCCCGCGCCGCAGTGTGGTTGCTCGCGAGCAGGTGCTCGGTCACGCGCTCGAAGGCCGGTGCGTCGGCGTCTGGCGTCTCCGTGTGTTCGCCGTCCCGTCCTGCCCGGAGGTGGTCGACGGCCGCGGTCGGGAGGTCGAGAGTGTAGCGGTCGGCGACCGCGAGCGCGTCACCGTAGGTGGTGTCGTCGGGCGTGAACGGACCGCTGCCGATGACGCTGGCATCGTCGCCGACCACGTCGCTGAACAGGAGTGTCGCGACCGTGGCGGGCGCAGCGACGCTCGCCAGTCGCCCCCCTTTCGTCGCCGAGAGGTGTTTGCGGACGGCGTTCATCTCGCCGATGCTCGCGCCGCTCGCCAGCAGTTCGTCGGTGGTCGCACGGAGATCGGCAAGCGAGAGATCGCCCGCCGGAGCAGGGAGGAGCGCGCTGGCTCCGCCGGTGACGACGGCGAGCACGAGGGTCTGCGCGTCGGCCGCGGCGAGCAGCTCCCGGACGCGGTCGGTGCCGGCGACGGCAGTTTCGTTCGGCCGTGGATGCGCGCCCTCGACCTGCTCGATTCGCTCCGTCGCCGTCGGGAGGTCGGTGACGACGACCCCGGTGTCGATACGGTCGCAGAGCAGCGATTCGAGTTCCGTCGCGACCGTGCCGGCGGCGTTTCCGCCACCGACGACGACCACCCGCTCGTAGCTGTCGAGGTCGTAGGCGCGGCCGGCGATGGTGAGCGTCCCGCCGTCGAGCGAGAGTCGGTCTCGGACGACCGTCTCGGGGTGTGCGGCGTCGATACCCGCCCGGAGACACCGGCGCGCGAGGGCGTGACCGTCGGTCATACGTCGGCTTCGACGGCCCCCACCGAGAAGCCGACGGTTCGGGCGACGCGCACGGCTGTCGCTCCACACGTTGGTCGTCGCAGAAATGCTCCGGCAGGGATTCGAACCACGCCCGAACGTGCTCGCTTCGCTGTGCGCGTTCGGTCTCGTTCGAAGCCAGCAAGCGGCGTCGGCGTTCCCGTCGGAGCAACACGCACAGCGGTTGCTCTTCGGTTAGTTACGTCAGAATGCTCCGGCAGGGATTCGAACCCTGGTCATCACCGTGAGAGGGTGATATGATTGGCCGGACTACACCACCAGAGCACGCCTCGTAGCGTACTTTCGGGTAGCGCGGTGTATCGTATAACGGTTGCGTTTTGGCGGCTCCGTGGCTGGGTTTCTCACTCGGCGGCGGCGCGTCGATAGGTGACGAACGCGAACTCGTCGTGCTCGTCTCGCTCCGTCTCGACCCACTCGTCGCCGAACTCCGGAAAGTGGGTGTCACCCTCGTAGCTGTCGGCGAGTTCGGTGAGCACCAGCCGGTCGGCGCGGCCCATGAACTGCTCGTACACCGTCGCGCCACCGATGACGAACGCCTCGTCGTCGCGGTCGGCAGCGAGCGCGAGCGCTTCGTCGGTGTCCGCCGCGTGGAGGGCACCCTCGGGCAACTCGAGCGACGACCCCGAGAGGACGATGTTCGTGCGGTCGGGCAGCGGGCCGTCGAGCCGGGCCGCGATGGAGTCGTACGTCTTCCGCCCCATGATGACCGGGTGGCCGGTCGTGAGCGATTTGAAGTGCGCGAGGTCCTCAGGGTAGTACCACGGCATCTCGCCGTCGCGCCCGATGACGCCGTTTGCGGCGACGGCGGCGACGAGGGTGAGGTCGATATCCGGACTCATTCGGCCACGGAGAAGGGGATGCCCGGCGCGGGGTCGTAGCCCGACAGCTGGAAGTCGTCGAACGCGAGGTCGTCGAGCGGCTTGTCGGCGACCGTCATCGACGGGCGCTCGCGCGGCGCTCGGGAGAGCTGGGTGAGCAGTCCGGGGACGTGGTCGGTCTGTTCGTCGCCCGCAGATTCAGCCGGGGCAGTGGATTCGAGCCACTCGCGCACGTCGGCGTATCCCTCGCGCGTGTCCACGGCAGCGACCCGCGACTGGAGGTCGGCGAGGTTGTCGGCGTACCAGTCGGCGCGGGCGTCCGTCCCACAGTAGATGTGCGAATCGACGATGGTATGGCCGAACTCCCCGACATCGAGGCCCGTCCGGTTGGCGACGGCGTGGGTGAGCAGCGAGTAGGCCGCGATGTTGAACGGCACCCCCAGCGCGATGTCGCCCGAGCGCTGGGTGAGGTGGGTGTTGAGTCGCCCGTCCTGTACGTTGAACACGAAGGTGTAGTGACACGGCGGGAGTGTCGAGACCGTCGCGTTGGCCGGGTGCCACGCGTTCACGACGATACGCCGGGAGTGGGGGTTCTCGTTCAGCTGTTCGATGGCGTACGCGAGCTGGTCGAAGGTGCCGTCGTCGTTCTGCCACCGGTGGAGCTCGTCCCCACCGGCCCACGACTCGCCGGGCAGTTGGGCCGGCTCCTCCGGGACCGGAAAGCGTCGCCAGAAGCGGCCGTACGCGGTGTCGAGGTGCCCATCGTCGTCGGCCCACGCGTCCCAGATACCCGTCTCCTCGCGGAGGTCCCGGATGTGTTCCTCGCCGGAGAGATACCAGAGCAGTTCGTGGATGAGCGAGTTCCACCGAAAGCCCGAGAGGTCCTTCGTCGTGAGCAGCGGGAACCCCTCCTGGAGGTCGACGGTGTAGTGGTGTGAGAAGTCGGAAATCGTGTCGACGCCCGTCCGGTTCGGCTTGTGGGTGCCGGCGGCGAGGGTGTCGGCCACGAGGTCGAGATACTGACGCATTGGCGGGACGTACGAAGCCATCGGCATAGAGTTACCGTCCTCTGGCGAGGAGTTTTCAGCCCCCGCGTCCTACCCGCGGGTATGTACGTCAGGGATGCACGGAACCGCGACGAGGCGTGGCTCCTCGACCACATCGAGGCGATGGGACTCGACGACACGGCGTTCCGCTCCCGCGACTACGTCATCGCGGTCGATGACGACTCCACCTCGAAGACCGGCTTCGGCCGCTTCCGGGTCCACCGCGACGACGACGTCTGTGAGCTGACGAGCATCGGCGTCCTCGACAGCTGGGAGGGGAACGGCGTCGGGGCCCACATCGTCGAGCGACTGATTCGCAACGCCGGCATCGAGGGGTACGACCGCGTGTACGCGCTCTCGCCCGCACACGAGTATCTCGCGCAGTTCGGCTTCGAACCGGTCGACGCCGACGAGCTCCCCGACGCGCTCCAGAAGCGATTGGACGAAAAGCGCGAACGCCACGACACGGTGATTCCGATGGTCATCGACAGCGACGGCTTCTCGATGCCCGAGAAGCTCCGCGAGCGGTTCAAGAACGCCGCCGAAAACGTCGGCACAGAGCCGGAGCCGACCGAGTCGCCCGAGGACTTCGGCATCGACAGCGACTCGGCGACGTACAAGTACGATACTGGGTAACGGTTCCGGCTCAACGGTGTACGACACCGGGTGAGCGCGACCACCGATCTTCTACGCGTTATGCCACCGACGCGCGAACCCGACCGGCGAGGGTGCGAGCGACCCCGCGAACGCGGCGACCGTCAACGAGCGCGAAGCCCACGGCCACGAGCGCGAAGCCGACCAGCGTTTCGAGCGTCGGCTCGTACCCCAGTAGAAGCACCGCGAGTCCCGTCGCCGCGACCGGTTCGAGGTAGCCGACGAGGTTCGCGCGCGACGGGCCGACGGTCGCGAGCAGCCGGAAGTAGAGCAAGAACGCGATGACGCCCGGACCGACGACGAGGTACACGAGCGTCGCGAGCGCGACGGGCGAACCCGGGATTGTGAGCGGCTCGCCCAGCCCGCGACTGCCGACGAGCAACAGTCCGGCACCGAGCAGCATTCCCCACCCCTGCATCCCGGCGAGCGAGAGGGTCGGCTCGACCCGTCGCAGGAGAAGACTGCCGAGGGCGAAGGCGACGGTCGCGCCGGCGATGAGCGCGATACCGCGGAGGTCACCGCCGCCGCCGGGACCGGCAATCGTCACCGCGCCGAGGAAGCCGACGGCGACACCGACTAGCGCGACCGGCGTGAGTCGGTCGTCACCGACGACGAGGGGCGCGAGCAGAACGGTCACGACCGGGGAGAGTGCGATGAGCGCCGACGCGACCGCACCGGGAACCGTCTCTTGGCCGACGTACAGGAGCGCGTGGTGGGCGAAGATGATGAACACGCCCGTCACCGCGACGGCGAGCCAGTCGTCGCGCGTGCGGACGGCAAGCTGTGTGTGTCGGAGTCGAGCGATTCCGAGCACGAGGACCCCGGCCAGCGCGTACCGCAGCCCCGCGAATAGCAGCGGCGGCCACGACTCGACGCCGCGCTCGATGGCGACGAACGAGCCGCCCCACAACAGTGCAACCGTGACGAACAGTAGGGGAGCCGTTGGGAGCCGACTCCAAAGAGAATCGAGATTCATTGGTTCTGTTCCGGTGAAAGCCACATCTGGTAATAAGCTATTCGAAACAGAGACAAATGGTTGAGAGCAAAACCGTGCGGATTGGAGATAGTTCGGATTGGGTTCGAGAATCGGCGCGTATCTTAGATAGGAGTGGAATTATCAGGCGGGCCGCTACAGGATTGGTATGGACGAGCGCGATCTCGCGATACTGAAGGCCATCTCGGAGTTGGGGACCGGCAGTCCAGAGCGGATTCACGAGGAAACCGACATTCCGGTCTCGACGGTTCACTACCGACTCAACAATCTGCGCGAGGCGGGCATCATCGAGAACGACCTCTACGATATCGACCTCGACGCGCTCGGGCTCGGTGTGACGATTCTGGTGGAGGTGTTGGCAGACTACGCCGGCAAGCACAGCGACGTAGCCGACGAGATTGTCGAACTGGAGGGCGTGACGACCCTGCTCTCGACGATGGGCGAGACGGACTTCGTGGCCGTCGCACACCTGCCCGACGAGGACGCCGTCGGACGACTGCTCCGTGAGTTCGAGGAGATTTCGGCTGTCGAACGCACGAACTCGACGTACGTCATCGAGACGCTGTACGACGACGCCCGCGCGCTGTCGTCGTACTCGCTGGAGACGCTGGTCGAACTGCTGGCCGAGTGAGAGATGGACGCCGCAGCGTCAGTCGTCGCCCTCGGCTGATTCGGTCGACTCCGACCGCCCGAACCGTCGGGAGAGCAGATAGCTGAGTCCACCTGCGCCCCCGAGGGCCGCCGGCACCCCGAATCCGGGCTGGCTCCCACTCGTACTCGTCTGCTCTGTGGCGGTGTCCGTCGCGGTCGCAGTCGCCGTCTCCGTATCGGTCGCGGTCGGGGTTGCGGTCGCAGGCGCAGACAGCGCCTGACTCGCCGGAATCGACAGTTCGACCTCGGTGTCGGCAGCCAGTTCGATGCCCGCGTTGTCGTCCGACGGTCGGTACAGCGACCCGCCGAAGAGGTCAATGACCTCGGCGGCGGTGAGGTCGTCCTCGCGGGCGCTCATCGCCACCCGCAGCGTGTCGCCGGCTTCGAGGTGCGCGTGCACGCCGAACAGGTCGAGTTCGAGTTCGCCGGACTCCGTGACGGCCTGCGGCGTCACCTTGTCCTTGATTGTCGTCGCCTCACCGTCGCGAACGCGCTGGAGGGCGACGAACAGGTGGCTTCGTCCCTCGCCGGTCGGCGTCAGGTCGACGCTGAGCGACGGAATGCCGAGAACCTCGGTCGCCTCGGTAATCTCGATATCGACGCCCGCGACGTTCCCCTCCGCGCCGTCGAGTTCGACCGCCTCGGAGAGTGTCCTCGTCGTCGAGCGCTCCGGGTGCGGGGGGTACTCCTCGGCGGCCATGAACTCGTCTGCCTGCGCGTCGTAGTAGTGGAGCGGCGACACGTCGATGTCGCCGTCCTTGAGCCGGGCTTCCTGCCACTGAAGCGCCAGCTGGCCGACGAACTCCCTGGACGTTTCCGACCCCGGCGGGTAGCTGTCGGCCCGCCCGAGGATGTGAGTCCCGTCCTGTCCGAGCACGAGCGTCGTTGTGCTCCCGTCCGACTGGAGCTTCCGGGCGTTCCGTACGCCCTCGTTAATCGGGAACAGCTGGTCGGTGAGTTCCGGAATCACAAGTGCCGGGGTGTCCTCGATGGCGTCGTACGAGACGGGCGAGCGCTGGCGGTAGTACTCTCGGTCGGCCTCGGTCATTCGGCCGCGTTCGAGCACGCCGCTCGTCGTCGCCGTGTTCTCCTCGGAGATGTCGCCGGTCTGTGCGCCGTATTCGAGCGCCTCGATCCAGCCGCGTTTGATGACGCCGTTCGGGGCGAGCGACTGGGCGAGGTTGTTCCACGTCGCCCGCGGAACGATGGAGTCGAGCCGATCGTCGACGGAGGCGGTTCGCATCTGAATCCCACCCCCGTAGGAGGTGCCGTCCATCCCGATTCGCGGGTTGTTCTCGCCGTCCGTCATCACCGCGGTCTGTCCGGCGAGATAGTCGATGAGTGCGCTCGCGTCCTGTCGTTCGAGTTCGCTCGTCGAGTGGACCTCGCCGCCGGAAGGGTCGGCGTTTTCTCCCTGTCCGAACCCGCGGGAGGTGTACGCCAGCGCGACGAATCCGTTGCTCGCGTACACCTCCGCGAGCGGCTGGAGGTCGCTCTTGTTCCCACCCCACCCGTGGGTCATCAGGATCGCAGGGTGGGGTCCCTCGCTCGTCGGCTCATAGAACGTGGCCGCGAGTTCGGTCCCGTCGAAGGATTCGATTCGGCGCTCGTCGCGCTCGAAGGTCGCCTCGTCGCTTTCCAGTGCCGCCACCGGGTGAGCGAACGGGTCCAGCTGGCTCCCCGCGAGGGCAAGTCCCGTCGCCGCGCCGAGATACTTCAGTACGTTTCGCCGCGTCTCCGTCGTCTGCGTGTCACTATCTGCCACGGCATAACTCCGAGTACATACGAATATTAAATGTTTGGAGGTGTACAAGGGACACAATAGGACGCCGACCGAGGGCGATGTCCGAGAGAACAGGCGAGCGGTCGTCGGTGACCCACCAACCGTTAAGCGACGCCGGAACGGAGCGGTGGTATGTTCGACGACGAGGACCTCGCCGCGATTCGCGAGGGGAAAGAAGAGTGGCACGAGGAGACCTTCGAGCCGACGGTCGACCGGTTCGGCGAGCGCAAAGAGGAGTTCACCACCGACACCGGCGGTCGCGAGGTCGACCCGCTGTACACGCCGGCCGACATCGACGACCACGACTACGAGGACGACGCCGGCTATCCCGCTGAGGCCCCGTTCACGCGGGGCGTCTACTCCACGATGTATCGCGGGCGACTGTGGACGATGCGCCAGTACGCCGGGATGGGGACCGCAGCAGAGACCAACGAGCGGTTCCAGTATCTCATCGACGAGGGATCCTCGGGGCTGTCGATGGCGTTCGACCTTCCGACACAGATGGGGTACGACTCGGACGCCGACATGGCACAAGGCGAGGTCGGGAAGTCGGGGGTCGCCATCGACTCGCTCGCCGACTTCGAGACGGTGTTCGACGGCATCTCGCTGGACGAGGTGAGCACGTCGATGACCATCAACGCCCCCGCCTCGATTCTGCTGGCGATGTACATCGCCGTCGGCGACAAGCAGGGCGTCCCCCGCGAGGAACTGCGCGGGACGATTCAAAACGACGTGCTGAAGGAGTACATCGCGCGCAACACCTACATCTTCCCGCCGGAGCCGTCGATGCGACTGATTACGGACATCTTCGAGTTCTCCGCCGAGGAGATTCCGAACTTCAACACCATCTCCATCTCGGGGTACCACATCCGGGAGGCCGGCTCGACGGCCGCACAGGAGATCGCCTTCACCCTCGCGGACGGGATGGAGTACGTCGAGCGGGCAATCGAGGCCGGCCAGGACGTGGACGAGTTCGCCCCGCAGTTGAGTTTCTTCTTCGCCTCCTACAACAACATCTTAGAGGAGGTCGCGAAGTTCCGGGCCGCCCGCCGGATGTGGTACCAGATTATGGACGAGCGGTTCGACGCCCAGAAGGACGCCTCCAAACAGCTGAAGTTCCACACCCAGACGGCCGGGTCGACGCTCACCGCCCAGCAGATCGAGAACAACGTCGTCCGGGTGGGGTATCAGGCGCTCGCGGCCGTGTTGGGCGGCACGCAGTCGCTCCACACGAACGGGAAAGACGAGGCGCTGTCGCTGCCGACCGAGAAGTCCGTCCGGACCGCGCTGCGAACCCAACAGATTCTCGCCCACGAGTCGGGTGCAGCAGATACGATTGACCCGCTTGCTGGCAGTTACTACGTCGAGAGTCTCACCGACGACATCGAGGCGGAGGCGTTCGAGATTATCGACGAGGTGGACGAGCGCGGCGGGATGCAGGAGGCCGTCGAGTCCGGCTGGGTGCAGGGCCAGATTCAGGACGTGGCCTTCGAGCGCCAGCGCGAAATCGAGACCGGCGAGCGCACCATCGTCGGCGTCAACGACTACCAGGTCGACGAGGAGCCGGAAGAGGACATCGAGGAAGTCAGCGAGGAGGAACAGGAGCGCCAGAAGGAGCGCGTTCAGCAGCTGCGGGAGGACCGCGACAGCGAGGCCGTCGAGGAAGCCCTCGACGAACTGCGCGAGGTGTGTGACTCCGACGAGAACGTGATGCCGGCCATCGTCGACGCGGTGAAGGCGTACGCGACGACGGGCGAGATTGCGAACGCGATGCGTGACGTGTTCGGCGAGCACCGCGCCGGCATCTGAGACGGAAGTAGCTGGATTTTTTGAGTTGGCCAGTCGTTCGACGTGAACATGAGCGACGACACCGAGCAGTCGGAGACGGACGGCGAGACCGTCCGGACGGCCATCGAGCGGTCGCGAAGCGGCGCGCCCGCCGTCGGCCACACCGTCAGAGACCGGTTCGAGACCCACGAAGTGTTCCAGCGTATCGTCGTCGCGGCCGACGAGGAGGCGACGACGGGGGCGCGTGAACTGTTCTTCAGCGCGCTCGCGGCGGGGTTCGCCATCACCGTCACCTACCTGCTGTACGCCTCCATGACGGCCGCGACGGGAGGAGCACCAATCGCCAGCGTTCTCCTGTATCCGCTCGGGTTCGTCTTCATCATCCTCGGTGGCTACCAGCTGTACACGGAGAACACGCTCCCGCCCGTGGTGTTGCTGTTGGAGCGGCTCATCAGCGTGCCGCGGCTGCTTTCCATCTGGGGTATCGTCCTGCTCGGCAACTTCACCGGCGGGCTGGCGGGGGCGCTCGTGTTGTCACAGACGGGCGTGTTCTCGTCGGAGAGCGCGGCGGCCGCGACCGACCTAGCGCGGAAAGGGATCGAGGCGACGCCGGTGACGCTGTTTTTCAAGGCCGCCTTCGCGGGCCTCATCGTCGCCGGCATCGTCTGGCTCGTGTACGCCGTCCGCGACGACGTGGCGCGGGTGCTCGTCATCTATCTCGCCTTCCTCGCCGTTCCGCTGGGTGACCTCTTCCACGTCGTCGTCTCCTTCACCGAGGGGATGTATCTCGTGTTCAACGGAACCGTCGGGCTGGCCCCGGCGCTCGGTGGATTCGTCGTGCCCGTCCTGTTGGGCAACACGGTCGGGGGGGTCGTCCTCGTCACCGTCGTCAACTACTTCCAGACGACCGAAGAGCGGCTGGACATCGCCAGAGCCGACGGGGTCGACCGCCGGCTCACGACGAAAGAACTCTTCGTCGGCGAGCGCGCCGGGCGGTCGTACGTGCCACAGCAGGACGACGACTGAGCCGACGAGCACAACGCTGTTGGTGGCGGTCGCCGATTGTCGGGTATGCACCTCGACCACACCGGGCTCGCGACGACCGACCTCGACTCGCTGCTGTTCTGTTTCGAAGACTTACTCGACGCCGAGGTCGCCCACGAGGAACTGTTCGACGGGATGCGAATCGCCTTTCTCGACGTTGGCGGCGACTACCTCGAACTCATCGAACCCGTCGACGGCGAGGGCGCAATCGCCGGCTATCTCGACGCGAACGGGCCGGGGATTCACCACCTCGCCTTCGCGACCGACGACATCGAGGCTGCGCTCGAACGCGCACGCGAGCAGGGTGTCGAGCTCATCGACGAGGAGCCGCGCGACGGCGCGTGGGGTCACGACGTTGCCTTCCTCCACCCCAAGTCGACGGGCGGGATGCTCGTCGAGTTCGTCGAACACTAACCCCACTCGTCCCACGAGAGGGGCCGGTCTTCGACCGTCGGGTGGAGTCGGTCGGGGAGGTCGTGGAACCACGCCGCGCCGTTGAGTTCCGATTCCTGTACGTCGATGCTGCCGCCCGTCTCCGCAGCGAGGAACGTGACCCACAGCGTGTGAATCGTCCCCTCGCCCGTCTCCGACTCGCTGACGAGATGGCGAACGCGCCGGCAGTCGGTGACCGAACACTCGGTGCCGGTCTCCTCGAACACCTCGCGCTGTGCGGCTTCCTCGTAGGTCTCGCCGTCTTCTCTGCCCCCGCCGGTCGGTCCCCACGCGCTGTCGCCGCGCCCGTAGCCGAGGAGGACGCGGGGGTAGGGTTCCGCTATGTCCTCGGCGTCGGGCATCGAATCCGACAGGTCGGGCGGCGATTCGCGTACGACCCACGCGTAGCCGCCGCCGGTGTAGCCGTCGGCCGCGTAGTCGGCGAGTTCGGCGAAGAGGTCGTCGTCCAGCGTCTCGCGCTCTTCGATAACCTCGGGGTCGTACTCGTCGGTGAGGCGAGCGAGCCGCGACCGGACGGTGTCGGCGTTGTGTGAGACCATCGGAGAACAACCATCGAGGCGAACTGAAAGAAACTGCCGAAATCGATGAAAACCACTACGTCCAGCATGCGGCGCGCGAGCACCGCGAGCGCGCCGTTTCACCGAGCCGACCGCAGGGAGGCTCGGCTGCGGATTTTGGTGCAGATTTTTCGCCCGAGCGGTGCCCACAGGCACGGCGAAGCCGTGCCGAGGACACCCGAGCGGCGAAAAAGGTGCTCAGCCGAAGTTCTCCACCTTCGCGTCCTCGAAGCTCCCGCCCGCGTCCTCGATAGCATCCTCGGCGAGTTCGAGGAAGTCGGCGAAGCCGTAGACGAACAGCTGCTGGTCGTCGAAGCTGGCCGCGACGGCATCGCGGAAGCCGTCCTCGTCGTCAACGACGTGAACTTCGGCGTCGGCTGCGAGGGCGTCGAGCCGCTCGGCGTGAACCGGCTCGTCGTCGAAGTAAACGACGGTCACGTCGTTGCCGGCGCGGACGGCGGCCTCGGCGATGCCGACCGCGGGACCGACGCCCGGCCCCCCGGCGAGCACGAGCGACGCGGATTCCCCCTCGTAGAAGTCGGAGCCGAACGGGCCAGTGACGGTGACGGCGTTGCCGGCGTCGAGCGAGAGGAGATACTCGGAGAAGTCGCCGCCGTCCTCGGGGTCGTAGCCGACGGTGAGTTCGAACGTCTCCTCGGTATCGGGCGAGGAAATCGTGTAGAATCGGGCCTCCTGCTCGCCGTCGATGATGGTCGAGAGCTTCACGAACTGGCCGGGTTTGCCCTCGAAGTCGGCGGGCGTATCGAGGTCGATAGCGACGGTGTCGGGACCGACATCGCGGACGGTACGGACGGTCGTTTCGGTGGGTTCCATACCGGTGGGGAGTGGCGGGCGGTGAAAGGCACTTTCGGTCAGCGGCCGCCGGGCGCGATTGGACGTTCGAACGCTTCTGTGCGACTGCGTGGACAGAGTTGTGGAAACGGGCCGTAATCGCCGGTATTTGCCCGTCCTTCGAGGGATTCGAGATAGCGCGGAGTAGGCTATTCAGAAGTCTTAACGTCCGGCGGAGTGAATCGCAACACAGCATGACAGAGGACCTCAACTGGGCCGTCGGCGGGGAAGCCGGCGACGGGATCGACTCCACGGGGAAGATCTTCGCTCAGGCTCTCTCGCGGGCGGGACGACACGTCTTCACCTCGAAGGATTTCGCCTCCCGGATCCGCGGTGGCTACACGGCCTACAAGGTTCGCACGTCCGTTGACCGCGTCGAGAGCGTGGTCGATCGCCTCGACATCCTCATCGCGCTGACCGAGCGCACCGTCGAGGAGAACATGGACGAACTACACGACGACTCGATCATCATCTTCGACGGCGAACGCTCGATGATGTCGGACTTCGAAGCGCCCGGGGAGATGTTCGGACTCGACGTGCCGCTCAAGCGGCTCGCCGAGGACGCCGGGGGCGCAATCATGCGCAACATCGTCGCGCTCGGTGCCGCGTGTGAGGTGTCTGAGTTCCCGATCGAGAATCTCGACGAGTCGCTCGAAAAGCGCTTCGGCAACAAAGGCGAGTCCATCGTCGCCAACAACAAGGAGGCGGCCCGACTCGGCCAGGAGTACGTCCAGGAGGAGTACGACCTCTCGACGCCGTACGAGCTGGAGACGACCGACAACGACTACGTCCTCCTCAACGGTGACGAGGCAATCGGTATGGGCGCAATCGCCGCCGGCTGTCGCTTCTACGCCGGCTATCCGATTACGCCCGCGACCGACGTGATGACGTATCTGAAGGGGCGCATCGAGCGCTTCGGCGGGAACGTCGTCCAGGCGGAAGACGAGCTGTCGGCCATCAACATGGCACTCGGCGCGGCCCGCGCGGGTGCGCGGTCGATGACCGCCACCTCCGGCCCGGGTATCGACCTGATGGCCGAGACGTTCGGTCTCATCGCCACCTCGGAGACCCCGCTCGTCATCGCCGACGTGATGCGCTCCGGTCCCTCGACGGGGATGCCGACGAAACAGGAGCAGGGCGACCTGAATATGGCCCTGTACGGTGGGCACGGCGAGATTCCGCGGTTCGTCCTCGCGCCGTCCAGCGTCTCGGAGTGTTTCTGGAAGACCGTCGAGGCGTTCAACCTCGCCGAGCAGTACCAGACGCCCGTGTACGTCCTGTCGGACCTCGCGATGGCCGTCACGGAACAGACGTTCCCGCCGGAGGTCTTCGACATGGACGACGTCGAAATCGACCGCGGGAAGGTCGTCGACGAAGACTCCATCGAGGAGTGGCAGGACGAGTCCGGCCACTTCAAGCCGCACGCCATCACCGACGACGGCGTCTCCCCGCGTGCCTTCCCGGGCACGGAGGAGGGTGCACACATGAGCACCGGTCTCGAACACGACGAGCTCGGTCGCCGAACGGAGTCCACCGACATGCGCATCGAGCAGGTGGACAAGCGCAACCGGAAGGTCGAGACCGCTCGCGAACAGGAGGACCTCTCGCCCCGCGAGTTCGGGAACGAGGACAGCGACAACCTCGTCGTCTCGTGGGGGTCCAACGAGGGCGCGCTCCGCGAGGCAATCGACCTCCTGGAGGAAGACGACGTGGACATTCGCGTCCTGTCGGTGCCGTATCTGTTCCCGCGGCCGGACCTCACCGAGGAGTTCGAGCGCGCGGAGGATGTCGTCGTCGTGGAGTGTAACGCGACCGGGCAGTTCGCGGACGTGTTAGAACACGACACGCTCCAGCGGGTGCAGCGGGTCAACAAGTACAACGGTGTCCGCTTCAAGGCGGACGAACTCGCCGGCGAGCTCAAGGAGGCCCTTGGCATCGTCGACGAGGCGGAGGTGCAAGCATGAGCTCAGACAACGTCAGATTCGTCGACTTCAAGTCCGACAAACAACCAACCTGGTGTCCCGGCTGCGGTGACTTCGGGACGATGAACGGGATGATGAAAGCACTGGCCCAGACGGGCAACACCCCGGACGACACGTTCGTCGTCGCGGGTATCGGCTGCTCGGGGAAGATCGGGACGTACATGCACTCGTACGCGCTTCACGGCGTGCACGGGCGCGCGCTCCCGGTCGGCACGGGCGTGAAGATGGCCAACCCCGACCTCGAAGTGATGGTCGCGGGCGGTGACGGTGACGGCTACTCGATTGGTGCCGGGCACTTCGTCCACGCCGTGCGCCGCAACGTCGACATGACGTACGTCGTCATGGACAACCGCATCTACGGGCTGACGAAGGGGCAGTTCTCGCCGACCTCGCGCGAGGACTTCGAGACTTCGACCTCGCCGGACGGCACCCACCAACAGCCCATCAATCCGCTGGCGCTCGCGATGGCCGCCGGCGGCAGCTTCATCGCGCAGTCGTTCTCGTCGGACGCACAGCGACACGCAGAAATCGTCCAGAAGGCCGTCGAACACGACGGCTTCGGCTTCGTGAACGTCTTCTCGCCGTGCGTCACGTTCAACGACGTGGACACGTACGACTACTTCCGCGACTCGCTCGTCGACGTCGGCGACTCCGACCACGATCCGACGGACTACGACGCCGCGAAAGAGAAGATTCTCGACCGCGAGACCGAGTACCAGGGCGTCCTCTATCAGGACGAGTCTTCGACGCCGTACAACGAACTCGAAGGCGCGACCGAGAACATGGCCGACATCGAGGAGTCCCCGCCGGAGGAGGCGATGGACCTCGTGCGCGAGTTCTACTAACGCCGACTTCTTTCCGTTTTTGCCGTCCGACAGCTGCGGCACTCGGCTCCGAAGCGAGGGGGGCGACGGTCCCCAACCGAAACGCCTGATAGCCGGGAGCACGCGTAATCTGTATGAGCGGAGACGATGCCGACAACTTCGACGTCATCATCGCCGGCGCAGGTCCGGCCGGGGGACAGTGTGCCCGGGACCTCGCCGCACGCGACTACGATGTCCTCCTCTTAGAGACCGAACCCGAAGACGAGTTCCCGCGCCAGAGCAACAAATCGACCGCCGGAACGTTCCCGCGGATGACCGGCGCATTCGGCGTTCCCGACCGCCTCGTGGAGCAGTTCACGGACAGCGTCATCGTCGAGTCGCCGAACGACCACTACGAACAGGAGCAGCCGGGCGCGGTCCTCGATTTCGTGGCGTTCAAGCAGTGGCTCGTCGAGGAGGCCCGCGAGAACGGTGCGGAAGTGCGCTTCGACGCGCGGGTGAACACGCCCATCACCGAGAACGGCCGCGTCGTCGGCGTGACGTACGACGGGTCCAAGGAAGTCCACGCCGACATCGTCGTGGACGCGACGGGGCCGAGCGCGTCGCTGGCGAAGAAACTCGACGTGGTGAACCTCCACCGCGCGAACCAGGCTATCGGCATCGACTACAAGCTGGAAGGGCTGAACCTCGACCACGAGGAGTACGCCGACCTCACCGGGTCGATGATGCTGCGGCTCGACCACGACATCGCGCCCGGCGGCTACTCGTGGATTTTCCACACCGGCGGCGACACCGCGAAGGTCGGCGTCTGTTACATCCAGAACGAGCGCCACGACGAGGTCGCACGCGACGATATGCGCATCGACGACTACCTCGACTACTGGCGGGAGACCGACCCGCGGTTCGAGGGCGCACAAGCCATGGAGGGAGAGCACATCCTCCGGGGGTCGGCGCACATCCAGATGCCCGGCTCGCTCTCGACGGACGGCTTCATGGCCGTCGGCGACACCGTTCCGACCATCGACCCGCTGTGGGGCGAGGGAATTCACCAGGGGATGAAGTCGGGTCGCGCGGCGGCGGTGACTGCTGACCACTGTCTGACGGGGACGGACCGCAACGTCTCCGCCGACGAGATGAGCATCTACGACGGGCTCTGGAGCGAGCAGGTCGCACCGAAGATGTCGAAGCGGCTGCTCATGACCGAGCTGTTGTATCTCGTCGACAACGACCGGTACGACCGGTTCGTCCGCACCATGCGTGAGCTGCCGAACGACACGCTGTCGAGTGCAAACACCGGAAGTCTGCGTTCTATCGCCAAGCTCCTCGAACCGGGCGATTTGTCGTATCTCGCCCAGCTCGCGCGCAACCGCATCACCGACCCCTACGGCCGCTGGAACCCGCTCTCGTAGCGCGGGGACCCGCCGCGACCGTAAGCCGTTTTCCGTCTCGTCGTGTATCCGGACGTATGTCACAACAACAGTCGACCGACGAGGTTCCGGTACGCGACGGCATGCCCGTCTTCGGACTGGGCACGTGGGAGAACGACGACCAACAGCAGGTCGCAGACTCCGTCCAGTCCGCACTGGAGATGGGGTATCGCCACATCGACACCGCCCAAATCTACGGCAACGAGGAGGGTGTCGGTGACGGTATCGCCGCCGCCGACGTGCCGCGTGAGGACATCTTCCTCGCCTCGAAGGTGTGGATACCGAAGCTCGGCCACGACGACGTTATCGCCTCCACCAAGGAGAGTCTCGAAAAGCTCGGTACGGAGTACGTGGACCTGATGTACGTTCACTGGCCGGCCGGGGCGTACGACGCCGAGGAGACGCTGTCGGCGTTTGCCGAACTGAAGGAGGATGGGCTCATCGAGCGCATCGGCGTCTCCAACTTCGAGCCGGAGCACCTCGACGCCGCACGGGACGTGCTCGGCGACGACGTGTTCGTCAATCAGGTGGAGATGCATCCGCAGCTCCGACAGGAAGCACTGCGCGAGTACTGTGCGGACGCCGACATCGAACTTGTCGCGTACTCCCCGCTCGCTCGCGGCGGCGTCTTCGAGATGCCGACCGTCTCCGACATCGCCGACAAACACGACGTGAGCGAGCCGCAGGTGAGTCTGGCGTGGCTGCGCGAGAAGGGCGTCACTGCGATTCCGAAGGCGACCAGCGAGAGTCACATCCGCGATAACTGGGAGAGTCTGGCCCTCGAACTCGACGACGAGGATATCGAGGCAATCGACGCCATCGAGACGACAGAGCGGTGCGTGAATCCGGATTTCGGTCCGGACAGCTGGGCGTAACCCCTTTCGCCACGTTCAAGATTCGGCTTCTCGAATCTCCGGTATGACACGCTCTGTCTGGCTGAAGGCCGACGACACCGTCGGCGACTGGGAGACACGCCGCGAGCGCATCACCGCCGGGCTGGAGGCCGGCGTCGACGTCGTTCTCGTCGATGCGAAGGACGTCGACCGCGTCCGCGAACTCGGACAGGTGACCGTGGCCGCCTTCGTCGGTGACGACGTGCACGTGATGGACAGCGACGACGACTACGGCGAACCGGACATCCGCGTCGTCGGGAAGGGCGGCGAGGGCGATTCGACGGTCGACCTCCCGTCTGATTTCTCCGGGAGTGCGGACCTGACGACGCTGCGTCGTGGCAACGCCGACGCCTCCTACGTCCGGATTCTGAACCAAGAGTACGAGACGTTCGCGCAGGAGGCCGCCACCGAGGCCGACTACACCGTCGTCATCGGCGAGGACTGGCAGATCATCCCGCTCGAGAATCTCATCGCGCGCATCGGCGACGAGACGGAGCTCGTCACCGGTGTGCGCAACGCCGAGGAGGCTCGCACCGCCTTCGAGACGCTCGAACTCGGTGCCGACGCCGTCCTACTCGACAGCGGCGACGTGGGGACGATTCGAGACGTGGTGGACGTGCGCGACGCCTCCGAGCGCGAACAGCTCGATTTGGAGTACGCGACCGTCACCGCCGTCGAGGAGACCGGCAGCGCCGACCGCGTCTGTGTCGACACCGGCTCGATGTTCGACCACGACGAGGGGATGTTGGTCGGCTCGATGTCGCGGGGGCTGTTCTTCGTCCACGCCGAGACCGCCGAGTCGCCGTACGTCGCCTCCCGCCCGTTCCGCGTGAACGCGGGCGCGGTCCACGCCTACGCCCGCACGCCCGGCGGCGGGACGAAGTATCTGGCCGAACTCGGCTCCGGCGACGAGGTACAGATCGTCGCGACGGACGGCTCGACGCGTGAGGCAATCGTGGGTCGTGCGAAAATCGAGAAACGCCCGATGTTCCGCGTCGAGGCCGAAACGGAAAACGGCGACCGCATCGAGACCTTACTCCAGAACGCCGAGACCATCAAGGTCGCCACCGAAGATGGCCGGACGGCGGTGACCGAACTCGAGGCCGGCGACGAGATTCTCGTCTACTACGAGGACACCGCCCGCCACTTCGGCGAGGAAGTCGACGAGAGCATCATCGAGAAGTAATCCCCCCGCAGCTTATTCTGATAGCGACTCCACGAGGCCCGCGAGCGTTTCGAGGTCGTACTGGCCGGGCGCGGTCGCGTCGGCGGGGTCGACGGGCGCGTAGCCGAGCTTCGAGCCGTAGCCCGGCGCGACCGCGCGGGTGTGCGCCCCGACCTCGCCCATCGCCATCGTCGCGACGGCCGCACCCTCCCGGGTCATCGCGTGCGTAATCGAGAGCAGTCGAAGCGTCTCCTCGCGCGTCTCCGCCGTGACGGCGAGCTTGCCAACGTCGCCGGCCGCGGCCGCCCGCGCCAGCAGTCGCGCCAGCTGCTCGCTCTCGGGCGTTCCCTCGAAGTCGTGGACGCTTGCGATTACTGCGGCGTCGTGCTCGTGGGCGTACTCGAGCGTCGGCTGTGCGCCGTCCTCGATGGCGGCGACCTCGACGTCGATTGCGGCGACGGCGTCGTGCTCGCTCGCCGTTTCGAGCGCGTCCAGCCGCCCGTCGTCGCCGGCCTCGCCACCCTCCCACGTCGGACGGTTCGTGCACAGGAGGGGGAGGTCGCCGTCGTAGTCGGCGAGCTGGTCGAGCGGGTCGGCGGCGAGGTCCATCCGGAACTCGACGAGGTCGGCGTGGTCGCGGGCCGCGGGTTCGTCGGCGAGCGTGGCCGTCGAGGCGGCGAGTCGGAACCGCTCGAAATCGAGCGCGTAGTCGGTCATACCCGAAGGTTGCGCGGTGGGATGAAAACCCCGACGACACGGCTCAGACGGGGTCGTACGTCGCGTGCCACGTCCGACCGTCGCGGCTCACGTCCGCGACCTCGTAGAGGCGAATCCGGCGCTCGCGGCGCGTCTTCACGCCGAAGTCGTAGTGGTCGGCCTCGTAGCTGGTGGGGTGGTCGGCGGCGAAGGCGTGCTGGCTGTCGAGTCGCTCGCCGACGACCTCACTCGAAAGGGTCGGGGCCTCTGTGACTGCCTGCTCGAAGGCCGAGAGGAGCGAGCCGTCGCGCTCGTAGCCGACGGAGTTGCGGCCCGCGACGAGTGCTGCAAGCGACGTAGTGCCGGTCCCCCAGAAGGGGTCGAGCACCGTGTCGCCGTAGACGGAGAACATCGAGACGAGCCGGTAGGGCACCTCGAACGGGAACGCGCCCGACCGGTCGCGGCCGCCGTCGGAGAGGGTCTGGCGACGGCCGCGAATCTCCCACGCGTCCGAAAACCACGTGTTCCGCTCGTCCCAGAAGTACGCCGACTCGTAGCGCGTCTCGTCGCTGGGTGGGAACTCCCGGGGCCCCCCGTTGCGAAACAGGAGGATGTGCTCGTGTTCGAGCGTCGGGTAGGCGTTCGTCGGTAGCATCCCGCTGCCCATGAACTTGTTTTGTGCGTTGGTCGGCTTGCGCCAGAGGATATCGGGGAGCGTGCTGAACCCGTGGCTCCGCATCCGGCTGGTGATTTCCGCGGCGTTGGGGTACTGCTGGAACTCACCCGTGTTGCGGGTGGCGTCGCCGACGTTGATTGCGACGATACCGCCGTCGCTCACGGCGTCGGCGAGTCGCGCCCACACGTCGTCGAGCACGTCGTGCATCAGCTGGAAGGCACGGTCGCCGTCTGCGGCGTCGAGTGCCGCCCCGATAGCGGGGTCTTGTGCGGTGAAGCTGTCGTCCCACATCTCCACCATCGGGTACGGCGGCGAGGTGACCACGAGGTCGACACTCCCCACCGAGAGGTCGCGTGCGTCGCCGACTCGCACCTCGTGGCTCGTCTCCACACTCTCCACGAGAGGGTCGCGCTTACGGGTCTTGCGGTCTGAATCGCACAGCCGAACGGCTTTTGTCCGGGTAGCTGTCACCTGTTGTATGACTCTCTCGCGGTCGTCGGTCGAGACGGTGTGTTTCGACTTAGACGACACCCTCATCGAGTATCGGCAAGACGGCGACGAGACCCTGAACACGGCGTTTCGTCGGGCCGGCGTCGGTCGCTTCTGCTCCAGTGACGAACTGTGGGCGCTGGCCTCGGAGACGCCCGACGCGGACGACGACCACCAGTTCCTGACGTATCTGTTCCGGGCGGCGGCAAAGCGCCACGGCGGGCCGACGGAGTCAGCCGAGACGCTCGCCCGGACGTACGAGGCTGCGACCGACCACACTGACGTGCGCTTTCGTCCCGGCGCGGAGGCCGCACTCGATGCGGCCCGCGCGCTCGGCCCGGTCGGGCTCATCACGAACGGCGGGCCCGAGGTGCAACGACAGAAGCTCCGCGCGCTCGACCTGCAGTCGGCGTTCGACACGACCGTGTACGCCGGCGCGGAGACGCCGCCCAAGCCGGCCCGCGAGCCGTTCGACCGCGCGCTCACCGACCTGAACGCCGACCCGACCGAGACGCTCTACGTCGGGAACTCGCTCCACCACGACGTAGCCGGTGCCGGCGGCGCTGGTCTCCAGACGGCGTGGTACCCCCGCGAGGGCGACCGCGGCAAGCGGGCAGACACCCACACGCCGGACCACACGCTGGAGTCGCTCTCGGACCTCACGCGGCTGCTTGAGTAACCGCTAATTACCGGTCGCGCGTACCACGGGTATGGTGCTGTTCGTTCCGTTCGACGGGTCGCCGCTGTCGGAAGCGGCGCTGTTGCGCGCGGTGATGTTCTCTACCGGCTTCGACGCCGAGCTGCTCGCGGTGACGGTGCTCCCGCAGGGAAACACAGCGTACGCCCGCGACAGAGATTGGTTGCGGCCGGGAGAGTCGTTCGACCGCGAGACGATCGAGACCCGAGTCACCGAGCGCGTCCACCACCTCGCGCCCGAGGCCACCGTCCGGTTCGAGTACGTCGACCGCCACGCGCCCGCCGGGACGATTGCCGCGCGCCTCCGACGCGTCGCCAAGGATGCAGACGCGAGCGTCGTCTTCATCGGCAGCGAGAACGCCGGGACGATGGTCACGTCCTTATCGAGTGTCGCCGGCGGCGTCACCGCCGACCGCGGCTACGACGTGATGCTCGTGCGCTCGGAGAACCCCTTCCACCTGTGAGCTACGAGACCTGCCAGCCGCCGTCGACGTGGAGCAGTTCGCCGGTGACGTACCCGGCAGCCTCACTCGCTAGCCAGAGAAACGCCGGCGCGACGTCTTCGGGATGGCCGGCCCGGCCAAGCGGGACGGGCTTCAGGAGGTCGTCTTCGCGCGCGCCGGTCTCCGCCTCCTCGGTCCACCCCTCGGAGAACTCCGTCGCAATCTGGCCCGGTGCGACGGCGTTGACCCGGATGCCGTCGTCGGCGAGGTCGAGCGCCGCGGTCCGGGTGTGCATCCGAATCGCTCCCTTGGTAGCGTCGTAGCCGACCTGCCCGTGTTGGGCGTCGTTCGATGAGATGGAGGCGGTGTTGACGATGCAGCCGGGAGCGTCGCGGTCGAGCATGTCTTCGGCCGCGATCTGCGTGCCGAGGTGGACGCCCCGGACGTTCACCTCGTACATCGCATCGAGGTCCGCCGCGTCGAGGTCGGTCGGGTGTCCGTGGCGGTTCACCCCAGCGTTGTTCACCATCACGTCGACGCCGCCGTACTCGCGCGCTCGCTCGACGGCGTCGCGTACGTCGTCCGGAGTCGACACGTCCGTCTCGACGAAGGTCGCCTCGCCGCCGGTATCGGTGATGAGGTCGTGTGTCGGCGTCGTCGCGTCCCGGTCTTTCGGCTCCTCGCGAATGTCCGCGACGACGACCGACGCGCCGGCACCGGCGAAGGCGACCGCGGCCGCCCGTCCGATGCCGCTCGCGCCGCCGGTTACGACGACCGTCTCGCCGTCGAAGTCGTAACTGACTGTGCCCATGGCGACGGCGACAAGACGAGACGGTGTAAAACTACGCGAGGTCGGCGCGGTCGAGCGCCTCGTCGGTGGTGGCGTCGTCGTGGACGACGGCGCTGACGGCGGTGGCGATAGCCTCGGGGTCGTCGTGTTGGAAGATGGAGCGACCCATCGAGACGCCCGCGCCGCCGGCGTCCATCGTCCCGCGGACGGCCTCGATGGTCTCGCGGTTCGTCCCCTTCGAGCCGCCGGCGATGACGACCGGCAGGCGCGTCGACTCGACGACGTGCTCGAAGCTGTCGGGGTCGCCGGAGTAGCCCGTCTTGACGACATCCGCGCCCAGTTCCTCGGCGAAGCGGACGGCGTGACCGAGGGATTCGGGGTCCGTGCTGTCGATACCCTCGCCGCGGGCGTACGCCATCGCGAGGACGGGAATGCCGAGCCGCGTCGCCTCGTCGGTCACCCGTGCGAGGTCCTCCAGCTGCTTCGGCTCGTACTGGGAGCCGACGTTGATGTGGAGCGAGACGGCGTCCGCGCCGGCACGAACGGCCTCCTCAACCGTGCCTGACATCCGCTTGTCGTCCTCGTCCGGCCCGATGGTCGTGGAGGCGTTCAGGTGGATGATGTACCCCTTCTCGTTTTTGTTCGGGTGGACGCGCGGGGCGATTCCCTTCTGGGTGAGGACGGCGTCTGCACCGCCGCGGGTGACGCCGTCGATCGTCGATTCGATGTCCTTCAGGCCGGTGACGGCACCCATCGTGATGCCGTGGTCCATCGGGACGATGAAGTAGTTACCGTCGGTGCGAATCCGGTCGAGTCGTGCGTTGAGTCCTGTGTGCATGTGTCTACTGTGCGCCCTCCAGCGCGCCCGCCTTCAGTTCTTCACAGAGCGATTCGAGTTCGGCCGCCGTCTCCTCGGTCGGGGCGTCCGCCTCCGTCCCCTCGGCGATGATATCCACCAGTGCGCTGCCGACGATAATCCCGTCAGCGCCACCGGCAATTATGTCGCGTGCGTGCTCGCCGGTCTTGATACCGAAGCCGACCGCCTTGGGAATGTCGTACGCGGCGAGTCGGTCGAGACTCGACGTGGTTTCGCTGCTCACGTCGTCGCGCGCCCCGGTGACGCCGAGTCGCGCCTGCACGTACAGATACCCGGAGGACAGCGAGACGAGCCGGTCGAGTCGCTCGTCGTCCGTCGTTGGTGCGACGATGAACACCAGGTCGAGACCGTGTTCGTCACACGCCTCGCGCAGCGGGTCGGCCTCCTCGGCGGGGAGGTCGGGAACGACGAACCCGTCGATGCCCACGGACTTCGCCTTCCGGACGAACGGCTCCGGGCCCGGTTCGTCGCCGTACTGGTAAATGAGATTGTAGTAGGTCATGCAGACGACCGGCACGTCGACGTCGAGGTCGGTGACGAACTCGAAGTAGCGGCCGACCGTCATCCCGCCCTGCAGGGAGCGAACGATGGCGTTCTGGATGGTCGACCCCTCGGCAATCGGCTCCGAGAACGGCAAGCCGAGTTCGATGATGTCGGCCCCGCCGCGGGCCAACGCCTCGACGTATTCGAGCGAGGCGTCGTAGCTGGGGTCGCCGGCGGCGAGATACGGGATGAAGGCCGGTTCGTCGGCGAAGGCGGCGTCGATGGCCGGATTACTCATCGAAGACCTCCATCGCCGGCGCGTTCGGAATGTCGCGTTGTGCGGTTTCTTCCAGCGCGGCTTCGAGGTCCTTGTCGCCGCGACCGGAGACGTTCACGACGACGAACTCACCGAGGTCGGCGTCGGTTTCGGTTTCGAGGAAGGCGAGCGCGTGAGCCGTTTCGAGGGCCGGGATGATCCCTTCCTCCTGTGAGAGGCGGTGGAACGCCTCCAGCGCGGCGTCGTCGTCGACGTTCACCGGCGTGACGCGCTCGTCGTCGACGAGCTTCGCGAGTTCGGGACCGACGCCCGCGTAGTCGAGTCCGGAGGAGACGGAGTGAGACTCCATGATTTGGCCGTCGCTGTTCTGGAGGAGCTTGGTGCGGGCACCGTGGAGGACGCCCTCACTCCCCGTCGAGAGCGAGGCCGAGTTGGGCGCGACGCCGCGTTCCTCGTCCACGTCGAGCGAGGAGCCGCCCGCCTCGACGGCGAACAGCGACACGTCATCGTCGGCGTCGGTGTTCGAGTCGGGGGCCGTCGAGAAGGGGGAGTCGCTGGTGAAGTCGGCGAAGATGCCCATCGTGTTCGAGCCGCCGCCGGCGCAGGCGACGACCGAATCCGGAAGCCGACCGTACTGCTCGCGGGTCTGCCGGCGCGTCTCCTCGGAGATGATCCGGTGGAAGTCACGCACCATCGCGGGGAACGGTGCCGGACCGACGATGGAGCCGATGACGTAGTGGGTGTTCTCGACGGTCGTGGCCCAGTCGCGCATGGTCTCGGAAATCGCCTCCTTCAGGGTACCGCGGCCGGTGTCGACGGGGTTGACCTCGGCACCGTTGATGCGCATGCGGAACACGTTGGGTCGCTGGCGGTTCACGTCCCGGCGACCCATGTAAATCTCGCAGGGCATATCGAGGTGGGCGGCGGCCATCGCGGTCGCGGTGCCGTGTTGGCCCGCGCCCGTCTCGGCGATGATGCGCTCTTTGCCCATGTACTTCGCAAGCAACACCTGGCCGAGCGCGTTGTTCAGCTTGTGCGCGCCGCCGTGGAGCAGGTCCTCGCGCTTGAGGTAGATGTCGCGGTCGTAGCGTTCAGAAAGGTTGTCCGCGCGCTGGAGCGGGGTCGGCCGGCCGCCGAAGTCGCGGATGCGTTCACGGAACTCGTCCATGAAGCCGTCCTCGTTGTTGAGGACGTACCGCTCGTAGGCGTCGGTCAACTCCTCTATCGCGGGCATCAGTGCCTCGGGGACGTACTGGCCGCCGTAGTCGCCGAACGTTGTGTCAGTCTCTGGCATGTGTGAGTCGGTGTGTGTTCTGCTCGACGTCGCCGTCCATGATCGCCGAGCCGACGAGCAGGGCGTCGGCCCCGGCCGTGCGCATCCGTCGCACGTCGTCTACCGTATGTATGCCGCTCTCCGCTATCAGCGTGACGCTCTCGGGGGCCGTCGGCGCGACGGACTCGAAGGTCGCGAGGTCGACTTCCAGTTCCGCGAGGTCGCGGTTGTTGACGCCGATGAACTCCGCGCCGGCCGCGACGGCGCGGTCGAGTTCCGCGCGGGTGTGCGTCTCCACGAGCACCTGAAAACCGCGGTCGCGGGCCGCGGCGAGCATCGGTTCGAGGTCGTCGCCCAGAAACCGCGCGATGAGCAGTACCACGTCGGCTTCGGCCACGTCGAGGGCCGCCTCGTCGAGGAGGAAATCCTTCCGGAGGACGGGCACGTCGACGGCCGCGCGCACCCGTTCGAGGGTCTCGACGGAGCCGCCGAAGTGGTCGGGTTCGGTGAGCACCGAGAGGGCGGCAGCGCCGCCGGCAACCATCTCGCGTGCCAGGTCGACTGGGTCGTCGCGGCGTTCACCGTCCGTCGTCGGGCTGGTGGGCTTGACCTCCGCGATGAGCGGGACGCGACCGTCGGCTTCGGCGCTCGCGAACGCGTCCGCGAGCGAGCGCGGGTCGACGGACACGCGCCCGTCGCCGCCGCCACGGTCGCGGGCCGCGTCGAGGATCGACCGCACCTCGGGGGCCATCTCGTCGGCGTTCATATATGTACATCAGTGGGTGTATCTGTGCAAAAGCGTTGTGCCATCAGCGCGGGGCCAGCGGTCGAACGGCGCGTTTTTCCCCGTGCCGACGAACGACCGGGTATGCCATTCGTCACGAAGCTCTCCTTCGAGAGCGGGGACCGCGAGGTGCTGGACCGCGTGGTCAACGACATCAAGGAGCGCGCCGCCCACAAGGGCGTCCAGCTGAAGGGACCACACCCCCACCCCGCGACGGAGGTGTCCGCGCCCCAGTACAAGCGACTCAAGCCGGGCGACGGGTTCGAGCCGTGGAAGTTCAGCGTCTACACCCGCGACATCGAGATTCACGACCACGACCAGTTCGCCCGCGAGGTGGCCGGCGACGAGTACCCCGAGAGCATCCACGTCGAGGCGAACGTCGAACAGCGGAGCGGCGTCGGCACCTGACGGCGAGACTTTTGACGGTCGCACGTTGAGTGAGGGTATGAGCCTGACAACTCGCGACGCACTCGTCGCCTTCCGGCGTGACCTCCACCAGTATCCGGAGCCGGCCTGGCGCGAGTTCTACACCACCTCCCGCATCGTCGACGAACTCGAACGCATCGGCGTCGACGAACTGTATCTCGGCCGCGACGCCCTCAAGAGCGAGGCGCGGATGGCCGTCCCCGACGCCGAGGAAATCGAGTCGTGGCGAGAGCGCGCCCGCAAGAAGGGTGCCCGCGAGGACGTACTGGCGGCCGCGGAAGGTGGCCACACCGGTGCAGTTGCCGTTCTCAAGAAAGGTGAGGGACCGACCGTCGCGCTCCGGGTCGATATCGACGCGCTCCCGCAAAAGGAGTCCGAGCGCTCGGAGCATCTGCCGACCGCGGAGGGGTTCCGCTCGGACAACGAGGGTCACATGCACGCCTGCGGCCACGACGCCCACGCGACGATCGGGTTAGGCATCCTCGAACGCGTGAAGGAGTCCGACTTCGCGGGCACGTTCAAGATTCTGTTCCAGCCGGCAGAGGAGGTCGTCGGCGGCGGGAAGGCGATGGCCGAGTCCGGCCACCTCGACGACGTGGACCACATGCTCGCGCTCCACGTCGGGCTCGATTACCCGACTGGCGAGGTCGTCGCGGGTATCGACGGGTTCCTCGCGGTCGCGCAGCTCCACGCCGAGTTCACGGGTCATCCGGGCCACGCCGGCGCGAAGCCCGAGGAAGGACGCAACGCCGTACAGGCGATGGCCGCAGCCGTGCAAGGCCTCTACGGGATTCCGCGCCACTCCGACGGCGCGACCCGCGTCAACGCCGGCCGCGTCGAGGGCGGGACGGCCTCGAACATCATCCCCGAGTCGGCGACGATGGAAATCGAGGTGCGCGGCGAGACGACCGAGCTGAAGGAGTTCGTCCACGAGCGGGCGATGGACGCGCTCGAAGGGTCCGCGCAGGCGTACGGCTGTGAAGTCGACGTGAACGTGGTCGGTGACGCGCCGAGCGCGACCAGCGACGAGTCGCTCGTCGACCTCGTCGCCGAGGCCGCCGGCACCGTCGATAGCGTCGAGTCGCTCGTCCGCCGCGGCGACCTCGGGGGCAGCGAGGACGCGACCTACCTGATGCAGTACGTCCAGGACAACGGCGGCGACGCCTGCTACGTCTGTATCGGCACCTCCCACCCCGGCGGTCACCACACCGCGACGTTCGACGTGGAAGAAGAGACCATCCCCATCGGTATCGACACGCTCGTGGGTACTATCGAGCGGCTGGGCTGAAGGTCGCAACGTTGACGGTCGCCGGGTGAGAGACACCGGTATGGCAGCCGAGCAACCCCGCGAGCGCGAGGGCATCCTCCACGGGCTGAAGGTCGACATCATCGCGCTCCACGAGTCGTGGATGCAGCTCGTGTTTCCCCGCCAGCGCGGGCGGAAACACTCCGTGCTCGGCAAGTGGCAGCCGACGACGACGGGTGACAAGCTGAAGTACCGGCTCTGGTCGCTGCTCGGCGTCCCGCTCGTCGCGTTCATCTACCCCTTCGTTCTCGCCGGCTTCGCGGTGCGGTTTCACGCGACGCGACTCGACAGCGGCGTCGCAAGGGTCGGCGGCGTCGGGATACTGCTGCTCTCGCTGCTCCTGTGGGGCGGGCTGACGGCCGCCGCCCGCGTCCAGTTCGGCGCGACCGCCGAGGGATTTTACGCCGTCGCGGCCGCCTCCGTCACTGCCGTGTTCGCGAGCCTGCTCGCGCTCGCCTTCCGCAGGCTCGGCGGGCGATTCGTCACCGTCCTGCTCGGCTACCCGTTCGCGATGACCGCGCTGTTTCTCCCGCCGGTCGTCGCGGCGCTGTACTCGCCGACGGTCGCCGACGCCGTGCTCCCGGGGAGCTTCGACCTCGCGGTGTACTTCCTCGATAACGTCGCGCCGCCGGCACTGGCGGAGACGCTTCGCGCGTCGTACGACCTCGAAGGGGTCGCGTACGTCATCATGTGGTTCGGTATCGCGGTGCCGCTGGGGTGGCTCTTCGGTGTCGTCGTCACGCTCGCGAACGTCGTTCGCCCGACCGAGGAGTGACCCGCGCGCAAACGACTTTTGCCCGAGCGCCCCCATCGTCGCGTATGGAGTTCAACGAGACGACGACTGGCGGACTGTTCATCGGACTGGTGGTTGTGGCGCTGCTCGCCCTGATTCTCGCGCCGATTCCGATGGGGACGTCGACCATCCTGATGATGGTCGGCCCGTCCATGCTGGTGTTCGGTGCAATCTGTCTGATACTGGGCGTGAAGCTGGGCGAAAACCGCGCGAGCGGCCTCTGAGGCCGTCGATATCCGGTCGGAAACAGAACTGAGAAGCTGACTGCCCGCGTTTTACATGTAGCCGAGGTCGCGCAGCCGGCCCATCAGGTCCTCTTTGTCCTGTGCGCGGCCTGCGCGCTCGGTCGTGTTCTCCATGTCCTGGAGCCACGCCGGCTCCTCGGCGGACTTGTCGGTCGAGATCTCGGAGCCGAGCGAGCGGAAGCCCGCGAAGTACTTCGGCGACACCGGGATATCCTCGTGGGTGAGGTCGTTCGGGAGGTCGTCGAAGCTCTGGGGCACGTAGCCGTCGTCCGGGTAGCCGTCGACCGTCTCGGGGACGACGAAGTACCAGAACGCCTGCCACACGTCGGCTTCCTTGAACTGCAGGATGGGCTGGATGCGGTCGTGGGGCGGGTAGATGTCCGGGTCGTGGCGCGGCGAGAAGAACGTCTCGTCCGCGCGGGCGTCCTGTTCGTCCCAGCGGATGCCCGAGATAATGCCGTCGATACCCTCGGATTCGAGCGTGTCGTTCAGCGCGACCGTCTTGAGGAGGTGGTTGCCGACGTAGGTGTCCAGCAGGAACGGGAACGTGTCCTCCTCGTACTCGAGGATGTTGCGGATGTGGTGTTGGTTGTGCTCGGAGAGCTCATCGACCGGGATGTCGTCGCCGGGCGTGAGCCCGTTGGCGTCGACGTAGTTGCCCACGTCGTCGTTGCGGGCGTACTTCAGGTCGATGTCCCACCGGTCTGCCCACCGCTCGGCGAACTCGATGAGTTCATCGAAGTGCTGGAAGTGGTCGATGAACACCGCGGGCGGCATCTCGATGTCGTCGTACTGCTCGACGACCTCCTTCACGAAGTAGAGCGTGAGCGTGGAGTCTTTGCCGCCGGTCCACATCACGGCCGGGTTCTCGTACTCGCGCAGGCCCGTCTCGACCACGTCGAGCGCCTTCTGGAGCTTGTCTTCGATGTTCGGGTAATCCTCTGGGTCCTCGCCTTCGCCGTCGGTGTAATCGACGTTCAGGTACTCCGGAAACTCTGTCATCCTGGTAATTACATCTAATTAGAGGCAAAAACCTCTTTCGGGTTACGACGGTTCCGGCGCTGTCGGGGAGCGTGAAAAATCGGAGAAGGGAGCGGTTCAGTTGATGAACTTGTTGTCGCGCCACTGCACCGTGTTTTCGGCCTCGCGCTCGCGCGGGTCCTCGACGATTTCGATGGTCGCGGCGCGGTCTTCGCCCTCGACGATGCGGTGGGCTTCGAGCGTGTCGTCGACGGCGGCGATGGCCGTCAGTTCACCACGCTCGGCGTAGCGGGCAAGGTCACACAGCACCTCGAACATCGGGTACTGGAGCGCTGTGTTCTGGAGCACGGTCTCGCGGTCGCCCTTGAAGCAGGCGTACTCGCGGAGTTTGGAGTTGATTTCCGGCTCCTCTTCCTCCTCTGCTTGAGCGAGCGACCCCCAAGAGGGGCTGTCGCCGCTGCTGCTACTGCTGCTACTGCTTCCGCCACCGAAGCCGGGCTGTGCCTCCTCGGGCGGCTCCTCGACCCACTCGCCGTCCTCGTTTTCGTACACGCGATTTTCAGCGATGCTGGCTTTCAGCTGGGCAGTTGGCGTGTACTTGGAGATATTGTCCTCGGCGGAGACGGCCTTGACAATGAGAGTGTTGTTTCGACGAGTAATCTCGATGTCCTCGATTTCGACCGGAAGGTCGGTTTCCTCGAAGAACTCGTGGACGTCATCCAACGGCAGTTCGAGCGTGGAATGAAGTCGGAATACGCGACTGTTCATCGTTGATTCCCCCGATAAGCCAGTAATGTGGGTCCCTGCTCCTTCATGCTGGGTCTACCCTACAGTACGGACTATGTACATATAATCTCTCGGCTTGTAAATCTTTCTGACAGTAGACACGTCGGACGAGCGCGTGAACCCCGCTACCCCGCGAAATCAGCGGGTTCGTAGCTAACAGATTCGAGAGACAGTCGGTTACCGCCGACTCACATTGAAGTTATGGTTCCCCCAGACGTACGTACTGTATGTCCGACACAGCGGAGTACGAAGTGACGGTCGTCGGCGGCGGGCCGGCGGGTCTCACGACGGCGCTCTACACGACGCGGCTGGGCCACGACACCGCGATGATCAATCGCGGAGGCGGCCGTGCCGCGATGATGCTCGACACCCACAACGTCATCGGGGTTTCCGAGGAGACGAGTGGCAACGAGTTCCTACAGACCGCGCGCGAGCAGATTGAGGAGTACGGGGCCGACTACCACCAGGACTTCGTGAGCGACATCGAGCGCCGCGAAGACGGTCGCTTCGACGTGACCGCCGGCAACCTCTCGGTCGTCACCGAACACGTCGTGCTCGCGACCGGCTTCTCCGACGTGCGACCGGACCCGCCGCTCCCTCGAACGGGACGCGGCCTACACTGGTGTCTCCACTGTGACGCGTACATGTTCGTGGACCAGCCCGTCTTCGTGATGGGAACCGGCGAGGCAGCCGCGAAGGTCGCCATGATTATGCTGAACTTCACCGACGAGGTCGACCTGCTCACCCGCGGCGACGAGCCGGAGTGGAGCGACGAGACCGACCGCCAGCTCGCTGCCCACCCCGTCGACGTGGTCCACGAGGAGATCGAGTCGATGGAGAAAGGCGAGGACGGCTGGCTCGAATCGTTCACCTTCGCGGACGGGGAGACCCGCGAGTACCGCGGCGGCTTCCCGATGTACGGCAGCGACTACAACACCGCGCTGGCCGAGAAGCTCGGGGCCGAACTCAACGACGACGGCACCATCGCCGTCGACGACCACGGGAAGACCACCGCCGATGGCGTCTTCGCCGTCGGCGACATCACGCCGGGCCACAACCAGATTCCGACCGCGATGGGTGAGGGTGCCCGCTGTGGCATCCAGAACCACTACGACCTCCGCACCTTCCCGATGTCGCTCGACGACATCGAAGCACAGGGCGGCGACATCGAGCAGTCGGCCGCCCCCGGCATCTCGGAGGAGCTCCGCGCTCGCGCCCGCGAGCACAACGCCGAGGCCGCGGCCCCGCCGGTCGACCTCGACGAGGCCGCCGAACCGGCAGACGACTGACGGGTCGAGACACAGATTTTTGTTACATACCGCGGCCACACAGCCCGTGCGCTGACCAGTAGCGTGGTGCGTCCGACGGTCGCGAGACCACCGGTCCCGCCGGGGGCCGAGCGTGGCACGCGCACCACGGCGGCCGCCGCCTGCTCGCCCGGCACAACTGCTTAGTTACCGCTCTGTGACTCGGGCGACATGGACACGCGAAGTGCAGTGGAGATCGCCGAGGGCGTGAAGGCCGGCGACATCTCGCCGGTAGCACTGGTCGAGGAGATGCTGGCCCGTATCGAGGAGCGCAACGACCGCACGAACGCCTACGTGACGGTCATCGAAGACGAGGCACGCGAGGCCGCAGCGAGCGCCGAGACAGCGGCCGAGGCCGGGGAGGACCTCGGTCCGCTCCACGGCGTTCCGCTCGCACTAAAAGACCTCTACGCCCACAAGGCAGGCGTCCGGACGACGTTCGGTGCGAAGCCGTTCGCAGACCACATTGCCGACGAGGACGCGATCATCACCGAACGGCTCGAAGCCGCGGGAGCTATCGTCCTCGGGAAGACGAACACGCCGGAGTTCGGTCACAAGCCGCGGACCGACAACAAGCTCGTCGGCGCGACCGGGACGCCCTTTGCCCCCGACCGCATCGCGGGCGGCTCCTCCGGCGGGTCCGCCGCGGCGCTTGCCGACGGACTGGCGACGATCGCCACCGGCTCGGACGTGGGCGGCTCGCTGCGCGTCCCGGCCTCCTGTTGTCACGTCGCCAGCGTGAAGCCCTCGTTCGGACTCGTGCCCAACGGCTCGGGCATCGACACGTTCTCCTCGCACACCCCGACGGGCGTGACGGGACCGATGGCACGGACCGTCGAGGACCTCGCGGTCATGCTTGACGTGGTGGCCGGACAGGACGACCGCGACCCCTTCTCGGTCCCGACGGACGGGGGGTACCACGCGGCAGTAGAGACGGCGACGACCGACGTATCACTCGCGTACGCCTCCGACCTCGGCGGACTGTTCACCATCGAGGATGCCGTCTCTGAGCAGGTGGAGCGTGCACTCGACGCCGTCGAGAACGACGGAGCGACCGTCGAGACGGTCGGCGTCGACGGACCGTCGAAGGGCGACCTGAATCACGCGTTCTCGCTGCAGGCGACGGCGAAGTTCGCCACGCTCGCGGAGAACGTCGAGCGGGAGTACGGTATCGACCTCGCCGGCGAGCACGCCGACGACGTGTCGTCGTCGCTGCTCGCGACCATCGCGCTCGGCGAGGGTCACGACGCCGTCGAGCACAACGCCCAGAACGTCGTCCGGACGGCGATGTACGAGGCAATCGAAGCCGCTATCGGCGACCACGACGCGCTGGTCTGTCCCACGCTCGCAGTGCCTCCCTTCCCGCTCGAAGAAGACGACCCGACCGAGATCGCCGGCGAACCCGCGAACGGCACGCTCACCGACTGGTCGCTCCCGTGGGTGTTCAACGTCACCGGCCACCCGGTCGTCTCCGTCCCCGCGGGACTGACCGACGACGGGCTCCCGGTCGGCCTGCAGTTGGTCGGCAACCGCTACACGGAAAAACAGTTGCTCGCGACGGCACGGGCGTTCGAGCGGGCGAATCCGTGGCTCGACGCCTATCCGGATAGTTAGTCGTCGGCGAACGCGGAGCCGGCCTCTCCCGTCGCGGCGTCGTTCTCGATGCTCGGCGGGTAGACGCCGCGTTCGAGTTTCAGGTCAGATTTCGGGCGCGCCATGCAGGTGAGTGCGTACTCCTCGGCTTCCTCCTCCGTGAAGCCGCGCTTCTCGACGATGGTCTGTTCGACCTCACCGTCGTGAATCTTGGCCGTACAGGCCAGACACATGCCGACGCGACAGGAGTACTCCTGTGCGATACCCTCCTCCAGACACCGCGAGAGGATGGTCTCCGTCTCGGAGCAGGTAATCGTCTCGCCGGTGCCGACGAACTCCACGGTGTACTCGGTCATAACTGGGGTACGGCGAGTTACCTCAAAACTCTTTACCGACGCGTTCCGCCCCGCCTGAAAAGAGTTTTAGCCGTCCGGTCGCCAGAAGGGATAATGAGTACGCACACCGCCGATGTCGCAATCGTCGGTGCGGGCACGAGCGGCTGTTATGCCGCGACGACGCTCGCACGGGCCGGCTACGACACTGTCATCGTCGAGCGGAAAGACGAGCAGGAGGCCGGCCACATCGCCTGTGGTGACGCCCTGAAGGGCGCAAACAAGTTCCCCGAGGCGATTCCGAAGTCGGCGCTCGAACCCGCCTTCACCAACACTGACGTGGACCACGGTCGCTTCGAGGCCCCGAGTCAGGGCGTCGAGCTCGACATCCCAGTTCCCGGAGAGCTGGCCGTCATCGACCGCTACAAGTACGGTCGTATCCTCCTCGAAACGGCCGCCGACGCCGGCGTCGAGTTCCACTACGACACCGTCGTGCAGGACGTGACACAGGAAGACGGCCGCGTCACCGGCTTCACCGGTCGCCGGAAGGGAGAGCCGATTACCTACGAGGCCGAGATGGTCATCGACGGCGCAGGGGCTCTCTCCATCCTGCAGGACAAGGCCGACTTCTCCGAGGCGACCTTCGACACGAACGTCCGCTACTCGCAGTTCTCCTCCGCGTACCGCGAGGTCCTCGAAGTGGAGGAGCCGGTCGAGTGGGACGACGCGCTCGTGCTCAAGCCGACCAAGCGGTCTGCCGGCTATCTCTGGTACTTCCCGCGCACGCCGACCGAAATCAACGTCGGACTCGGGTTCCAGATGAGCGAGGAACCGATGAAGCTCGTCCAGGATCTGCGCGAAGACATCAGCAAGCGCCCCGAGTTCGAGGGCGCAGAGGTGAAAGACAAGCTCGGCGCGGCGCTGCCGACCCGTCGGACCTACGATTCTGCGACCGCGCCGGGGTACATCGCCGCCGGCGACTCGGCCGCGCACGTCAACCCGATTTCCGGCGGTGGTATCGCCGGTGCCGCCTACGCCGGCAAGTACGCCGCAGAGCAGGCGATGCACGCCATCGAGCACGACGCCGTCGGCGACGAGGATGAACTCTGGGAGTACAACACCAAGGTGATGGACCACTTCGGCGCGCGGTATGCGGCCCTCGACGTGTACAACATCTTCGCGATGGCAAACGGTATCGACGACCTGACCGCCCTCGCCGGCGTCATTCCCGGCGAGCAGATTGCGAACGCCCTCTACTCCGGTTCGTCGGGAATGTCGATTCCCCTCGCGATCAAGACCGCCTGGAAGGCACGCGGCCACCTCGACACCGTCTACGACCTCTACCAGACGAAGGGACTCGCCGACCGGCTGCTCGACCACTACGAGTCGTACCCCGACTCGCCGGCCGGTATCGCGTCGTGGCGGGCCGAACGCGACGCCATCATGGACGACGTGTACGCGAAGACCGGCGCGGAAGCGAAGTACTGACGCAGATACGAACTGTTTTTACTGCTGTCGTCATTCGACCCGTCGTGATAGACACCGTCGTCTCGCTGCTCGCCGGGATGGTGTTCGGTCTGGCGCTCGCTGCGCCGCCCGGCCCGATGAACGCCGTCATCGCCGAGGAGGCCGTCGTCCGTGGGCGACTCGCCGGCGCACGCGCGGGACTCGGCGCGGCGACCGCCGACTTCGTCTTCTTCCTGCTCGCTCTGTTCGGCGTCGTCACGTTCATCGAGCAGTTCCAGCGGCTTCGAGGGGTGATGGTTCTCGTCGGGGGGTGTCTCATGCTGTATTACGCCTACGGCGCAATCGAGGACGTACAGGATACCTACACTGGTGAGACGGCACCGGCAGAAGGGAAAGGCTTCCAGAAGGCGTTCGTCCTCGCGTTGACGAACCCCTACCAGATCGTCTTCTGGCTCACGGTCGGCGTCGGGCTACTCGAACCTGGACGCATCGACGTGCTCGCGGAGGCGTCGGCGTCGCTCGCGGGCGTTCTCGTCGTCGAGACGGGGTCGCCCGCGCTGCTCGTCGGACTGTTTGCGGGTATCGGTCTCTGGGTGACGGCGTTTCCGGCCGCGCTCGCGGCGGCGAAGGCACGCATCGACGCGCTCGCGCCGGTCGTCGCGTATCTCTCGGCCGCGGTGCTTGCCGGGTTCGGCTGTTACTTCCTCTACGACGGCACCGCGACGCTCGGACTGATTTAGCCGTCGATGGGCGTCTCGATGCGCTCCATCTCAGCGATTTCGGCTTCGAGCCACTCCTTGAACCACCGGACGCGCTTGAGCCGCTGGTGAGCGATCGACTCGGCAGTGTCGGAGACGATGCGCGCGACGGCGTCCTCACCGCGTTCGAGCACGCGGCCAACCATCTCGTTGGCGTCCATGTGCGTTCGGGCCTCGTACCCCATCCGGAGCAACATCAGCATCGTCCCGTTCGCACCGACCTTATCGAGCAGGTCGGCCTCCATCAGACACCGCGCCTCCAGTGGCACGTCGCGCAGGTCTCCCTGGAACGAGTGGTCGCGAACCGCGCCACACACCTGGTCGATGAACGAGTCGGGGTAGTCGCCGTGCGACTCCAGATACTGCCGGGCGATGTTCGCGCCGACCTCGGCGTGTTCGTCCTGGTCGGCCTCCAGCTTCGCAACGTCGTGGAAGATGGCCGCGACGCGGGTCACGTCCTCGTTTGCGCCCTCCTCGCGGGCAATGTGGCGGGCGATGCTCGTCACGTTGCGGATGTGGTTGAACCGGTACTCGGCGGAGTGCCACGGGTACCAGCGCATCCGTCCGCCCTCCTGTTCGGTCTCGACCGACGCCGCGAGATAATCGTGCACGAATCCGGCCATCTCCTCGAACTCCTCGTCCGTGACGGGGTTTTCCTGTATCTCAACACCCATCCCGGTCACCTCTGAAACGTCGAATAGAGCGGACGATAATCATCTTACCTGTACACAGGCGAGTGCGTCTATTCAGCGTTACGACAGGCTTGATACCCGTCGCGCCCCGTGTTCCGGTATGACCGACGCGCTGTATCTCGATTCCTCGGACACGCGCCGCTTCGAGGCGACCGTCGAACGCAGCCTCGACGACCGAGTCGTCCTCGACCGGACGCACTTCTATCCGGAGGGCGGCGGCCAGCCGGCAGACCACGGTACGCTCGCGACCGACGACCGCGAGTGGACCGTCACCGACGTACAGAAGTCAGATACTATCTACCACCGGGTCACCGGCGAGCCACCCGCCGAAGGTGCGGTCGTCACCGGAGCCATCGACGCCGAGCGGCGAGACACGCTAACGCGATACCACACCGCCCAGCATCTCCTTTCGGCGATACTGCTCGACGAGTACGACGCCCCGACCCGCGGCAATCAGATTTACACCGACTACGCCCGACTCGATGCGGCCTACGACCGATTCGACGAGACCGACCTCGCGGACATCGAAGCTCAGATGAACGCGCACGTCGAGGCCGACCGCGGCGTTCGGTGGTACACTCTCGACCGCGAGACGGCAGAATCCGAACTCGACCCGGAACGCACCCGCATCGAACTCCTTCCCGAGTCGATAACCGAGCTCAGAATCGTCGAAATCGACGGAGAAGACGGTATCTTCGACCGCACGGCCTGTGCGGGAACGCACGTCGAACAGACGGGTGACATCGGTGCAGTGGAGATTACGGAGCGAGAAAGCGCCGGCGCGGGGGAAGAGCGGATTCGCTTCGAGGTGGAGTGATAGTCCCGGGCAGATTCGAACTGCCGTCAACGGCTTTCTCCTGTGTCAGTCCACACTGAGCACATCCAAAGGCCGCTATGATTGGCCACTACACCACGGGACTACATTCTGGGGTAACTGCCTCTCGTACTATAGTCTTCTGTTAAATCTCGGGGCAGGGAAGCGAACCGGCTTCCACTTTCGGGTGACACGTTCGACAGAGACAGACGACGTTATCGAGGTGGTGAGCATCGTCTGGGTCCTCAAAAGTCCGGACCGGTGTGATGTGGTGAACGTCTGGGTTTTGCCCGAGTTCCTCTACTCCAGCACCGCAGTGTTGACAGGTGTGTTCGTCGCGTTCAAGCGCACGGGACCGAACCTGCCACCACGCTCCGCTGTAACTCCCTTCCTCAGCCACCCACTGATGGTGTGCTGGTCCAGTTCGGTTCTGTGACAGCCACGTAGACCGACAGTCGTGAGAACAGAACCGACCGCGGTTCATCGCCCCGTCGACAGCGGACGCCAGCAGTTCGAACGAGTCGCCACACTGTTCACAACTGAACGATTTCCGTGGCGCACGGCGTAGCTCGTGAGATGGTGTTCCCAGAAATGATTCGGTGTTTTCTACACAGTCACCACAGAACACGCCAGTTTTCTCCGACGGGTAGTATTCGAACGTTGACTCACAGTTGCGACAGGTCGCTTCGGTTTTTGCGTCCTTCCAGTTCCCGTTCTGTTGTCCCCTGCCAGTGTAGCACGACTTACAGTACGTGCGGCGTGACTTCGGGTCGTAAAATCGGTCACGGCAGCTCTCGCACGTCCGGTTGGGAAGTGGGGTCCCGTGCACTTTCGTGTGGTGTTGACGCATACCTTGTTCTGTTGCGAGCGAGCGATTACATGTCGGGCACTCGGAATTTGGCATATGTCAACTGGACAGTCTGCGCTGTGTGCAGGGACGAAGGATGTCAGTCGGCGGCTTCCGAACTCGGCAGTTCGGATTCGAGCAGCGAGCACATGTCGGCGTCGGCGTCGAAGCAGTCGGGACACTGCTCGGCGCGGTCGATGATCGTGTCCAGACGGTCGGCGACCGTATCATCGATGACCGACTCCAGTTGCTTGGCCTCCCCGCGGAAGGCGTCCTCCTCGACTTCGAGCACCTCGACGAGGAACCGCTCGATGATACAGTACGTTTCGAGAGCTTCCCGCGCTCGCATGATGCCCTCGTCGGTGAGCGAGACACCCTTGTACTTCTCGTGGTCGGCAAGGCCGCGCTCCTGGAGCTTGCCAATCATCTCGTTCGCGCTGGCCGGCGACACGTCGACGGTGTCGGCAATCGCCCCCGTCGAGGCCGGGCCGTCGGTCGCTTCTTGAATCAGATACACCGCTTTGAGATACTGTCGCTGTGTGTTCATCGTGTCTCCATCAGTTGGGTCACGTCTTCGACGCCGGCTTTCTCGTCCGCGCGAATCTCTCGGAGGGTGTCGAGCAGCGTCTCGCGCTCGATCGTGAACTCCACGCTCGACCCCTCGATTGCCTCGATGAGGTCGTCGTAGAACTTGTAGGCGGTCTCCTCGTTAGCGAGCTGGTCGTACAACACGCCGTCGGTGTCGGTGTCCGACTCGTAGCGGGCCGCAACGAGCTGTTCGATCTCCTCGTAGGCGACGGGGTCGGCGTCGAGCGCGTCGATGAGCGCTTCGAGTTCCCCGCGGTGGCGTGCCGACTCGGTCGCCGCGTGTTCGAGCAGCGTCTCGACCTCCTCGTCGCGCTCGTCCTCGCCGAGCGTTTCGTAGTGTTTCCCCGCCCGCGCCTCGATGACTTCCTCTAACACCATCCCAATCTGGAGGAGCCGCGCGAGCTGGTGGTCGTTGGCGACCGGATAGGAGAGACTCACCGCCGGTCCCTCCGTCGCCCGTCTGCCCCCGACAACGATACCTCGTACATACTGGCAGGTGAGAGAGGCGTCACAATAAGCCCTTCCACCTGTGTGGCAGGCCCACACAGTTCGGCGACGCCGGTCGCTGTGCGTGCAAAAATCGAGAGAGAAGCAGGAAATCACGCGCGGTCCGAGCCGCCGTGAGATCGTGTCCCCACGAGCAACCGGAACGCGTTACTCTCGGTTCGCGAGACGCTCGCGGACGAGCGCCCGGAAGTCGTCGCGCAGCTCGTCGACCTCGATTTCCTCGAGGACGGGGACGTAGAACCCCTCGACGAGCATGTTCTTGGCCGTCCGTTCCGGCACGGCACGCGAGGCCATGTAGAACATGTCCTCGTCGTCCACCTGGCCCACCGTCGCGGAGTGGGAGGCCTCGGTGTCGTGGTTGTTGATGATGAGCTTCGGAGACGCGTCGGCCTCGCTCTCGTCGGAGAGCATCAGCGTGTTCTCCCGCTGGTACGAGGAGGTGTTCCACGCGTCGCGACCGACGTCCTGGACGCCCTCGTAGACGGAGCGCGCCTCGTCGTCGATGACGCCACGCGTCACGAGGTCGGCCGTCGTGTTCTCGTTGCGGTGCCAGACCCGCGCGTCGATGTCGAAGTGCTGGTCCTCGTGGCCGTAGAAGGCGCCGACGATCTTCGTCTCGGAGCTGTCGCCCTCGAGGTGCGTCTCGACGCTCGACTTCGACAGTCGGGAGCCGGCGTTACAGTCGATGAAGTCCACCTGTCCGTAGGTGTCGGCGACGCCCTCCTTCAGCTGGTAGTTGTACGTCGTCTGGTCGAGGTTCTGGAGCGAGCCGTACTGGACGTACGCGTTCTCGCCCGCCGATACCTCGACGAGCCCGCTGTAGTAGCGGTTGCCCTCCACGTCGTCGCCCGTCTCTTCTCGCGGGCTCTGCCCGCTCGAACGGTCCGCGGAGCGTAGCTCCGCGCTATCCTGTCGTTCGAGCAGCGTCACGGACGACGACTCCTCGGCGACGACGAGCGTGTAGTTGAACAGCGAGCGGCTGTTCATCGTTGTGCGGACCTTCACGTCCTCCGCGTCGACCTTCTCGGGGACGTGAACGACCGTCCCCGTCGAGAACAGCGCCGTCGAGAGCGCGGTTAGGTAGTTCGTCTGCGGGTCGACGACGGAGCCGAAGTGTTCCTTGAGCAGGTCCTCGTGTTCGTCGACGGCCTCCGCGAAGGAGAGCACCTCGACGTCGTCGGGACCGACCTGATCTTTCTCCTCGGCCGCGTTGAGCGGGTCGACGAGCGAATCGTAATCGAGGTCCGAGAGGTCCGTCCACAGCCGCCCCGGCGTCTGGATGACGTCCGGGAAATCAAGCTCGGAGAGCGCATCGAGCGCGTCGAGTCGCGTCTCCAGCAGCCACTCCGGCTCGCCGAGTTCCTCGGAGAGCTGGCGGACCGTCGCCTCGTCGACTGAGGCGTGTACCTGCGTGCTCATCCGAGCGATCCCTCCATCTCGAGTTCGATGAGTCGGTTCAGTTCGACGGCGTACTCGATGGGGAGTTCCTCCGTAATCGGCTCGATGAAGCCGGCGACGATCATCTGCTTTGCGTCGTCGTCGTCGAGACCGCGCGACTGGAGGTAGAACACGTCCTCGTCGCCGATTTTGCCGACGGTCGCCTCGTGGGCCACGTCGACCTTCGACTCCTGAATCTCCATGTACGGCATCGTGTCGGAGGTCGACTCGTTGTCGAACATCAGGGCGTCACACTCGACGGACGTGGAGGAGTTCTCCGCGCCGTCGGCGATGTGGACGAGACCGCGGTAGTTCGTCCGGCCGCCGTCCTTCGAGATGGACTTCGACTCGATGGTGGATTTCGTGTTCGGCGCGTTGTGGTACACCTTCGCGCCGGTGTCGATGTTCTGCCCCTCGCCCGCGAAGGCGATGGTGATGTGGTTGTCGGTCGCGCCCGGACCCTTCAGCACGGACGACGGGTACAGCATTGTCGCCTTCGACCCCATGGAGCCGGAGACCCACTCCATCGTCCCGTCCTTCTCGACGATGGCGCGCTTGGTGTTGAGGTTGTACGTGTTCTTCGACCAGTTTTGCACCGTGGAGTACTGGACGTGTGCTCCCTCGCCGACGAACACCTCGACGCCGCCGGAGTGGAGATTGAAGTGGCTGTATTTGGGTGCCGAACAGCCCTCGATGTAGTGGACCTCGGAGTTCTCCTCGGCGATGATGAGCGTGTGCTCGAACTGGCCCATCCCCTCAGAGTTCATGCGGAAGTACGCCTGAATCGGCATCTGCACCGTCACGTCTTCCGGGACGTAGACGAACGAGCCCCCCGACCAGATTGCGCCGTGGAGCGCGGCGAACTTGTTGTCGCTGGCGGGGACGTTCTTCGTCATGAAGTACTCCTTGACGAGCTCTTCGTGCTCCTGGACGGCCTTGTCCATGTCACAGAAGACGACGCCCTTCTCCTCCCACTGCTCTTGCATGTTCTGGTACACAATCTCGGACTCGTACTGTGCACCGACGCCGGAGAGGGCGTTGCGCTCTGCTTCCGGAATGCCGAGCTTGTCGAAGGTGTCGCGAATCTCTTCCGGGAGGTCGTCCCAGTCTTCCGCGCCGCCGCGCGTCTCGATGTCCGGGCGGATGTACGGGACGATGTCGGCGATGTCGACCTCGGACAGGTCCGGCTGGCCGGGCCAATCCGTCGGCATCGGCATCTGCTGGAACTGCTTGAGGGCGCGGAGCCGGCGCTCCAGCATCCACTCGGGTTCGTCTTTGTCTTCCGAGATGACGCGGATCGTCTCCTCGGTCAGCCCCTTCTCCGTCTTGAAGGCGGACGACTCCTCCTTCTTGAACTCGAAGCGGGCCTCGGTCTCGGTCTCTTTGAGGTGGTCTTGATCTGAACTCATTGGTTAATGTTAGTGGTGGATACGTATGTGCGTTAGGCCGTCTCGTACACTTCCTCGCGGACCCAGTCGTACCCCTTCTCTTCGAGCTCCTTTGCGAGCTCTGCGTCGCCTTCCTTCACGACTTTCCCGTCGAGCATGATGTGGACGTAGTCCGGCTCGATGTAATCGAGGATACGCTGGTAGTGGGTGATCTGGAGGACGCCCGTGCCGACTTCATCGCGCAAGGCGTTGATGCCGTTGGCAACGTCCTGCAGGCGGTCGATGTCGAGCCCGGAGTCGATCTCGTCGAGCACCGCAATCGAGGGTTCGAGGATGGCCGCCTGCAGCACCTCGTTTTGCTTCTTCTCGCCGCCGGAGAAGCCGGCGTTGAGGTATCGCTGTGCGAACTTCTCGTCCATGTCGAGCAGTTCCATCTTCTCCTGGAGGAGCTGCTGGAACTCCGCGACGCCGACCTCGCCCTCGTCCACGTCACCTTCCATCGGGGACGTGTCGTAGCCGGCGTCCTCTTCTTCCTCGTCGTCGCCGTCGTCGTCCTCGAACAGCTCCTCGCGCTCTTCGATTTTCGCGTTGAGGGCCGTTCGCAGGAAGTTCACCATCGTCACGCCCTCGATTTCGGCGGGATACTGGAAGGCGAGGAAGATTCCGAGCGCGGCGCGCTCGTTCGGTTCGAGTTCGAGCAGGTCCCAGGTCAGGTCCTCCTCGTCGATGTCGATGTCGTCGTCCTCGAACTCCGCCTCGTTGAGGTGGAGCAGCACTTCCCCCTCGGTGACGCGATACGCCGGGTGTCCGGCGACGATTTTCGCCGTCGTGGACTTGCCCGAGCCGTTCGGCCCCATGAGCGCGTGAATCTCGCCCGAGGATACTTCTAGGTCGACGCCGCGAAGGATGGTCTCGCCACCCTCCTCGGCCACCTCTGCGTGGAGGTTGTTGAGTTCGAGTGTTGCCATTGGTAGAACAATAGGAAGGAGGGGAGAGACGCGGTTAATGCTTACGGGTGCGACCGCCGATATTTCGGCTTCGACAACTCTGTTTTGGATTTCGAAAACTCCTCACATGAAACTGCTGAGTCCAGTTTGCTCTTGGCCATCTCTGACCTCCTCCCACGACACGTCGAGCGACTCCAGAATCCGCTCAATCGGCCCGCGAAGCGTCTTTTCCAACATTTTGTCCCAGTCGACCTCGAAGGAATTCGGAACCTCGTCGGCGTACTCGAAGCAGATGACGTCAGGGTCGCGCTTGAATTCGCCGTACAGCGGGTCCCGCTGTGGGTCGAGTCCGAGTTCCTCCTCGGCGTGTGTCCAGAAGTCGGGATGCACCTTCTGGAGATACAGCCGCTTCGGCTTCGAGCCGCGCTGGAAGTTGGTTCCAAGCAGGAGGTTCGCGTACTTCGCACCGCGCACATGGGCGGTGTCCGTGTCGTAGGCGTCGAGCTTCTTCCCGATACCGCCCGGGATGCCGATGTCGTCCAGTGGCCGTTCACCCTTCTGGAATTCGGCGATGGTGTCGTGGACGTACTCCTTGACCCCCTCCACGTCGCCCTCGGTGACGATCATGTCGAGGACGTTCTTCTGGACCTCCTTCGTCACCGGCGCGATGTCCGACCGCTTGTACTCGAAGCCCGTGATGTCGATGTCGTCGACGTCTTTCCCCTCCTTCCAGATGATGTGGCCGGCGTAGCGTTTCTTCTTTCCCGCCTGGAAGAAGCGCCGGTACAGCTTCTCGAACTCGATTTGGAACCGGTGGAACTCCGCGTTGAGCTGTTCGAGGGCGAACTCATCGTACGATTCGTTGATAGCCGTTTCGAGCTCGAATCCCTTCTGTATCGTCGCCGCAACGGTCTCCAACTCCGCTTCGTCCATTTCGGGGTGTTTTGCCCGCATTTCGTCCGTGATAGCCACATCCCCGTCGACATCGTCCGGCGAGATCTCCCCAAGCTGTAGCATAACTGAGTCGGTGTCGCCGTAGGCAACCTCATATCCCTGATTCTGGACGACCTCGTCGGTGTACTCGATGACCTCTCGACCCGTCGCGGTGACGGCTGCACCCATCTCCTTGTCGTACAGGCGGAATCGATCCCAGCCGAGGACACCGTACAGCGATTGCCCGACGAACTGGAACGTCCCGTTTTGTCCAGCAAGCAGCGTGTGATTGTCTTTGACCGTAACACAGTATGCACCGTCGGTTGCGGTACTCGTTCCGCCGGAGCGGTGCATCCTGACGCTGTTGTTCGCGTTCTCCGTGCAGTAGATTCGCCACGACCCACTGTCGTAGTTGTAGTTCGCTGTTAGCCCGAGATGTGCACAGAGCCGGAGCACATCGTCGCGAAGTTGCTCACTGGAAGTCGTGTACCGCCAGCTGTTCTGCTGTCTGTCTCCGTCACCCGCGATCAGCGTATCGAGAAACGCACGCTTCTGCTCGTGGCAGAGGTCAAAGACGAAGTCGGGAATCCGCTTCTCGAAGCTGTTCTCACCAGCGATGGTTTCGAACCACTGACCAAGCAGTTGTGAGGTGAACTGATACCCGCTTCCGTCAACGTAGTAGTCGAACCCCATCCGATCGAGTAGCCTGCCGATTTTGGCGTGGTCACCAGTAGCCGTGTCGGCCACAATCCCACCGTCAGGGAGTGCATTCTGTGCAATCTGTACTGTCGTCGCCGACCCGCGAAGTTGCTCACCAAACTGCTTCTCCTCGGAGGTGTACACCGACCCTTCGGTGATGTACCACGCCAGCAGTTCGAGGAAGTCATCGCCGTCGTAGAACCGTGGAACCCACTTGCGGCCGCGCTCGGCGTGGACGTAGAAGTTCGAGCAGTGGTCGTCAAGATACTCTCGATGGCGTTCGAACGCTTCGGCCGAGAACACGTAGCCGGTGGTATCCTCGTCGGCTTTGTGTATCTTCTCTGGGTAGTAATCGAGCTCGCTCGCAAGCGTATGGCCGTGCACATCGTTGTCCGCCCAAACCTCATAGCCGCCGTCGAGTCGCTCGGTCAGGTCAACAGTGCCAAGTCGAGCTCCGTCAGGGCCTGTCCAATCGTGGGGAAGCTCGTAATGTGAACTCTCGTTCAGCTCACCAGCCTCAACGAAGCGGAACCCCTCCCACGACGCGCCGTTTTTATCGTCCTTCCGGACGAGCATTCGGTGGTTCGGCGTGACGCTGAAATCGATTTTACTCGTCTCGATATCGACCATCTCTCCACGATAGTCAGGGTACTCCTGTGTAGCAACGACAGGCTTCACCTCCATCTCCATTGTCTCCGGGTCGAGAGAGTATACCTCGTCACCGATTTCGAGGTTACGAATATTCTGGATACCGTTCGGGGTGAGCACATCCGTATCCGACGCAAAGCAGTTCATGATGACCTTCACGGCGGCCTGCTGTGAGTCGTAGCGCTTGTACTCGGCGTCCTCGGGGTCGTACTCGTCGCGGGCCGCCTTCTTGTTCTCGCGTTCGGTCAACAGCTCGTCGACCATCTCCCGGATGATGCCGTCCGGCTCCTTCCGGAAGTGGGTGCCGTTGGGGGCGCGGTACGTCTCCCCGTCGTACTCCGCGGGGTCGACCTTCGTCTCGGGGCTCGCGTTCGTCGTCACCATGCACATCGGATACAGCGACTTCAGGTCCAGCACGGTGACGTTCTCACGGATGCCCGAAATCGGGTCGAACACCGCACCGCCCTCGTAATCCTCGGACTCGACGGTCCCCTTCGACGGGAGCGCGAAGTCGCCGTGGACCTTGTGGAGGATGTAGAGGTCGACCGCGTCGCCGGGCGTCGTCGCGTCCTCCAGCTTACAGCCGACGAACGTCGCCACCTCGCTCCAGAAGGAGATGAGGTCGACCTTCTCGTCGATTTCGACACACAGCTCCACGTCCCGGAGATTGTACTCCAGCAGGCGGGCGGGGTCCTGCTCCCAGAGGTCGCCGATGTCGCCGGTGTACCGCTCTTTCCCGACGCCAAGTTCCTGTTCGGCGACGGCGTCAAGCCGGTAGGAGTCGAGTTCGGAGTACTGGCGGCGCTCATACGCGTACAGCAAATCGAAGACGACCCGCCCCTTGATGTTCGGGCCACCCCACCCGGAGTCCCACACCTCGTCGACGCGAGACAGCAGGTCCGACTCCAGGCCGAGTTCCTCCAGTCGGGCGACGTAGTAGGGGGCGTCGAAGTCGTCGAAGTTCCACCCCGTCAACACGTCGGGGTCCGTCTCCGCAAGGTAGTCGAGATAATCCTCGTGCATCGCCTCCTCGGTGTCGAACACCCGGAGTTCGGTGTCGGACTCGGCGTCGAAGAAGTCGAAGTCGATCGTCTCGGGCGCGGGGACGGTCGCGTCGGGGGCGTCGTAGAGCCACGCGACGTACTCACCGCGGTAGGAGTCGTGGCTCGTCATGCAGATGATCTTCTCCTCGCCGTCCTCCGGGAACCCCGACCGGTCGTCCACCTCGATATCGAAGGTGTGGACGCGCGGGTCGACGCTCAGGTCCGTCGGGGTAATCTGCTCGTGGTGGACCTTGACGCTCCCGTCCTCGGCACGCTGGTCGGGGACGCGGACGCCGGCGGTGATGTCCTTGTCGATGAGCAGGCGATTCGGGAAGAGGATGTCCGCCTCGTAGTGGTCGAACCGGTCGCGGAGTTGCCCCACGTCGCGGGGCGTCTGGCCGAACACCTTCACCAGGTCCTGTCCGCGGATGGACTCGTAGATGACGACCTCGTCGGCTTTCGGGTCATCGAGCGAGGGGTCGCGCTGGCCCTTCGTCTCGAGCCCGACGATTCGTTCCTCCATCAGGCGGTCGTCCTCGAAATCCGCCTCGCGGAGGGCACGCTCCCCGTCGGCAGGCTCGTGGTCGAGGTCGTCGACGGGCGTGTAGAAGTACGGCTGGAAGTCGAAGACGCGGATGTGTTCGGCCTCGTCGGCTTCGGTGCGGCCGAAGATGTGGAGCACGGGGTACTCGTCGTCGCCGAACCCCTCGACGGTGTAATCCACCTGCGTGACGCTCACCTCGACGGTGCCGTCGGCGTCGGGAAACTGGTACTCGGAGAGGTCGACCAGCTCGCCGACCTCGTCGCCCTCGGTGACGTGGCGGGCTTCCTCGACCTCCTCGCCGCCGCCGAAGTCGGCGAGCGTCGTCCCGGTAGAACTCATTGTGAGCGGTTGCCCCTCCGCCCCACTAAAGACATCGGTGAGCGCGGACGCAAATCACCGTGGCCGGAAAGCATATACCATGTCATGGTCTACCACAGATCGATGACCGAACTGCCGACCACGACGGACGCGGCCGAACCGACCCCAGAACCGACGGACCTCACCGTCGAGGCCTACGAGACGGAAGGCGGGGTCGTCTTCTACGACGCAGCGGAGCCGGCGGCGTGGCTCCAAGCGGACGAGACGCTCGACCTCGAGGAGATGCTCTAACCCCGACGACCAGCTTTTTCGCCCTCGACGGCCTCCATCAGGTAGTGAGCGACGAGCGCGACGCCGTCGAACAGCGGATGGAGGAGTTCGCCGACTCCGACGGAACGGAACACGAACCCGAGGAGTTCGACCCCGCTAGTCTCGGCCCCGATATCCCGTCCATCGACACCGGTGAGTCGGCGGGAACGACCGCCGACGCCGACGAGATGGCCGCCGACGTTGACGAGGAGTTGGCCCGCGGCTTCTTTTCCGCCGTGCTCCTCGCGAATCTCGGCCTGTTCGCGCTCGCGTTGGGTGCGCTGTTAGCGTACTTCCGGGGCCGGTACACCCTCGGCGGCGGCGCGATGCTCGTCGGCACGGTCGCGCTCGTCCGCACCTACCTGCTCGTCCGAAAACACGGGGGGAGCGAATGAGAGCCGTCGAACACGAGGGGAAGCGGTATCTGCTCCTCACGAAATCCGGTGACTCCTCGCGCGTCCGTGACCCCGAGACCGGCGACCAGCGGTACGTCCCGACCGAGGAGCTGACGATGCTCGACGCCGACCCGCTGGAGACGGCCGCGAGCGCAATCCCCGACCCCGTGCGACGACTCGTCCGCGCCGCCCACGACGACCAGATGCTCGGTCTCGTCCTCGAACTCCGAGCGAAGCCCCGTCCCGCCCGGGAACTGATGGACGCCTACTCGCTGTGTGAGTCGGACGCGCTCGGACTCGTCACCGAACTCCGGGCGGCTGGGCTGGTCGAGGAGACCGTCGTCGCCGGCGAGCGCGGCTACCAGCTCACCGAGACTGGCGAGCAGGCGGTCGAGACGCTGCTCGAATAGCTCAGTTGAACGCGGCGAGAGCAGTCGCGTCGGCCGCGTCCCGGCGCTCGACGGACGACCGATTCGTCGTCGAGTCTTTCTCCACCGTGACGAGTTCGTCCGCCGCGGTCACGAGTTCCTCGTCGTGGCTAACGACGAGAATCTGGGCCACGCCGAGGTCGGTCATCGACTCGATGAGATCCACGAGCTTCGAGACGTGGCCCGAATCGAGGAACACCGTCGGCTCGTCGAGGATGAGCGGCGGAAGCGGCGCGGCCCCGTCGATACCTTCCGCCAGCAGCCGGTAGATGGCACACCGCAGCGAGAGGTTGAAGATGGCCCGCTCACCGCCCGACAGCTGTTCGGGGTCGAGCGGGTCGCCGTCCTTCTGGTACACCGTCAGCGCGTACTCGCCGTCGAGCTCGATGTGCGAGTAGGCGTCGTTCTCGTAGATGAGGTCGAACGTCTCGTTCAACATTCGTTCGAGCTTCTGGACGTTCTGCTGGCGAAGCTCAGCACGCAGGTCCGCGTAGGTGGTCTGGAGCCGCTCGGTCTCCTCGTACAGCTCGTCCAGCCGGGCGACCGTCTCGGCCAGCTGCTCGCGCCGCTCGCGCAGCGACTCCAGCTCCGCGATGCTGTTCTCGACGGCACCGATGTTCGCCTGAAGCTCGTCGCGTTCGGCTTCGAGTCGGTCAAGCTCCGGCTCCACGTCGTCGAGATACTCCTCGGCGTTCTCCTTGCGCGATTTCGCGTCCGCGATGGCGTCGTCGTCGACCCGTGATTCGAGGTCGTCGCGCCGCTCGCGCTTCTCGGCGAGGCGTTCGTTGCGAAGCTCGTTCTGCTCGGCGAGGTTTCGTTTGCGCTCGCGCAGCGTGTCGAGTTCGTCCGACAGCGATTCGATGCTCGCGAGCGCGTCCGACAGCGACTCGACGCGCTCGATCTGCTGTTTCAGCTCCGCGGCCTCCGCGTTGAGTTCACCCATCTGCTCGCGGGCCGCCGCGGCCTGTTCGTCGGCCTCGCTCGCCGCCTCGCGCTTCTCGTCGGCCTCGTCTTCCAGTTCGGCCGCCTCCTCGCGCAGCGTCTCGATTCGCTCTTCCGTCTCGGTGACGCCGCTCTCGCGTTCCTCGACCAGCGTCTCCAGCTGGTCGCGCTCGTCGCGCAGTCGGGTGAGCTCCTCCGCGGCGTCGGCGAGCGACTCCGCCCGCTCCAGCTTGGTTTCGAGGTCGTCGCGCCGCTCTCGGAGTTCGTCCACGTCGGTCTCCAGTCGCTCGACCGCCTCGCGCTCCTCGTCCAGCGTCTCGACGTGTGGCGCACCGTCGACCGACTGGCCGCACTCGGGACACTTGCCCGCGTCGAGCAGGTCCTCGGTTTCGGCGAGCGTCGCGCGGGCGTTCTCCAGTTCGGTCTTCGTCGTCGCCAACTCCTCGCGACACGCCGTCAGCTCGTCCGCGACCGACTCGCGGTACGCATCCGTCTCGTCGGGGTCGACCGGGGCATCCTCGAAAGTGGCGCTCGTCTCCTCGATTTCCGTCTCCAGCGTCTCGATTTTCTCGCGGGTCTGCGCGACTCGTTCGCGGGTAGCTTCGAGGTCGGCTTCGAGGTCTGCGGCTTCCGCTCGCTTCTGCTCGGCCTCGGCGTCGAGTTCCGTCGCGCGCTCGCGTGCGGTCTCGGCTTCCGTGTCGTACTGCTGGATTTCGAGCCGCTGGTCGTTGAGCCGCTCCTGTAGCTGTTCGCGCTCCTCGCGCAGCGCGTCGAGGCGGTCGGACAGCGTCTCGCCGTCGATCTCATCGAGCGGAGCGTCGATGTCCGTCTCCGCGAGTAGGTCACCGGCTGTCTCGCGTTCGTCCTCCCGTTCCTCGCGAATCTCGGCGATTCGGTCCCCCATCTCGCCGCGCGTTTGCTCCGTCTCGCGAATCTCCTCGGTCAGCGACTCGATGTCGCGCTCGATTTCGGCCAGCTCCTCGCGGCGCTGTTCGTACTCGTCGAGTATCTCCTGGGCAGCGTCGTACTCGGCCTGCGCGCGCTCGCGGTTCTGCTCGTAGCTGTCGATTTTTTTCCGCACCTCCGCGAGGTCGCTCTTCAGCGCGTTCAGTTGGTCGTGGTACTCCTCGTTTTCCTTCTGTTCGATTTGGCTATCGAGGTCATCGAGCGCGCCGCGCTTGCTGTCGCGCACGCGGCCGACCCCGACGCGAGCGTCGGATGCGCGTTCGCGGTACTCCTCCAGCTTTCCGAGCTGAAGCAGGTCGTCGATCATGTCCTGTCGCTGGCTCGGCGAGGCGTTGATGAGCTTGTTCACCTCGCCCTGCCGGACGTACGCGCAGTTGACGAACGCCGAGGCGTCCATCCGGAGGAGGTCGGTGACGGCGCTGCGCACGTCGCGTGCTCCCTCGATGGTCTCCTCGTCGCCCTCCAGCACGCAGGTCGTCGTCTGGACGCCGTCGCCCCGCTGTTTGAGTTCGCGCTTGATGTGGTAGTGACCGCCGTCGTGGGCGAACCACAGGTCGACGGACGCCTCCTCAGCGCCGATGGTGACCAACTCGTCGAGCGTCTGGTCGAGGGCGCGCGCCCCGTAGAGCGCGAAGAAACACGCCTCAAGCAGCGACGACTTGCCGGAGCCGTTCAGCCCGTGGATGACGGTCACACCAGGCGACAGTTCGAGGTCGGTGTCGGCGTAACACTTGAAGTTCGAGAGCCGGAGCCGTTCGAACCTCACTGAAACTCACCCATCGAGGCCTGCCCATCGGCTCCCGCTTGCTCCGTCTGCTCGCCTGTCCCGTCTTCGGTCGACTGTTCGGAGTCTTGTTCGGTAGCATCGCCCGGCAACGCCGCGAGGTCGCCGTCGTCGACGAGGTCGGCGACGCGCGATTCCACCGTGTCGGCGACGTTCGAGTCGGCGAGCTTCGAGGCCCGGACGGTCTCGTCGATGTCGCGGGCGGCCTCGGAGAGTTCCATCTCGCGGAGCCGGTCCTCGACCGCGTCGTCGGGGTCGGCGAAGGAGACTTCCACCTCCCCCGATTCGGCGGTGTACTCGCGACGGTCGCGGACGCGGGCCGTAAGCGCCCCGCGATCGGCGATGAACGACTCCACGCGGGCGGGGGCAATCTCCTCGCCCTCGCCTTCGATGGAGACGATGACGACCGCGTCCTCGAGGTCGTGTTGGGCGACCTGTTCGCGCACCCGGTCGAGTCCCTCGCCCGGCCCGAGGTCGACGGTGACGAAGACGAACTCGCGGGTCGGGATGCCGCGGCGGGAGATGCGGGCTTCGCCGTCCGCGAACTCGACGATGTTGTAGCCGCGTTCGGCCTCCTCGCTGGCGGAGGCGCGTTCGGTCGACCCGCAGTAGGTGACCCAACAGCCGTCGAGTTCGACGCGCTCGGGCGTGTGTTCGTCGCCGAGCAGGAAGGCGTCGAAGCCGACGTTCGCGGCGTCGAGCACCTCGGCGGCGTCCCAGTCGACGTTGCCGTAGTCGGGGACGAGCGGCTCGAACAGCCCGTGGGAGACCAGTGCGGCGTGGTCGGCGTCGTGCGGCTCGAACTGGTAGTCGAGGTCGTCTCGCTTGGCGCGGGGAACGAAATCCAGCCCGTAGAAGGCCGTGTCGCCAACGACGGTCGGTGAGTCGTCGAGGCGAACGACGAGTCCCATCGACTCGAACAGGTCGAGCCACTCGCCGTCGCGGGTCGTCTCGTGGTTGCCGACGACGGCGAGGAAGGGGATGTCGGCGTCGGAAAGCGTCCGGAGCACGTCGATGGTGCCGAGCAGGTCGGCGAGTCCCGGCTTCCGGTCGTGGAACAGGTCGCCGGCGTGGACGACCGCGTCCACCTCGTCTGCGACGGCGTCGTCGGCGACGCGCTGGAACGCGTCGAGGAAGTCCTGCCGCCGCTCCGGCAGGTGGTACTGCCGGTAGCCGAGGTGGGTGTCGCCAGTGTGTATCACCCGTGTCATGGCTCGGATTTCTGGCTCCCGCGATATAGGGGTGTCGCGACCGGAGCGAAAGTGAAACGCTCGCCCGCGCCGGGTGACTTATGTCCCGGCCACACGACCAGCGGGTATGGACCTCGCGCTCGACGCGGTCGCCGCCCACACCCCCGTGACGGCGATGACGGAAGAGCGGGAGGCGGCCGTCGTCGTCCCCATCGTCGAGCGCGCCGGCAGCGAGTATCTGCTCTTCATCAAGAAGGCCGACCACCTCGGCGAGCACGCCGGCCAGATGTCGTTTCCCGGCGGCGGGCGCGAGCCGTCCGACGAGGACCTCTACGCCACCGCGCTCCGGGAGGCGCGCGAGGAGGTCGACATGCACACCGACGCCGTCGAGTACGTCGGCCAGCTGGACGACATCGCGACGGTTTCCGGATACGCCGTCCGGCCGTTCGTCGTCCGCGCGCCCGACCAGACGTGGGTGCCGGACGACCGCGAGGTAGCCGAAGTCGTTCCGTTACCCGTCGAGGAGCTCGTCGACCTCGACAACTACGAGAGCGAGGAGCGAGACCACCCACAACGCGGCAACGTCCGACTCCACTTCTTCCACGTCGACGGCTACACCGTCTGGGGGGCGACCGGCTGGATGCTCGTCCAGTTTCTCGAACTCGCGACGGCGTGGCGACAGCCGGCCGAGCCGGACCGGGTCGTCGACCCCGACGCCGAGTTCCCGGTCTGAGACGACGTTTTTTACCGAAAGCCGACCGAACCGCGACGTATGAGCGCGACCGACGCGGAGGGAGTCCGATGAGCAGTATCAAGGACTCCGTCCACGACCACATCGCCGTCGAGGGTGTCACGGAGGACCTCCTCGACACGCCCGCCCTCCAGCGGCTCCGCCGTATCACGCAGTTGGGAACCGCCTCGTTCGTCTACCCGAGCGCGAACCACACCCGCTTCGAGCACTCGCTCGGCGTCTACCACCTCGCGAACGAGGCGCTGGGCCACCTCGGCATCGAGGGGCCGCAGGCCGAGCGCGTCCGCGCGGCCGCACTGCTGCACGACATCGGTCACACCCCCTTCTCGCACAACACCGAGGACGTGCTCGAACGCGAGGCCGGCAAATCACACGACGACGTGCACGACCTCATCCGCGGGAGTCCGGTCGAGCGCATCCTCGTCGGCCACGACATCGACCCCGACCGGGTGGCGGACCTCATCGCCGGCGACGGCGAACTCGGCCAGCTCGTCTCCGGGGAACTCGACGTGGACCGGATGGATTACCTGGTTCGGGACGCCCACCACACCGGAGTGCCGTACGGCACTATCGACCACGGCCGGCTCGTGCGCGAGCTTCGGCTCGTCGGCGGCGAACTCGTGCTCGCCGAGGGGAACGTCCAGTCGGCCGAGTCGCTGCTGTTGGCACGCGCCCTGATGAACCCGACCGTCTACTCCCACCACGTCGCCCGCATCTCGAAGGCGATGCTCCGGCGAGCGACCGACGAACTCGTCGGCGAGGTGCCAGTCGAGACGTTCCGGCGCTGGGACGACTACGAGCTGATGGTCGCGCTTCGAGACGAGCCGGCCACCAGCGAGTACGCCCGCCGGCTCGACGAGCGCGACCTGTTCAAGCGCGCCGTCTGGGCGGAGTACGCCGACGTGCCCGACGAGTACATCACCGCCGACTTCGAGCAGCGGCAGGCGTGGGAGCGTGACATCGCCGCCCGGGCCGGCGTCTCGCCCGACGACGTGATTCTCGACGTGCCCGGCGAGCCGAGCATGAAGGAGTCGAGCACGCAGGTCGTCGTCAACGGCGAGGTGCGCGAACTCGGCACGCAGTCGACGCTCGTGAGCGCGCTCCAGACGGTCCAGCGCGAGCAGTGGCGGCTCGGAGTGTACGCACCCGCCGACGAGACCGACGCGGTCGGCGTCGCCACGGAGGACGTACTCGGCCTCGACCTCGACGCGCTCGTCGTCGACGTGCGACAGGGAATCCACCAGACGCTCGACGAGTACGGCGCATGACGGAGACCCACGAGGGGCTTGTCTTCCGCGGCCCCGAGTTCGAGCCGGTCGAGGGGCGCGTCGTCGTCGAGGACGGAACCATCGCGAGTATCGAGGCGGCCAGCGTCGAGCGCGACGACTGGATTCTGCCGGCGTTCGTGAACGCCCACACCCACATCGGCGACTCGATCGCGAAGGAAGCCGGCCGCGGCCTCTCGCTGGACGAACTCGTCGCGCCGCCGGACGGGCTCAAACACCGACTCCTGCGAGAGACGCCCCGCGAGGAGATGGTCGCGGCGATGCGTCGCTCCATCGCGTTCATGCGCGAGGCGGGTACGGCGACGTTCCTCGAGTTCCGCGAGGGCGGCGCGGAAGGCGTGAGCCGACTCCACGACGCGGCCCGCGACAGCCCTGTCGAGCCGGTCGTCTTCGGGCGCGAGGAGGTCGCCGCGATGGCTGCGGGCGACGGCTTCGGAGCCAGCGGCGCACGGGACAACGAGTTCGGTTCAGCGCGCAAAGCGACCCGCGAGGCCGGCAAGCTGTTCGGCATCCACGCGGGCGAGCGCGACAGCCAGGACGTGGACGCCGCGCTCGCGTACGACCCCGACCACCTCGTCCACATGGTGTACACGACCCCCGACCAGCGCGAGCGAGTCGCCGACGCTGAGATTCCCATCGTCTGTTGTCCCCGGTCGAATCTCGTCACCGAGGTCGGACTACCGGCGTTCGAAACGCTGGCCGAGACGACGATGCTCGCGCTCGGCACCGACAACGTCATGCTCAACTCCCCGAGTATGTTCCGCGAGATGGAGTTCACGGCGAAACACTCCACGCTGCCGGCTCCCGAGATTCTTCGGATGGCGACGCGCAACGGCGCGAAAATCGCCGGCAAGGAGCACGGTCTCATCGAGGAGGGGCGACCCGCGAAGCTCCAGCTGCTCGACGGCGACAGCCACAACCTCACCGGTTCGTGTGACCCCGTTCGGGCGGTCGTGCGACGGGCCGGCGTGAGCGACGTGCGCGACGTGGTTCTGTAGCTACTCGCGCGGCCGGAGGTGTTCGCAGTCGCCGGCGGTCACTCGGCGCACGCCGTCGTCGGTCTCCACGAGCAGCGTCCCGGGAAACTCGACGTCGATAGCTTCGCCTTCGATGGTTTCGCGGGGCGTCTCGACGCGCACCTGCTGGCCGAGCGTGACCGCGCGCTCGCGCCACGCCGGGACGATGGACTCCACGTCGTCGGTGAGTTCGGCAAAGCGGTCGACGATGCTCGCGAGGAACTCCCGGCGCGTCACGGGACCCACCTCGCTCTCGATGCTCGTCCCGCGAGGGAGGTCGGCGGGGTCGACGTTCGCGTTCGCGCCGATGCCGACGACGAGCCACGAGACGCGGTCGGCCTCGCCTTCCATCTCGGTGAGGATGCCCGCGAGCTTCCGTCCGTCGACCTGCACGTCGTTGGGCCACTTGATGCCGGCGTCGACTCCCGCGTCGCGGGCGGCGTCGGCCACGGCGACGGCCGCGGCGAGGGTGTACACCGGCGCGTGTGCCGGCGGGAGGTCGGGCCGGACGACGAGCGAGGCGTACACACCGCCGTCAGGAGATTCCCAGTCGCGGTCGAGCCGGCCCCGGCCGCCGGTCTGTCGCTCGGCGACGACGACCACGTTCTCCGCACCTTCGCTCGCGCGGTCGCGGGCCGTCGCGTTCGTGGACGCGAGTTCGTCGTGGTACTCCACCTCGAAGTCGGCGTCGAGTTCGAACGCCGTCGCCGCGCCGCCGAACTCCGGAACCGCGGCGAGCGTGTAGCCGTCGTCGGTGTCGCGAATCTCGAATCCCGCCTCGCGAAGCGTCTCGACGTGATTCCAGACGGCCGCCCGCGAGATGTCGAGTTCGGAAGCGAGCGTCGGCCCGGACACTGGGCCGTCGGCGAGGCGGTCGAGAATCAGCGCGCGCGTCTCCTGCATACCCGCAATCGGCTCCGGGGTGACTTCAGGGTTGTCAGGCGGGCCGAACGAACAGCCAGCCGAAGACGGCGAGCGCGAGACCGGCGGCCAGCCCGGTCGTCACACCGAGGCGTGGCTCGCCGATGGAGATGCCGAAGGCGGTCGAGACGGCGACGCCAGCGAGAAAGAAGACGCCGGCGCGAGACGGGCCGGTGTCGAGTAGTCCCATTGCTGTGCGTGTCGAGCGCGGCGAGGGAAAAAGCAGTTCAGTTGTCGCCCGTCTTGCCCTGCCACTCGTACGAGCGGCGGCTGGCGGACTCGCCGAAGCCGCACGACGAGCAGACCTTCTTGCGGGAGTGGTAGGACTTCTCGCCACAGCGTCGGCACTTCACGTGTGTCGTCTTGTTCTTCTTTCCTTGAGACGGAGTACCTGCGCCGGTCATGGTTGAATCGAGACAACGTTGTCCCCGCGGATAATCGTTGTGTTCTCGCCGTCGAGAACGAGATTCATGTGCTGGTCGTAGCCGGTGAGTTCACCGTCGAACGTCTCTCCGCCTTTCAGCGTCACCGTCACTTCCTCACCGAGTGTCGCCTCCAGTACGTCAAGCGGTCGGTCGGCCATACCCTAACGGGTAGACGCCCACGCTTAAACACACCGAGACGCACCGACGCCCCCGAGCAGGGCCTCGATGCCATTGTGACCGGGTGAGACGGTCGAATACCGGCTATGAAAGCATCTGCTTTATTATCCGGGCTTGCGTCTCTTTGATAACGTGGTGTCGCTTTTCGACCCAGCGGCGCTTTCTCACCCCTACGTCCCAGCGGCCGTGCTGGCGTTCGTCGTCGGCCTGCTCGCAATCGGCTTCGTCGGGCGGCTCGAACGCACGTCACAGACGCGGAGCTATCTGCTCTACGCGATCGTCCACACGATCGGAACGGGGGCGGTGTTCGGCGAGATGGTCGTCGCCGTGCCCGCGCTCAAACAGCTGTTCGGACTGACGACGTACGTGTTCAGCACCTGTCTCGGCTCGGTCGCACTCCTCTACTTCGCGATGGTGTACTGCGACCGGACGGACCTGTTGGCACGGCGGTCGGTCCAAGCAGTGCTCGCCGGGACGCCGCTCGTCTTACTGTCCGCCGCGCTCGTCAATCAGTCCGTCCACGTCATCGCGGGACCGAGCAGACTCGTGGCCAGTGGACCGCTCGAGGTGTACGGTGCCGCGACCAGACCCGGCGGGTATCTGCTCGGCCTCTACGTCGTCGCGCTCTCCGTGTACAGCATGTGGCCGCTCGTCGACTACTACCGCGGCCAGTCGGGGACGCTGCTCAGACAGGGGCGCATCCTCGTCGCGGGGTTCGTCCCCGCGCTCGCGTTGATGGGGGTCGGTATCTTCGACCTTCACCCGTTCCCGCACATCCCGATAGAGACGTGGGGGTTCTCCGCCGGCGTGCCGTTCGTCCTCTGGGGGTTGTTCGGCTACGGGGTGTTCGGCACGGTCCCCGTCGCACACAGACGCGTGGTCGAGGGACTCGACGACGGCGTCGCCGTGACCGACCCCGATGGCGTGGTGCTCGACGTGAACGAGCGACTCAGCAGGCTCCTCGGGGTCGACCCCGACGACGCGGTCGGCGACCCGGCGACGGCGGTGTTCGAGGAGACGCCGCTCGCACACGCACCCCCGGTGGCTGGACGACCGGACGAGGACGTGCGCGTCGAGGTGGACGGCGAGACGCGACGGTTCCACGTCTCGCAGTCGTCGCTCACCGACGGGCGAGATATCCGGGTCGGGACGGCGACGGTGTACAGCGACGTGACCGAGCGCCGACAGCGCGAGCGGGAGCTGGAACGGCAAAACGAGCGGCTCGACCAGTTCGCCGACAACCTGGCACACGACCTCCGGACCCCGCTCGCGACCGCACGCATGTACGCAAGCGAACTAGAGTGCAAACATGACGACCCCGACGCGGCGCAGGTGGCCACCTCGCTCGACCGGATGGACACGATGATAGAGAACATGCTCACGCAGGCCCGCGAGGGGGCGACCGTCACGGACCCGGAGCCGGTCGCTCTCGCCGACATCGCGCGAGACGCGTGGGACCGGCTCGACACCGAGCAGGCCCACCTCGAGGTGCAGGGTGAACGGACCGTCGACGGCGACCCGTCACGGCTCCGGCGGCTCTTCGAGAACGCCTACCGGAACGCAATCGAGCACGCCGGCCCCGACACGAGCGTGACGGTCGAGGTGACCGAGGAGGGGTTCACGGTCGCCGACGACGGGCCGGGGATACCGGAGTCGGAGCGTGCACGCGTGTTCGACTCGGGCTACACGACCCGGCCGGCAAACACCGGCTTCGGACTCTCGATTATCGCCGCGCTGGCTCGCGCACACGACTGGCGCGCGGCGGTCGGTGAGTCGGACGCCGGCGGCGTCGCGGTGCGTATCATCACGGACGCACAGGCGACACTCGAGGAGGGAGCCGTCGTCGCCGACTGATTAGATGTCGACCGCGAAGGGTGCAAACTCCTCGGCGCTCGCGGCGAACCGACCCATCAGCTCGCCCACGTCGTCGAGGTCGTCGGTGTCGATGACCTCCACCGGCGTGTGCATGTAGCGGTTCGGAATCGAGACGTTGAGCGCGGCCTGGCCGCCGCGTGCCGTCGAGAAGCTCTCGGCGTCGGTGCCGGTGTCGCGACCCGCGGCGGTCAGCTGTACGTCGATACCCTCGTCGTCGGCCACGTCGCGAACGGCCTCGACGACGACCGGGTGGTTCGCCGCGCCGCGCCCGATACCCGGCCCGGAGCCGAGTTCGAGGCTCGCGCTCTTGTTCGGGGCGTTGGGCGAGTCCGTCGCGTGGCCCACGTCGGCCGCGAGCACCACGTCGGGGTCGAGGTCGTAGGCGATCATCGCCGCGCCCTTCCGCCCGATTTCCTCTTGGACCGTCGAGACGGCGTACACCGTCGCGTCGGCGTCGGCCTCAACGGCGCGCCGGAACCCCTCGGCCGCGGCCCAGACGCCGGTGCGATTGTCCATCCCGCGGGCGGCGACGAGCGACCCTTGCAGGTCGCGAATTCGGGTGTCGAAGGTAATCGGGTCGCCGGTCTCGACGAGGTTGGTCGCCTCCTCCTCGTCCTCGGCACCGATGTCGACGTGCATCTCCGCGATTTCGGGCGTCTCGTCGTCACCCTCGCGCAGATGGATTGCGGTCTGGCCGACGACGCCGGAGACGGGGCCGTCGCGTCCGTGGACGAGGACGTACTGGCCCTGCGTGACGGTCTTGTCCGAGCCGCCGATGCGGGTCAGCTTGAGGAAGCCGTCGTCGGTCACGTCACGGACCATCAGCCCGATTTCGTCGCCGTGGCCGGCGAGCGCGACCGCGGTGTCCACGTCCGGGTCGCCCTCGTGGACGGCGACGGCGTTGCCGTAGGTGTCCGTGCGAACCTCGTCGGCGTACGGCTCGACGTAATCGAGGAAGACCCGCTGGCCGGCGGTCTCGAAGCCGGTCGGCGTCGCGGTTTCGAGCAGTGAGTCGAGGAACTCTCTGTGTGGTTGTTCCATACCCTGGCTGTGGGTGCCGTCCACAAGTGTGTACTGACTCCTCGCGGCCAGAATCGTTAGGTGCCCCCGCGTCGACACGACGGTATGGCAGAGTTCACCTTCCTCAGACTCGACTTCGGCGACGTAACCGTATCGACCGGCGGCGAGACGCCCGTCCTTGAGACCGACGACTCCCGAGACGACGGTGACGGCTCGTCGGGGAGTCGCGCGTGGCTGGCCGCGCTCGTCGGACTGCTCTTTCTCGCGGTGCTCGCCGTGCTCGTGAACCGCCGGCGCGACTAGAGGTTCGTGACCGTCTCGCGCAGGTAGTCGAGTTCGTCCTCGTTGACGCCGTGGCCCATCCCCTCGTAGAGCCGCTTTTCGACCGTGGCGTTCAGCGACTCGAAGATGTCCTCGGTGTCGTTGACGCGCTCGACCGGGATGTGCGGGTCCACGTCCGAGCAGCCGAGGAACACCTCGGTCCCCTCCATGTCGCCCTCGTAGCCGCCGAGGTCGTCACCGATGAGCCCGCCCGAGAGTGCGGCGACGCCGCCGTACTCCGTCGGGTTCCGCGCGGCGTACTCGGTCGTGAGACAGCCGCCCTGCGAGAAGCCGACCAGCAGGATGCGCTCGCGGGGGATGCCGGCGTCGACGAACTCGGAGACGAGCCGGTCGATGGCGGCCAGCCCGTCGGTGCGGCCCGGCTCGTTCTTCTCGACCGGCTCGAGGAACGAGTGGGGGTACCACGTGTTGTTCGTCGCCTGCGGCGCGGCGTAGGCGGCGTCCTCGCGCGGGAACTCCTGTGCCATCGCGAGAATCGAGGGTGCGGTCGCGCCCCGGCCGTGCGTCAGGATGACGCCGACCTCGGCGTCCTCGGGGTCCGCGCCGGCGCGGGCCGGCTCGTTCTCGTGGACCATCATCGCACCTCCACGGGCGTCGCGGTCAGCTCCGGCAGCGACTCCTCGATGCGCTCGCGGTCGCCTTCCAGCCACTCGGGGAGCTTCAGCGACGAGCCGAGTTCGTCGGCGGATTCGTCGGTCGTGAAGCCGGGCCCGTCGGTCGCGAACTCGAACAGCACCCCGCCGCGTTCGCGGAAGTAGATGGAGCGGAAGTACTGGCGGTCCTTCTGCTCGGTGACGCCGTACCCCTCCTCGGAGAGCGCCTCCTGCCACGCGAACTGCGCGTCGTCGTCGGGGACGCGGAAGGCGACGTGGTGGACCGTGCCGAGTCCGGGCTGGCCGCGGTCGCTCGTCTCGTGGAGGTCGACGACCGTCGCGTACTCGCCGTCTGCCTCGAATCGGGTGTAGTCGCCCTCCTCGCCGGTCTGTTCGTATCCCATGAACTGGAGGAGCCCAGCCGTCTCGGTCGTGTCCACGAGCGCGAGCGTGACGGAGTGGAAGCCACGAATCGCGTGTTCGGCGGGCACGTCGCTACCCTCCCACGGCTCGACGCTCTCCTCGTCGCTGGCGACGAGTTCGTACCGGAGGCCGTCGCCGTCGCGGAAGCCGAGCACCTGCTCGCCGAACCGGTCGGTTATCTCGTTGCGGTCCACGTCGTGGTCGTCGAATCGGTCGGCCCAGTAGTCGAGACTGCCGGCCGGGACGTGGAAGGCGGTCGTCTCGACCTGTCCCGCGCCGACGGTGCCGGACTGTCCCTCCCCGAACGGGAAGACGGTGAGCGCCGTCCCCGGCTCGCCCGTCTCGTTGCCGAAGTAGAGGTGATACGTCGTCACGTCGTCGAAGTTCACCGTCTGCTTCACGAGTCGAAGCCCGAGCACGTCCCGGAAGAACCGGACCGTCTCGTCCGGGTCACTCGCCATGCTCGTTACGTGGTGGAGTCCTTGAATCGGTGCTTTCGCCATGTTACCTGATAGTGGCCCGTAACTACTTATACGCTCGCGGACACAGTGGATAGTAGGTAACAACGATGTCATCACAAGAGCGCTACAGCGAGGAGGCGTGTGTCGTCATCGACTCACTCGAACAGATCGGGTCACAGTGGCGGCTCATCGTCCTCCACGACCTACAGGAGGGCGAAAAGCGATTCAACGAGCTCAAGCGGTCGACGAGCGCGTCCTCGCGCACCCTCTCGCGCGTGCTCGACGACCTCGGCGAGATGGGGTTCGTGAACCGTCGGCTCGAAGAGGACGCTCCCGTCGCGACCTACTACTCGCTGACGGACAAGGGCGAGTCGCTCGGTCCCGTGTTCGAGGCCATCGAGGAGTGGGCCGGCGACTGGCTCGACCCCGATGAAGAGCAGTCGCTGCTCGCCGAGTAGCCATCCGCCTCCTCGCGGGCGCTCGACGCCCGTGAGACCGTCACAACGCCTTTTTGCCCTGCCGGCGTCCGTTGCTGTATGACCACGCCGAGCGACGAGCAGTCACTCGAACGCGTCGTGGAGCGTCGCGGTCCCGCCGGCGCTGCAATCGGCGGGGCGACCGGCGCGGCGCTCGCGGCGAGCACGGACGCGACCGCGCTCGTCGCCGGAGTCGCCGCCGGAGCCGGTGTGCTCCTCGCTATCGGGCTATCCGTCGTGCTCGCGAGGGTGCGGTAGCGCCCGGGGGAAGGCCTATGCGCGCGCCGCCGGTACGTTTTGTATGACACTGTTTCGAGCCGTCCGCGCCGTGACCGAAAGCGAGGGCGACGCCCCCATCGACTGGGACGCCGCCGGCGAGGTGGCGAAAGCCGCCATCGACCCCGGCGAGCTGTCGCTCACGGAGGCCGAGGAAGTCGGCTACGCCGAGGACGTGCGCGCGGCCCGCTCGCGCATCCGCGAGGTCGCCGAGGTGGAGTTCGACGTGCCGGACGCCATCGAGGTGCAGAATCGCCACCACTGGATCGACGCGAACACCCCGACGTTCCGGCGGGTGATGGAGCCGGTCGTCGAGGAGTTCGCCAACGGTCCCGCGCCCGGATTGGCCCGCTCGCTCAACACCGCGACGACCGGCGGAATGCTCGCCTTCCTCGGGAACAACGTCCTCGGGCAGTACGACCCGCTCTTGCTCGCCGACGAGCCGCACGCGCTCTACTTCGTCCACCCGAACATCGAGAAGGTGGCCGACCTGCTGGACGTGGACCGCGAGCGGTTCCGCCGCTGGATTGCCTTCCACGAGGTGACCCACGCCGCCGAGTTCGGGGCCGCGCCGTGGCTCTCCGGGTATCTCGAAGACGCGATGCTCGACGGCATCGAGTCCCTCTCCGAGGGTCGGCTCGAACGCGAGGCGTTAGCCGAGGTGAACGTCGCCATGACCGCGGTCGAAGGGTACGCCGAACTCGTGATGGACCGCGCGTTCGACGACGAGTACGACGACCTCCGCCGGAAGCTAGACGAGCGCCGCGGCGGCTCCACGCCGGTCGGCAAGCTCGTCCGCAAGCTCCTCGGCTTGGGGATGAAACAGGAGCAGTACGAGCGGGGCAAGGCCTTCTTCGACGCCGTCGCCGACGACCGCGGGGTCCACGGCGCGAGCCGCGTCTGGGAGTCGCCCGAATACCTGCCCAGCGACGAGGAGCTCGACGATCCGACCGCGTGGCTCGCCCGCGTTCCGAAGTAGGGACCGCGTTCCTACGGCGACCAGTCGAGCGCCTCGCCGAGGTCGTGCGTCGGCGGCGAGCAGGTGCGGTTCCGGCAGGCGTACACCGTCGGCTCGCCGTCGCGCGCCTCGCGACCGGCCCAAATCGGCGGAGCCGTTTCGAGACCCAGCGCGTCGAGCCACGCCTGTACTCCGTCCTCGGTCGGTGGTCGAACCGAAAGCAGCCGGAGCGGGAGATACCGGTCGGTGAGGGTCTCGCGCCACGCCGCCGGAAGCGAATCGGCGGCGACGGTGAGCTCATACCGACCAGTGGCGAGCGCGTCCGTCGCGAGCGCGAGGGCGGCGTGGTTGAGCGGCGTCGCATCGACGGTCTCGGCGTGCGTCTCCGCGACGCGGCGCGCGACGGTTCCGAACTGGCTGTCGGGTCGGAACTGTGCCAGGGCGTCGAGCACGTCGACCGCGACGCCCGTACTGGAGGGTGTCGAACTGTCGTCCAACGCCTGCGGGCGGGCGATGAGGGATTCGCCGTCCTCGGGCGTGAAGTAGAGCGTCCCCGCGTCCGCGTCGTAGAACGCCGCGACGAGCGCGTCGGCCAGCGAGCAGGCGAAGTCCAGGTGGCGCACGTCGCCGGTCGCCTCGTAGGTCGCGAGCGCGCCCCGCGCGAGGAAGGCGTAGTCTTCGAGGTAGCCGTCGCCGGCCGCGTCGCCGTCCTTCCAGCGACGGGTGAGTCGGTCGCCGTCCCAGAGCCGTTCGCGCGCGAATTCGAGGGCTTCGACCGCGGTGTCGGCGTACGAGCCGTCGAACACGAGCCCGGCCTCGGCGAAGGCGTGGACTGCGAGCCCGTTCCAGCCGGCGAGCACCTTCTCGTCGCGGGCCGGAGCCGGGCGGTCGTCGCGAGCGCGGTGGGCCTGTTTGCGGGCGCGAGCCAGCCGGTCTTCGATTTCATCCTCCGGGAGGCCGAAGGACGCGGCGAGGTCACCGACGGAAGTGGTCTCGGTCAGCACCGTCCAGTCCGGCTCGGCCCCCTCCGGGAAGTTTCCCCGCTCGTCGATGCCGTAACGCGCAGCGAAGAGGTCGGCGTCCGTCTCGTCGTCGATTGCCGCGCGGACGCGCTCGGGCGTCCAGACGTAGTAGGCACCCTCGACCTGCTCGCCCGCGTGTTCGGAACGCGCATCGAGGGTGGAGAAGAAGCCGCCGGCCTCGTGACGGAGGTCGCGGTCGAGGAAGTCGAGCGTGTCGCGCGCGACGCTGGCGTAGCGGTCGCTGTCGAATCGCTGACTGCCGGCGAGGAAGACCCGCGCCAGCCCGGCCTGGTCGTAGAGCATCTTCTCGAAGTGGGGGACCACCCACTCGCGGTCGGTGCAGTAGCGGTGGAAACCGCCGCCGACGTGGTCGTAGAGGCCGCCGCTGGCCATCGCGTCGAGTGTCTCGCGCGCGACGGTTCCGGCCTCATCGTGGCCACGCGTCGAGGCGCGCAGGAGTAGTTCGACGCGAGCCGGATTCGGGAACTTCTGGCCCCCGCCGAAGCCGCCGTACTCGCGGTCGGCCTGGCCGACGGCGTGGTCGGCAGCGTCGGCGAGGAGACCGTCAGAGAGCTCTCCCGGCGAGTCGGGCACATCTTCGAGCTCGCCGCGGGCGGCGGCGGTCCACTGCTCGGCGCGCTCCTCGCTCTCGGCGCGCTGTTCGGGGTCGGCCCACGCGTCGGCCACGTCCTGAACCAGCTGCCGGAATCCCGGCTGTCGCTGGCTCGCGTCCTTCGGGAAGTAGGTGCCGACGAAGAACGGCTTCCCCTCGGGCGTACAGAAGACGGTGAGCGGCCAGCCGGCGTGGCCACGCACCAGCTGACAGACGGTGATGTACAGCGAGTCGAGGTCGGGACGCTCCTCGCGGTCGACCTTGATCGGGACGAACTCCTCGTTGACCGTCTCTGCGATGTCCGGGTCCGAGAAGCTCTCTTCTGCCATGACGTGACACCAGTGACACGAGGAGTAGCCGATGGAGAGAAAGATAGGGCGGTCGAGTTCGCGGGCGGCCTCGAGTGCGGTCTCGTCCCACGGCTGCCAGTGTACGGGGTTGTCGGCGTGCTGTTGGAGATACGGGGACGCCTCCTCGTCGAGTCGGTTCCGCCGGAGCGCGTCGGGTGCGTCTGACATACCTCTGCGTTGGCGGGCGACGGGGAAGAATGGTCGCCACGCCGGCAGATACACACGGTAGTGCACACTCTCTCGACCAGAGAGGGTAACGTTTACACTCGTCTGCATACCCCCACTCGACATGGACGACACCGAGCGGGTGCTGTTGGTCGGCGGTGGTGGGCGTGAACACGCGATTTCGCGAGCCGTCGCGGCGAGCGACGCGACGCTGTTTGCCTGCGCCTCGAACCGGAATCCGGGCATCGAATCCCTCGCCGCCGAACTGGAGACGCTGGACGAGACGGACCCCGAGGCGGTCGCCGCGTACGCCGAGTCGGTCGACGCCACGCTCGCCGTCGTCGGGCCGGAGACGCCCCTTGCGGCGGGCGTTGCCGACGCGCTGGACGACGCCGGCGTCTACGCCTTCGCCCCCCAGCAGGCCGAGGCGCGCATCGAGACGGACAAGAGCTTCCAGCGCACCTTCCTCGACGACCACGACATCGCCGGCAACCCCGACTACGCCGTCTTCGAGTCGACCGACGAGGCCTGCGAGTACATCGACGGCTACGACGGCGACCTCGCGGTCAAGCCGGCCGGTCTCACCGGCGGGAAGGGCGTCCGCGTCACCGGCGACCAAGTGACGAAAGCCGAGGCGAAGCAGTATCTCCGCGACAGCGACTACGACCGCGTCGTCCTCGAGGAGCGACTCGTGGGCGAGGAGTTCACCGTGCAGGCGTTCGTCGCGAACGGGGACGTGCGACTCACCCCGGCCGTCCAGGATCACAAGCGCGCCTACGAGGGCGACGAGGGACCGAACACCGGTGGGATGGGTAGCTACACCGCCCCGACCCGGACGCTCCCGTTCATGGACGAGGGAGACTACGACGCCGCGGGCGATATCATCGAATCGGTGGTCGACGCGCTCCCGGAGTACAAGGGCGTCCTGTACGGCCAGTTCATGCTGACCGACGAGGGACCGAAAATCGTGGAGTTCAACGCTCGCTTCGGCGACCCCGAGGCGATGAACACGCTCCCGGTGTTGGAGACCTCGTTCCTCAACGTGGTGACCGCGGCCCGCGACGGCGAGCCGCTTCCGGAACTGCAGTTTTCCGAGCGCGCGACCGTCTGTAAGTACGCCGTCCCCGCGGGCTACCCGACCGACCCCGAGGCCGGTGCGCTCGTCACGATTGACGCCGACAGCGCCGGCGACGCGCTCCTGTTTTACGCGAGCGTCGACGCCCGCGAGGACGGCATCTACACCACCACCTCCCGCTCCTTCGCCGTCGTCGGGACGGGCGAGACGATCGCCGACGCCGAAGCCGTCGCCGAGCGCGCCCTCCAGCGGGCCGGCGACGACGGACTCCGCGCCCGCCACGACATCGGCACCGCCGACCTCGTCCAGCGGCGCATCGACCACATGGCCGAACTGCGCGAGTAGCGACACGCGCTGCTTTTGTCCGCGCTTCCCCTACTCGGGATAGTGACAGACGACGCCGACACCACCCCCGAGCCGGCAATCCGCCGGGTCGACGTGGACCTGACGCTCGATACGTTCTACGACGCCCTCCAGTCGGTCGGCCGTCCGCTCGCGACCGCGAGCGAACTCGCCCGCGAACTCGGCGTGAGCCAGTCGGTCGCGCTCGACGCGCTCGAATCGCTCGCCCGGACGGGGCGTATCGACTCCGCCGACGTGGAGACGGACCCCCGCGTCTGGTTCCCGAGCGACTACAAGGAGACGGCCGACCGCGAGCGCGTCGTCGTCTTCCCCGGTCGCCGGCAGGTCGTCGTGGACGGTCCCTCGCAGTTCACCCGCGCACAGCTCTCGCAGTTCGCCCACCTGGAAGACGCGAACCGCGAATCGGGCTACATCTACGAGGTGCGCGAGGAGGACGTGTGGAGTGCGCCCTACGACGAATTTTCGGGACTTCAGCGCACGATGCGACAGGCGCTCGGCGAACGCTCCGACGCACTCGAAGAGTGGGTCCGCTCGCAGTGGGAGCGCGCCCGGAAGTTCAGACTCTACAGCCACGAAGACGGCTACACCGTCCTCGAAGCGAAGAGCGCGGACCTGATGGGGAACATCGCGGAACAGGAACTCGACGAGGGTGACCTGCGCGCGCTCATCTCCGACACCGAGGCGTGGATTGCAGACGACGCCGTCGCCGGCGTGAAACGCACCCTCTACGAGGCGGGCTACCCCGTCCTCGACACCCGCCATCTCGACACCGGCGACGACCTGCCAATCGACCTCGACGTCGATTTGCGCGACTACCAGAACGAGTGGGTGAACCGCTTCGCCGAAAAGCGGTCGGGCATCCTCGTCGGCCCGCCGGGCTCCGGCAAGACGGTCGCCGCGATGGGCGTCATGTCCGCAATCGAAGGGGAGACGCTCGTGCTCGTTCCCGGGCGCGAGCTCGCCGCCCAGTGGAAGGAGACCATCGTCGAACACACCTCGCTCTCGCCGGACGTTATCGGGGAGTACCACGGCGGGAAAAAGGAGATTCGCCCCGTCACCATCGCCACCTACCAGACCGCCGGGATGGACCGCCACCGCCACCTGTTCGACGACCGGAAGTGGGGGCTCATCGTCTACGACGAGGTCCACCACATCCCAAGTCCGATACACCGGCGCTCGGCGTCGCTACAGGCGAAGCACCGCCTCGGATTATCGGTCGATGGGGAGACGATGGTCCCGATTCGGAACGGCGGAGAGCTTTCGATGCGACCGATTGCGGAGTTTGCCGAAGAACACCTCGCCGCAGGTCCGGGTATGGAGCGTCTTTCGGGAGTAGAAACGCTCGGCGTGACCGAAGACGGAGCGGTCGAGTGGACGCCGATACAGGCTGTGATGCGACATCGCCACGACGGCCAAATGTACCGCGTCAGAGGGCGCAACGGGCGAGAGGTTACCGTCACCGGCGACCACTCACTCATCGTTTTCGACGGGGAGATAATGGAAATAACGAGCAAGGTCGCTGCGGAGTTGTCCGAGACGGACTATCTCCTACAGCCGGAGGCAGTTCCAGCACCGGGAGTGACGGACCAGACGGTCGATGTGATGGAACTGCTTGACGAGGGATACGTACTCATCGACGACGATACACCGGAGTCCGTATTTGACCCACTGTACGAGCGTGGTATCGGTGACAACAAAAGTAGATACAACTGGAAATCGCGTCGAAGTATTCCACTGTCTGTCGCCCGCGAAATCGACCTCAATCGCGAGTGTATCAAGGGTGTCTACGTGCACGGTCGCCACAGTTACATTCCACCTGAGGTTTCCACAGGAGCGTTTGCACGGCTTCTCGGCTTGTTCGTCGCAGACGGTGCCCTCGACGACGGGCGGGTGGAGTTCTACGCGACAGATTCGGACAGGAAATCCGAAGTCGCGGCGTTCGAGCAGGTCATTCGTGGCGTGTGTCCAGAAGTGGACATCAGCTACGTCACAAACGGCGAGAATTGCACGACACTCCGTGTCACTGGACCACTCGTTCGTGTACTCCGTTCACTTGGTCTGTCGAACGGGGCCAGAGACAAGTCAGTACCTTCGGTCGTTCTCTCGAACCCAACAGCCTACGAGCCGTTCATCGAGGGAATCGTTCTCGGAGACGGACACAGAGCGAAGCGCGAGCGAGGAAAGGAGATGGTCACCATCTCGACATCGAGCAAGCAGTTGGCCGCCGGGCTAAATCTCTTGTTGGCCGCCCGCGGCTACGTGGGTGGAGAGTATCACCGCAATCCGGAGGTCGGTGTTCGTGAAGGAGACCACGACACCGTCGAGAACTATCTGGTCCGATTCAATCCGAACAACGACGGCCAAACCGGGCGGCTCTCGCTCACTTCGTTCACGGAGCCGCTACAGCGTGCATACGACGAGGCCGAGCGATACGGGCCTCGACGCGCGGACGGTGGGACGTTCGAGAGCGGACTGGCAGAGAGGATGCGACTCAACGACGACGAACTATCGGCCGTCACACAGCGAGGCGACGTAGATGCCGAGTGGCTCACTGAGACAGACGTGGCGATGCTCGACGTTGAGAGTGTCGTCGAAGTTGACTCTGAGGACGAGTACGTGTACGACCTCTCGACCGGTACCGAGAATTTCCTCGGCGACCACTTGTTCTGTCACAACTCCGCGACGCCAATTCGGGAAGATGACAAGCAACAGGAAATCTACACCCTCATCGGCCCACCGATTGGGACGAACTGGGCGGCGCTGTTCGATGCCGGCTACGTCGCCGAGCCGGAAATCGAGATTCGGCTCGTCCCGTGGGCGGACGACGAGGCGCGCCGGGAGTACGACGCGGCCGTCGGCCACGACAAGCGGAAGGCCGCCGCTGAGAACCCGGCGAAGCTCCCCGAGATCGAGGCCATCCTGCGCGAGCACCGCGGCGAGAAGGCACTCGTCTTCGTGGAGTACATCGAGCAGGGCGAACAGATTGCGGAGGCGCTGTCGGTGCCGTTCGTCTCCGGCGAGATGCGCCACGCCCGCCGCCGAAAGCTGTTCGACGAGTTCCGCCACGGCGCCCGTGACGTGCTCGTCGTCTCGCGGGTCGCAGACGAGGGCATCGACCTGCCGGGCGCGGAGATTGCGATTGCGGCCTCGGGGCTGGGGGGCAGTCGGCGACAGGGCGCACAGCGGGCGGGGCGGACGATGCGCCCGGTCGGCAAGGCCCGGATGTACGTGCTCGCGACCCGCGCGAGCAAGGAAGAGGAGTTCGCACGCTCGCGGACCCGCCACCTCCAGGGGAAGGGGATTCGCGTGCAGGAGCGAGGCGCAGAGACGGCAGAGGAAAGCGAGTAGAGTCAAGTCGGGCCGCGACGACGGACCGGTATGAGCGGCGAGAGAAACCGAGGACGACGCCACGACAGATTACAGCGGCGACCGACCGGCGGGCCGCACAACTCGATGTGGGCGAGCTGGCGGGAGGAGAAGTCGCTGTTTCGGTTGGTGTACAACTACCTGCTCGTGGTCGTTGCCCGACTGATTCCGTCGCTGCGGCTGCGCTCGTGGGCGCTCCGGCGGCTCGGTGCGACCGTCGGCGACGGTGTCGGCTGGGGGCTGGAAGCGACCGCCGACGTGTTCTTCCCGGAGCGTATCACGCTCGGCGACGACTGCATCGTCGGCTACGACGCCGTCCTGTTGTGCCACGAGTATCTACAGGAGGAGTACCGGGTCGGCGACATCGTCGTCGGGGACAGAGCGATGATCGGGGCGAAGGCGACCGTCCTGCCCGGCGTGGAAATCGGTGCCGACGCGCAGGTGGCCGCGAACTCGCTGGTCACGGAGGACGTGCCCGCCGGCGCGACTGTCGCGGGAGTCCCTGCCGAGCCAGTCGAGCGTGGTGAGTAATCCACGATGGTAACGGAACCGACAGTCGGCGACCATCTCGCGACCGACCACCGCGACTACCGGAGCGGCGTCTACCGGGTCGTCGGCGTGGGCGACCGGCAGGTGACGCTGCTCGTAGTCGGTGACGAGGAAGGAAAGCGCCTCCACACCGGCGAGGTGGTGTCGGTCCCGCGGTCGGCCCTCGACGACTTCGCCGCCGTCGAGCCGCCGACGCGCCGGCAGTCGCTGCGCGAGTCGATTCAGGCGGGGCGGTCGATCGGCTACTGGTCGCTGCGTTCGAACGCGCGACAGCTCCGTGCACGGCCGACGCAGACGGCAGTCGTGGCGCTCCTCCTCGGCGGTGGCCTGCTGCTCGACGTGTTGAATCTCGCGCCCGAGACGGTGACGGCAGCACTCGTCGTCGCCGGAAGTCTCCTGTTCGTGTTCGTGGCCACCGGCCGGCTCTAATCGCGGACGACGACGATGCTGTCGGCGAACACGCGGCTGTTCGGCACCGTGAACTCCTCGTCGCCGGCGTCGATGCGCGTGACGAACACGTCGATTTCCTGGACGATGCCGCGTCGTCCGTCGAGTTCGACCTCGTCGCCGATGGCGTACGGCTCGGTGAGGAGGAGGTAGATGCCGGCCGCGCCGGCCGCGAGCAGCGGTCGCGTCGCCAGCCCTCCGATGAAGACGACCCCGAAGGCGTAGGCGGCGAGCAGAACCAACAGCGGGAGCGTCGCGACCCCCACCTGTGCGAGCGCGATGAGTCCGGCGACGTAGAAGACGCTGTACTTGACGGCCGCGGGGAGGAGATTCACCTCGGGGAGCTTAATCGACCGGAGCCGCTCGCGGAGATACAGCTCCAGTTTGTCCCCGGCGATGACGCCCGCGATGAGGACGACGGCCGCGATGAACAGCTGCCGGAAAAAGCGGCTCAGCTGGTCGGTGAGGAGGCTCTGTGCCGACGCGTTGGCGACCTGGAGCGCGATGACGGTACCGAGCACGAGCACGAACAGTCCACAGAGATTCGCGAGGACGCCGACGGTCGAGGTGCCGACGTTGCGCGCGGTGCGCTCGAACGGCGTTCCCTCGACGGCCCGCGGGACGTCGAACCGACGGAGCAGTCGACGGACGTACCGACGCGTGAGAATCCCCGCAATGACGCCGAGCAGCAGGACGACGATGCCGAGAAAGAGGTCGAACCGCTCGGAGAGCAGATGGTGGACACCCGCGACGAAGCCGGTCCCGCCCGAGTTGTGTGGCATCTCAGTAGGCCTCCGGGTCGAGTTCGAGGATGAGTTCACCGCCCTGGAAGGCGCGAATGAGGCCGTCCGACTCCGAGAGCGCGATGCTGACCGCGTTCGTCTCCCGGGTGATGCCGGCCGCGGCCATGTGGCGCGCGCCCAGCCCCTTCGGAATGTCCGTCCCCTCGGCGGAGGGTTCGAGGTAGCGGTAGGCGCTCACCAGTTTGCCCGAATCGGAGATGACGAACGCGCCGTCCAGCCGGGTGAACTCCTTCAACATCACGTTCACGATGGGGTCGCCCACGTGGACGTGTGACTTCTCGAAGGGGTTGTACGAGAGCGGTCGTGATTTGTTCATCACCTTCCCGGCGTCGCCGACGACGAACAGCGCCCCCACCTGTTTGCCCTTCTGACCTTTCTTCCCAAGTTCGATTGCGACCTCGAACACGTCGCGGATGACGCTCGGGTCGGCGCGCGACCCGGTGAACAGCGTGTACGCGCCGGAGTGCTCGAAGGCGTCGGCCTTGACGCGCGTCACGGTGTCGACGCCGTCGAAGACGGAGGTGACACAGCAGACGACGTGTTCCTCCTCGATGTGACCGTTGTTGAGCGCGCCCTCCAGCCCGAAGCGGATGCGCTCTTTCACGTCGGCGAACTCGATTGGCAGTTCCACGTACGTCTCCGCGCCCACGTCGTTTTCGGGGGCGACGACGATGACCGGGAGGTCGCTTTCGGCCGCCACCTCGTAGTAGCTCCCGGTCGGCGAGAACAGACACACCGCGTCCACGTCGTCGACAATCTCGTCTAGCAGGTCACGGAGGTCGCTCATTGAGCGAACGTCTCGGTCTGCCGGAAAAAGAATTGCGGCAGGCGTCTGCCGCGTGGCTGTCAGCCGTCTGACGGTGATGCGTAGCTTTTTGCTCCAGTCGCGGTACCACACCGCATGGGAGAAAATGACACTGTGCGTGGACGAGACATCTATCGCGAGCGGACGGCGACGGTCGCGACCGACCGGGGGGATGGGCCGGCGGTCGTCTTCGCGCACGGAACCCTGATGGACCGGACGATGTTCGACCCGCAGCTCGCGGCCCTCAGCGACGAGTACCGGTGTGTGGCGTACGACCTCCGGGCGCGCACCGACCGCTACGCCGACGAGTACGACCTCGACGACCTCGCCGACGATTACGCCGCACTGCTCGACGGACTCGACATCGACTCCGCCGTGCTCGTCGGGATGTCGATGGGCGGGTTCACCGCGCTCCGTGCGGCCGAGCGTCACCCCGACCGCGTCGACGGCATCGTGCTCGTGGATTCGGATGCGGGCACCCACTCCGAGGACGACCGCAAGCAGTACCGGCTGCTCATCGACCGGCTCAAAGACGTGGGCCACGCGACCGACGCGAGCATCGAGGTCGCGCGCCACCAGCTGTTCGGGGAGACGACACGCGAGCAGCGCCCGGAGCTCGTGGACCGGTGGGCGCGCAAGTGGGCGACGTATCCGGGACTCGCCGTCCACAACGAGATGGCGTCGTGGCTCGACCGCGACGACTTCACCGCGACGGCCGAAGAGCTGGACGTGCCGGCGCTCGTCACCCACGGCGAGGAAGACGTGAGCATCGAGATGGCGAAGGCCGAAGCGACGGCCGACGCGCTCGACGCCGAACTCGCGCGGATTCCGGAGGCCGGCCACTCCTCGAATCTGGAGAACCCCGAAGCGACGAACGCTGCGCTGCGAGAGTTCCTCGCGGGCGTGTAATCTCCGAACGCTCTTGTTCCCGGCGAGCGACGCTCGGGTATGTACGAGGGCGTCCACGCACATCCCGACGGCGACGCGACCGTCGCCCGCCACGCCCTGACCGCCGGCGAGTACGGCTACGACGGCATCGTGGTCCGGAACCACGGCGACCGCCAGACCGAGTACGACCCCGCGACCGTCGCCGACGAAACCGGCGTCGACGTGGTCGACGGTATCGAGCTCCGGAGCGACGACCGCGCACAGCTGTCGGGGCTCGTCTCGCAGTACCGCGACGACCGGACGCTTCTCGCGGTCCACGGCGGCGACGACAACATCAACCGGTTCGCCTGCGAGGAGCCGATGGTCGACGTGCTTGCGCACCCGATGGCCGGCGAGGGGGACGTGAACCACGTCCTCGCGAAGGCGGCCAAACGGAACCACGTCCACCTCGAGTTCGACCTCTCGCCGGTGTTCACCGCCGACGGCGGAACCCGGGTACAGGCGCTTCGCGATTTGCGGAAGCTCCGCGACATCGTGACCTACTACGACGCCCCGTACGTCGTGAGCCTGAACCCCGACTCCCACCTCGCGGTCCGCGCCCCGCGTGAGGTGGTCGCCGTCGCACGGGAGGCGGGGTTCGACCCCGAGTGGACCCGCGAGGGGTTGCGCGCGTGGGGTCGGCTGGCCGAGCGTAATCGTGAGCGACTCGCCGAATCGTTCATCGAGCCGGGGGTGCGACTGGAAGACGAATGAGCGACGACGACCTCACCCACACCGACGAGTCGGGCGCGACCGAGATGGTAGACGTCGGCGAGAAGCCGGACAGCAAGCGGCGCGCCGTCGCCTCGGGGTCGATTCACCTCCGCTCCGCAACCGTCGCGGCGGTCGAGGAAAACGACCTCGCGAAGGGCGACGTGTTGGCCGTCGCCCGCGTCGGAGCGATTCAGGCCGTCAAACACACGTGGGAGACGATTCCCATGTGCCACCAGATTCCGGTGACGAACGTCGAGACGGAGTTCACGCTCGCCGAGGAGCGCATCGACCTCGCGGTTGCGGTCGAGACGACCGGCAAGACGGGGTGTGAGATGGAGGCGCTGGAGGGCGTGACGACCGGGCTGAACGTCGTCTGGGATATGGTGAAGTCGGCCGAAAAGGACGCGGACGGACAGTATCCGGCGACGCGGCTCTCGGACGTGGAAGTCGAATCGAAGGAGAAGCGCTAGGACTCGGCGGCGAGGTCCGCGGCCTTCGCGCGCGACTGCTCGACGACGCTCGGGCGGGCGTCGAACTCGATGATGACCTGCTCGCCGTAGTCCACGTCGTCGACGCTGGCGTGGTCGTGGACCCACGAGACGAGACTCATCGCGTCGTCGGTCATCGGGAGCACGAGCCGTTCGTGCTGGTAGTCGGGGAGTTCCTCGTCGACGCGCTGGCGCAGGGCGTCGATATTGGTTCCCTCCTTCCCGGAGACGGCGACCGGGTTCGGGGCAAGCGGCGAGAGCGTCTCCTTCTTGCGGGCCAGTTCCGCTTCGTCGACTTTGTCGATTTTGTTGAGGACGGTGACGATGGGGGCCTCGTTGCGCTCGTACAGCGTGTCGTGACACGTCACCAGCTTCTCGCGAATCTCCTCCACGTCGTCGGAGATGTCCACGACCAGCAGGACGAGGTCCGCACGGTACACCTCCGAGAGCGTGGATTTGAACGACTCGACGAGCCAGTGGGGGAGATCGGAGATGAACCCGACGGTGTCCGTGACGAGCGCGTCGTGGTCGCCCATCTTCGCGCGCCGGGTGGTCGTCCCCAGCGTGGTAAAGAGCCGGTTCTCGCTTTCGGCCGTCGTATCGAGGTCCGGGTGCATACCCTCGTTTTCGTCCACGTCGAGGTCCTCGGCGAGCCGTCGCAGGAGGGTGGACTTGCCGGCGTTGGTGTAGCCGGCCAGCGCCACGAGGTCGAAGCCGGATTCGCGCCGCTGTTCGCGCCGGTGTTCCTCCGTCTCCTCGATGGTTTCGAGTTCGTCGCTGATGCGCGAGATGCGCGCCTTGATATCCTGCTCGCGGGACTCGTCGTACTCGCCCAACCCCATGAAGCCGGGGCGTTCATCCCGCTTGGCGAGGGAACTTTTCGCCTCGGCGCGCGGCAGCTCGTAGCGAAGCTCCGCGAGTTCGACTTGGAGCTGCGCCTTCTTGGTCTGGGCGCGCTGGCCGAAGATCTCGAGAATCAGTCGGAAGCGGTCGAGCACCTCGACCGACTCCGGGAGCTTGTTCCCGATGTTGTACGTCTGGTAGGGACCGAGCCGGTTGTCGAAGATGACGGTTTTCGCGTCGGTCTCGCGGACGAGCGCCGCGAGCTCCTCGACTTTCCCCTCGCCGAGACAGAAGGCGGGGTCCTCCTTCCGGTGTTGGGTGAGTTCGCCGACGACGTGATAGCCGGCGGCTCCGGCTAGTTCGCGAATCTCGTCGGTGTCTGGACTGGGCGCGTCACCGCGCTTTGCGACGACGGCCGGGCCGTTGTGTGGATTGCCGCTCACTCACACCCGAGTTGGGCACACGAGTACAAAAGTCCGGCCCCACTCCCCCCACAAGAGTCATGCCTGTGGCTGTCGCCGTAGCACGTATGGTCGACATCAATCCACAACAGCTCGGGTTGGAACTCGGGTCCGGAGCCGTCATCGGCGGTATCATCGGCTTCGCGGCCAAGAAGGTCGCCAAGCTCATCGCCGTGCTCGTCGGCTTGGAGCTGGCGCTGTTCAAGTTCCTCGAATCACGCGGCATCCTCACCGTCGACTGGGAGCGGCTCAGCGGCGGCTTCGTGGAGGCGAGTCAAAACGCCGCATCGGGTGCGCCGCCGTCGTGGGTGAACACCATCCTCTCGACGCTGTCCATCTCCGCCGGGTTTACCGGCGGCTTCTTCGTCGGCTTCCGAAAGGGGTAATCACCGCGTCGCCAACTCGTCTTTGTCTTTCACGACCCGCGTCTCTGCTTCGCCCGACGACACCTCGTTCACCAGCTCGTAGAACTCGTTTTGCATCCCGGCCGGGAACGTGACGACGCCGACCCACGAGCCGTCGTTTTGCCACTCCTCGCGTTCGAGGTCGCCGAACTCGCGCACCTTCGCCTGTCCGGAGCCGGCGTAGTCGGCCGGCAGCTGGGCGGCGACGGTTATCTCCTCGAACCGAATCGGAATCACGGGCCGGAGCGCGTCGAGCGCGTCGTCCACCTGCTGTTGGGCGGGCGTCATCGGGTCGACGGTGTAGCCGGCCTCCTCCAGCGCGCGGTCGATACGCTCGGGCGGGTGTGGCGTGTCGTTCTGCTGTGGGTTGATGCCGTTTCGCGCGATGATGTTGATGAGCCGTTTGCGCTTTTGCTCCTGCATCTCGCGGCGCTGTTCTGCGGTGATCTGAATCTCACCGCGCTTGATTACCTCGGGGATAATCTCCATCGGGTCGGTCGTGCCGAACACCTCTTCGAGCGCCGACTCGGGCGGGCGGTCGCCCGCGGCGGCGTCCTCGAACACGTCTTCGGCGGCGATGACGTCTTCGAGCTCCTGTCCCTCGAACTCCTCGTCGAAGGTGCCCCGCTTGATTGCGAGGGCGGCGTCCGGGTCGACGAGCACCTCGAACCGTTCGCCGTGTGACTCCAGTTGGGCGGTCACCGCGTCGTCGAGTGAAATCATACCTATCGGTACGCGGGTGACCCTCTAAAAGGTGTGTTCGCCGCGGTGTCGGCTCGGCTCACTCCGCGAGCGCCGCCGCCCACAGGTCGGTCTGGTATGCCCACGTCGCCCCGACTCCGGCCCCGACGACGACACCGAGGAAGACGCCGAGACCCCCGGCGACCGTCCCGCCGCCGATGGCACAGAGGACGGCCAGCGAGATGGTAACGAGGTCCTTGTAGTCCATACTGCTCGTGGCGTGCGTCTCGACAAAAATCGCTCGGTGAGGTTACTCCTCGTCGTCGTCGCTCGCGAGCAGGTCGTGGTCGGCGAGGTGGCGCTCGATTTCGTCGTCCGTCAGGTCGACGTACCGCTCGGTCTCGGCGTCGATTGTCGCGACGCCGACGCCTTCGGGGTCGAGCCCGTCGTCGTTGACCGACGCGAGCGCGGCCAGCCCGAGTTCGACGCCCTCCTCCAGCGTGAGGTCGTCGGCGTAGTGGTCTTCGAGGTAGTCGTTGAGTTCACCGCGGTCCTCGCCGACGGCGAGCGCCTGCCACTCGTACGGCGTGCCCGAGGGGTCCGTCTCGAACAGTCGCGGCTGTCCGTCCTCGATGCCGCCGACGATGAGCGCGACGCCGAACGGGCGCGCGCCCCCGACCTGCGTGTACTGCTGGATGTGGTCGGTGATGTTCTTCGTGAGCTGTTCGACGCCGACCGGCTCGCCGTAGCGGAGCCGGCTCACCTGCGCCTGTCGGCGCGCGAAGTCGATGAGCTGGCGCGCGTCGGCGACGTGGCCGGCGCTCGCGACGCCGACGTGGTCGTCGGCCTTGTGGAGCTTCTCGACGGAAGACGCCTCCATCAGCGGCGAGCGCGACCGCTTGTCGACGACGAGGACGACCCCGTCTGCGGTGCGGACGCCGATGCTGGCGGAGCCGCGTTTGACTGCCTCACGTGCGTACTCGACTTGGTAGAGGCGACCGTCCGGCGAGAAGATGGTTATCCCCCGGTCGTACGCCTGCTGTTGAGATTGGCCCTGCATAGTTACTCGCAATCGAGGTCGGTCGCCCCCACGTGGCCGTCGCCGACGCGCGCATCGACCCGCGGCGGGCGGACGACGGCCCGACGGTCCACACCGTCGAGGGCGACCTGTCTCGTTGTCCGATGTACCTGCGGACGTTGTATATACCTTTCCTCACAGGCTCGCACTGTCCCCGAGACGCCGGTGACCCGCACCCCGACGGGGTTCCCGTCGATTTCTGTCACACAGGCGAGGGCTGCCCGCGCTCGTTCCACTTCACCGCGACGGACCCGAACGACAGCGTGGCCCCGGCCGTCCTCGAATTCGAACCCGTACACCGTGAGGTCGGCGTCGGCGCTCCCGGTGTCGCCGAGCAGGTTCTGAGCGGCATACCAGAGGTCGCGCTGGAACGCCCCGCGCGAGAGGTCGGCGTCCGGCCAGCTCTCGACCGCGACGGCGAGATACCGCCACCGCTGGCGGAGATGCTTCGGGAGGTGTTTCATACCTCAGGGTCGGCGGGCGGCGGCTTCAATCTCCGGTCTCGACTGTGAACCTTACCGGCGTCGAAACCCCGAACACCGTGGATTTCGAAGTGAGGGTATGACCCGCGTCTCGGCCGGCGCGCGCATCCACGTCGGCTTCCAGAACCTCTCGCTGTCACACGAGCGGCTCTACGGCGGCGTCGGCTTCGCGCTCGACCGCCCCCGCGTCAGCATCGAGGCGACGCGGGCAGACAGCGTCCGGTGTACCGACACCCTCGTCGCCGAGTACGCGACCGCGGCCTGTGACCTGCTCGACGTGCCCGGCGTCGACCTCACGGTCACAGAGCGGCTCCCCCGCCACGTCGGTCTCGGCTCGGGGACACAGATTGCACTCGCAACCCTCACAGCCGTCGCAGAGACGTACGACCGCGAGCCGCGGGTTCGCGAGCGCGCCCCGGCGCTCGGCCGCGGCGGTCGGTCGGGGGTCGGTGTCGCCACCTTCGAGCGGGGCGGCTTCGTCGTCGACGCCGGCCACCCGACGACGCGGTTCACGACCGACACGCCAGAGGACGGCTCGTGGACCGTCCCGCCGGTCGTCGTGCGCCGCGACCTGCCCGAGTCGTGGCGCGTCCTGCTCGTCTATCCGGACGCCGACGCCGGCCGGTCGGGCGAGACCGAAGACGCCTCGATGCGTGCGGCGGTCGAACGGGCCGACCCCGACCTCGCCGACGAGCTCGCCGGCATCCTGACGCGGCGACTCCTCCCTGCCGTCGCTGCCGGCGAGTGCGAGCCGTTCGGACGGGCCGTAACCGCCTTCGACCGACGCAACGGGACGTGGTACACGGACGCACAAGGCGGCGTCTACCGGCCGCCCGCGGGCGCACTGGTCGACGAACTCGAAGCCAGCGCGGCACTCAGCGGCGTCGGCCAGTCGTCGTGGGGACCGGCCGTGTACGGCATCACCGACGCGAGCCGCGAGCGGGCGGCTCGGGAGGCCGGAGAAGCAGCGCTCGATGCTGTCGGCGTCGCAGGCAGCGTCGAAACGGTCGGTGTCGCGAACGCCGGCGCGCGCGTTGAGTGAGTCGCGTAGGTTTAACCGTGGACGAACTGTACGCCAGGCCATGAGACGTATCCCGTTCGGCATCCGTCGGCTCGACACCACCATCGGCGGGGGAGCGCCGGCCGGTAGTCTCGTACTGCTCTCCGGCGAGGCGGGGGCGGGCGCGCGGGAGTTCGCCTACACGTCGGCGGCGATGAACGCGCTCCAGGCCGTCGACGAGGACCTGTTCGACCTCTACTACGGCGAGGTGACGGAGGGGACACAGCCGGCCCCGAACATCCACTACATCTCCTTTACCGCCGAGGGGCCGCGGCTCCGACGGGAGATGGAGTTCGTCCTCGACGAGGAAATCACCGACGCGGCGACCGAGAACATCACCTTCCACGACCTCTCGACCGAGTACTTCCGTATCTCCCCAGTGCCCCGCGACTGGTACTCGAACCGGACCGCGAGCATCACGAGCCTCGGCGGCGACGAGGACCGCTCGACGGTCCCCGAGGCGCTCGGCGACGTCCTGTCCGACCACGCCACCGAGAACCTGGTCGTCATCGACTCGCTGACCGACCTCATCAGCGCCGCCGGCGAGGATATGTCGTGGGCCGACATCCCGAAGCTGCTGAAGGGCATCACCCGGGCAGCCTACGAGTGGGGCGGACTGGTACTCGTTCTCCTGAACCACGAGACGCTGTCGACCGAACGCCACGGCCAGCTGGTGGACGCCGCGGACGGCTCGTTCCTCTTCGAGTGGGAGTCGGGCGGGTCGACCCGGGCGCGGACGCTCGTCGTCCGGCAGTTCCGCGGCATCCTCTCGGCCATCGAAGACGAAGATATCGTCCAGTTCGAGACCGAAATCGGCGATGCGGGCTTCGATATCAGCGACGTGCGCAAAATCCGGTAACCGTCGTCACGGCGTGTTAGTTAGCCGAATCCTTTTTGTCGGTCGGTTCCAAGCAGTGTCAAGATGGCCACAGAGTCCGACAGTAGCCAACTTACCATCCGGCTCCCTCCGGACCTCGAGTCGTGGCTGGAGGGGTTGGCCGACGAACGCGGGATGGACCGCGACCGGCTGCTGGAGCGACTGCTGGAGGCGAATCAGCGCGCCCTCGAACAGGGCGACGGCGACGAACTCTCCGTCCGCGTCGACGACCTGGAGTCCGAGTTCGACGAGAAAATCGACGACATCCGTTCGCGGATGCTCCAGCTCAAGCGACAGACGGAGGCGAAAGCGCCGGCCGACCACGACCACGAGGAGTTCGACCGGTTCGACACGCTCGAAGACCAGCTCACGGAGATTGCACAGACGGTCTCGACGCTGGAGGCGGACATCGAGGAGCTGGCGAGCGCCGTCGAGACCCACGACGAGGCGATGGAGACGACACAACAGCGGCTCCGTCGCGTCGCGGCCGCGGTCGTCCGTCTCCAACAGCAGACCAACGGCGACGGCGAGGACGACCGACTGACGAAGCTGCGTGAGATAGCCGCCCGACGCGGCTTCGAGACGGCGACCTGTCGCGCCTGCGGAAACTCCGTCAACATCAGCCTGCTGTCGGAACCGGCCTGTCCACACTGCTCGACCGAGTTCGGCGACATCACGGGCAACAACGGCTTCTTCTCGACGCCCAAGCTGGTCGCCGGGAGCAGCGACCAGTGAGTGACGACGAGGAGTTCGACGTGGAGTTCGAAAACGACGAGGAGTTCGACGAGCAGTTCGATATCGACGCCGACGACGAGACGGACCTCGACGTGGATATCGAGGCGGAGCCGTTCCGGAGCGCCGACCACACGCCGGAGACGGCGCCGGGTGACGACCCGCTGGAGGTGTTCGACACGCCCGACGACGAACCGCTTGACGACGACGTGTTCGACGAGATGGACACCGGCTCCGAGTTCGACGACGCCGACGTGTTCGACCTCATCGAGGAGGAACCCGAGTCGGACGCCGACAGCGACCTCCTCGAACTACAGGAGGTCGAGGCGGTCGACGAGGGGGTCATCGTCCCGAAGAGCCAGTACTGCGAGCAGTGTGAACACTTCAGCGCACCCCCCGAGATGGCGTGTGAAAACTCCGGGACGACGATTCACGAGCTGACAGATCTCGAACACGTGCGCGTGACCGACTGCCCGATCGTGACCGAGCGGACGCAGATGCGGTCGCGCGACGCCGAGTGACGTGTCCGGGCACTTTTCGGCGTCCGTACCCGAACCCGCCGTATGCAGTTTTGTGACGAGTGCGGCTCGATGATGCATACGGATGGTGACCGGATGGTCTGTTCGTCGTGTGGCCACGCGACCGTCAAGGACGCGTCGCTGTCCGAGGACTACACCTCGACGGAGGCACAAGACGACAGCGACGTCATCGAGACCACCGAGGACGCCAACTTCGAGGGGAAACCGACCGACGACACCGTCCGGTGTGACGAGTGTGGCCACGGGGTCGCGTGGTACACTATCAAACAGACCGGCAGCGCCGACGAGCCGCCGACGCGCTTTTTCAAGTGCAGGGAGTGTGGCCACCGCTGGCGCGAGTACAGCTAAAGCTCGCGGACGACCATCTCTCCCCAGCGCGTGAATCCGTATCGGTCGTAGAACGCCTTCGCACGGTCGTTTTCTCCGTCCACGTCGAGGACGAGTCTGTCCAGCGGGAGCGACTGCTCGCGAGCGTGGGCCAGTCCGCGCTCCATCAGGTCGTCGGCGACGCCCGTCCCGCGGTGGTCGGGGGTGACGTACACCTCGTTCAGGACCGCGGCGTCCCAGACGAATGCGAGCCGTTCGGGGAGGAGAAACAGGTAGCCGACGAGGTCGCCGTCGCGCTCGGCGACGAACAGGCACTCCTCGTCGTCGGTACACCGGCGGACCCACGCGAGCCACCCCTCACGGTACTCGTCGGTGAGCTTCGCGTCGTAGGCTTCGGCCTTCGCCTCGTCGTCGGTGTCGCCCATCGCCGTCTCGAAGGCGCGCTTGAGTCGCCACAGCGCGTCGGCGTCGTCCGAGTCGTAGGGTCGAATCACACCGAATGGGGACTACGCGCTCGCTTCAGTGTCCCGGAGTCCGAGCCACGTCGCGAGACAGCCGACGAGCACGAGCGTGACGTGCCAGCCGCGGAAGACGACGGGGAAGATGCGCTCGGTTCCCGGCTCTTCTGCGCCCCGCGAGGGGTCGACACCGCTGGCGACGTGGACGGTCTCGGTCGACCCGCGCTGACCGACGTTCACGCCGCCGTCCGTCTCCGGCTCCGGAAACTCGATAAAGCTCTGGAACAGGGTTCCGGAATCGTAGCCGACCCGGCCGTCGACGGCGACGAACTGGTCGACGAGCGGGTAGAGCGGATTCACGCCGAGCGCGGTGAACATGTCGAGTCCGATGCCGGCCGCGACGTACGCGAACAGCCCGGTCCAGAGTCGCGAGACGTCGCCGGGCCTGAGCCGAGCGCGGAGCCAGTCCGAACGGGTCGTCCCGTGCCACAGGCCGAGCGCGAGCAGCCCCGGCGCGAGCAGGGTGTGTAACATCGCGCGGTGGGTCGACGCCACGACGAGGGAGGTGAACGTATCGAGGTCGGGGATGATGCAGGCCGCGACGACGACGAGGACGGCCCGGCGGTCGAACCGCGCCCCCAGCAGCGCGGCCCCACACAGCAGACCGAACGCGACGTGGACGACGGTCGAGGGCATCAGGTCTCACCCCGCGTCTGTTCCACGAACCGGAGTCCGACCACGACGACGGCGACGAGTGCGACCAGTAGCTCCCATCCGGCGTTGACGAGGACGGCCCGCACCGTTTCGCCGTCGCCGGTGACGAACGGCGACGGAACGGTGTAGCCGCCCGAGACAGTCCCTTGGCCGGCCTTCGGGAGGAGTTCGCCGCCGCCGAACTGCGGCTCGAAGAAGGTGAAGAGGAGTCCTTCGGTCGTGCTGTACGCGAGTTGGCCGTAGACGGCCAAAAAGCGGTCGTGCAGCGGCCACAACACGGCGGCGCTCTCGACGTTGAACAGGTCGAACGCTACGGCGACCGTGTACGCCACCACCGCCGCCCACGCGAGTCGCATCGCGTCGGCCGTGAGTCGCTCGCGGAGCCCGATGCGGCGGCTGGTGAGGAGTATCACCGCGGTGAGCGGAAGCCAGACGTTGTGGAGGGCGGCGTTGTGGAGCCCGGGATGGAGTATCGCGAGCGCGGCATCGACGTCCGGAAGCGCGGCGGCGACGGCGACGAGTCCGACCGCGCGAGCCGAGAGGCGGTCGAGCATCGCCGCCGCCACCAGCACTCCGGTCGCGACGGCGACAAGCGTGGTCACCATTGCCACGGCTGGGTGCGGAACCGCAATAAGCATCCGGGCGGAGAGGGAGACATGGACGACACCACGCGCCAGCGGCTCGCCACTCACATCGCCGGCGAGGTGACGATGAGCGACGAACCGGGCGCAACCCTGCGCAAGTGGCGCGAGGAGTTCGACGTGACCGGCTCGACGCTCGCCGACGAACTCGACGTGTCGCCGTCGGTCGTCTCGGATTACGAGTCCGGCCGACGCGACTCCCCCGGCGTCGGCATCGTGCGCCGGTTCGTCGACGGGCTGCTCGACATTGACGCGGCACGCGGCGGCGACCGGCTCCGACAGTTCGCCCGCGTGCTCTCTGCCGGCTTCGACTCCGATATCGTCCACGACCTCCGGGAGTATCCGACGACCGTCCCGCTGCGGCGGTTCTACTCGGCCATCGGCGCAACAGAGGTCGTGGGCGGCAGCGACCACACCGTCGCCGGCCACACCGTCATCAACTCCATCGCGGCCATCTCTCGGCTGTCGAGCGAGGAGTTCTATCGGCTCTACGGCCAGTCCACGAATCGTGCGCTCGTCTTCTCTGACGTGACGCGCGGCGAGGGGCCGCTGGTCGCACAGCGGGTCGTCACGCCGACGCCGACGGCGGTCGTGCTCCACGGACTGTCGGAAGAGGAGCTGTGGGAGCACGCGCCGGCGCTGGCTCAAACCGACGGCTACTCGCTCGCGGTGACCGACGAACCCCTCGATGACGTGTTAGACACGCTCCGCGGGCTTCCCTAGGGCTTGTGCGTGAAGATGACGGCGTCGCCCTCGTGGGTCGTGACACACAGGTCGAGTTCGAGTGAGAGTTCGAGGCTGTTGTACTCGTCCGTACAGACCACGGCGTCGTCGAACGGCTCGCCACAGGCCGGACAGGCCATCGCGACGGTGTTTCGGTAGCTGTCGATACCGTCGGCCGACTCGATCGGCGTGACCGACGAGATGAACTCCTCGTACTCTGCGTCGTCCATATCCGCCGATACAACCGAGGGGGTATAGTTCTACGCCCTACTCACTCGACGTAGCGGTACTTGCGCTCGCCCATGCGCCCCCAGCCGTCGAAGACGAACTCCGCGTCCGGTGCCGTGAACTCCTCGTAATCGCGGTCCTTCGAGTGGTCGTGGGCGTCGTGGACCGTCTCGTACTCGGCGAAATCCAGGTCGTAGCGCGCGTCGATCTGTTCGTCGATGTTGAGCTGTGCAATCTCGTCCTTCCAGCCCGGCTGGACGGTCTCGTGGTGGACCTCCGCCTGCGCGCCGGAGCCGTATGAGGCGACGAACAACCGCTCGTCGGTCATCTCACGGCCCGCTTCGTGAGCGCGCTTGAGCGCCGCCAGCCGCGCGACGTGGACCGAGCCGGTGTACCAGTTGCCGACGTGGCGGGCGATATCGAGCGTCGGGTCGATTGTCGCCTCGTACCACTCCTGGTACCGCGTCGTCTCTTTCAGTTCGTCGGTGTAGTCGCTGACTGCATCGAGGAACGCCTCCTCGCCGTCGAACTCGGTCTCGCGGGGCTGCATTCCGATCTGTTCGGCCAGCGCCTCCTCGATTTCCGTGTCGCGGGTGATGTGTCGGTACGCGAGCAGGGCGGCCTTCCGCACCATCCCCGGGAACGGGGTGTGGAACGGCGCGTACACGAAGTCGTCGGGGTGGATTTCGCCCGCGACGGACTCGTAGTCCTCGACGGCCTCGCGCATCCGCGCGAGATACACCTGCACGGAGCGTTTGCCGTCGACGCTCGGGAACTGCTGGTTCGGCTTCAGGAAGTCCGTCTCGTCGGCGCTCCCGTACCCCTGCTCGTCGGACAGCGTCACCAGCGACGGGTCCTCGGAGATGAGCATCGCGACCGCACCCGCACCCTGCGTTGCCTCGCCGGGATCGCCGCGCGCGTAGAGTGCGGTATCCGTCGCGACGACGATTGCTGCCCGGCCGCGATTCCGACCCGCGCGAATCCAGTTGTACGCGTCGTCGATGGCCTGTGTCCCTGCGACACACGCGAACTTCCGTTCGCCCTTGTTGGCGTGGTGGAAGTCGCCGTCGAAGGTCTGTTCGAGACAGCCTGCGATGTACGTCGAAATCGGCTTGGAGTTATCGAACGACGACTCCGTCGCCACGTCGATACGCCCGATATCATCGGGCTCGAGGTCGTTGCGCTCCATCAGCCGCTTGCAGGCGTTGGCCCCCATCGTGACGATATCCTCGTACGTGTCCGGGAACGAGGACTCGTATAGGCCGAGTCCCTTCGTGTACTTGCCGGGGTCGTCGCCCTTCTCGGGCGCGAACGTCTCCGCTAAGTCCAATTTGAGCTTGCCGGTCCATATCTCCGCCGCGTCGATTCCGACATCGGTCATACCACTCGCTCGGAGAGCAGCTATAAGGGTCTGACGACGGCGAGTTCGTCAGTAGTCGAAAATCAGATTAGTCGTCGTCATCGTCGTCATCGTCGTCATCGTCGTCATCGTCGTCATCGTCGTCATCGTCGTCATCGTCGTCTTCGCTGATACGCAGGTAGTACGTCGATTCGGAATCGTCGTCGTACTGCAGTGTCACGACGTGCGTCGCATCGTCTCGGTCGGTGACCCGCTCGACTGTCTCATCCTCGATTTCCGTATCCTCGAAGTCGAGACACTCCACCTCACCGGGGTCAAGGTCCATTCGCTGGTCGTCACCTTCGTCGTCCTCCTCATCGTTTTCATCGTCTTCATCCAACTCGGTGACGCTTGCTGTTTCGACAGCGGCGGATGGAGGTGAGCTGAGTCGGATACAGAGTTCGAGTTCTTCATCTTCGGTTCCGACACTGGAGAACTCGACGCGCTCTGCGACGCTCGGGGTCGGCGTTGGCGTGGGAGTAGACTCTGGTGTCGGGGTTGCGGTTGGCGTCGCGGTGGATGTGCCACCGGGAGCGTACGTCGCGGGCGTCCGTGTCGAGACGATTTCCTCGATGGTCGAAACGGAATCAACCACGTCGCCGTCGTTGGTAAGCAATCGGACTGAGAGTCCGGAGTCTGGCCCGTCCGTCGAGATGTCGTAATCGCTGAGGTCTCCACGCCACACATCCCCGGGCCCGTAGATATCGTCCCCGCCGGATAATCGACCGTCGGTGAACGCAACGCGCGTCGTCGAGCCGTCGCGTATCAGCAGGTGAAGTCTGTCGGCTGCGATGGTATCTCCGCCCATGTGCGTGAGCCGCAGTTCACCGTCTTCGATTTCGGCGGCGAGATTTGCTTCGACGCCCGTCGTCTGGTCGGCGACGTTGGAGACGACCGCACCACCGGCGACTACGCCGACCGTGACGAACACCCCCACGAGGAGGACCGGGCCAATGACAGACGACTGAGCGCGGTCGTACACGCGGTTATTTATCCTACTTGTATAAAACAAGTTTCGGTGGGGACAGACTCCGGAAGACGCGCATGCAATATTCGTAGAATCTACTAACAAGATATCTTATAGAGTAACTACCGGATGTGTTCTGAAGTAAGCTAAAATGCCTATACATGGAGTCAACGGTTTAGATTCTATATCTAAATATGCATAAATTATTTTTAATTATTGGACAATTATGCTTCCCTTTTCTGGGCTTCCATTTTCTGGCTCTTTGTCCCCTTCTTGAAGAATCAGGAACTGCCCCATGTTATTATTTGGGTTGACAATTCGCGTTCCGGGGCCGGTACTGGAAGCGGTGTTGAACTGAAGCGACCCACCCTTTGCGGAGGCCGATATCTGTTTTTGTGAGATGAGTTTTGCATCGCCGATATCGATACTGAATCCCAGGCGATTCTGATTCGCGTTGAGGTTCATACTTTTACCGTTTGCCACTTCCAGTGTTGCACTGCGGAGGTCCATTCCACGACTTGTCGAGAGTTTTAGGTCAGATCCAGAGATTATCTCGGCATTTTGACCGGTTAGAGATTGCCCGGTCAGAGATATCTGTTTCCCCCGAGCAGACGTAATTCTCGCATCCGAGACATCAACAGACTGTGACGACTTAACCTTCACTCCAGACCCCGATTCAATCGTCGCACCGGAGGTGTCAATCGGTCCGCCAGTGAGTGTTATCTGTTTCCCCTGAGCAGACGTAATTGTTGCTCCAGTGGCATCCACCTCTCCAGATGGTTCTATTTTCACCCCAGATCCAGAGTCAATCGTTGCGCCTGAAATATCGGCTGATCCTCCGCTGAGCGTGGTTTGTTTTCCTGATGCAGATGTCAGTGTGGAGCCAGCGAGATTTAGTGTTTCATCAACGCCAATATTTAAACCAGCATTAGTGGCATCAATACTGACATCATTTGCGGTGAGCGATACAGCCGACATATCAATTTTACTGACGGAGATATCTTTTCTAAGGACAATATTCTCACCACTAAAGTCACCATTCGGTCCAGTATTGGCATTTCCGTCGAAGTCGGACTCTTCATACGTTGTCTCGTCGGAATCGTACTGGCCGTTCGTGTTTGCATCATCAAATGCAACCGCATTCTCAGGAAGTGGATTGTTGCCACCACCGCCACCACCGCCGCCTCCACCACCGCCACCACCCGGAATCGGTGCGATAGCGGCGAGCCCGCTCGGCGGCGTCGAATCCATCCCGACTTCCGTACAGACGATGTCGTAGTCGCCGGCGAGGTCGATGGTTACCTCGCCGCTCGCGACCGAGAGACCGTCAACGCCGGGCGCGCTCTCGAGGTCGGACACCGATTCGTAGCCGAGGGCTTCGGCCCACGTCGGTGCCTCCGCACTCGTCGGGAGCGTGACTACGGGGTCGGTGACGGTCTGGCTACTCGTCGTTCCGCTGTAGAGGTCGACGGAAATCGACTCGGTGCCCGACTGTTGGGTGTCACCGAACAGCGCGACGAGATTCACGACGCCTGTGGTACTGGCATCGTCTTCCCCGAACAGCAATCGGGCGCGTGTTTCGACGCGTTCGGTCCCGTCGTCGAACTCGTTGAACACGAACGTGTTCTCGTACTTCGTCGTCGGCGCGTTGTTGTAGTAGCTGTAGTTGGGCGTGTAGCTCGCGCGAACCGTCTGGTCGGGACCGGGACAGACGTTGCCGTCGCTGTTGGTCACCGTGATATCGCCGCGGTCGGTCGTCGCGAACCGACCGTTCGCCGACGGAGCGTTGAGTGCGAAGATGCGGGCGGGGAAGTTCTCGCCGAGTTGGATTGAGGATGCGCCGTTCTCGCCCGCGTTGGCGGCACGGACGATGGTGTTGCGCGTGTCGACGATGTCGCGCTGGACTGCCTGATTGTGGTCAAACTCGACCTGTTGGTTCTGCTGTGGGACGATGACGGCCTGATAGGAGGTAAACGCGATAATCGCGAATGAAAAGAGGATGATAACGCCGACCTGCACCGACTGGCCGCGTGTATCATCCCGGAACATACAGTTGGTACTGGTTCGCGACACGGACGTATAAGCGTCGTGGGGTGAGTCGTCGGGAGAACGGCGACCGGCTCAGGCTTCCTCGACGAGCTCGGGGTCCGAGAGCGCGTCCTGCAGGGAGTCGAGGCCGTTGACCCACTCGGCGACGTAGCCGTACTCGAGGTCGGCGGCGATGCTGCTCACGTCGGTGTCGGTGCCGTCGATGACGAGCGTGCCGGCCTGCGCGCAGTAGTTGAACGCGGTGTCGAACTCCTCGTCGGCCTCGGCGTCGACGGCCGCCTGGATGTTGGCCGCGACGGTTCCCTCCTCTGGGGTGCCGCTGACGACGAACGCCTCGGCGGAGGCGGCGACACAGTGGAGCGCCATCTGGACGGAGTCGACGAGCATCGCCTTGTCCTCGTCGTCGATTGCCACGTCGTCGAGGACGACGGCGGCGAACGCTTCGAGTTCGTCGAGGGCTTCGTCTTCGTCGAGGAGGTCGTCGCGGTAGGCGGTGATGATCTTCGCGACGGCGATGGCGGCGTCGTCCTGTAGGTTCAACAGGAGCCGAGCGGAGTCCTCGTTTTCGGGGTCGATATCCTCGTCTTCGAGGCGGGTGAGCCAGTTGTTCCAGCGCTCCTCGCTGTAGAACTCCTCTGGTAGCTCTCTGTCGCCCTCGGCGCTCTCGTCGGTGCTCATATCTCCGCAGTCACACAGCCAGCGGTATAAGAGTTTCAAGCCACGGCCGTCAGACCGATGGAAAGACCCATACCACAGACTCCGAAGTATGGGTATGATTGCTGTCGTCGGCGGTGGTATCGCCGGACTCGCCGCGGCGTACCGCCTCCAGCAGGCCGGCCACGACCCGACCGTCTTCGAGGCGTCCGACACCGTCGGCGGGCTGGCGGCCACCTACGAGACCGAGGGGGACCCCATCGAGGCGTACTACCACCACCTCTCCGCTACGGAGGAGACCATCGTCGACCTCGCGGAGGAGTTGGGCGTCGAGGACCGACTGGAGTGGCTGTGGGGCCACGACTCCTACTACGTCGACGGCGTCGTCCATCCGCTGAACACGGCGTGGGAGATCGCCGCCTATCCGCATCTGAGCTTCTACGATAAGTTCCGACTCGGTATGCTCACCCTCGGGGTCGACGTGCGCGGCGGCATCCCCAGCTTCGACAGCTACGACGAACTGGAGGCCTACGAGCACGTCCCCATCAAGGAGTTCCTGCTCGAACACACGACGCAGGGCGTCTACGACTTCTTCTTCGAGCCGCTGCTTCGCGCGAAGTTCGGCTCGCGCAAGGAGGACGTGTCCGCGGCGTGGCTGCTCGGTCGCATCCAGTTTCGCGGCGAGCGCGACCTGCTGAAAGGCGAGAAGCTCGGCTACTTCGACGGCAGCTTCGCCGTGCTCGTGGACGCGCTCGTCGAGGCGGTCGGCCGCGAGAACGTCGAGACCGGTGCGCGCGTTCAGGATATCGACTTCGATGAGTCCGTCAGCTCCCTCAGTGTCGAGCAGGACGGGACGACGACCGAACACGCCGTCGACGACGTGGTGGTCACGACGATGCCCCACCTGCTCGAACGCTGGACCGGCTACGAGTGCGACATCGAGTTCCAGGGGTCGGTATGTGCCGTCGTCGGAATGGACGAGTCGGTGACCGACACCTACTGGCTCAACATCGCCGACGAGGCACCCTTCGGCGCGCTGATCGAGCACACGAACTTCGTCTCGCCCGAGCGCTACGGCGGCGAACACCTGCTCTACTGTGCGAGCTACATCCAGAGTCAGGACGAGGAGCTGTGGCAGCTTTCGGACGAGGAGGTTCGCGACCGCTGGCTCGGTGGCATCGAAGAGATGTTCCCGGAATTCGACCGCGACTCGGTGAACTGGATGGAGATTGCGCGCAACCCCCGCACCGCACCAATCTACGAGCGCGGCTACCTCGACATGGTGGTTCCCTACGACCTCGGTGGCGACATCGCCGACGGCATCTACTACGCGGGGATGGCCTCGCGTGCACAGTACCCCGAACGGTCGCTCAACGGGGGTATCGAGGCGGGGTACGCGGCGGCTGACGCGCTGTTAGAGGAGTAGACCGTCTCAGTCGTCGGCGGGTGCGTCCTCGTCGGAGACGCCCGGCGACTGCTCCAGCGACACGTCCTCCGGCTCTTCGGTGTCGCCGCCCTTGTGAATCTGTTCGCCGTCGTCCAGATACACGTCGTCGGCGAAGCCGGCGACCGCGTTCTCGAACGCGCCCTCCTCCATCGCGTCGGGCGTGGCGGGTGCATCGGCGATGCCGCCGACCGGTCGGAAGTCGCCGAGCGGGTCGTCGATGGTGATGTTGTGGGCGACGAAGAACGACTCGTAGCGGCGGTAGTGTTCCTCCAGTTCGTCGCCCGGGAACTCCATCATCTCCGCCCAGCCGTGGTTGAAGAAGTCGAAGTTCGCCTGGATGTGGGTGACCTCGCGCGCCTCGGCCTCGGTGAAGCCGGCGTCGAGGGCAGCGACGTAGGTGTCCATCGTGGCGGCGAAGAAGTCATCGAGGTGGGCTTCCCGCTCGTCGCGGTTGGACTCGTCCGTCTTATCGAGGAAGATACTGGTGTGTAAATCGACGAGCTTCGCGCGTGCCTTCTCGCCGACGATGGGTGTCGTGAGTGCCTTCTTGGCGGCCCAGTGGCGGACGTTCTGTCGGAGTTTCATACCCTCGTTTGGTCTCGCGTCTGTTTGAATCCAGCGGCGACAGACGCCGGCGCGTGTGACACGGGGAGATAGCAATTCCCTTTAGTGGGGGCGGTCGAAGAACGTGTATGAGTTCGTCGTACGTCATCATCGGCGACGGTATCGCCGGCAGTTCCGCGGCGGAGACACTGCACGACGCAGAGCCCGACGCGGACATCACCGTCATCACCGACGAGGGAGAGGCGCTGTACAATCGTATTCTCATCAAGGAGTACGCAAAAGGCCGGATGCCGGAGGCGCCCATCTCCATTCACAGCCCCGACTGGTACGACGAGCGGGGTATCGACCTCCAGTTGAACACCCACGTCACGACCGTCGACACCGAGGGCCACAGCGTCGAGACCCACTCCGGGGAGAGCTACGAGTACGACAAGCTGCTCGTCGCGACGGGCGGGACGCCGACCCAGCTTCCGGTCGACAACTCCGACGCCGAGGGTATCGAACACTTCTGGACCTTCGAGGACGCCCGGGCAATCAAGGAGGGTGCCGAGGCGGCCGACAACGGCGTCATCGTCGGTGCCGGGCTGCTCGGCATCGACCTCGCGGCCATCTGTGGCGCACAGGGCGTGGAGGCGAACTACCTCATGCGCGGCGAGTGCTGGTGGCGCTACGCGCTCTCCCCGGACGGCGCCGAGATTATCCACGACGCTCTGCGGGAGAAGAACGTCACGCCGGTGTTCGACTCCGGCGTCGACCACTTCGAGACGGACGACGACGGCCACGTCACCGCCGCCGTCGACCCGAACGGCGAGCGCTTCGACGCCGACTTCGTCGGCGCGGCAATCGGGCTGGATTTCAACACGGAGTTCCTGCGCGACACCGACATCGAACTCGACTGGGGAATCGTCACGGACGAGCACATGCAGACGAACGTCGAGGACGTGTACGCCGCGGGCGACATCACGCAGTTCCACGACGTGTTGCTCGGCGAGCGCGCACAGAACGGCGCGTGGGGGTCGGCAAAAGAGCAAGGCTCCGTCGCCGCCCAGAACATGCTCAGCGGGTGGGGCGAGCCGTCCGAGACCTTCGAGTGGGTCTCCTCGTACTCGATTACGCACTTTGATTTCCCGTTCCTCTCCTTCGGCCACCCGACGCTCGGCGACGACGACGTGGAGAAGAAGTACTCCGACAGCGAGTGGCGGCGCGTCGCGCTCAAAGACGGGAGGGTCGTCGGCGGCGTTCTCATCGGCGACCTCGCCCCGCAGTCGAAGCTCAAACAGCTCGCGCGCGAACAGGTCGACGTATCCGACCAGACGGACCTCCTCTTGGAGGAGACTATCGACCTGGAGAAGTTCGACGGCATCGAAGCCTAAATCGCTCGTCTGTTTTCTCTGCTGTCGATTTTCCCGCGGCCCCCAGTCTCGAACGCGAACCAGAAGCCGCGTCGCGAATCAGTCGTCGCCGTCCTTGTCGACGATGACGACCTCGCCGTCCACCACGTCGACGTTGATGAGCGTCTTGACGTGGTACGGCGACTCGTCGACCTTGTTCTCGCCGCCCACCTTTTTGATGACGGCCACCACGTCCTGAATCTCGGCGTCGATGTCGTCGAGGGCACCGCAGATAGCCGCGAGCGTGCCGCCCGTCGAGAGCACGTCGTCGAGCACGAGCACGCTGTCGCCGGCGTCCACGTCGTTGATGTACATCTGCGACTCGGAGTAGCCGGTCTGTTGGAAGAGCGGCTTCTCGCCGTCGAGTCCGTACTCGCGTTTCCGGATGACGACGAGCGGGATGTCTGTCATCAGGGAGACCGCAGTGGAGATGTGGATACCCATCGCCGCGGGCGTGACGATTTTGTCCACGTCTTCCAGGTTCGCCTTCCGGATGATGCGGATGACGATTTCACGCAGGAGCGACGGCTCCAGCATCGGGACGCCGTCGGAGATCGGGTGGACGAAGTAGTGGTAACCGTCCTTCTCGATGATGGGTGCGTCGTGGAGCGACTCGGCGAGTTGGTCCATGGTCCGCGTGAGAGAGCGGTGGGGTAAAAGGCTGTGAATCGGTGTAGTTCGACCGCGAGGCGGCCGCCGCGCGCCGACTGGACACCGGTAGCGCGAACGGCCGAAACCGTGGGCGTTCGTCCAGCTTGCGGCGGAAAATCGACGCCGGTAGCGCGGCGAAAGCAAGCGCTTTACCACGTGGGACTCAATCGCTCCACGAGAACGATGGCACGCACTACCGGCCGTTCCGACCTGCAGTCGTCCGGGTGGTACCGGTGACCGGGACGGGGTATCTCGTCCCGGTCTCCGAGTCCCGCAGCGTCCGGAACACGGTCAGATACGCCGTCGAACAGGCGACCGACCGCGCCGCCGAGACCGGCGAGTCGGTGACGCTTCGGTTCGTCTACCCGCTCTCGAAACGCCTCTCGTTCGACGAGGGCACCGGTGAGGCGGAACACGCCCGCTCGCTGCTCGACCGCGTCGAGGCGTGGGCGGACGAGGACCTCGGTGCCGACACCGAGGCGGCAGTCGAGGTGTACACCTCGCTCGTCGGGACCCGCGAGTATCTGTTCAGCCCGAGCGACTACGCCGACGTGCTCGCGGAGTACGCCCGGACACACGGCATCGACGTCGTGGTGTTCGACCCCGACTTCGACCCGCTCGGAACGACGCCGCTGTTGCCGCCTATCGAGAACGAACTCCGCCGCGCCGGCTTCGAGGTGGAGGAAGCGGCCGTCGCGCGCCCGCGGCGCGGAACCCTGCTCGTCCGCCGGGGCACTATCGCACAGTTTCTCGGCCTCGCGACGATTTCGACCCTGTTTTATCTGCTGCTCGCCGGCTCGCTCGCGCCGTTCGAACTCGCGACGGGCACGATCTCCGGGCTCGTCGTCGCAACGGCGCTGTGGGGAATCTCGCTGACGACGCCGATACAGCCGACACAGACTGCTGGCCGCGTCGGTCGGCTGCTGTTGTACATCCCGTATCTCCTCTGGGAGGTCGTCGTCGCGAACCTCAAGATTGCGTACGTCGTGCTCCACCCGGACCTGCCGATCGACCCCGAAGTGGTTGAGTTCGACGCCGCCGTCTGGTCCGCGCTCCCGGTGACGACACTCGCCAACAGCATCACGCTGACGCCCGGCACCGTCACCGTCGACGTGACCCGGCGACACTTCACCGTCCACGCGCTCACGAGGGACTCGAAGGCCGGGCTGCTGGGCGGCTCGCTCGAACGCGCCGTCCGGTTCGTCTTCTACGGCCGAGCCGCGTCCCGGATTCCGAGCCCGCTGGAGCGTCGCGGCACCGACGAGGCGAGCGAAGAGAGCCGAGAGAGCGACGAGGCGGTCGAGCGATGACACTCACCATGGATATTTTGCTCGTGACCGCCGCGGCGTTCACCGTCGCCTCGCTGGGTGGCCTCTATCGCGTCGTCCGCGGCCCGACGATGCCCGACCGCGTCATCGCGGTCAACGTCGTCGGCTCGAACGTCGTCATCGTCATCGCGCTGCTGGCTGCGGCCATCGGTGAGCCGGGCGCGCTCGACATCGCGCTCGTGTACGCCCTCCTCAACTTCCTGTTGAGCATCTCCATCTCGAAGTTCACCGTCGAGCGGGGTGGTGTGTTGTGACGCCCCGCGAGATTGCCATCCTCCTATTGGCACTCGGTGGCGTCTTCTTCGCCGTCGTCGCCGTCGTCGGACTCATCAGACTCCCCGACCTCTACACCCGCGCACACAGTACCTCGAAGAGCGAGACGCTCGGGGCACTGCTGACGCTCGGGGCGGTCGCGCTCGCGTTCGACGGGACCATGACGACGGTCAAGACCGTGCTGCTCCTGTTGTTTATGTTCATCACCAATCCAACCGCCGCACACGCAATCGTGCGTGCGGCAGCCGAACAGGGTATCGAGCCGTGGACGACCGACGAGGAGGGGGATGAGGCGTGATTACGCCCGTCGAAGCCGCGCTCCTGGTGTTCATCCTCTGTTGTGCGGTCGCGACCGCGCTGTTGCGCGACGTGCTCGCCGCGATTATCGCCTTCGGCGCGTACAGTCTCGGTATCGCCATCATCTGGGTGTTCCTGCGGGCCCCCGACGTGGGGCTGACCGAGGCGTCTGTCGGTGCCGGCGTCATGACCGTCCTGCTGTTGCTCACTATCGCGAAGACGACCCGCCCGCCAGACGACCGCACCTTCGAGCGGGTGAACGTCCCCGCGCTCGCGGTGTCGGTGCTGCTCGTCGTCTCGCTGTCGGCGACGCTGTTCGCGCTCCCGGCCGTCGGTGCCAGCGACTCCGCCGTCGCCACCGACGAGGTGACGAACTACTATCTGGAGAACGCCTACGAGGAGTCACAGGTCAAGAACGCCGTGACCGCAGTGCTCGCCTCGTATCGTGGCTTCGATACCTTCGGTGAGGCCGTGGTGGTCTACTCGGCCGGCATCGGGCTCATCGTCGTCCTCAGACGGGAGGTGTTAGGATGAGCGCCGACTCGGTCGAGGAGCCACAGGCCCCCTACGTCGAGAGTCCCATCATCATGACGACCGTCCGGGTCATCACGCCGTTCGTGTTCACGCTCGGACTGTTCGTGATGTTCCACGGAGCAGATTCCTCCGGTGGTGGGTTCCAAGGCGGCGTCATCGTCGGGACCGTCGTCCTCATGCTCGGTATCGCGTTCGGCATCGAGACGACACGCGACTGGATTGGGACGACGATTCCGGTCGGACTCGTCGGATTGGGCGTGTTAGCCTTCTTCCTCGCGGGCATCGGCTCGATTCTACTCGGGGGAGCCTTCCTCGAGTACGACGTGTACCCCATCTACAAGGCCGCGAAGTACGGGATGGAGTTCGTCGAGTTGGCAATCGGACTCATCGTCGCCGGCGTCGTGACGGGACTGTTCTTCGTCATCGCCTCCGGGTCGACCGACGAGGCGGAGGTGGACCAATGACGGGAATCGAGGCGCTCGCCGACCGGCTCTACTACCTGGCGGCGTTCCTGCTGTTGGGCATCGGGACTTACACGCTCATCGGGAGCCGGAATCTCGTCAAGAAGGTCATCGGGATGAACGTCTTCCAGACGGGCATCTTCCTGTTTTTCATCGCGGCCGCGTTCATCACCGGCGCGAGTCCGCCGCTGTTGACCGCGCCAGCACCGTACGTCTCGCCGCTGCCGCACGTCCTCATCCTGACGGCCATCGTCGTCGGGGTGAGTCTCACCGCGGTCGCGTTGGGACTCATCGTGCGCATCTACGACGAGTACGGGACGCTCAACGAGGAAACCCTCCGGGAGGTGCAGGCCGATGAGTGACCTCGCGCCGCTTTTAGTTGCGTTCCCGGTGTTCGGTTCCGTCATCGCGCTACTTGCGGGACTCGCCCGCGACCGCGTCGGCTGGGCCGTCGCAGTACTCACCCTCGCCGTCCAGACCGCCATCGCGGGAACGCTGCTGGCGGACGTGCTCGGGAGCGAGGCAATTCGCTACGTCGTCGGCGGCTTCACCGTCCCCATCGGTATCGAACTCATCGTGGACGGCCTTTCGGCGACGATAGCGCTGCTCGTGGCCGTCGTCTCACTCGGCGTGCTCGCGTACGCGCGGCGGGCCGGCCCGCGCTCGAACGCCTTCTACGTCATCTACCTCCTCCTCGTGGCGGGACTGTCGGGGATGTCCATCACCGGCGACATCTTCAATATGTACGTCTTCCTCGAGATTACGGGGCTGACGGCGTACGCGCTCGTCGCGAGCGGCGACGGCGGCCGCTCCGCGATTGCCGCGCTGAAGTATCTGCTCGTCGGCACCGTCGGCGCGTCGCTGTTCCTGCTCGGGATTGGCTTCGCGTACATCGCGACCGGGACGCTCAACATGGGCGACCTCGCGACGCAGTTGGCCGAGGTGGGCTACGGCTCGCCGCTCGTGCTCGCCGCGTTCGGTCTGCTCGTCGTCGGCTTGTTCGTCAAGATCGCCGTCTTCCCGCTGCACACGTGGCAGCCGGCCGCCTACGCCGGTGCGCCCGACTCCGTGAGCGCGTTCATCTCGGCGCTCGTCTCGACGGTCGCCGCGTACGCGCTGATTCGCATCGTGTTCACCGTCTTCGGGACGGCGTTCCTCGCTGAGACGCCGCTTGCGAGCACCGTCCTCGCGGCGGGTGCGGTCGTCAGTATCGTCGTCGGGAGCTTACTCGCCGTCTCACAGAGCGAGCTGAAACGGATGCTCGCGTACTCGTCCGTCTCGCAGTTCGGACTCATCGTCGGGGCCGTCGCCGTCGGCAACGTCGTCGCGCTCACCGGCGCGGCAATCCATCTCGTCGGCCACGCCATCATGAAGGGTGGCCTATTCCTGACCGTCGGGCTCGTGAACGACGCGACGGGCGCTCGCACCGTCGACGAGTACGCCGGCCTCGCGAAGCGGTCGCCGGTCGGCGCGGCGGCGTTCAGCGTGCTCGCCGTCGCGATGGTCGGCGTCCCGCCGGCCGTCGGCTTCGTCGGCAAGTGGTACATCGCGCTCGGCGCTGTCGAGGCCGGCGCGTGGCCGCTCGTCGTCGTCATCTTCGCGAGCACGCTGCTCACGCTCGCGTACTTCGCCCGGGTGGTCGAGCGCATCTACTTCCGCGACCCGACGGAGACGAGCGGGCTCGCTCCGACGGCGACCGACGGTGGCGAGGACGACGAACCCGCCCCGGTCGTCTCGGTCGGGATGCGGGCGACGGTGGTCGCTGCGGCCGTCGTCGCCGTCGCGCTCGGTGCCGTCGCCGCCGGCTACGGTGACCTGCTCGAACCAACGATGGAGGGGCTTCTCTCATGACCGAAATTACATCTCTCAGACCGCTGCTTGCAGTGCTCGTCTCGGCCGTCGCGGTCGCGCCGATTCTCGCCTCCCGCGGACGGCCGAATCTCCGCGAGGCGTGGACCGTCACCGCGGCCGTGACGAAGTTCGGACTCGTCGCCAGCATGGTGCCCGCCGTTCTCGGCGGCGACGTGTACGTCACCGACCTCGGGACGTTCGTGCCGGGCGTGAACTTCGTGCTCGAAGCCGACGCGCTCGGCCTGCTGTTTGGCCTGCTCGCGAGCCTGCTGTGGGTCGTGACCAGCTTCTACAGCATGGGCTACATGCGCGGCCTCGACGAGGGCCACCAGACCCGCTACTTCGCTTCCTTCGCGGGGAGCGTTTCGGCGGCAATCGGCATCGCCTTCGCCGGGAATCTGCTCGTGCTGTTCGTCTTCTACGAGCTGTTGACCGTCGCGACCTATCCGCTCGTCACGCACGACCAGACGAAGGAGGCGCGTGCCGCCGGGCGCAAGTACCTCACCTACACCTTCGGGGGTGGCGTCGCCGTCCTGGCGGGGACGGTGCTCGTCTACGTGCTCACCGACACGACCACGTTCACCCCCGGTGGCATTGCCGACCTCGCGACGGCCGACCCGACGCTCGCGAGCGCCGCCTTCGGCCTGCTCGTCGTCGGCTTCGGCGTGAAGGCCGCGCTGATGCCGCTCCACTCGTGGCTCCCCGACGCGATGGTCGCACCGACGCCCGTCTCGGGACTGCTCCACGCGGTCGCGGTCGTCAAGTCCGGCGTCTTCGGTATCGCTCGCGTCACCCTCGACGTGTTCGGTCCCGACGCCGTCGCCGACCTCGGACTCGGCATTGTCCTCGCGTTCGTCGCCGCGGCGACCCTCCTGATTTCGAGCGTTATCGCGCTCCGTCAGGACAACCTCAAGCGCCGGCTCGCCTTCTCGACGGTGAGCCAGCTCTCGTACATCGTGCTCGGGCTGGCAGTCGGGGTGAGCGTCGCGCCCGAGCGCGCCGCCGCGTACGCGCTCGCCGGGGGACTGCTCCACATCCCCGCCCACGCGTTCATGAAGCTCACCCTGTTCTTCTGTGCGGGTGCCATCCACGTCGAGACCCACACCGACGACATCAGCAACATGGCCGGTATCGGCCGGCGGATGCCCCTCACGATGACGGCATTCGGTATCGCCTCGCTCGGGATGGCCGGGATTCCGCTCATCGCCGGCTTCGTCAGCAAGTACTTCATCCTCGTCGGGACGGTCTCGTCGGGGCAGCTGCTGTTTACCGGCGCGCTGCTCGTCTCCGGCGTGCTCAACATCGCGTACTTCTGGCCGGTCGTCTACACAGCCTTCTTCGAGTCGCCCGACGACGGGAACTCGAAGCCTGTGCTCGAATCACCGTTCGGTGGGGACCGCGACGTGGCGACCGACGGCGGGCACGAACTAGAGGAACACGACGAGCACGGCGAACACAGTGAACACGATGGCCACGACGGCCACGGTCACGGCGACGGCTGGACCGCGGCCGGCTGGCGCGGCGGCGAGTCGACGTGGCTCATGCTCGCGCCCATCCTCTTTGCCGCGGCCGGCTCCATCGCGCTCGGGGTCGTACCCGACGCCGCGGTGTTCCTCCAAATCGTTCGTGCCGTCGTCGAGGGTGTGACGGGGGTGGCGCTCTGATGGAGCCAATCGTTCCGCCGTTCGTCCCGGTCATCCTCGCTGCGCTGCTGTTGCCGCTGCTCGGCCGAAAGGTGGGCCACGCGGTCGCCGGTGTCGCGACCTTCGCCGTCGTCCCGTACGTGTGGCTCGTGGATTCGGGCGCACACTTCACGAACTTCGACCTGTTCGGCTTCGAGACGGTCATCTTCAACGTCGACCCGTTCTCGACGCTGATGGGGCTCATCTTCGCGTTCATCGGCGCGACCGGCGTGCTCTACTCGTACTACAGCGACGCCGAGGCGATTCAGACGGCGTTCGCACTCAGCTACGTGGCGAGCAGTCTGGGAGCCGTCTTCGGCGGCGACTGGCTCACGCTCATCTTCTTCTGGGAGCTGATGGCCGTCACCAGCACGCTGTTGGTCTGGCACTACGGCGGCAAGGCCGTCCGTGCGGGCTTCCGGTACGCGATTCTCCACGGTATCGGCGGGACCCTGTTCCTCGGGGCCGTCATCTGGCACTTCGCCGAGACGGGTACCTTCCTGTTCGCGAGCGTGCCCGGTGGCCCCGAGACGGCCGGACTCGCCGGCTCCGTCGCGCCCGTGCTCGCCGCGCTCGGTGTCGGTGTCAACGTCGGCTTCATCGGCCTACACGCGTGGCTGCCGGACACCTACCCGCGCCCGCATATCGCGGCCAGCGTCTTCCTGTGCGTTTACACGACCAAGACCGGCGTCTACGGGATGTACCGCGTCTTCCCGGACGACGGGAACGTCGCCGTCGCGTACATGGGCGGACTGATGGCCGTCTTCGGCGCGACGATGGCGCTGTTCCAAAACGACATGCGACGGCTCCTCTCGTATCACATCCAGTCGCAGGTCGGCTACATGGTCGCTGGTGTCGGCATCGGCTCCGCGCTCGCACAGGCGGGCGCGTTCGCGCACGTGTTCAACCACATCCTCTACAAGGGGCTGTTGTTCATGACCGCCGGCGTCGTCATCTACCGCACCGGCGAGGAGAGTCTGAAGAAGCTCGGCGGGCTGGCCCGACAGATGCCTCTCACCGCCGGCGCGTTCACCATCGCCGCGCTGTCGATCGCCGGCTTCCCCGGCTTCAACGGCTTCGTGAGCAAGGGTATCGTCATCTCCGGGAGCCACTACACCTTTGAGAAGGGACCGCTCGTGATTGGCGACTTCTACACCCTCGAGATACTGCTGCTCGTCGGTGGTGTCGGCACCTTCATGTCGTTCATCAAGTTCGGCTACTACGCCTTCTTCCACGGCGAGTACGACGGCGAGGTGAAAGACGCTAATCGGGGCCAATCCGTCGCGCTGGTGACCGTCGCCGCACTGTGTGTGTTCTTCGGCATCTCCGACGGCTCGCTGTTCAACATCCTCCCGTTCGACGTGACTGACGGAGCCGTCGTCGACCACGTCTACGTGACGTACACCGTCGACCACATCGTCGAGGGCGTCGCGCTCGCCGTGGCGGGGCTCGTCGGGTTCGTCCTCGTGAAGAAGCCGCTCTCGAAGCTCGGAAAGGTGCCCGACGTGGATTCGCTGTACAACCCGCTCAGCTTCTACGGGACGCGCGCGCTCGTCGTCGGCGTCACCGAACTGTACGCCGCGACCGACCGCGCCGTCGTCAGACTCGCCGGCGGCGTCCAGCGCGCCGTCGCTGCACCCGACCGCGCCGTGGGCCGAGCCGTCGGCCGCGACCGCGTGCCGCTGGCGGCCGGAATCAGCTCGGGTATCGTGCTCGTCGTGCTGGTGGCGGCGGCCGTCGTCCTCGCGGCGGTGCTGTAATCAGAGTTCGGTCGCGAGTTCGCCGGCGATGTCGTTCGCGACAGCCGTTTTCGACCCGGTGTAGGTCGTGGTTGCCTCGTCTCGCACGATGATGACGCGCGTCTCGTCGCCGGCGAGCGCGTCTGCGCGGTTCGCCACGACGAATGAGAGCCCGACCCGCTCCAGTTGCTCGCGCGCCGTCGCGACGAGCTGCTCGTCGTCGCCTTCGGTTTCGAGTTTGAAGCCGACCATCGTGAGGTCGGGGGCGCTCGCACGGACCGTATCGAGCAGTTTCGGCGTCGGCTCCAGTTCGAGCGTGAGTTCCCCCCCGGAGCGAATCTTCTCGTCGCTCGCCTCGATGGTGTAATCCGAGATTGCAGCCGCGGAGACGAGCGCGTCGGCACCGGCACCGACCGCCTCGACCGCCGCCTCGGTCATCTCCGCGGCCGATTCGACGCGCTCGACATCCGCGTACGGCACGTCTGCACCGTCGTGCAGCAGGGTCACGTCCGCGCCGCGAACGTAACAGGCCCGAGCGAGTGCGCGCCCCGTCTTCCCCGATGCGCGGTTCGTCAACACCCGGACGGGGTCGATTGTCTCGCTTGTCGGCCCGCTCGTGACGACGACGTGTCTGCCGGCGAGCGAGGAGTCGCCGGCGACGCGGGCCGTCGTGGTCACGATTGCCTCCTCGGTCGCGATTTTGGCTTTCCCCTCTTCGAGACGTGGGTCGACGAAGGTGACGCCCCACGATTCGAGGGTGTCGAGCGAGTCGAGCACGCCCGGGTGGTCGTACATCGGCTCGTGCATCGCGGGCGCGACGACCAACGGTATCCCTTGGCCGAGGGCGGTCGTGGCACACGTCGTGACGGTCGTGTCGTCGATACCGGCGGCGATTTTTCCGACGGTGTTCGCGGTCGCGGGCGCGAGCAGGAACACGTCTGCCCACCCGTCCGCGCCGAACAGGTCGACGTGTTCGACCCGTCCGGTAATCTCGGTGACGACCTCGCGTTCGGTCGCGAACTCCAGTGCCCACGGGTGGATGATGCCGCGGGCGCTGTCGGTCACGACTGCTCTGACGCTCGCGCCCTCGCGTCGCAGTTCGTGGGCCAGTTCCACCGTCTTGACGGCGGCGATCGACCCCGAGACGCCGAGGACGACGTTCGTGTCGGCGAGTACGCTCATATTTCGGCTCCGTGGGGCGGGCTAATCAGTGTTCGCCGTCGTCCTCGCGGGCGGCGACGACGGAGGGGTGCATCGTCGGTTCCTCCCCTCGTGGCTCCGTGAACGCCTCGCGCATCCGCTCGTTCGCGCGCGCCTCGCGCTCGCGGCGCTCGTCGGCCGGAATTTCCACGCAACCAGGGGGTACCTGGCGGTCGCGCTCGGTGAAGTACCCCTCCGGCGTCACCCAGTCGTGGTAGTAGGGGACGTCGGCGTCGTGGACGAGCGCGAGCGCGACCGTCGCGCCGTGGCCGGCGCAGACGACCGTCTGGTGTGGCTGTTCGGCGAGTCGACCAGCCGCGTACAGTCCGTCCACTCCGGTTCGTCCCGCCTCGTCGGCGTCGACGAAGGTCTTCGACCCGCGGTCGAGAAAGCCGACTCCGTCGACATCGGCGAGGTACGAGGCGTCGGACCACGAAGCCGCGATGACGGTATCGACCGCGAACGAGGCTCCGTCGACGGTCTCGACGGTGAACCCGTCGTCGGTGGACTCGACCCGCGTGACTCGGCCTTCCTCGAACGTCGCGCCGGCCTCCTGTGCGCCCTCGACACAGAGGTCGAGGAAGGTGCGCGCGTTCACCCCGAGGGGGAAGCCGGGGACGTTCTCCAAGTGTGCGTTCCGAGCGAGCGTCGACTCGCCGTCCGTGACGACCGTCGTATCGACGCCGGCGCGGGCGGTGTAGGTGGCCGCTGTCAGCCCCGCGACTCCGCCGCCGACGATGACCGCGTCGGTGCTCATGCGCGAGGGTACGCGCCGACGGGCCTGAAGCTCACGGTCGCGCCGCCCCGGAGTGTTTAGGAGGCTGTGTCTGCTATCTCGCCCGTGGACGCTGTCGAACTCCAGACCGTCGTGTACGCGCCCAGAACAGAGGTGTTCGACTTCCTCATCGACTTCACGCACTACGCCCGCTACTCCAAACATCTCGACAGCGTCGAAGGGTTCGGCGACGGCAGCGAGGGGACGGAGTACGAACTCACGTTCTCGTGGTGGAAGCTCTCGTACACGGCCCGCTCGCGGGTCACCGACATCGACTCGCCAAGCCGCATCGCGTGGGAGCTGACGAAGGACCTCGACGCCAACGGCTACTGGGAGCTGGGAGACGCGACCCCGCCGGAAGACCGCGAGCACGCGACGCGTGTCACCTTCCGGGCGGCGTTCGCGCCCGAGTCGGCGGACACGAGCGTCATCCCGCTGCCGTCGCTCGTCTCGTGGGACTGGGTCATCGAGAAGGCGAAACCGAAGATACAGTCCGAGGCGGAACGCGTCGTCCGCCGCGCGGTGAAGGACTTAGAGGGAACGAGCCGGTCGGTCGAGTTAGAGATTACGACCCGCCCCGACTCCGTGTAGCTACTCCTCGTCGTAGCCGCCGCCAAAGCGCATCAGGAAGTACGCGAGCCCGAGCGTCGCGCCGATGCCGATGGTGCCGGCGAGTCCGAGCACCTTCGCTGGGTCGGGAATCTCCGGTGGTCCCTGCGCGGGTTCCGGCGTCGAAATTTCCTCGACGACCTCGATGGAGCCGACCATGCCGACGCTCTCGTGTGGCGTACAGACGTACTCGTAGGTGCCGAGCGTCTCGAAGGTGTGGCTGTACTCGGTGCCGGAGTCGAAGAGCACGCCGGCCTCGCCTTTTCCTTCCCACGTCGCGCCCTCAGGAGTGGAGTCGGGAACGACGTTGTGGCCGTCGCCTTCCCACACGAAGTTCACCGTCGTTCCCGGGAGAATCTGGAGCTCCGCCGGCTCGTAGACGAACTCACCGCCCGGCGCGACGACCACGGTTTCTGTCGTCCCCGCCCCCGGAAGGTCACCGCCGCCGCCGGAGCCGCTGTCCGTCTCGTTGCCATCCTCCTGTGCGGCTGCGGTACCGACAAGCCCGCTCGCGGCCGCCGCGCCGGTCGAGGCGCGCAGGAAGCCACGTCGACTGACGGAACGCTCGTCGCTGCTCATACACGGCGTTAGAATCACTCACTCCTGAAGGTTCCGCTTCGATTCGCCCCGGCTACAGCCGGTAGTCGGTAGAGCCGTCTTCCGTTTCCAGCGCGGCGACCAGCAGGTCGATGACTGCCTCGATATCCTCGACGTGGATGCTCTCGGTCACCGTGTGGAGATACCGCGTCGGGAACGAAATCGCCCCGGCCGGCGTCGCACCGCCGGCGAACTGGAGTCCCGCCGTGTCGGTTCCGCCCGCGGGAAGAATCTCCGGCTGGTGTGGAATCTCTCGCTTTTCTGCGAGCGCCGTCAGCCGCCGGTGGACAGTCGGGTTCGTGATCGCGGAGCTGTCTTTCAGCTTGATGCCGGCACCGTCACCGAGGGCCGTCACGCGGTCCTCCTTCGAGAAGTTCGGCCCGTCGTTCGCGACCGTCGTGTCCAGCCCGTAGGCCACGTCGGCGTCGATGTCGACGCCGAGCGCCTGCGCGCCGCGCAGCCCGACCTCCTCTTGGACCGTCGCCGCGAGGTGAATCGTCGCCGTCGGCGAGTCGAGCCGGCGGGCAGCCTCGATGAGGGCAAACACCGACACGCGATTGTCGAGCGCCTTCCCCGTGACGTGGTCGCCCATCAGCGTCGTCGACTGCTGGGTCGTCACGAAGTCACCGATGCTCACGAGGTCCGCGACCTCGTCGCCGTCGCGCCCGAGGTCGACGTAGACATCGTCCACCGTGTCGTCGCCGTCGCGGTCGCTCTCGTCGAGGGTGTGGGGCGGTGGACTACCGATGACGCCCGTGAGGTCCTCGTCGTCCGTGTGGACGGTGACGCGCTGGGCCTTCAACACGCGTGCGTCCCATCCGCCGAGCGCGTCGAGCTTGAGGTAGCCGTCGTCGGTAACGTGTCGCACCATGAACCCGATTTCGTCCATGTGGGCCGCGACGACGACGTGCTGGTCGCCGGTCCCCTCGACGGTGGCGACGAGGTTCCCCATCCCGTCGCTTTCTATCGTGTCGACCTCGTCGGTCAGCTCTCTGCGGACGATGTCGCGAATCCGGTCCTCGTAGCCGGGAACGCCGTTAGTCTCTGTCAGCTCGCACAGCAACTCGAAGTCGAACGGTAGCTCCTCGTGTGCCATATCCGACGGTCGGCAAGCAGTCCCTAAGCGATGCTGGTTCACGAGCGATGGGAACTACTAACGCCACGGGCGACGGTGGTGTGGTATGACACAGTGGATTGGTGAGACGTTCACCTCCGAGGTCGGCTGGAGCCATCTCGAATCGCTCGTCGGCGTCGGCAACCGGATGGCCGGGTCCGACGGCGAGGCGACGGCCGCCCGCGAGACGCGCGACGCGCTCGCGGAGTTCGCCGACGACGCGTGGACAGATGAGTTCGACATCCAAGGGTGGATACGCAGCGACTCCCGCGTGCAGGCCGGCGAGACCGATTTCGACTGTCTCGCGCTCCCTCGGTCGCCGACCGGGGAGACGACGGGCGAACTCGTCGATGTGGGCTACGGACTGCCGGAGGACTTCGAGCAGACGGACGTCGATGGGAAGGTCGTCGTTTGTGCGAGCAACGTTCCCTCGTGGTACGACCGGCTCATCCACCGCCGGGAGAAGTACTACGACGCCGTCGAACACGGAGCGGCTGCGTTCCTGTTCCGGAACCACGTCGAGGGGTGTCTCGCACCGACCGGAAGCGTCGGAACGGCCGACGCGCCGCTGGGCGAGATACCGGCCGTCGGCATCTCGAAGGAGGCCGGGAGCCGTCTCGTCCGCGAACACGAGGGCGAGCAGGTCACCGTCGCCACGCGCGCCGAGACGGGCGACGCGACGAGTCAGAACGTCCACGCGACGCTCGGGCCGGACACGGACGAAACTCTACTCGTGACCAGTCACGTCGACGCCCACGATATCGCCGAGGGAGCGATGGACAACGGCGCGGGGACGGCGATGGTGGTCGAACTCGCGCGGGCGCTCGCCGACCGCGAAGCCGACCTTGACACGCGCGTCGAGTTCGTCTGCTTCGGCGCGGAGGAGGTTGGACTCGTCGGCTCCAGCTGTCTCGCCGGCGAGCGCGACCCCGAGACGGTGAAGGCGGTGTTTAATCTCGACGGCGTCGCCCAGGGGCGGAATCTCGCCGCCTACACCCACGGCTTCGACGCGCTCGATGCTGCCATCGACCGGGTGAGCGACCGACTCGACCAGCCGTTCACCGCGAACCCACACCACGGCCCGCACAGCGATCACTGGCCGTTCGTGGAGCGAGGAGTCCCGGGACTCCACGTCTACGCCGAGACGGGCGACGAGGGACGCGGCTGGGGACACACTCGCGCCGACACGCTCGACAAGCTCGCTCCGCGGGATTTCCGGGAACAGGCTATCGTCCTCGCGGAGTTGGCCGTCGAACTGGCGAGCGACGCGACGACGACCGAACGGCGTGACACGGCCGACATCGCCGCGGAACTCGAAGCCCAGGACCTCGCGACCGGGATGAAACGCACCGGCGACTGGCCGTTCGACGACGACTGAAGAAAGCGTGAGAGGGCGACGGTCGGCAAAAAATTGCGCGAGCTCAGACGACCTGACTCCAGAACGGCGCAACAGCGAAGAAGAACGTCTGGAAGAGGATGTACGCGAGCATGAGGATGGACGCCGTCACGGAACCCTTCGGCGGCGTGAGGTCGCGGTCGTTGCGGACCTCCACCTGGCGGGACTCGAACTCGAAGAGGTCGGTCACGAACACCGTCGCGACGAGCATCGAGAACACGAGCCCGCCGTGGTGTGCGATGGTCATGTAGTAGAACGCACCGACCACGAGCAGGAAGTTCGTCCCGACGCGCAGCGGATGTCGCGTCACGTCCTGCCAGTCGCCCGACGCTGCCTGTGACTGGTGTTGTCTGTACTCCAGTGCGCGACCCAGCATGTTGAGCACGACCAGCCCGAGCAGCAGATAGGCAATCAGCGGTGCAGAAAGCACGTTCTGTGCCAGAATTTGGTCCACCGGCCCGAACCACGCCACGAAATTCTCCATACGCGAGGGTCGGTACGGGCTACATTAAGCCCTTTCCAATCGGGGAGCGGTCAGCGAAACCGACCGCTCGACTCCGGAACGACGGCGACGGAAAGCGACGACTCGACGCCCACGCGGACCGACTCGCCGGGCACGACCGAGCCGGTGGTCCGGTCGTCGGCCAGCAGCTCCACCGGCGTCTCGTCGCGCTCCACGCGAAGTTCCAGTCCGTCCGTCGGCACCACCCACATGTCCTCGTCCGTCGAGAACGGAGCGATCGGAACGACGGCGAACGCGTCGACGCCGTTGGCCACAATCGGCCCGTCCGCCCGGCGCGTGTAGCCGTTGGAACCGACCGGCGTCGCAACAACGACTCCGTCGGCACGGAACGTCGCCACCCGCTCTGTGCGGCTCACGACCGTGTACTCCGAGATGCGTGCCGGTTCGCCGGTCACCAGCATGAACTCCGCGAGCGCCCGTGTCTCCCCGAGTGGGGTTCGCGCGGTCGCGACCGGTAGCTCGGCTATCTCGTGTTGGTCTTCAAACACCGCGGCGAGTGCACTCTCTAGCGAACCGCGTTCGACCGACCGGTACGGGTAGCCAGCGTCGACGGGAACGACGGGCGACTCGATACCGATGTCGGCAGCCGTCAACATGCCCGACTCGCCGACGGCGACGACGACGTCGGGCTCGGTTACGGCGACCTCGGTCGGGTCGACGGCGAGCGGCTCACCGCCGGCGGCAGTTACGGCCGTCGCTACCGTCTGATCGCCGAGGATGCCGACCGTCGGTCGCTGCATACGCCCTGGTCTCACGGCGACGAGAAAAAGCCGTCCGGTTGCCGGATTACTCCGGAATCTCCGGTGCCCCGACGTACGCGTCGCGTGCCTTCCGCGCGATCGGAATCACGACGACGAACGTGAGGAAGCCCAGGATGGCGAACCACAACATCGCCTCCTTGACCACCAGTCCGACCTGCGTGTACACCGTCAGTCCGGAGGTCGGATTGGGCGCAAGCAGCTGTGTTCCCTCGAAGCTCGGCGTGTTGTACCAGCCGGCGAGCGTCATCCACGCCAGCCCGGCGCTGATGAATATCGTGAACCCTTTTGCAAATTCGTCGGCCATTATCTATGTTTCGTCAGCCTCGTTTTTAGCGTTTCCCATCTCCTCGGCGCGAAACCGCGAGCCGAGGATGTAGATTCCCGATCCGGTGGTGAGGAACGCGAACCCGACGAGCGCGAACGCGATGGTCAGCGGCTGGCCGCCGACGCCGACGCCGACCGCGCCGAAGGCGTCCTGCACCAGCCCGCGCACGAAGCTCCGGTCGAGCGTCGCCGCGTCGAACATCACGAACGCGAGCAGGACGAAGGCGACGGCAAACAGCGTCGAGAACACCGTGATGGATTTGTACATCTCCATCGGGACGGCGATGTCGCGCCCGCCGCCCTCGGCGGCGTCGCTGTCGGGTTCCTCACTCATGTGCAGAAAGAAGGGGCGAAGCGATTTGAGTCTTGTCTACTTCGGGGGTCGCAGCCGGTAGTAGCGACGATTCAGCTCGAACATGTACCCTTCCCGCATCGACTTCAACACGGCGTACGAGAGACACGTCGCCGCGATGGGGAGCAGGAACGCCAGGTCGAACAGCAGATTGCTGTTCATCGAGATGAGGTTCTTGACGGCCAGCGCCGAGATGGTGAACGCGAACACGACGCCACCGACGCCCAGCGCCGCCCAGAACGGCTGCTCGACGGGTCGACGTGCCGCCCCCTTGTTGAGGAACGGCACGATGGAGATGAATCCGACCACGACGATGTTCGCGACGACGCCGTACGCGCGGTCGGCCATCAGCTTCGAGCCGCCAAGCAGCGACAGCTCGGGGTTGAGCGGACCCAGCTTGAGCAGGCCGAACGACCAGTAGAGATACCAGTCTGGCAGAATCACGGCCGGCGTCTGCGTCGAGTTCGCCGGCGCGCCGATGTGAGGCGGCAGCGCCGACGACAGGAAGATTATCATCCCGACGAAGAAGCTCGTCAAGGCGAGGTTTCGGACCATCTCGTGGGGCCACGTCGGGAACGCGAGCACGTCGCGCTCGACGTAGTCGGACTCGATGCGCAGGTCTTGGTCCTCGCGGCGTGCACGCTCGAAGTACTCGTACGTGAGCCGTGAGAGCCCCTCGGTTCGCTCCTTCCGCTCGCGCCACGTTGGCGTCTCGTCGTCGGGAGCGACGATACCGGTGCCGTCTGCGGCTACGTCCTTGTCGTCGTTTGTGTCGCTCATATCAGTGTGGCTCCGCGATTCCCTGCATCCAGACGATGCCGATGTGAATCGCAATCACGGTGGTCGCGATGAACGGGAGGAAGAACACGTGCAGGATGTACATCCGCTGCAGCGTGGACTGCGTGAGCGTGAATCCCCCGAACACCAACTGTGCTGCCCACTCGCCGGCGACCGGAACCGACAGCGCCATCTCGACGCCGATCTGTCCCGCCCAGAAGGCGAGCTGGTCCCACGGGAGCAGATATCCGGTGTACCCGAAGACCATCGTCAGCGAGATGAGCACGATGCCGATGATCCAGTTCAGCTCCCGCGGCTCCTTGTACGCGCCCGTGAAGTAGACGCGGAGCATGTGGAGGAACACCGCCGCCACCATCACCTGTGCCGACCAGCGGTGGAGACTTCGGAGGAAGAATCCGAGGTTCAGGTCGGTCATGATGAAGGTGATCTGCTCGTACGCGACGGTCGGTGAGCCGGACGCACCTGCGGCCGCCGGGCTGTAGTAGAAGCCGAGCAGCGCGCCGGAGACTGCTGCGACAACGTACGCGATGGTACTGAAGCTCCCCAGCGCGTACAGCGGATACCAGTACCAGAACTTGTTGTCGAGGTTGTACTGTTCCGTGTGGCTCTTCGGCATCTGCATGTTGACCTTGTAGTAGAGATTCTCCAGAATCTCCAGGTAATCAACGATGCGGAGCCGCTTGTCCAGCCACATCAGAACCGTCAGGTAGATGGACTCGACCGGGGTCAGGTCCCGCTCTTGCATCCACCCTTTGTGGTCGTGTTCGTCTTTTCGTTCTAAACTCATTGTCGCCCCTTTGGCTGTGTGTTCATAAACTCATCCCAGCTACGTTACTCCTCCGGTCGTGGAAGTGCCACGAACGTCGTCTGGACCGGACTGAACGGGTCGTACACCGACTGGTGGCACTGACAGTACACCTGGTTTTCCGCGCCGAAGTTCGCCGCGCCTTCGAGCTGCTTGAACCCCGGCACACAGCAGAAGTGGGTGCACTTGTTGAGCCACGCGATGAACCCCTGTTCGGTCGCGGCGCTCAGGAACTCGTTGTCCTGTGCCATCTCCTCGATGCGGGTGGAGCGGAGCACCTGAATCGGCATCGTCTGGTCGACGTCCTCGGAGCGCCAGCGGCCGGTCGCCGGCTTCCCGACGCCGCTTTGCCCGATGCCGTTGCCCCACTCCTCGTAGTCGTCGAACATGTCGACGGTGAGCGGCTCGCCGGGTTCGAGGTCGCTCATCCACTCGTAGCCGGCACTGGCACCGACGCGGAACGTGTTGTCCTGGTCTGCCGTCGGCTGTGTGCCCGGATACGTCTGGACCCCACAGTACTGGAACCACTCCGAGGAGTACGTGACGCCGCCCAGTTCGGTCTCCGCGACGTTCACCGTCTGTCCGCCCTTGGTCACCTCGCTGACCTCCGGCCAGATGCCCTGCAGCTCACCGTCCTCGATGGTGAGCGGGATAATCGGCATCCCCCGCGGGGCCGGTCCGTCGGTGTTCTCGATGGCCATCGCCATCGTCGTCCCGCCCCCGACACCGCCGGAGCTTGTCGTCGCGCCAATCGCCATCGCCGAGCCGGTCCCGACGCCAGCGAGCGCGGCCGAGCCGACGACGCCTTTCACGAACCGTCGTCGTCCGGATTCCATCGGATATTTGTCTTCGTCAAGTGGCATGTTATTTCTTGTAGTAGGGGTACACTGCGCGTTTGATGCTGTCCCATGCGTCACCGCCGAGCTGCTCGCCGTCCATATCCTCCTCGCGGATGTAGAGGTCCTCCCACTTGCGACGGCGCTTCTTGACGATCATCACGTCCGGGAGGAACTCCTTCCGGTAGAGGAGGAGGATGAACGCCAGATCGATGAGCGTGAGCGTCAGCAAGCCACCGAGGAACATGTTTCCGAACTCGGACCGACCCCACCCACCGGCCGTAAGCCCGTAGGTGAACAGCCCGATGAACAGCACTTCAAGCACCGTCAACAGGACGATCGCAATCGCTGCTGCGGTGGACTCGCGTGCCGGCTCGTATCGGTGGATATCGCCGTAGGTGTTGTTGCCTGAGCTCATAGTCAGGTCCCTCCGCTCGCGTTCGGTGATTCACCGTACTTCAGCTGGAAGAACGTGAACATGATGGACACGAGGATGGCGAGAATCGTTGCGATACCGACGTAGTGGGCCTGAATCGCCACGCCCATGTGTTTGGGGTCGGCCTCGCCGCCCCCGCCGGTCGAGACCGTCGGCACGTCGCCGCCCACGGCGACAGCACCGACCATCCCGAGCGACTGGTGGGGGGCACACGCGTACTTCGTGATACCGCCTTCTTCGAAGGTGTACTCGTACGTGTAGCCGGCTTCACCGACGGCTCCGCCGCTGTCGAGCGCCGCCGGGCCTTCCTGTGCGACCACGTTGTGGTTGCCACCCTCGCCGGTCCACTCGAAGATGACCGTGGTGCCGGGGTCGACCCACAGCCCGGCCGGCGAGAAGGCGAGGCTTCCGCCGTTGCCGGATGCACCGACCTCAACGGTCACCTCGCTTTCGCCGCGGGCGTCCGTGTACCCGCCGTCGACGCCGCCCAGCCACCCGCCGAAGTCCGGTTGTTGTGACTGCGCCGCTGCGGTGCCGGACGCGGCGACCGCTCCCGCTGCGGCCGTCGCACCCCCCGCAGTTCGCAGAAACTGCCGTCTATTCATGAACGTCGAAGTATCGGGCCTGTCCGCGTATAAATTCTCCGAAGGTCCGGCTCATCCGGCGGCTTTCCTGCGTTCAGCCCTTACTCACTGGACTCCGTTTCTGCCGTCTCTGAGGCCGGCTGCTCGCCGGTGTGGGCCGCGTCGCCCGTCGCGTCGTCGTCCGTCTCGGAGTCCGCTTCCAGCGAGGTCGTCTCCCGCGCGCTCTCGGGGAGAAACTCGGGGCGTTCGTCCTCGCCGACGCCGACCGCGCGCAGCCGATTTCGGTACTCCTCGGCGCGAAACCGGTCGGAGAGCCGCGCGTTCGCCACGGTGAAAAAGAGGAGGAAGCCACCGGCGAGGAACAACAGCCCGATGGTGCCGCTGATGATACCGAGGCCACCGGAGAGGGCCGCCCCACCCGCGAGGATGAGCCCCGAGAGGAACATCGCGCCGGCGATGAGCTGCATCATCAGATTGCCGAACTCGCCGGACCCCTCCGGAACCGTCGTCGGCTCCGGGAGCTCGGCGTCCTCGGGGGGCTCCGTGACGGTGTAGTCGTCCATCGAACACAGCGCGACCGACGGCTTCACGTCCCGGAGCACTGTGCCCTCGCCCTCGATGCTCCCGTCGGCGTAGACGACCGCGTACCCCTCATCGGAGTAGGCGACCAGCCGGTCGGGGGTGTCGAGCCGTTCGATGCGCGCGAACACGTCCCGAGAGGCGACCCGGCTCTTGAGGTCGGCCTCCAGTCGCTCGAGCAGTTCGTCGCCCGTAATCCACGAGTCGGGGTCGAAGACGGCGTCCCACTCCTCGGGGGACATCCGCGCCATGTCGCTCGGCGTAAAGTCGTCGAAGTCGTACTCGGCTTCGACCTGCGCGCGCAGCTCCTCGGTCGAAAGCGAGTCGTTCGACTCCGCCTCGTCGACCCGCCGGATAGCCGACTCGACCGTGTCTTCGCCCGAGTCGGTACGGGCGTCACTCATTGCCCCATCGTTCGGCCTTGGTTGGTAAACTCTTGTCGGGATTTCGAACGCGACCGCTTAAGCGCGGCCCGCCCCTCGTGTCGGTATGGTCGCGACCGGGACTATCGCCACTGTCGTCGCGCTCGCCGTGACTGTGAGTCTCCCGTGTTTCCTCTACGGCGCGTGGATCATGATCGACAACGACCCGGTCACGTGGGGTGTGTTGACGTGGCACCTGAAGTACATCGTCACCGGGCTCACCCTCACGACGGTTCCACTGCTCCTCTGGATGGCTCCCCGCCTGTTCGGCCTCGGTAACAACAGCACGCAGTTCAGCGGCTACGCCGTCGTCCACGCGTTCGTCGGGCTCACCGCCTACGCCTTCCTCGCGTTCGGGTTCACCGGTATCGTCCGCATCTTCCGGGCCAAGTGGGAACACGACCTCTATCACGACTACGACGAGGACGTGCTCCTCGGTGAGATCGGCGGCGATCGGATGGACCACTGGCGCACTCGCCTCCGTATCGGCGTCTTCGGCTACACCTTCTTCTGGATTCTCGCCTGGCTCACCGGGCTCACTCGCTACGCGATTCGATACCTGTAGCCGGCGAGACGATGTGCGTCTCCTCGCCCTGCAGTAGCCGCTCGATACCGGCCGGTAGAAGGGGTTTCTCGTCGTCAAACGAATCGAGTCGTTCCCACGTCGCCGGTCGGCGCGAGCCATCCGTCTCCGTGACGGTGAGCCGGTCGCGCTCGTAGACCGTCTCGTCGCGAAACGACACCGCACGGACGACAGTCATCTCGTGAAACGACTCGCCGGCCCACCGGAACTGATTTTCTATCGTGCCGAGCACCGGACCCGGTTCGACAGCTTCCCCGAGTTCTTCCTCGAACTCCCGGGCGACGGCCTCGTCGCTCGATTCGCCGAACTCGATACCGCCGCCCAGTGGCCGGTAGAACTGTTCGTCCGGCCCCTCGTAGAACTCGACGAGTAGCTCCTCGCCCCGGCGGGGGACGCCGAGCACCTGCGGGCGCACGTCGCGCCAGTTCTTCACCACGGCTCGCCGCTCGCGAGGTCGATGTCCGAGTCGCCCCGTTCGGAGGGACAGATATCCGCGAGCAGACAGCCGTCACAGTCCGGACTGCGGGCCGTGCAGGTGTCGCGGCCGAACTCGATGAACAGATGCGTACACTCCTTCCAGTCGGACTCGGGAATCAGCTCCATCAGCTCCTGTTCGATTTTCGCCGGCGTCGCCTCCTCGGTGAGACCGAGTCGCCGAGAGATGCGCTGGACGTGGGTGTCGACGACGATTCCTTCAGTCAGGTCGTGGCCGTGCTGGAGGACGACGTTCGCGGTCTTGCGTCCGACGCCGGGCAGGTCAGTCAGCGCCGACATCGTGTCCGGCACCTCGCCGCCGTGGTCTTCTATTAGCTGCTCACCGATGCCCTTCAGGTAGCCGCCCTTGCTGTTGTGGAAGGTGATGCCGTAGATGTCATCGGCCAACTGCTCTTCGCTCGCCGCGGCGAACTCCTCGGCCGACTCGTACTTCTCGAAGAGGTCGTCGGTCACCTGATTCACGCGCTCGTCGGTACACTGCGCCGAGAGCACGACCGCGACGAGCAGTTCGAGCCGAGAGTCGAAGTTGAGCGAAATCGTGGGCTCTGGATACTCGGCGTAGAGTCGGTCCACGACCTCCTCGGCCTGTTCGGTTCGCGTGTCGAGCGGTGTTCCCATACCCGACCGTCGGCGGTCGAAAAGTAAGTCCCGTCGGTCCTACAGACCGAGTTCGCGACCGATGACGAGATGCTGAATCTCGCTCGTCCCCTCGCCGATTTCCATCAGCTTCGCGTCGCGGTAGAACCGCTGGGGCGCGAAGTCCGTCGTGTAGCCGTAGCCGCCGTGGACCTGCACGGCGTCTTCTGCGACCTCGCGGGCGGCCTCGGAGGCGTCGAGCTTCGCGAGCGCGGACATCCGGGTCACGTCCTCGCCGGCGTCGTACATCGTCGCCGCCTTCTGAGTGAGCAGCCGCGAGCGCTCGATTTTCCGGTCCATGTCGACCACCATGTCGCGGACGGCGTCGAACTTCGAGATCGGCGAGCCGAACTGCTCGCGGTCGGTGGAGTAGTCGCGAGCCGCCTCGAACGCCCCTTGTGCTAAGCCCGTCGACAGGGCGGCGATGGAGATGCGGCCGCCGTCGAGGGTCGCCTTCGTCTGCTCCCAGCCGTCGCCCTCCTCGCCGAGCAGGCGGTCCTCGGGCACGCGGAGGTCGTCGAACTTCAGTTCACAGGTGGGCGAGGCGTTCAGCCCCATCTTGTCCCACACCTCGACGACTTCGAACCCGTCGTCCTCCTCGGGGTCGACGATGAACGTGGAGATGCCGCCGTAGCCGGCATCGGGGTCGGTGACCGCCTTCACGAGCACGGAGTTGGCGACGTTCGCGTTCGTGATGAACTGCTTCGTCCCGTTGATGACGTACTCGTCGCCGTCCTTCTCTGCCATCGTGTCCATGTCGCTGGCGTCGGAGCCGGACGACGGCTCAGTGAGCGCCCACGCACCCATCCCTTCCCCGCGTGCGAGCGGCTTGGCCCACTTCTCCTTCTGGGCCTCCGTTCCGAACTTCACGATGGGCATCAGTCCGAGCGAGGTGTGGGCGACGTAGGAGAGTCCGATTGCGCCCGAGACCCGGCCGAGCTCCTCGGCGACGGCCGCGTACATCAGGTAATCGCCGCCAGCGCCGCCGTACTCCTCGGGGACGGGAACGCCCATCAAATCCAGGTCGGCGAGCTGGTCGAAAATCTCCTGTGGGAACCGGTGTTCGTCTTCGATTTCCTGTGCAATCGGTTCGATTTCGGCCTCGCAGAAGTCCCGGACGGTGTCGCGAATCATCCGGTGTTCGCTCGGCAGGTCGAACTCCATGCTCGGTCGCTCGATTGTGCCAGACATACCCGTACGTTTGCCCGCGACGGGATAAACAGTTCGAGATATTCGCCGCAACCGAAAGGCGACTCCGAACTGATTAAGACGGGCGGAGTCGTTGCCCCCGATATGTTCACACTGCTTCAGGAGTCGGTCAACACCGGTATCATCGACGTGGCTGGCTGGATTGTCGCACTCGGCGGACTCGCGCTCGTCGGCGGCTGGTACTACAAGCTCGTTAACTGACGACCGCGTTCGCTTCTAACCACGCGGCGGCCTCCCGAACGACCGACTCGTCTTCGTGTTCGATTTTCACCCGGACCATCTCGCCGGGGTACGAGCCCACCTTCACCCCGAACTGCTCGCGTAGCTGTGTGAACCGCTCGATGAGTGCGCTTTCGGGTTCGTCTATCGTGACGTGTTCGACGTGGCGTATCGTACCGGCGAACCGGTCTGCCACGGACGCGAACATCGCCTTCATCTCACCGGGAACGCCGGGGAAGACGTAGACGTTCTCTACGACACATCCCGGCGCGACGCCCGCTTCGTTGTGAAGCGGATCACTCCCCGCAGGGAGGTCGGCGGTGCCAGTCGCGAGGTCGCCGCGGCTGTAGCCGTCTGCTTCGAGCCACTCCAGCGCCTGCTCGTTCGTCTGGAGTTCACGGCCGAAGGCGGCGGCGACACCGTCCATCGTCACGTCGTCGTGTGTCGGCCCGAGTCCGCCGGTGACGACGACCGCGTCGTAGCGGTCGCTGTACTCGGCGACGAGTTCAGCAATCGTCTCCGTGCGGTCGGGGACGGTGGTGATTCGCTCGACGGTGACACCCCGACTCGTCAGTTGCTCGGCGAGCCACGTCGCGTTCGTGTCGACGGTGTCGCCGGCGAGCAGTTCGTCGCCGACCGTTAGAATCCCAGCGCGCATGGCCGCGTTTCGACAGCCGACGGCTTCAGTCTTCGCCGCTATCCCATCCCCGGCGGGGGTCGGTTCCGGTCGTCGTCCTCGATGTCGATGTCGAGGCCGACCTCCTCGCGCTTCTTCTGGGTCGCACGCAGTTGGCGGTAGTAGTAGAGCGCGCCGCCGAGTCCGATGACCGTCGCACCGACCGCGAGCCCACCGAACAGGAGCAGGTCACGCTGGAGGTAGTAGCGCACGACGAGCGTCGGCGCGTCAACGTCTTCCCACGCGAGCAGGAGTCGGTCGTTCGCCATCGTTCGGTCGCTGGTTCCGGGCCGAACCTGCGAGAGCAGCGGCACGCCGACGCGGGCGCTCTCGGGGAGCCGCATCTGATAGCTTCCCTCGACGTAGCCGGGCAGCGAGACCTGCTTACCATCCTTGGGGAGAGTGACGCCCAACTGTCCGCTCTCGTTGGTCGGCAGGTGGACGATGGTTCGGTCGTTCGTGCGCTCGACGGACAAGACGGGAAGCTGTGCCGTCGTTCCGTTCGTGTAGGTGACGACCGAACGGGCCTCGCCGTCGACGCTCTCGAAGGCGACCTGCGTCCCGTTCGCGTACTGGAACTGGACGGCCGTGAGCCGCTGTGGCTGCTCGGTCGCGAGCGTTCCGCGACCGTAGAACCGGAACGTCGGGTCCGAGTCGTCGAGCCCGTCCGTGCGGTTCTCGATGTCGAAGACGGCGGTCACGTTCCGCTTGTTCACGTCGAGATTCGCATCGACGTCAGCGTCCCAGTCGTAGGTCTCGTTCGCGGTCAGGTCGCCGGGGTCCGGTTCGCCGGGACCGAGGAAGCTCGTACACCCGGCGGTGAGCGCGAGGAGGCCGAGACCGAGGAGTCCGAGTGCGAGCCGTCGGTTCATGGAATGATACAGAGCATCTCCGCGGGGAGATGCGGACCGATGTCCGACAACAGTCCCGGCGGGTCCGTCGCCGGTCGGCAAACGATACTCTGTTCGAGCAGGCCGAGCCGCTCGACCGTGATGATGTCCTCGGCGTGCCCGGACCGATTAACGGTCGCACGCACCTCCGCGCGCGTCGCGGAGTTCACGTTGACGCGGCCGTTGTCGGCGCGCGTCCAGTCGTAGAGTCGGTCGCGTTCCGCGTCGGCGAGCCGCGCCGGCTCACCCTCCTCGCCCTCGACGAATCGCAGCGGCACGTGCTGGACGAGCCCGTAACGGGTCCGAATCTGCGAGGGCGTGCCGGCCCCGAGACCGAGTTCGTCCGTCGGGATACGAACCGGCTCGCCGGCGTCGAGAACGAACCCGTCCTCGTCCCACGAGTCGAGCGTCCCGACGTACGTCTCGCCGGCGTCGCGGTGTGGTGTAATCGCTCCCCACCCCTCGGTGAGGACGTTGCGCGCGACGGGAGCGTCGTCGCCGGTGAGCGTCACCGACGGGAAGTCGTCGTCGCGCAGGCCGGTGGTCCACTCCACGTCGAGGTCGCCGAGGTCGTTGGCCACCAGCGAGTCGAGCGAGTCGAGCGCGCGGTCGCCGGCGTCGCCGCCCACGTAGAGCTTCGTCGCGAGAACGACCATCAGGCGTCCGCCTCTTGCTCCGGGTGGCGGTGGAGTTCATCGCGCAGCGAGTCGATGCGTTCGTCCATGGCGTCCACGAGCCGCGCGTTGCTCATGTCGACCAGCTGTTCGCCGCAGTTGGGACACTCGAAGCCGTACTCCATCGCCTCGCCGAACTCGAAGCGAATCGAGTCCTGCTCACAGAGGTAAAACTCGTTTTCGAGTTCGTACTCGCGTCGCTCGACGAGCGCGTCGAGCAGTCGGTGCATCTCCTCTTCGAGCTGTTCGGGGATGTTCTCGTACTCGAAGGTCCACAGATAGGTGAGCCACCCCGAATCCTCGTCGCGGAGCCGTCGGTAGCTCGCGAGGTCGTTCTCATAGAGGATGAACAGCGCGCGCCGCACCGCGTTCAGCTCCAGGTTCAACTCCTCGGCCAACTCCTCGTCGGTCACTTCCCCCTCGGGCGGTGCCGCCGCGACCGGCATACCCGTCGGACCGACGAGCTCGTGGAGATACTTTTGGATGACTGGATTCTCCAGAAGGTCATCGTACGCCATTACCTAAAACAGGGTGAGGAAGTTGTTTAAAGCCTCCGGGAGCCCCCCGCGTTTATCACCGATAGCGGCACACCGACCCCGTGCGCTGTGGCCGGCCCCGGCCGACTCAGGTGACCGCGTGACACACCGGTCGGGGGTCTGCGGGTGTCACCTGTTTGCCCTACTCGTCCGGTTCGACGACCTTCTTGCCGGTCTCCTTCGGCACGACGACCCGGTCTGCATCCTCCCACGACTGTGCCAGCTCCGCGCCGTCGAACACCCTGTCGAGGAACACGGCCAGCCCCGCAATCTCGGAGTGGGGCTGGTTCGTCACGGCCACGTTGTAGTCGGCGCGATCGTACACCTCGAAGGGGACCTTTTCGCCCCCGACGACGACCAACAGCGGCTCGGCCGCGACCGCCTCGCGTAGCTCCGTCTCCACGTCCTGCACCGGGAGTCCGTACATCGTCAGGTGGGCGACCGTCCCCTCCCAGTTGCGGACGAGCGCCTTCGTCTCGCCGCTGAGTTCGACCTCGAAGGGGCCGCCGAAGCGGTCGGTGATGTCTCGGACCGTCTCGGCCGACCCGGTGGCGTTGTCGGGAAAGACGACGCGGTCAGCACCGAGTGCCCGCGCCGTCAGCCCCACGTGTGTCGTCATGCGGTCGTCCCGTCCCGGCCGGTGGCTGAGCCGGCAGACGACGACCTCGGAGTCGTTCATACCCGTACTCGCGAGCGGCGGGGCTTCCTGCTTTCGGAACGTCTACGGGAGCGCGCTCGCGACGTGGGATATGGACCTCCACGACAAGCGAATCGTCATCACGGGCGGCGCGGGCTTCGTCGGCTCCCATCTCACTGACCGACTCGTCGCTGACAACGAAGTCGTCGTCGCCGACGACTTCCGCAACAGCCAGCGCGACTGGGTGCACGGGGACGCCACCGTCGTTGAGGGTGACCTCACGGACGGCGAGACCGTCACCGAGGCGATTACGCCCGAGACGGACATCGTCTTTCACTTCGCGGCCGACAAGAACGCGGCGCGCGACGACATCGAGCAGTACCGCGTCAACAACGAACTCACCGAGACGGTCGTCGAGCGGATGCACGCGGTCGGCGTCGAGAACATCGCCTTTACCTCCTCGTCGGTCGTCTACGGCGAAGCCCCGCGCCCGACGCCGGAGGATTTCGCGCCGCTGGAACCCATCTCGATTTACGGTGCCTCGAAGCTCGGCGAGGAGGGACTGCTCTCGGTGTTCGCACACAGCCACGGCTTCACGGTGTGGAACTTCCGGTTCGCCAACATCGTCGGGCCGCGGCTCCAACTCGGCTCTGTCATCCCCGACTTCATCCAGAAGCTGGAGGAGTCGCCCGACGAACTCGAAATCCTCGGCGACGGGCGACAGGAGAAGTCGTATCTCCACATCGACGACTGCGTCGACGCGATGTGTCACGTCGTCGAACACGCCGACGCGCCGGTCAACACCTACAACCTCGGCACGCGCACGACGACGAGCGTGACGACCATCGCCGACATCGTCGCCGACGAGATGGGACTCGACCCCGAGTACACGTTCACCGGCGGGGAGCGCGGCTGGACCGGCGACGTGCCGCGGATGCGTCTCTCCATCGAGAAGCTCTCGGCGCTCGGCTGGGAGCCCGACGAGTCGAGCGACGACGCCGTCCGGCGGTGCGTGCAGGAACTGCTCGCCGAGTAGCGACCGGCAGACACTTGCGCGTCTCGCCGAACGGAGACGCATGCAGGTCGTCGGATACCGCCCCGTCCCGGAGCCGGCCCTCTTGCTCGCAGACGGCGGGCCGGTCGAACGGCTGGCGCTCACGACCGGGCGGAAACTCGCGTACGGTCTCGGCGAGCGCCACTGCGCCGGGATGATACAGAACGACCACCACATCCCGTGTCGGGAGTCCCGAACCCCCTACTGTCGACGACACGAATCGCAGTTCGACGAGTCGACGCTGCGCGACCGCACCGGCGACCACGCCGTCTATCTCGCCGCCTTCGCGCCCGACGTGTTCAAAGTCGGGATTACCCGTCACGACCGGCTGGAGACGCGCCTTCGCGAGCAAGGTGCAGACCGCGGCGCGCACCTCCAGACGGTGCCCGACGGCGACACGGCCCGCGACGTGGAGGAACGCCTCGGTCGCGACCTGACACAGCGGGTTCGCACTCGCCGGAAGCTCGCGAGTCTCGGCCGGTCGGTCGACACGGCGGCGTGGGACGGACTGCTCGACGAGTACGACCCGCTCGCGACGTTCCGATTCGACTACGGGCTCGACCTCGCAGCTCAGCCGGTCCACGAGACGCTGGCGTCCGGGACGGTCCGCGGCGTGCAGGGCCGGATTCTCGTGCTCGACCGCGACGGCACGACGTACGCTGTCGACATGCGCGACCTCGTCGGCCACGAACTCACCGACGGCGACGAGCGACCGCGCCAGTCGTCGCTCGGCTCGTTCGAGTAGCCGCGCATCCAGCATCCTTATCCGGGGCGCGAAGCAAGGCGGTGGTATGTCCGACGACGAACAGCCCGAGGAGTCCGGCGAGGGAGACGAGGAGAAATCGTTCCGCGAGCGCGTCGAGGAGATACGCCAACAGCGCGCCGACGAGCGCGAGGAAGGCGACGACGACCGCTCGCGAGAGGAGCGGCTCGAGGAGATGATGGGCGGTGACGGACCCGGCGGTATGGGGGGTAATCCGTTCGCTCAGATGATGGGCGGCATGATGGGCGGCGGCCCGGGCGGTGCGATGGGCGGTGGCGGCGGTCCCGGCGGCATGGGCGGCATGGGTGGCGGCCCCGGCGGCGCACCCGGCGCTGGCGGAGAGAGCGGCGGCTCCTCGAAGGCAGACGAGGAACTCGTCCGCGAGGTCCGGAAGGTCCGCGACGAACTCCACGACATCCGGCGCGAACTGGAGCGCATCGGCGAGGCGCTGGAGTAGCTACCGAACCGAGTCGTACACGTCAGCGAGCGCATCGACGGCCGCACCGACGCCGACGTTTTCACGCCGCGCGAGACACGCCTCCCGTAGCGTCTCGCTCGCGGCGAGTGCACGCTCCGTCGCCTGCCGGAACCCGTCGGTGTCGCCGCGTTCGAAGTGATACCCCGTCTCGCCGCCGACAATCGTCTCGGCGAGCGCGCCGGCATCGACGCCGACGACCGGCGTGCCACAGGCGTTCGCCTCCAGCGCGACGAGTCCCTGCGTCTCGACCGGACTCGGGAAGACGAACACGTCGAGTGAGGCGTAAAACGCGGGCAGTTCATCGCGGTCGAGGAAGCCGAGAAATCGCACGTCGGCGTCGATATCCTCCGCCCGGCGCTGGAGCGATTCGCGGGCGGGTCCGTCGCCGCCGAAGACGACCGTCGCGTCGATGTCGGGCGCGATATCCAAGATTGCGTCGAGTTCCTTCTCGTAGCCGTGGCGACCTGTGTAGCCGACCAGCGGCCCGTCGGGAAGTCCGTGGCGAGTGCGAAACGCGGCTCGCTCGTCGGCCCCGACCGGGCGGAACCGCTCGGTGTCGATGCCGTTCGGGACGACCGTAATGGGGGTGTCGACCCCGAGGTCACGGAGGTGGTCGCGGGTGGGTTCCGACGGGACCGTGACGGCGTCGGCCCGGTCGAGGTATCGGCGCTCGTAACCCGACGCAATGGAGGCGAGCGACTCCGAAAGCACGCCTGCGGGCAGATACTCGACGTACTCGCTCGTCGGCGTGTGGTAGGAGGCGACGAGTGGAACGTCGTGTTTGCGGGCGTACCGGTAGCCCGCGATGCCGAGCGAGAACGGCGTGTGCGTGTGGACGATGTCGATATCGTAGAGTCCGCGGGGCGTGCGGGGGGTGCTGACGTAGAGTCCATCGTAGAACGGAAACGAGAGGCTCTCGACTGGGTGTTCGCGAGCCGTCGGCTCGTAGTCGCTGGCGGGGTAGACGACGTGCATCCGGCCCCCTCGGCGCTCCCAGCGGTCGCGCCACGACTCGATAGTGTACGTCGCGCCGTTGACCGTCGGCAGGTAGGTGTCGGTGAACGCCGCGACGGCCGGGAGGTCGCCAGTCATCCGTCAACGAGGTCGCGGTACAGTGCGACGAGCTGGTCACCGACGGTGTCGAGGGTGAACCGCTCCGTTTCCGTCCGAGCCTTCTGTCCGATGCGGTCGCGTTCGTCGGGGTCGTCGACGAGCGCTCGAAGCGCGGTCCCGAAGCCGTCGACAGAATCTGCCTTGAGACACGTCTGTCCGTCGTCGAGCCAGTCGTAGGTGTCGATGTCACGGATGACGGGTGGGACGCCGGTGGACATCGCCTCCAGCAGCGCCATCCCCTCGTTCTCGTTGTGGGTCGGGAAGTAGAATATATCGCCCGCGGCGAACGCGCCGGCGATGTCCTCCACGTAGCCGGTGAACGTGCAGTTGTCCGGGGCGCTCTCGACGAGCCGCTTGGACTCGCTCGACTGGAGGAACTGCCCGAAGAAGCCACCGGTCGGATTCAGATAGCCGAACCAGACGAAGTCGATGTCGGGCATGGCGCGGGCCGTCTCGACGAACGTCTCCAGCCCCTTGCGTTCGAGGACGTGCGCGACGTTGAACACGACCGGCGGGTCGAGGTCGTAGCGGTCGAGGTACGCGGCGCGGAGGTCGGGGTCGTCGTAGCCGTCGAGTTTGTTCGGATCGAAGCCGTTGGAGATGACGCGTTTCGGGACGCCGGTGTAGCGGTCGACGACCGCACGGTTGTGCTCGGAGGGGCAGACGAGCACGTCCGCCAGCCCGTAGGCGTACTCCAGATACGGCCCCATCGGCTTCGCCAACAGGTTCGAGAAAGCGAAGCTGTTCTCGAAGTCGGCGGCCGTCTGGTGGGTGTGGACGACGACCGGCGTCCCCGCCTGTCGCGCCCGGCGCGCGTGGTACACCGACCGCGGTCCCATGTTGTTGAGATGGAGGATGTCGGCCGACACGTCCGGAGACGTGGTGTAGGCGATGCCGTGGTCGTCGAGGATCCGTCGCTGGTTCGCCACCGACTGGGCCTGTCCGCCGGTGATGGCCCGCTCCCACTCGAAGTAGTGGCTGACGCGCATCGCCATTTGTCGAAACTGTCCCGGGCGTCGGCTTGAAACTGCCGGAACACCGGAACCGACAAGCCGCGGGCGTCCGTTCGCCCGGTATGTCGACGCTCGCGGCCGACCGTATCGACCGGCTCGGCGACCTCGCCCGCGCGGCCGCTCGCGAGGGTGAGACGGAGCGTGCTCGATCGTACGTCCGCCGCGCCCGCCGCGTCGCCGAGCGCCACCGGCTCGATTTGCCGACGCGGCTGAAACGGTTCTCCTGTGACGACTGCGACCGGTATCTGATTCCCGGGCGCAACGCACGGGTTCGGACCCGTAACGGCCACATTACGATTACGTGTGACTGTGGCTCACACGCCCGCTACCCCTATCGGTAGCCGTGGGCGGCAACTTTCAAAGCATCCCGCGTTGAAGTCGTGGTATGTCGAAGGACCTGCAAGCGCGCGCACACGACGTGGAGACGACAGTCCGCGTCGGCAAAGGCGGCATCGAGTCCGTCGCCGACGAACTCGCCTCCCAGCTACAGGAGCGTGACCTAGTGAAGGTGAAGTTCCTCCGGTCTGCCCGAGGCGGAACGACCACGGAGGAGTTGGCCGAGGAGTTGGCCGACGCCGTCGACGCCGAACTCGTCGAGACGCGTGGACACACCGGGGTGTTCCACTGATGTTCCTGCTCCAGCAGACGACGCCGGACCCCACCGAGGCTCCCGCCGCGGTGGCGAACTTCCTCACCGAACTCGGCGTCCCCGCCTCCATCGCGAATCCGCTGGGCGCGGTGGTCATCTTCTTCGTCGTCTTCATCGCGGTGTATCTGCTCGGTCGGCTCCTGGTTCGGCCGTTTACCGACCGCCTGCTCAACCGGCGTGACCTCGACGCCCACGCGAAGCGACCCATCAAGAAGCTCGTGGGCGGCGTGGTCGTCTTCATCGCCATCGCGGTCGCGTTCGGGCTGGCCGGCTTCGGCAACTTCCTCCAGTCGCTCGCCACCATCGCGGCGGCCGCGACACTCGCTATCGGGTTCGCGATGCAGGACGTGCTCGCGAACTTCGTCGCCGGGCTGTTCATCTACACGGACAAGCCGTTCCGCATCGGCGACTGGATCGAGTGGGACGGCAACCGCGGCATCGTCGAGGACATCTCCCTGCGCGTCACGCGCGTCCGCACGTTCGACAACGAACTGCTGACGGTTCCCAACAGCCAGCTCACCGACGGGGTGATCAAGAACCCCGTCGCGAAGGACAAGCTCCGGCTCAAGTTCGTCTTCGGAATCGACTACGAGGACGACATCGACAAGGCGACCGAAATCATCATCGACGAGGCGGAGAAACATCCGGAGATTCTGGACGACCCCGAGCCGTCCGTCCGGCTCACCGAACTGGCCGACTCGTACGTCGGACTCCAGTCGCGCATCTGGATTTCCCAGCCGTCGCGCGCCGACTTCGTTCGGACGCGCGGCGAGTACGTGACGAAGGTGAAACAGGCGTTCGACGACGCCGGCATCTCCATCCCGTACCCACAGCGCGTGGTGTCGGGCCGCGGCAAGGCCGCCGACGCGCTGGCGACCCGGCAGCTGGTCGAGAGCGACGACTGACGCTGAACGAAAGGCCCTTATGGGCCACTGTGCTTCTTTCGAGTGGACTAGGTCGGGCGGTTAGGCCCCGCTCGTCACCTGCAGTATGGTCTTCAGCAGGGACCGAAGCCCGGTCGCGTCTGGCCCGCCCAGTGTGGGCCCCGGGAGCCAACGTAGAAACCTCGTCCCACGAGGGCAGCGGTTCGCGTTCCAGCCTCTGCAGGGAGGCATGTGGCGCGATTGACCGCAGGTAATCCGTCAGGCACGGAAGTGAGCAGCGGGCCTGCGGACAGCTGTCGCCCGTGGGGTCGCGGGGTGGAGGAGGCAACCGGGATTCCCCATGCTGGAACGGCCAGGCAATGCCGGGGTCCACCCATTCATTCCGTCATCGACTGCCGAGTCACAACAGCCCGAGTTCTCGCGCGAACCAGCCGCCACACACAGCGACGCCCGTCGTCGCCAGGAACACCAGATAGCGGTGGTACTCTAAGAATGTCGCGCCGGCCCCGCGCACGCTGCCGAGCGAGCCGACGAGCGAGGCGGGATTCGGGATGGTGAGCGTCCACACGAGGGCGACGAGCGTGGCGAAGCCGCCGAAGACGATCGCGACGCCGGCCGCGGTCGCGGGGTCGGTGCGCCCCTCACGGCCGGCGGCGAAGACGACGACGGAGACCAACGCGAACAGCCCGGCGACGAGCGGCGTCACCGCCCCGGCGTTGTAGTACGTGCCGACCGCGGAGGCCTCGGGGATGAGGAGATACGGCGCGGCGAGCAGTCCGAGCACGACCAGCGCGGCACCGATACCCACCGTGGGTGGCGTGCGAAGAGAGACCATGGGCGAACTCGGACCGGCCGACAGTTAACCGTGCCGAGAGTCGAAGGGAAACAGTCACCACCCTCGCCACACACGGGAGAGTATGGTTGGACTCGGAAACGCGGCAAAGAAGATACAACAGCTCTCTGACCTCGCCGAGAAGCTCTACGTCCGGATGAACGAGGTGCGCGAGAAGGTCGACGCGACACAGGAGCAGGTGGACGACACCCACCAGCGTGTCGTCCGACTCGAACGCAAGGTGGACGAACAGCGCGCACTCATCGAGGCAGTCGCCGCCGAGCACGACATCGACGTGGAACAGGTCGCGGCGACGGCAGCAATCGAGGAGGCGGAAAGCGACGACGACAACGAGCCGACGGACGGCGAGTCGGCGAGTGACGCGGCGAGCGACGGGTCGACGGACGACACGGCAAACAGCGAGTAGGGCGACAGCGGTACTTTTCGGCATCGCGCCCCAACTGCGGGTATGCGACCCAGAACGCTTGCGCTTGGCGCAGCCGGCGCTGTCGGCGGACTCCTGCTCGGAAACCGAACGCTGCGTGCCGACGAGTTCGAGCCGCCGCTGGGCCACGAACAGGCCACGTTCCGCTGGCGCGGCTTCGATATCGCCTACACCGAACTCGGCGACCCCGACGACCAGGACCTCGTCCTGTTGCACGGGCTGAACGCCGCCGGCTCCTCCCACGAGTTCGTCCACGTCGTCGAGACGCTCGCCGAGGAGTACCACGTCATCGCGCCGGACCTCCCCGGGTTCGGCGGCTCCGAGCGGCCGCCGCTGCTCTACTCGGGGTCGCTGTACACCGCCTTCGTCACCGACTTCCTGCGCGAGCAGAGCGACGAGCCGGTCGTGGTCGGCTCCTCGCTCACGGCCGCCTACGCGACCCGCGCCGCGAGTGAGGTTCCGGTCGCGGAGCTGGTGTTAGTCTGTCCGACGCCGACGACGATTCCCGGGGAACACCCGTTCGTCCGGTCGCTGTTTCGCTCGCCCGTGCTCGGGGAGGGGCTGTACAATCTGCTCACCTCGAAGCCGTCCATCCGGTGGTTCCTCGCCGACCACGGCTTCTCCGAGACCGACGCCGTCACCGACGACTGGGTCGAGTACGACTGGCAGACTGCCCACCAGCCGAACGCCCGGTTCGCGCCGGCGTCGTTCATCGCCGGCTTCCTCGATATCGATGCGGACCTCGGAGTGGAGTTGGGCGAGCTTGACGTACCCGTCACCATCATCTGGGGAAGCGAGGCAGAGATGCCCGAACCGGAGGTCGGGCGGGCGATGGCCGACACTGCCGGGGCGTCGTTCACGAGCATCGACGGGACGGACCTCCTCCCGCACGCAGAACAGCCGACCGCGTTTCTCGACGCGTTCGAACGGCGTTAGAAGTCGCGCCGCATCGCAATCTCGAACCACGGACACAGCCGGAGCTGGCGGTACCAGCGCGGGTGCTCGTGGAGTCGCTCGTACGGGACCCACATCGTGCCGGCGATCTCTTCGGGGTCGGGGTCGAGCGTCCGGTCGTCGAGCGTACATTTGAGGACGGCACACACCTCCCATTCGAGCCCCTCTTCGAGGTAGTAGCGCTTGTACTCGAACTTGTCCGTCACGCGGAGGTCGTCGTACTGGTCGGGGGTGACGCCGAGTTCCTCTTCGAGCCGCTGGCGGGTGGCCTCCTTCTGCGTCTGGCCCTGGACCGGGTGGGAGGCGACGGTGCCGTCCCAGTGTGTGTCCCAGAGCCGCTTGTCCGGCGCGCGCTGGCCCAGCAGGACGTGGCCGTCGCTGTCGAAGACGAGACAGGTGAACGCGCGGTGGCGAATTCCGTCGCCGGTGTGGGCGTCGAGTCGGTTGACGAGTCGCTCCTCGTTGTCGTCGGCGTCGACCGCGATGACGTCCTGGCCGGCGTTCTCGTGGGCGGCGTCTTCGTTGACCGCGCCGGTCGGGTCGGAGTCCGTACTCATACGCGTGGGGACGGCAACAGCGGTTAATTACCCTTCGACTGGCCGTCGGCGTTCAGACGGACTCGACGCGACCGAACAGCCACGCGCCGACGGCGACCATCACGGCGGCCGACACGCCGAGCGCGAGTACATCGAGCGCGAGCGGATACGTCGAGGTCCCGACCAGTGCACCCCGGAGCGCGTCGACGCCGTAGGTGAGGGGATTCACGCGGCCGAGATACTGGGCCACCGCGGGCAGTTCACTCAGCGGGAACAGCGCTCCCGAGAGGAAGAAAATGGGGAAGACGATGAACTGGATGAGCAGGCCAAACCCCTGCGTGTCCGAGAACTGCGAGGCGAGCGCGACGCCGAAGCCGACGAACGTCACCGCGAGCAGCAGCAGGACGAGAGCGACGACGGGCAAGAGAAGCGGGTTCGCCACCCGAAAGCCGAGTGGGATGGCGATGAGGAAGACGAGCGACCCCTGAATCAGCGCGGTCGTCGCGCCGCCGGCAATCCAGCCGAGGACGATGGAGGTGCGGCTCACCGGCGCGACCAGAATCTCCTTCAGGAAGCCCGTGTCCTGTGCGCCGAGGATGGCGAGTCCGGCGAAGGAGGCACCGAACAGCATGGTGAAGCCGACGATGCCGGGAACGAGATACTGGAGATACTCGACGCCCGCCGGTATTCCGGGGAGAGTCGCGTCGCTGAATCCCGTCCCGAGAAAGACGAGAAACATCAGCGGGAAGACGAGGGTCCCAGCCACCTGCGAGGGCGTCCGGACGAACCGCTTCACGTCGCGCAGCCAGAGCGCGTACACGGCCTGTGGGTCGAGGAGGCTCACTGGTCCCCCTCGGCGGCCTCGGCAATCGTGCTCCCGGTCAACGCGAGGAACACCGTCTCCAAACTCGGCCGGTGGACCTCTATCGCCGTGATGGCGACGCCCGTCTCGTCCGCCAGCCGCACCGCGTCGGGGACGCGCGTCCGGTCGTCCGCGAGCGCGACCTGTACTCCGGCGTCGGTGGCGGTGACGGACTCGACCCACGACGTCTCTTCCAGTCGCGCTGTGAGCGCCGCCACGTCGCCCTCCAGCCCGAGTTCGAGCATGTCGCCACCCTGCTGTGTCTTCAGCGTCGCAGGGGTGTCGAGCGCGATGATGTTGCCGTCGTCGACGATGGCGACCCGGTCACAGAGGTGGTCGGCCTCTTCCATGTAGTGGGTCGTCAACACGACGGTGACGCCGCGCTCCTCGTTCATGCGCTCGATGTAGCGCCACGTCGCGCGTCTGGTCTGTGCATCGAGCCCGAGCGTCGGCTCATCGAGAAAGAGCACCTCCGGTTCGTGAATCAGCCCGCGGGCGATTTCGAGGCGGCGTTTCATCCCGCCGGAGTACTCGCCGACGGGGTCGTCGGCCACGTCCGCGAGTTCGACGAGCTCGAGCAGGTCGGTGATTCGCTCGCTGCGCTCGCTGCGCGACAGCCCGTACATCCGGGCGTGGAAGGCGAGGTTCTCGGCGGCGGTGAGCTCCTCGTCCAGCGCCGGCTCCTGGAACACGACGCCGATGCTGTCACGGACGGCGTCGCGCTCGCTGCGAATATCGAAGCCGTTGACCGTCGCGTCGCCGTCGGTCGGCGTCGCGAGGGTGCACAACATCCCGATGAGTGTCGACTTGCCGGCCCCGTTCGGCCCCAGCATGCCGAACACCTCCCCCGACTCCACGGTGACGGAGAGGTCGTCGACGGCCACGGTCTCGCCGTACCGTTTCGTCAACCCCGCCGTCCGTATCGCGCTCATGGCTGACTGAACGTTCAGGACGCGATTAACGGTGTCGGTCAGCCGAGCCGTTCGTTGAGGATGAGCCGCGTCTTGGTCGAGACCACGTCGTCGAGTTCCCGCGCCTTGGTGATGAGTTGGTTCAGGGCGCTGGTGTCGGTCGCGTCGACCACGAGAACGATGTCTTCGTCGCCGGACACCTGCCAGACGTAGTCGACGGCGTCCCAGTCGGCCATCGACTCCGAGACGGCGCGGGTGTCCACGTCGACGGCGACCCCGACCTCGACCATCGCCTTCACGTTCCCCGTGCGGGTGGCGACGGTGAACCGCTCGATAGCGCCCTCCTCCAACATTCGTTCCACGCGGTTGCGGACGGTCCCCTCGGAGGTGCCGACCCGCTCTGCAATCTCGGTGTAGGGGGTGCGTGCGTCTCGCCGCAGGATGTTCAGTATCGACCGGTCGAGGTCATCCATTGAGATGTGAGAGTTCGACCGGCAACACTTGACGGTTGCGAATTTCGTAGCTTGGCTTCGAACCGAACGATTAACAACGGCGCGAGAGTACGAGTCTCGTAATGGAAACGGCATACGTCGCGCTGGAGGGTGGCCGTGTGGTGGAGGCCCGCAGTCGCGCACCGGGGACCACCCGCGGAGAACTCGTCTTCACGACCGCATACACCGGCTACGAGGAGTCGCTGACCGACCCCTCCTACGAGGAGCAGGTGCTCACCTTCTCGTACCCGCTCATCGGGAACTACGGCGTCCGCGAGGAGCGGTTCGAGTCCGACCGCGTCCACCCGCGTGCGGTGGTCGCGCGCGAACTCACCGACGACGTGGCCGAGTGGCTCACCGAGGAGGACGTCCCGGCTATCGACCACCTCGACACCCGCGACCTCGTCACCGGCATCCGCGAGGAGGGCGCGATGAAGTGCGGTATCGCCGCTGGTCCCGACGCCACCGAGGAAGCCGCCCGCGCGGAGCTCTCGGAGTGTAAAGGGATGAGCGAACACACCGACATCGGCCAGCAGGTCTCCGTCGCGGAGCGACACACGCACAACCCGAACGGCGACGGTCCACACGTCGCGCTCGTGGACTGTGGCGCGAAAGGCTCCATCACCTCGTCGCTCGTCGAGCGCGGCGCCGTCGTCGACATCCTCCCGTACGATGCGACGGCCGCCGACGTGGAACATCTCGATCCTGACATCCTGTTCATCTCGAACGGACCGGGCGACCCGGAGAACTTCACCGCCGCCCACGCGCTCGTCGAGGAGTTCGTCGGCGAGGTGCCGCTCGCGGGCATCTGTCTGGGCCAGCAGGTCATCGCCGGCGCGCTCGACGGCGAGACCGAGAAGATGGACTTCGGTCACCGCGGCGTCAATCAGCCGGTGCGCGACCTCCGTTCGGGCCGCGTCGTCATGACGACGCAGAACCACGGCTACACCGTCTCCGAACCCGGCCGGCTCGAAGTCACGCAGGTGAACGTCAACGACGACACCCCCGAGGGGCTGGAGAGCGACGACCTCGACGTGATTACGCGCCAGTACCACCCCGAGGCGAACCCCGGGCCGAACGACTCGCTCGACTTCTTCGACGACGTGCTCGCGCTCGCCGAGGACGCCGAGCTGACGGCGTAATCTACTCTTCGGGCAGCGAGACGACGTTCTCGCGCCCGATACGCAACTTCTCTACCCGGTCTTCGTCGGATAGCTGTGAGACCACGCGAGAGGTCTTCGAGGCCGACCACCCGAACGCCTCCGCGATGTCGCCCTGTTTCAGCCGGCCGTCGTTGTCTGCGAGCAACTGCTCGACGCGCTCACCGTCCGTGAGCGTCGGGTCCGACGCGGCCGCCGCTGCTCCTGACGCTTGGTCCGGCCCGCCATTCAGTGCCGGCTCCGAGTTCTGTTGCTCGGCTCCCGACGGCTCGCCCCCAGCCGTCTCGTCTCTCCCGTAGTACAGATACGCGCCGACGCCGAGTGCTGCGACAGCGAAGGCGAATAGTCCTGCAAGCGCCGTAAGTGGCAGTCCGTCACCGGTGTCGGCCGGTGCTGTCGTCCCTCCGGGGACGGGGTCGAATCGGAGTGCCGGGCGGCTGTCGGCAAAGTCGCGTTGCCCGCGCCACCGGACCGTCCCGTCGTCGCGGCTGTCGGGGGTCGGCTCGACGCTCGCGAGCGTGTACTCCGGCGGCGTCGTGACGACGAGCGTGTCGTTCTCGCCGATGAAGAAGCCGCCCGCGAACACGTCACCGGCGGCGAGGCTCTCCCCGTCAGTCGCTGCAAACTGCGTCCACGTGAACGAGTAGGTGACGACGCCCCACCGGCGGGGCAGTTGGCGGATGTCGGTCGCGGCCGTGACGTTTTGCGCGCGCATCTCCCGGCCTGTCGCGTTCGCACCCGACGCGACGACGCCCTCGATGCGGGTGCGGAACGGCGAGACGTACTCGGAGGTGTTCTCCCTGAACCGCGACTGGAACTCCTCGTACGCCCGGCGCTCTTCGTCGGTTTCGAGCCGCGTCCGGACGGTGACCGTCCACTCGGCGTCGCCGTCCGCTTGGACCGCGATGCGCGTGACGGTGTTGTCGGCATCGGGCGTCTGCTGGACGCCCCCGACGACAATGGTGCTGGCCACGAGCAGGAGCGTCGCCACGACGACCAGCCGTCTCATGGGCGAGATACTAACGTCCGGGATAAATATCTTGAGACGCACGCAGGGAAACAACGCCTCGTTGATAGGTTAGCAAAATCGACAGCAGGCGACGGGGTACAACCGTCTGCAAGCGTCTGCAAAGGTCCGAAATCGACCGCAAATCGCCGCCAGCGTCGACCCGGTTGATATGGGTAGCGCTACTCGGGGGAGATATGGTTCGCAAACTGACCGCGATACTGCTCGCGACACTCGCACTCACCGCGGGTGCCGTGGGCGGCGTTGGGGCAGTGACCCCGTCGGAGGCATCGACCACAGACCAACTGACCGAACTGCAACAGGACGACAACAGCAGCGTCAACGTCACGACCGGCCAGCAGCTCTCGACGGTGCTGGCGGTGACGAGCGACGACGTACAGAGCGAGGTCGAAGAGACCGAGTTCGAGGTAGAGTACGATAACGCGAGCGAGGAAGCGCGTGCACAGGCACTCGCGAACCGAGCAGCCGCGCTCGAAGAGCGTGCAAACCGCATCGCTGAGGCGTACGAGACAGCCACCGAGGCCTACGAGGAGGGCGAGCTGACGAAATCCGAGTACGCACAGCGCATCGCGACGCTGAACTCTCGGGCGTCGAACGTGCTCGCCTCCTACGAGGCGCTGTCGGAGCGTTCGAACGCCTTCTCGGGGCTCGAACTCCGCGCGGCGGGATTCAATCAGTCCGCGCTCAACGGCGCGGTCGATGACCTCGACGGCGTCAGCGGCGCGGGCGCGTCGGCGCTGCTCCAGCAGTTCACCGGCGAGAGCGAGGGCGAGGTCGAAATCGAATCGGCGAACGGACTCTCCATCGAGGTGGAAAGCGAGGACGGCGAGCAGTCGCGCGAGCTGAATCGGCCGGGCGACGAGTCCGCGAACCTGACCGTCAATCAGAGCGCGGCACTCGACACCGCACGCGACGCGCTGCCGCCGGTCGACCAGCAGTGGCGGCTCGTGAACAGCCGCATCGACAGCGAGGACGGCACCTACGAGTTCCGCTTCCACGTGAACACGAACACGACCGTCGGACAGGCCAGCGTGACCGTCGACGGCTCCGCGGGCACGGTCGTTGAGCTGGAATCCAACACGCGGCAGAAAGGTCCGGGCAACGCCAACGAGGCGAGCGAGGAGAACCCCGGACGCGGCCCGCCCGAGGAAGCCGGCGAGCGCGGTGACGACGACGAGAGCGAGGACGACGAGGAGGAGGAACGCGAGCTCGCGCTCGTCGTCACCGAGGGCGACATCGCACCGAACAGCACCATCACCGTCCGCGCGCTGGCAGACGGCGAGCCGGCGTCGAACGTGACGGTGACGCTCAACGGCGAATCGGTCGGTACGACCGACGCGGACGGCACCGTGTCGGTGACGCTCCCCGAGCGCGGCGAGGTCGAACTCGAAGCCGGCGAGGGTGAACTCGAGTTCGAGCTCGGCGAGGACGACGACGAGGTGTACCGGAACCTGACCGCGGACGCGACGCTCGACGGCGACACGGTCACCGCGACGGTCCAGTACGAGGGCAGCGGCGTGGCCGGCGCGTCCGTCTACGCGAACGACGAACAGGTCGGCACGACCGACGCGAACGGCACCGTCTCCTTTGCCGTGCCGAACGGCACGGAGTCGCTCGAAGTCGAAATCGTGAAAGGCGAGTTCGAGGCGGAGTTCGAGTACGAACTCACCGACGGGACCCTCTCGATGACGGAGGGGCCACACGCTGGTGACAACGGCGACCGCGGCCGCAGCGACGAGGCGCCCGGTCACAGCGACGATGATGCAGACGACGAGGACGAGGAGGACGACCGCGGCGAGGGCGAGAATAATCGAAGCGACCGCGCCCCCGAGCGTGACGAGGACGGCGAAAACGGACCGCCGGACCACGCGAACGCGGGCGATGACGACGAGGACGAAGAAGAGACCGAAGACGAGGACGAAGATGACGAAGAGGATGAAGAGGACGACGACGAGGACGAGGAGGACGACGAGACGGAAGCCGACGAGGAAACCGAAACAGCGACCCAGACGGAACAGTGAGCCGTGACACCACAGTCGGAACCGCGCTGCGGCGAGCCGGTCTCGCCGTGTTGGTCGTCGCGGTCGTCGCGAGCGGCGCAGGCACCGCGGCGGCCGACTCCCATCCCGGTGAGGCGTTCGTCGTCGACCTCGCGGCCGACGGCGACGCCGAGGTGACGCTGCGAGTAACGTTCGATTTGACGACGAACAGCGAGCGCGAGGCGTTCGAGACGCTGCAGGCGAACCAGACGGAGGTCAACGAGATGCGCGACTCGTTCGCGAGTCGACTCGCCGGCGTCGCGTCGTCGGCCAGCGAGGAGACGGGACGGCAGATGGAGATAACGGACGCGGCCGCGACCGTGCGGACGGAGTCTGACACCGGCGTGGTCGAACTCTCCGCGACGTGGACGAATCTCGCGGCGGTCGACGGCGAGCAGTTGACGCTCGCGGAGCCGTTCGCCAGCGACTACAGTCCGGACCGGGAGTTCGTCGTGACAGCACCCGACGGCTACCGGCTCTCGGCGATGCCGACGCCCGACGCTGACGTGGCCGGGACGCTCCGCTGGAGCGCGAACACGTCGCTCGACGGGCTCGAAGTGACGGCGAGTCCGGGCGGTCCGGACGGAACGACCGCAGCCGGCCAACCCGGCTTCACCGCCGTCGGCGCGGTTGCCGGGCTACTCGGCGTCGGCCTGCTCGCGCGGCGCGCGAGCTAACATCGGCCCCCAGGCTACGGTTACAACGTCCCCCAATCGCGGCGCTCTGTCGGACGCTCCGACAGGGCGAGCACGTCGAGCGGTTCGTCTTTTGTCTCGATGGCTTCCATCGCGGCGCGGGCACTCGGCACCGTGGAGAAGTACGTAATCTCTTCTTCGACCGCGGTTTCGAGCAGGTCGCGGTCGCGCGAACAGATCAAGTCGAGTTCGCCGCGCTGGACCGCGCTCGCGAGGTCGTCGTAGTCGTCGGGCGTGGTCACCTCGAAGTTGCGCGCGAGACTCTCCTCGATGTCCGAGAGGTCCTCGTTCTTCTGTGAGAGCCCGCGCAGCGTCTCGATGTCGAGCAGTGCGGTGCCCTCCGTCGGAATCGGCTTGCCGGTGGCGTCTTGCGCCTTCAGATACGCCTTCCCGAACGAGCGAGCGGTTCCCATGACCTCGCCCGTGGACTTCATCTCGGGGCCGAGACGCGGATCCGAACCGGGCAGGCGGTCGAACGGCAGGACGACCTCCTTCACGGAGACGTGTTCCGGCACCTGCTCGTGGACGCCGAGGTCGGCGAGCGACGCGCCGGCCATCACCTTCGCCGCGAGCTTCGCAATCGGGACGCCGGTCGCCTTCGAGACGAACGGAACCGTCCGCGAGGAGCGCGGATTCGCCTCCAGCACGTACACCTCGCCGTCGCGAACCGCGAGCTGAACGTTCAGCAGACCGACGGTGTCGAGCGCGGTGGCGATATCCTCGGTCACCTCGCGTACGCGTTCGAGGGTTTCGGCCGACAGGGAGCGGGGCGGAATCATGCACGCCGAGTCGCCCGAGTGGACACCCGCGGACTCGACGTGTTCCATCACGCCGCCGATGAGCACGTCCTCGCCGTCGGCGACGGCGTCCACGTCGAGTTCCACGGCGTCGGCGAGGAACTCGTCGACGAGAATCGGCTTGTCGGGTGAGACGCGCACCGCCTCCTCGATGTACTCCTTCAGCTCCGCGTCGGAGTAGACCACGTCCATCGCGCGGCCGCCGAGCACGTACGACGGGCGCACGAGCACCGGGTAGCCGAGGTCGTCGGCGAGGTCCAAGGCTTCGTCCTCGGAGGTCGCCGTGCCGCCTTCCGGCTGTGCGATGCCCATCTCGTCCATCAGGACGTTGAACCGGTCGCGGTCCTCCGCGAGGTCCATCGCCTCGATGCTCGTGCCGAGAATCTCACAGTCGAGGCCGCGACGGTCGAGTTCGCGTTCGAGCGGCTCGCCGACGTTCACCGACGTTTGCCCGCCGAACTGCACCATCACGCCGTCGGCGTTCGTCGCCTCTACGGCGTCGGCGACCTCCTCTGCCGTGACCGGCTCGAAGAACAGCCCGTCGGAGGTGTCGTAATCCGTCGACACCGTCTCGGGGTTGTTGTTGACGACGTGCGCGTCGAGCCCCTGCTCGCGGAGGGCGCGCACGGCGTGGACGGCACAGTAGTCGAACTCGACGCCCTGTCCGATTCGGATGGGGCCGCCGCCGACCACGACGACGCTCTCGGCGTCGGTGTCGACCTTCACCTCCTCGCGGGAGATCTCCGAGAGGGGTTCACGCGCCGAGTAGTAGTACGGGGTCGATGCGGCAAACTCCCCAGCACAAGTGTCCACCTGCTTGAAACGGCGGTCGATGGCCGTCTCCTCGACGGTCTCGACCTTCGCGCCGGCACCCGCACCGTCGGCGGCAACCTCGTCGGGTTCGTCGCCGGTCTCGACGTGGAGCGCGGCCGGCAGCCACGAGGCGTGGGTGTCGTTGAACTCCCCGCCGGCGAGCGCCGTCGCCTCCTGGTTCGTGAAGCCGATGGCGGTGGCGGCGTCGGTGTCGCCCTCCATCGCCTTCTTCGCCGCCGTCGCGACGTTGCCGAAGCGCTCGACGTACCACTCGTGGATGTCGGTCAGCGCGACGAGTTCGTCGGTGTCGTAGCCGCGATAGAACGCCTCGAACAGCGCGTACGGGCGGTCCGGCGTCGGCTTGGTCAGATACTCCGTTTCGAGGGTTTCGTCGTCCACCGTCGCGAAGTCGACCGCCGGGTCGTACTCCGAGGAGCGCAGCGCCTTCAACAGCGACTCCTCGAAGGTGCGCCCGATGGACATCGCCTCGCCGGTGGATTTCATCGCCGTCGACAGCTCGAACTCCACGTCGCCGAACTTGTCGATGGGCCAGCGCGGCACCTTCGTGACGACGTAGTCGATTGCCGGCTCGAAGGCGGCGGTCGTCTCGCCGGTGATCTCGTTGTCGATTTCGTGGAGCCGCTTCCCGAGGGCGACCTTCGCGGTGACGCGGGCAATCGGGTAGCCGGTCGCCTTCGAGGCGAGCGCAGAGGAGCGGGAGACGCGAGGGTTCACCTCGACGACGCGGTACTCGCCGCCGGGGGTGCCGTCGTCGTGCCACGCGAACTGGATGTTACAGCCGCCCTGAATCCCGAGTTCGCGGATGACGCCGAGCGCGGCGTCGCGCATCTCCTGGTGGCCCTCGTCCGGGATGACCTGCGAGGGCGTGACCACCGTCGACTCCCCGGTGTGGATACCCATCGGGTCGATGTTCTCCATGTTGCAGATGATGATACAGGAGTCGTCGGCGTCGCGCATCACCTCGTACTCCAACTCGACCCACCCGGAGATGGACTCGGTGATGAGCACCTCGGAGTTGCGCGAGAGGCGCAGCCCCTTGCGGACGCGCTCGTACAGCTCGTTGATGTCGTCCACGACGCCGGAGCCGGAGCCGCCGAGCGTGTAGGTGGTACGCGAGATGACCGGCAGCCCGCCGACCGCCTCGACCGCCGCGTCGACGCGGTCCTGCAGCCCCCCGGTCGTGAGGTCGGTCACGGATTCGCCCTCGTCCAGCTCGATGGTCGTCGACTGCGGGACCGGCTGGCCGATGGCCTCCATGCGCTGGCGGAAGAGGTCGCGGTCCTCGGTCGCGTAGATGGTGTCCAGCGGCGTGCCCATAATCTCCACGTCGTACTCGTCGAGGACGCCCTCTTCGGCGAGTTCAGCGGTGACGTTCAGCCCGGTCTGGCCGCCGAGCCCGGCGATGACGCCGTCGGGCTGTTCGGTCGCGATAATCTCCGAAATCGCCTCGACGGTGATGGGTTCGACGTACACCTTGTCGGCCATCTCGGAGTCCGTCATGATGGTGGCCGGATTCGAGTTGACGAGGACGACCCGCGCGCCCTCCTCCTGGAGTGCGCGACACGCCTGCGCACCGGAGTAGTCGAACTCGGCGGCCTGTCCAATCTGTATCGGTCCACTGCCGATGAGGAGGATGGTTCTGTCCTCGGTCTCGTCGCTCATTACGACGACGAAGTTCGCACATCGTAATAAGCCCGGCGAATCACTACGAATTTCGCAACTGTATTCCGCGTTTCGTACTCAAAAGCGCGAGACCCTCGGCTCTCCGTCACTGCGAGGCGGAAACGGACAATCAGCAGTTGGTGAACCGGTAGCGGTACGGCTGGTCGCGGACGACCTCGACCCCGGAGTCGCGTTGCGCCTCCCGGCCGAGCACCGTCGCGACGCGGTGGGCGCTGTCGAACTCCTCGCCGTGCGCCTCCAGCAGTGCGAGGATTTCGTTCGCCGTCAGCGGCTGGTCGGCGTCGCTCTTCGCGACGATGCGGCGGATCTGGTCGAACTCACCCCGGTGTATGCGCATGTGTGTAGATACCACGCCAACGGCTTATACCCCTGTCAGACAGGCGTCTGACGGCCCCTGCGTGGAATCCGGGGACGAAGCGGGCGCGGAGTGTCTGTCAGCGTCGGACGCTACGCGGGCGAGTCGTGTTCGCTGGCGAACTCGCGGTCCCGCCGGTACGCCGCCACGAACTCGTCCACGTCGAACTCGTGCATCTGCTCTTCGAAGTTCGAAATCGCGCTCTCGTCGTCGGCGTGGCTGATAGCGTGTTCCATCAGCTCCACGACGAGCTCGACGACGACGGCGTGGAGCCGCCGGGAGTCGAAGTCCGTCACCCACACCATCGCGTACCCCACCTCGCCGTCGTCGCTCACGTCGGCGGCGACCACCTGCTCGGGAAACTCCTCCAGAACGACCCCCATCAGGTGTGTCATCGAAAATGCCGCGCCCGAACTCGTCTCGATTGCGCCCCGTAGCACGTCGGCGAGCGACTCCGGGACGAACCGCGAGAGGGGGTGCACGTCGACCACGACGGCGTGGATCTCCCCGCAGTCGCACTCGAACTCACGCAGTCCCATGTCGAGGTCGTAGACGGGCTTGTCCTCGCCACACGGTAGCTCTAACACCTCGCCGCGACCGCCGGGGACGCGTGGCTCAGCCATTGTCCGCGTTCCGACCGCCCGACGTAAAAGCTCTCTCTTACTCCGGCTCCGGGAGGTCGTCCGCCCCCAGCGCCGCGTCGTACGGGTCGTCCTCGTCGTCCGGCTCGTCGTCGGTGGACTCGGCGTCCGGCTCGCCGTCGCGCAGAGCCAGGTACGTCCGCCCGACGACGCCCGCCGAGAGGAGGAGGGCCAGCCCGCTGGCCGCGCCCATGACGACGACGCCGGGCGTCCCGGGGATGAGCGGGGCGAAGGCACGCGGGGTCGCGTACAGCGCGACGAGCATCAGCCCGACGCTGACCACCTCGAACCGGCGACCGGACGTGAGCTCCCACGACCGCCCGAACGCCGCCAGCGGCCCGGTGTCGTCGATGACGATGCTCGCGTGGACGAAGAGCAGCGACACGCCGATGAAGATGCCGGGGAGGATGAACAAGACGAGTCCGAACACCGTCAGGAGCCGGACGACTGTCCCGGCGAGGAAGCCGAAGACGAGCGTCCGGCCGATGCGTCGCGTCGCGGCCTGCCGGGGCGATTCACCCGCGACGACGCGGAGCACGACGATGGTGCCGAACTCGGCGAGCAGCGCGGCGACGAACAGCAGTGCGACGCCGGCTCCGTAGGAGATATCGACGGCGAGCGGCGTCGCGAGGTTGGTCAGGTCCGGCAGCTGGCTCTGGTCGATGCCGGCGTCGGCGTAGAAGGCGTATATCGAGTCGAGCAGCTCCTGTCGGCGCGTGATGGCCTGCAGTATCGAGTCGCGCGCCACGAGCGTCGTGACGCCGACCGCCGCGAGGAAGGCCGCGAGCGGGGCTCCACCGCGGTCGCGGAGTTCGCGGACGGCTTCGGTGAGTGCGGTCGGTCCGTCCATCTACGGCCAGTCGTCGCGTTCGTCGTCGCCTTCGCGGGCTTTGCGCGTCGCCTCCGGGTCGCCGAGCTCCCACTCGGCGGCCTCGGCGGCCTGCTCGATGGGGACGAACTCCCAGCCGACCTCGGCGGCCACGTCCTCGTCCTCGCCCGGCGGGGCGATGAAGACGTGACGGTCGGTGTCGAACTGGCGCTTGACGTTCTCCAGCGACTCCGCTTTCCCCCGCGGTCCGGAGAAGAAGTCCTGCCGGATGCGGTTTTTCCGCGTGAAGTTGGTCACCACGTAGGTGGGTTTGTCACTGACGACGCCGACGTACTCGCTCCACGTCCGAGCGTCCGCGAACACCGATTCCGGGTCCGCGAGCTGTTTGAGTGCCGACAGCTCGAACGCGAGCGTCATGTCCGTAGAGCCTCCACCTTGCATACTCGGACGCCGGCCCCCGCGAGAGAAAACGCTTCGGTCTGTGGCTGGCGGGTTACGCGAAGTTCGCGGCGAGGTCAGCGGCCACGCGCCCGGATTCCAGCGACCCCTGAATCGAACACCAGCGCGTGTAATCGCCCGCGAGCACCGCGTTCCCGTCGGGCGCGTCCGGCGCGGGCAGATTTCCTCGGTAGCCCGGCGGCTGTGGGAACTGCGCGAACTCGACGCGGTCGGTGTGGCGAAGCTCGAACTCGTCGAAGCGCGTCTCCGGATACCATGACGCCATCGCCTCCCGGACCTGTTCTGCGAGTTCCGTCTCGGACTCCTCGCGTTCCCCGATGAAGTTCGCGACGAACAGTTGCGTGTCGTCGGGCGTGTAGGCGGGCTGTGCGTCCGTCGTCGGGGAGACGGTGTTCGGTCGACCGTCGGCCATGTTCAGGATGATGCGCCGCCCGGTCCGGAGCTTCCGGTGGGCGGGAAAGGTGAAGTGTTGGGTCACACACGCCTTCGCGCCGTCGGGCGTCGAGACGCCGGTCAGCTCCCCCGCCGCGTGCGGGTCGGTCGCGACGACCACGCCGTCGGCCTCGACCGTCTCCGAGCCGACCGCGACGGTCGCGCCCGAGTCGTCGGCCTGTACCTCCTCGACCCCGCGACCGAGTTCGATGCGCGCGCCGGCCTCGCGGGCGCGGGCTGCCAACTGCTCGGGGATGGCGCCCATCCCGTCGGCGGGAAGCCCGACCTTCCCGTCGGAGAGCGCCTTGTACGTGTACTGGAAGACGTTCGCCGCGGTCTGGAGCGAGCGGTCGAGCGTGATACCGCCGTAGAAGGGGGCGACGAACCGCTCGATGTAGGCGTCCGAGAAGCCGAACTCGCGGAGATACTCGGCGATGGTCTGGTCGTCGCGGTCGAGCAGGTCGGCGTAGTCGTCGCGGGCGAGCGAGCGCTGGAGTCGAAGCGTGTTCAGTTTGTCCTGAAAACGCACGTCGCGGTTGAGCGCGGAGTCGACGAGGGTCGATGGGGCGCGCAGCGGGTCGGCGAGCGTCGACCGGTGGTTGTCGCGCGCGAGCGTCGCGCCCGGCACGAACGAGCCGATGTCGAGCGCGTCCACGTCGAGTTCCCGCTGGACGGCGGGGTATCCCGTGAACAGGACCTGATAGCCGCGGTCGAAGGTGTAGCCGTCCGCGCGGGTCGAGCGGACGCGCCCGCCGACCGTCTCGCGCTCCTCGAAGACCGTGACCTCGTGGCCGGCCTCGGCGAGTCGGGCAGCGGCCGTGAGTCCAGCCAGCCCCGCGCCGGCGACGGTGATGTGCATACCATGCGTACGGGTGCCCCGAGGAAAAACCACCAGTATCGAGAGGGATAGAGGTTAGTTCGCGCCGCGACTATGAGCGGTATGGAGACGACGGACGCGTTCACGGGACTGCGGTGTACGGACTGCGAGACGCTGTTCGACGCGGCCGAGGCCCCCGGTCGGTGTCCCGACTGCGGCGGCATCCTCGACCCCGAGTACGATTACGACGCGCTGGACGTGACCCGAGCGACCGTCTCCGGGAACGGACGCGGGCTGTGGCGCTACGAGTCGCTGCTGCCGTTCCCCGAGTCGGCCGCCGTCACGCTCGACGAGGGGAACACCCCGCTCGTGGAAGCGCCGAACCTGGCCGAGGAGCTCGGCGTCGGGCAAGTGTACATCAAGGACGAGGGGCGCAATCCGACGGGGACGTTCAAGGACCGCGGCCAGGCGATGGCCGTGACCGCGGCCGCCCAACACGACGCGGAGACCGTCGCCCTCGCGACGGCGGGCAACGCCGGGCAGGCGGCGAGCGCCTACGCCGCCAACGCCGGCATGGACTCGGAGACGTTCATCCCGACGCGCGCGTCCTTCGTCAACAAGGCGATGATCAACGTCCACGGCGGGGAGATGACGGTCGTCGAGGGGCGCATCGGCGACGCCGGCGCGGCCTACGAGAACGCTATCGCCGACCACCCGGAGTGGCACTCGGTCAAGACGTTCGTGACGCCGTACCGCCACGAGGGGAAGAAGACGATGCTGTACGAGACGGTCGAACAGCTGGACTGGGAAGTGCCCGACCACGTCGTCTACCCGACGGGCGGCGGCGTCGGGCTCGTCGGGATGCACAAGGCCGCGACCGAACTGCAAGAGCTAGGTCTCACCGACGACCTCCCGGCGATGTGGGCCGCACAGTCGGACGGGTGTGCGCCCATCGTGAAGGCGTTCGAGTCCGGGGCAGCGGAACACGAGCCGTGGGAACAGCCCGACACCATCTGCGGGGGCATCGAGATTCCGGACCCCGGTGCGAGCCCGCTCATCCTCGACGCGCTCGAAGAATCGGGCGGCGGCGCGGTCGCCACCCCGGACAAGGAGATTCTGGAGGCGGCACTCACCGTCGCGCAGAAGGAGGGCGTCGAGATGGGCGTCACCTGCTCGGCGGCAACGTCGGGCGCACAGAAGCTCGCGGAGGAGGGTGCGTTCGGCGAGGACGACATCGTCGTCTTACTCAACACCGGCGCGGGGAGCAAAGACGCCGACGTGATTCGCTCACACCTGATGAGTAAGGGTATCTGAGCCTGCAGTCGTCGTTCGTACTCCCGACAGAACACAGCGGAACGAGACGTATCCGTAGAAGAAACGGAGATCGGCTCTACGCCATCGGGAGACCCTGCTCGGCCTCCAGCAGCTCGTGGTAGCGGTTGCGGATGGTGACCTCGGAGATGTCGGCGACCTCCGAGACGGCAGCCTGCGTCGTCTTCTCGTTCGTGAGTAGCGCGGCCGCGTACACCGCGGCGGCGGCGAGTCCGACCGGCGACTTGCCGGAGTGGACGCCCTGTTCCTTGGCGTTCTTCAGGAGCTGGCGCGCGCGGTTTTCCGCCTCGTCGGAGAGTCCGAGCGAGGAGGCGAACCGGGGGACGTAGCTCTCGGGGTCGGCGGGGGCGACCTCCAGGCCGAGTTCGCGCACGACGTAGCGGTAGGTGCGCGCGATTTCGTCCTTCTCGACCCGGGACACGTCAGCAATCTCGTCGAGGCTGCGTGGGACACCGGCCTGTCGCGCGGCGGCGTAGACGGCCGAGGTCGAGACGCCCTCGATGGAGCGGCCGGGCAGGAGGTTCTCGTCGAGCGCGCGCCGGTAGATGACCGACGCTGTTTCGCGGACGTTTTCGGGGAGACCGAGAGCAGAAGCCATGCGGTCGATTTCGCCGAGCGCCTGCTTGAGGTTGCGCTCCTTGGAGTCGCGGGTGCGGAACCGCTCGTTCCACTTCCGGAGCCGCTGCATCTTCTGGCGCTGATTCGAGGACAGCGAGTTGCCGTACGCGTCCTGGTCGCGCCAGTCGATGTTCGTCGAGAGGCCCTTGTCGTGCATCATGTTCGTCGTCGGCGCACCGACGCGGGACTTCTTGTCCTTCTCGGCGGAGTCGAACGCGCGCCACTCCGGCCCGCGGTCGATGTTGTCCTCGTCGACGACGAGCCCGCAGTCCTCACAGACGGTCTCGTGGTCGCTGGTCGTGGTGACGTTGCCGCCACACTCGGGACAGCCGGTCTGGCTCTCGCTCGTTTCCTCGGTCTCGGTCTCATCCTCGGACGTGTGAATGCGAAGGTGGTCGCTCATGGATGGTAGCTGGCGGGGGCTACCGGACGTGGATACTCCAGACGGCCCGATAGCGAACGCTTGACCTGACATTCACGAACCCAGTATAAGAGTGTTCTGGTCGCGCGTTGTAGACGCCGCGTATCTGGCGAAAACAACGCCGTCGCTCGGAGAGACAGTGCCTATTTATCAGGATAGTTGTGTGCAAACACACAACCGCGCCCGGCGAACAGAGGGGGTATGCACATCGCAGTCGGCAGCGGTAATCCGGTGAAGCGCGACGCAGTCGCGAGGGCACACGACTCGGCGACGGTCGAGGCGGTCGGCGTCGAGTCGGGCGTGAGCGAACAGCCGGTCGGCATCGCCGAGACCGTCGAGGGTGCGGAGACCCGCGCGGCGAACGCACTCGCCGCGACCGACGCGGACCTCGGTGTCGGACTGGAGGGCGGGGTCGCACGACTCCCCGACACGGACGGTCTCTGGCTCATCATGTGGGCCGCAGCGACCGACGGTGAACGGTGGGGTCGCGGCAGCGGGCCGTCCCTCCGGCTCCCCGACGCCATCACCGCGCGCGTCGACGCCGGCGAGGAACTCGGCCCGGTGATGGACGACGTGCTAAACGAGGACGGCGTGGCGGAGAGTCAAGGCGCTGCCGGCGCACTCACGGGCGGCGTGACGAACCGAACGGAAGCGCTCCGGACAGCGGTGGCGGGGTCACTCGGTCCCTTCCTCACTGCTCACTACTGACCGGCTCGTCCACCTCGGCGGCTCCCTCGACGGCCTCGACGAGCGAGACGTTGAACACGAGCGTGGCGGCGATTCCACCGATCATCGTGACGATGTTCTTGACCGCGTGGTCGAGGACGGCGACCGCGATGGCGACCGGCGCGGTGATGTTGGCGGTGAAGCCGACGACGATGAGGGTGAAGGCTCCCTCGTACAGACCGATACCGCCCGGCGAGAGCGGGACGATTTTCGCGAGGTTGCCGACGCTGACGGCGAAGAAGGACACCGCAATCAGATACGGCGTCACCGGCACCTGAAACGCGGCGAGCACGACGATGGCCGTCACCACGTCGATACCCCACACGAGGAGACTCGACAGTCCGATGCGGGCGAAGGCACCGCCGTCGCCGGCGACCGCCTGCACGTCGCCGACGAACTGGCCGATGGCCGTCGAGACGTACTCGGCGTAGGAGTCGTCGCTGATGGCGCTGACGAACCGGTGGACGAGGTCGGTGTCGCGGCGCGCGCTCGCGACGATGACGGCGACGCCGGCGATGGCGAGCACGCCGACCACCGCGGCCACCCGGAGCGCGGTTCTGGCCGCTGCACCCGGCGCGATTGATTGCCCGCCAATCTCGACGGTGCCGATGTCGGCCGCGATCGCCTCCGCCAGCCCGTCGGCTCCACCCGTGGCGAGCAAGCCGACGAGGACCGCGCCGGCGAGCACCGTAATCGCAAGCAAATCGAAGACGCGCTCGACGGCGAGGGAGGCGAAGCCGCTCGGGTACGGAATCTTCCGGCGGGCTTTCACGACGTACGCGCGCACGGCATCGCCCGCGCGGGCGGGGAAGACGAGGTTGCCGGTCTGTGAGATGAACACCGCGCCCGTCATGAACAGCAGGTCGCCGTCGTAGCCGAGTTCGCGCAGGATGTCGCGGTAGCGCTGTCCCCGCAGCGGCCACGAGAGGGCGTAGACGCCGGCGGCGAGCGCGACCAGCCGGTAGTCGGCCCCGCGAATGGCGTCGAGAATCGCGTCGGGGTCGAGATACACCGTCATCAACGCGAGCGCGGCGAGAGTGAGCAGCGTCCCGGCGACGAGTCCGGCCCGGCGGGTCGCCCGCGGCCTAATCGAAAACTCCCACCAGACGCGGAGAATCTGGCTCCCCATCCCGAACACGTCTCGGACGAGGTCGACCTTCGTGTCGCCTTTCGGCGTCCACCGGACGGGAAACTCCTTGATATCGTAGCCCGCCCGCTGTGCGCGCACGAGCACCTCCGTGTCCCAAAACCAGTGGTCGTCTTCCGTGTTCTCGAGTAAGTCGAACAACACGGCGCGGTCGAACGCCTTGAATCCACACTGGTGGTCGTGGAGGTCAGAGCGCAAGAACAGCTTGACAAGCGTGTTGTACCCGGTCGACGCGAAGCCACGCTGTGGCTCGCGGTCCTGTTTCTCGCCGGGGATCCGGCGGGAGCCGGTCGCCACGTCGTACCCCTCGGTCCGGACGGACTCGACCAGCTCTTCGAGGTGGGACATGTCGGTCGCGAGGTCCGTATCGAAGTAGACGAGCGTCTCGCCCTCGCTCGCCCGGAAGGCACGTTCGAGTGCGCCACCGCGGCCCAGTCGCTCGTCGGAGTGGAAGTGTCGAATGCGGGAGTCCTCGGCGGCGAGTCGGTCTGCGATGTCGGGGGTGGCGTCGTCACAGCCGTCCTCGGCGATGATGACCTCGAAGCTCCCCGCTGGGAGAAACGCCCCGAGGGTGTCGAGAGTCGTCCGGACGGTGTGTTCGATGGTCTCCTCCTCGTTGTACGCCGGGAGGACGACGCTCACCGCGACCTCGCTCATTACCGTCGGTTGTAAACAGGCGGGTATGAACCTTCTGGGAGCGAGAGACGTGCCGAGGGCGCAAACGCTAACTGGTCGCGCGCTCGCGTCTGGTGTATGCATCCGTCTCCGGGTTCTGGCGCTGTTACCGTTGCCCCCGCCCGCGACGGTGACTGCTCGAAGTCGAAGTGAGCGCAGTTGTGACTCTCGGCGGGATGGCGACCCGTCGTTGGTCGGGCCGAGCACAGACTTCGAGTACCTACCGAAACCCATGACACACGATACATTCACCGGCGCGATGCCGGCACTCACGACCCCGTTCCACGAGGACGGCAGCATCGACTTCGAGACTTTCAAACAGAACGTTCGCCGCGTCGAGCGCGAGGGCGTCCACGGCGTCGTTCCCGTCGGCACCACCGGCGAGTCCGCGACCATGACCCACGACGAACACGTCGCCGTCATCGAGGCGGCCGTCGAGGCGGTCGACTCGGTCCCCGTCGTCGCCGGCTCCGGCTCGAACAACACCGAGGAGGCGCTTGACCTCTCGCGGCGCGCAGCCGAGGCCGGTGCGGACGGCCTGCTGCTCATCTCGCCGTACTACAACACTCCCGAGCCGGCGGGGATGGAGGAGCACTTCCGCACCGTTGCCGACGAGGTGGATCTACCCCAAATCGTCTACAACGTCCCCGGCCGGACGGGACGCAACATCGCCGTCGAGACGGCCGAATCGCTCGCGAGCCACGAGAACATCGTCGGCTACAAGGCCGCATCCGGCGACCTCGGCCGCGTCGGCGAGGTCATCGAGCGCACCCGGGGGGAGAACTTCGCCGTGCTCTCCGGCGACGACGCGCTGACGCTCCCCGTCATGTCACTCGGCGGAAAGGGAGCCATCTCCGTCGCCGCGAACCTCGTCCCCGAGCGGACGAGCCGGCTGGTCGAGCACGCGCTCGCAGACGAGTACGCGGCCGCCCGCGAACTCCAGTTCGAACTCGGGCCGCTGTTCCGAACGCTGTTCGTCGAGACGAACCCGATTCCGATTAAGGAGGCACAGGCGATGTGCGACCAGCAGCCAGTGACAATGCGCCCGCCGCTGTCGCGGCTGCGAGAGGAGAGTCGCGAGGAACTGCGCGCCGTCCTGACCGACCTCGGGCTGGACGTATGAAGGTCGCCGTCGCCGGCGCGACCGGCCGCACCGGCAGCGAAATCGTCGCCGAACTCCGGGAGCGCGACCACGACGTGCTCGCGCTCTCCCGCGACCCGACGGACGACCAGCGCGACCTCGATGACCTCGCGGCCGTCCTGACTGAGACCGACCCCGATGCACTCATCGACTTCACCGTGCCCGAGGCGACCGTCGAACACGCCGCCGTCGCGGCCGAGACAGGGGTTCCGCTCGTCGTCGGGACGACGGGCTTCGACGACGACGGGTTCGCCGCGCTTGCCGACGCCGCCCGCGAGATTCCCGTGCTCCGAGCGTCGAACTTCGCGAGGGGCGTGCACGCGCTGCGCGACATCGTGCAGGCCGGCGTCGAAGCCCTTCCCGAGTACGATGTCGAACTGACGGAGACCCACCACAACGGGAAGCGCGATGCCCCGTCCGGGACCGCGCTCACCCTGCTGGACGATATCGAGGACGCACGGGAGACCGAACTCGACCGGACGCACGGCCGCGAGGGCGAGCACGAGCGCGCGCCCGAGGAGGTCGGCGTCCACGTTCGCCGGGCGGGCAACGTCCGGGGCGAACACGAGGTGCTGCTCGCCGGCAACGACGAGGTGGTGACGCTCACCCATCGCGCCGAGTCGCGCCGCGTCTTCGCGGCGGGCGCGGTCGATGCGGCCGAAGCGCTCGCGGGCCGACCGGCCGGCGAGTACGACTTTCCAGACGTACTATGACACTCGAATCCGAGATCACGACCCTGTGGGACCGCTATCAGACCGACGCCGTGGACGCCGACTCCGCCGACGCGGACGCGTACGACACCCTCGACGCGTTCCTCGACGCGCTCGAAGCCGGCGAGGTGCGGGCCGCCGAGAAGCGCGACGGCGAGTGGGAGGCGAACGCGTGGGTCAAACAGGGGATTCTCCTCAACTTCGGACTGCGCGCCATCCAGACCTTCGAGCACGGCGGCGTGGGCTACCACGACGTGCTCCCGCTGCGCGACACGGACGACCTCCCGACGCGGGGAACGCGCAACACCCCAAGCGGGACCGTCATCCGCCGTGGCGCACACATCGGCGCGGACGCAATCATGATGTCTCCGAGCTTCGTCAACATCGGCGCACACGTCGGCGACGGGACGCTCGTCGACTCGTGTGACACGGTCGGCTCGTGTGCCCAAATCGGCGACGACGTGAAGCTCGGCGCGAACACGCTCATCGGCGGCGTCCTCGAACCCGTCGAGAGCGCGCCGGTCATCGTCGAGGACGGCGTCTCGCTCGGCGCGGGCTGTCGAGTCACCTCCGGCTTCGTCGTCGGAGAGAACTCCGTCGTCGGCGAGAACACGCTGCTCACGCCCCGCATCCCGGTTTACGACCTCGTCGAGGAGGAGATTCTCTACGGCGAACTCCCGCCGGAGCGGCGCGCGTTCATCCGCTACGTCGAGTCCAGCGTCGGCGACCACGACCTCTTCGAAGGGGGCGCGTACAAGCCGGCGGTCGTCGCCACCCACGTCGAGGAACAGACGCTCGAAGCCACCCAGCGCGAGGACGCCCTCCGCGAATGAGCGACCTCGTCAAGCGGCTCAGCGATTGGGACCACGACCGCCTCGACCGGCTGGCCGCCGAGCACGACACCCCGCTGTACGTGCTCGATGTCGACCGCGTGCAGGCCAACTACGAGCGGTTCGACGCCGCCTTCCCCGATGCACACGTCATGTACGCGGCGAAGGCACACACCGGACAGGCCGTCCTCTCGGCGCTGCTCGATGCGGGAGCCGACATCGAGTGTGCGGCGTGGGGGGAACTCCAGCGCGCTATCGACGCCGGCGCGGACCCGAACACGCTCCAGTACACCGCCGTCAATCCGCCGGACCGCGACCTCGATAGGGCAGTCGAACTCGCCGAGGAGCATCCGGGGCTCACCATCACCGGCGGTGCGCGCGACACCTTCGACCGGCTCGAAGCACGCGGCTACGACGGCCGCGTCGCAATCCGCATCAATCCGGGTATCGGGACCGGCCACCACGAGAAGGTCGCCACCGGCAAGGACGCGAAGTTCGGCATCCCCGAGGCGTCCGTCGAGGACGTGGCTGCCGACGTGCGCGAGCGGTTCGACCTCGTCGGTATCCACGCCCACATCGGGAGCGGCGTGCTCACCGACGACGTGGACGAACACGCCCGCGCGGTCGGCAAGGTCGCGGACATCGCCCGCGCCGTGGGCGACGACGACCTCGAGTTCGTCGACGTGGGGGGCGGCTACGGCGTCCCGTACCACGAGGACGAACCACCCCTCGACATCGAGTCCGTCGCCGACAAGATTCGCGACGCGGTCGGCGACCTCGGTGCACAGCTCAAGCTCGAACCCGGGCGGTACGTCGTCGCCGACGCCGAGCTCATCCTCACGGAGGTCAACACGGTGAAGGAGGCCCCCGGGTCGACAGTGGTCGGCGTGGACGCGTCCCTCGCGACGCTCATCCGGCCGGCGATGTTCGACTCGTACCACCCGATTCGCAACGTCACGACACCGGGCCGCGAGCCGAAGCCGGTCTCCGTCGGTGGCCCGTGTTGCACGAGCGCAGACGTGTTCTGCACGGACCGTCCTATCGCAGAGCCGCGCCGCGAGGACCTCCTCGCCATCGGCAACGCCGGCGCGTACGGCTACGAGCTCGCGAGCCAGTTCCACTCACAGCCGCGGCCCGCAGAGGTCGCCATCGAGGACGGCGAAACGCGCGTCGTCCGCCGCCGCGAGACGCTGGACGACGTAACGCGCGTCGAGCAGTAGCTCGGGCGATTTTTTCATCTCGGGGGGAGAGAGTGGTACTCGTGCAGCTCTCCAGACGCGACACGCTCCGGGCCGGTGGGGGACTCGTGGCCGGCGCGGGCTACGCGGCGACGACCGGGCCGTTGCTCGCGACCTCGGCCACGGTCGCGACGCAGAACCTCGGGCTCGGCGTTCCGTTGCTCGATTTGCTCACGCAGGAGCGACTCGACCCCGCACTCGTCGGAGAGCGATTCGCGCGGCTGGCAGCGAGTCCCGTCTCCGAGCGGATGGCCGTTCTCGCCGCCGAACTGACGGCCGAGTCGCCGGCCATCATCGGGGTACAGGAGGGGGCGCTCGTCGAACGCGACGGCGAGCCGGTGTTTGATTTCCTCTCGCTGTTCGAACGAGGGGTCGCGGAGGCGGGCGGGGAGTACCGTCGGGTCGCCGTCTCGCCGAACGCGGATATCACACTTCCCGCGGCACACGACGGCGAGGAGTTCGACGTGCGGTTTCACGACCGGGACGCGCTGTTCGTCCGTGAGGACGTAGCGGTCGAGGCGACCGACGCCCAGCAGTTCACCGTCAACGCGAGCCGGCGACTCGACGGCCGGCGGCTGGTCGCGACGCGCGGCTTCTGTCGGGCGGACTGTTTCGTCGACGGCGTGCCGGTCGTCGGAATCTCGACGCACCTCTCGGCTGCCGACCGGCGCATCCGCTACGTGCAGGCACAGGCGCTCGCCAACCAACTGCCCGAGGAGCGAGCGCTCGTCTTGCTCGCCGACCTGAACAGCCGTCCGCTCGCGGAGGACCCGTCGGCGTACAGTCTGCTCGCCGGCCAACTCACCGACGCCGCGGCCGCGACCGGCGAGCCGGGGTTCACCTGCTGTCGCGACCCGACACTCGACGGTGGCGGACTCGGCTTCCGGTTGGATTTCGTCCTGACGGGTGGGCCGGCGCGGCCGCTGGGGACCCGGCTCACGGCAGTGGACGACGCCGCGCGCGTGCAGGCCGGTGACCAGCGACTGTGGCCATCCGACCACGCCGGCGTCGTCGCGGACCTGCGCGTCGGCGTGGAGCCGGGGCGGCTGGGTGACGTGGCGCGGGCGCTGGTGGCGCAGGCGCTCGGGACGGACCCGTTCGCGTGAACGCGAAAGCCGTATCACCCGGACCGCGCATCTCGTGGTATGGACGCTACCGAACGCCGACAGCTCGCGACCGTGGCCGACTACCAGTTCGGCCGCGGCGCTGGCGCGGCGCTGTTTCCCGACGACGAGGAGCCGGCGGTGCGACGCACCACCTCGGGGCGACCGTCGCAGATTCACGTCGGGCCGGACGCCGGCGGCCACGACGACCTCGGCCGGCCGGCCGGCGAGCGGCTCGTCTCCTACGGCGACGACGGGCGCTTCCGACTCGGGCTCGCCGGCGGTCGCCGGCTGATGGACGCGCTCCCGTCGCCGGCCGCGAGGGTGGTCGTCGGGGACGAGTCCGAGCCGTTCGTCCGCGAGGGGAAGAACGTGTTCGCGAAGTTCGTGCAGGCCGTCGGCAGCGAGGTTCGACCGGGCGACGAGGTGGCCGTCGTCCACGAGGCGGGGCGGCTGCTCGCCGTCGGGCGCGCGGAGCTTCCGGCGTCGGCTATCGAGACGTTCGACACCGGGATGGCGGTAAAGGTGAAGTCCGGAAATCGGGGCTAACAGGCCGGCCTCGCCTCGCGGGACTGCCGGCACTACCGCGAACCCCCGCGAGTGACTGTTATGTCACGTCGGGCGTGGTTCGCTATCCGACTTGAACCTCGGGAGCCGGACAAAGGGAGCACTTTTCAGCGACGCGAGCCACCGGTCGTGTATGTTTGGAGGAGGCGGCGGCGGCATGAACCCGCGCAAGATGAAACAGATGATGAACCAGATGGGTATCGACCTCACCGAAATCGACGCCAACGAGGTCATCATCCGCACGGACGACGAGGAGTACGTCTTCGACGACGCGGAGGTCCAGAAGATGGACGCCCAGGGACAGGCGACCTACCAGGTCGTCGGCGAACCGGACGTGCGCCCGCTGGACGCCGATGCCATCGAGGCCGGCGACGCGTCCGCTGGGGAAGAGAGCGACGAAGCGGACGAAGCGGACGAAGAAGCCGCAATCCCCGAGTCCGACATCGAAATCGTCGCCGGGCGCACGGGCGTCACGGCCGAGGAGGCCCGCGAAGCGCTGGAGGCGACCGACGGCGACCTCGCGGCGGCCGTCGAACGGCTGGAGTGAGCTACCTGTTCGTCCGCGAGAACCGCGAGCTCCTGCTCGCGCCGGGCGACCGCCACGAGTCCGACCTCGGCGTGCTGGAGGTGCCCGCAGACGTACAGCCGGGCGACACCGTCGAGACCCACATCGGCGAGGCGTTCGAGGTTCGCGAACCGCGCGGGCCGGACCTGTTCGACCACCTCGACCGCACCGGCGCGCCGATGATGCCCCGCGACATAGGGCTCATCCTCGGCGAGTTCGGACTCGGCGACGGCGACCGCGTGCTCGATGCCGGGACCGGCACCGGGATTCTTTCCGTCTATCTCGCCCGCCACGGTATCGAGGTCGTCACCTACGAACGAGACCCCGACTTCGCAGACGTGGCCCGCGAGAACATGGCGACGGCCGGGGTCGCCGACCGCGTCGACGTGCGGACCGGCGACGTGACCGACGACCTCGATTCCCTCTCCGGGTTCGACGGGCTGACGCTCGACACCGGTGACGCGGCGTCGGTCGTCGCGCAGGCTCCCGACCTGCTCGTCCCCGGCGGCCCGGTCGCGGTGTACTCGCCGTTCATCGAATCCTCGCGCGACTGCGTGGAGACGGCCCGCGAGGTCGGACTCGTCGGCGTGGAGACGGTCGAGACCATCCAGCGGGAGATGACGTTCGACGACCGCGGGTCGCGGCCGTCGACCCGGGGCGTCGGCCACACCGGCTACCTCACCTTCGCGCGGACGCCTATCTGACGTTTCTGAGCAGCGTCAACAGTTCCTCGCGGTAGTTTCGCTCGGTGTCGATGGTCGGGTAGCCACCGCCGGCGACGAAGAACCCGTCCGCCCGCCAGACGGCCAGCCAGCCGGTCGCGTCCAGCGTCCGGTCGTCGATCTGACACCGACCGCGGACGGTCGTCAACTGGCCGCCGTGGCCGTCGGCGGTCCGGAAGTCGTCGTCGGTCCGGTACTGCAGGTCGACGAAGCCGCGGTCGCGAAGGTCGTCCAGAAACTGCGAGCGGGCACGGGTCCGAATCATCGGCTCCACGAGCCGGCTCGCCCCACCCGGAAGCTCCGGCTGGAAGGCGAGTCGCGTGGCGAAGAAGAAACACAGCGGCTCCTCGGTGTCGAACTGCGCGGCGACGCTCGGCTCCTCGTACATGCAGGTGTGGCCGTCGACGGTGACCCGTGGCAACTCGAACAGCCGCTCGCGCGTCCGGTCGGCCAGCCGCCACCCACCCCGTTCGAGTTCCCCGTCGGACACCGTGGGCCACTGGTCGCTCATACCGGAGCGAGGGGCCACAGCTACGAAAAGCTACGTCCGGTCAGTTGTCGTCCTCGCGCCACTTCTTGCCACACTCGACACAGGTGAAAAACCGCGTCTCGGACTCGTCGGCCGCCCGAATCTGTTTCATCTCGTAGCGGGCGCGCTCGCCGTCGCAGTCGGGATTCGGACACCGCGCGTCCGTCGTCGGCCCGATTTCGGTGTCTTCGACCTCGGACATGTCGACGACGTCGTCGTCCTCCTGTCCTTCGGTCGTGGTCATTGCACCTTCGCTTGCTGAATCGCGCAGCTCTTCGTACCCGCAGGAGCGACACACCCACGTGTCGCCGTCAGCGTGCATCATCGAGCCACACTCGTCGCAAAACTGCATCGTATCCTGGTTGACTCGGCGCGGAACTTAAACCCGGGGTTGTGGAGCCGCCACGGTCGGACGAAACACCTTCCCTCGTGGCTACGGAGAGACACGTATGCCATCCCGTCGTGACGTACTCGCCGCCGGTGCACTCGGCGTCGCCGCCCTCGCCGGCTGTACGGCCCTCGACGACGGTCCACCCCGCTCTGCTCGCTGGCACCACGGCGCGAGCGCGGTGTTCGACACCGACAGCTACGTCTACGCCAATCTCCACGTCCCGACGCTGCGGGCGAACAGCGACCGGCTCCCCGAGGAACTCCAGTCCGGACTCGACCGCGCGCGCGACTTCTCGGAGGCGATTGCACTCGACGACGTGAACCGACTCCTCGCGACGGGGTACGGCCGGCCACAGCGCGGGCAGGCGGGGCTCACCCTCGTCGCGACGGGAGACTTCGACGCCGACGCCATCGACGCCGAGATAGCAGACACCTTCCGGCCCGTCAAGGACGGGCTCGTCACGCCCGAAGGGACGTATCGCGGCTACCAGTGTTACGCTTCCGCCCCCGCGCTCGGCCGCAACTGGCCGCAGTTTCAGGGGCCGGACCAGCCCGAGCCGCCGGATTTCACCTTCGGCGTCGGCTACGATTCGAGCGCGCTCGTCGCGAGCGTCACGCTCGGGATCGAGTTGAACGCGCTCGACGGCGTCCACGCGGCTATCGACGCCCGGACGGGCACCGGCCCACGGCTCACCGAGCGCGCTCCGGTCCGGCACTGTCTGTCGGTGACGAACGGCCACGCGCTCGTCGCCGGCGTCTCCGAGACGGGGTTGGCGACGCTCCAGCAGGAGACGACCGGAGACGGCGAGCGCGCGCTCGCGCTGGCGAAGGGACTCGTCTTCGGCTACCGGTTCGACCCCGACAGACTGCGGGTGGCGGTCGTCTTCGACCCCTCGGACCTCCTCTCTCGGGACCGCCTCCGCTCGCTCCTCGATGAGCTGTTTGCCGACGAGGACGAGGAGGGGCCGGACCTCGATATCGAGCGCATCGGCGTCGCGCGCGACGGCCGGGTCATCTACGCTGACATCGCCGTCGGCCCGGAGGCCATCGAGCGACTCAACAGCGGGACGGTGACCCCGACGCCGACGGCAGGCGTCTGGATTTAAGCCGGTCTCGCCGCTACGTCGGGTGAATGGTTCTGGGGACCGACAATCGTGTGCTCGCGCTCGCCTTCGCCCGGATGGCCGACTCGCTCGGCAACTCCTTTCTCATCATCGTCCTCCCGCTGTACATCGCCTCGGGCGAGGTATCGCTCGCCGGACTCGACGGCGTCTCGACGGAACTGCTCATCGGCGTAGTGCTTTCTCTGTTCGGCCTGCTCAACAGCTCGCTCCAGCCGTTCACCGGCCGGCTCTCCGACCGGACCGGCGCGCGGAAGCGCTACATCCTCGCCGGACTGGTCGTGCTCGCGGTCGGGAGCGCAATCTACCCGTTCGTCACCTCCTACTGGGCCGTCCTGGCCGCGCGGGCGATGCAGGGTATCGGCGCGGCGCTGACGGTCCCCATCGTGCTCGCGCTGGTCAACGACTACAGCGACGACGCCGGCCGCGGCAACGACTTCGGGATTTTCAACACCTTCAGACTCATCGGCTTCGGCTTCGGCCCGATTATCGCCGGGCTGCTCATCACTGGTGGCGTCGCCTCCGAGACGGTCGTCAGCTACGACCTGCTCGGGACGACGGTGTCGGGCTTCGACGCCGCCTTCGCCGTGGCGGTCGTCGGTGCGCTCGTCGCGTTCGTCCTCGTCTCGATTCTCGTCGACGACCCCGAGGACCTCGAAGGCTCCGCGAGCGAGGACCTCTCGATTCGCATCCGCACCGAAGACGGGTTCGACCCCGTCTTCGTCGTCGGGCTCGGCACCTTCTTGATGGCGACCGGCATCGGCATCTTCGCGACGCTACAGGAGGTCATCAACGCCGAACTCGGACAGACGCCGTTTCTCTTTTCCATACAGTTCGCGGCGGTCGTCATCGCGAACGTGCTGTTTCAGGTGCCAATCGGCCGGGCGTCGGACCGCTACGGCCGCCGGCCCTTCCTCGTGTGGGGGTTCGTCCTCCTGATTCCGTCACTCGCGTTCCAGGGGCTGATTCCGGCGTTCGTGGACGTGCTTCCGGCGACCGTCGCCGGGGTCGGCACCGGCTCGCTGTTGATGCTCGCCTTCCGACTCCTGCAGGGAATCTCGGTGGCGATGGTGTTCGCGCCCGGACTCGCCGTGGCCGGTGACCTCGCCCGCGAGGGTGAGTCCGGCACCACGCTGTCGGTGCTCACGACGGCGTTCGGCTTCGGGATTGCCGCCGGTCCGCTCGTGTCCGGCGTGCTCGTCCGGTTCGGCTTCGCGTGGCCCTTCCTGACGGTCGCGGCGCTGGCGGCCGTCGCGCTCGTGTTGACCTACGCCGAGGTCGAAGAGACCGCGCCGGCCGTGACCTGACTACTCGAACTCGGGGTCGCGGTTCTCGATGAACGCCGCCATCCCCTCCCGCTGGTCGTCGGTGTCGAACAGCGACGCCCACGTCCGGCGCTCGAAGGCGAGTCCCGCATCGAGGTCGGTCGCGCGCGCCTGATTGAGTGACTCCTTGGCGGCGGCCATCGCGGTCGTCGGCTTCGCCGCGAGGTCGCGCGCCATCCCGGCGGCGTGGTCGTCCAGTTCGCCGTGGGCGACGACCTCGCCGACGAGTCCGAGGTTGTAGGCGTCGCTCGCGTCGATTCGTTCGCCGAACATGATGAGCCGCCGCGCCGTCTCGTCGCCGACGAGTCTGGGGAGCCGCTGTGTGCCGCCCCACCCCGGCGTGATGCCGAGGTCGATTTCGGTGTGGCCGACGACGGCCCGCTCGCTCGCGACCCGGAAGTCACACGCCAAGGCGAGTTCACAGCCGCCGCCGATGGCGTAGCCGTTGATGGCCGCGATGACCGGCGCGGGGAACGATTCGACTGCCGACATCACGTCGTGGCCGAGCCGGGAGTACGCCTCGGCCTCCGTCGTGTCCATCTCGGCCATCTCCGGGATGTCCGCGCCGGCGACGAACGCGTCGTCGCCAGCGCCCGTAACGACGAGGGCCTGCGCCTCGCCGCGAGCCTCGTCCAGCGCCGCATCGAGCGCCTCCAGCGTGGCGGTGTCGAGCGCGTTGTACTGCTCGGGCCGGTCGATGGTCAGCGTCGCAACGTCGCCGTCGAATGCCAGTCGGACTCGCTCGCTCATATCCGAGCGTCTCCGGCCCGGCAGATAAGTCCACCCACGCGACCGCCGAAGTAGAGTGATTAAAGTCGCTCGTCCGCCTCGTGTCGGTAGATGGAGTTGGGGATTCCGCAGTCGTTCTCGCGCGTGCTCTCGTCGATGTGTACGGAGCCGCACCCGGCCGCCCGCGAGGCCGCAGAGCGGTTCATCGCCACCAACCCGGGCGACCCCGGCACCTACGAGACCGTCGCCGACCTCGAATCGACGGTCGTGGACCGCCTCGGAGATATCACCGGCCTCGCCGACCCGGCCGGCTACGTCGCCTCCGGCGGCACCGAGGCGAACATTCAGGCGCTCCGGCTGGCCCGAAACCGGGCCGACACCCCCGACCCGAACGTCGTCGTCCCGGCGTCGGGCCACTTCTCGTTCACGAAGGCCGCGGACGTGCTCGGCGTCGAACTCCGGGTCGCCCCGCTCGACGGCTACACCGTCTCGCTGGAGGCGGTCACCGAACTCATCGACGAGGACACGGTCGCAGTCGTCGGCGTCGCCGGCTCGACGGAGTACGGCCGCGTCGACCCGATTCCCGCGCTCGCCGACCTCGTCGCCGACGCGCCCGGCGACCCACTCCTCCACGTCGACGCCGCGTGGGGTGGCTTCGTCCTGCCGTTCACCGACCACGCGTGGGGGTTCGCCGACGCCGCCGTCGACACGCTCACCATCGACCCGCACAAGATGGGTCAGGCGGTCGTGCCGGCCGGTGGACTACTGGCGCGCGAGGAGTCGCTGCTTGCCGAACTCGCCGTCGACACGCCGTATCTCGAGTCCACGAGCCAGATTACCCTGACGGGGACACGCTCGGGGGCGGGCGTGGCGAGCGCGGCCGCGGCGCTCGACGCGCTGTGGCCCGAAGGCTACCGCGAGCAGTACGAGACATCACAGGCGAACGCCGAGTGGCTCGCGGCCGAACTGCGTTCGCGAGGGGCCGATGTCGTCTCGCCGACGCTCCCGCTGGTCGCGGCCGACATCGGCACCGAGACGATCGACGCGGTTCGCGAGGCGGGCTGGCGGCTCTCGCGCACCGAACAGGGTGAAGCCCGGTTCGTCATGCAGCCGCACGTCACGCGCGAGACGCTGCGTGCGTTCCTCGCCGACCTCGACAACCTCCGATAGAGAGCGATACGCTTAGGCGGGTCCCCGACGAGGGATTCGATGTGTCACTGGTCCCACTGGTTCTCGGTTTCGACTTCTCGCCGCTCGTCGAGTTCGTCGAGTCGTCGAGCGGGCTCCTCTCGCTGCTCGCCGTGGCCGTCTACTCGTTTCTCATCGCCGTCGTCCTCCCGCTGCCGAGCGAAATCGTCCTCTTCGCGACGCCGAACCTCGGGCTGCCGCCGGCCGTCGAGTTGACGATTCTCATCCTCGTCTCGGGGCTGGGGAAGGCCGCCGGCTCGGTGTTCGCCTTCCGGGTCGGCCACGGCGTCAAGGAGTCCGGTCCCGTGATTCGCGCGCTCCGGCGCTCTCCGATCGACGTGGTCGCGTGGTCTGAACGCAAGACCGTCGAAGTCGCACAGGAGTACGGCTACATCGGGCTCGCCTTCGCCCTCTCGATTCCGTTCTTCCCCGACACCATCTCCATCTACGCGTTTACGGTCTTGGAGGAGAACTACGCGAAGTTCGCCGCCGCCACCTTCGTCGGCAGCGTCGGCCGACTGCTCGTCTGGATTGCCTTCTTCGATACTCTCACCTCGGTGTTGTGAGGCGACTCGCTCGCGGGACTCCCCCGGCGGCAGCCGCGGCTCAGTCCCGAATCGGCGGGGTTTAGGTCGCTCACGAGGTTAGCAAAAGTATGACACGCGACGAGTATCCCACCGACGAGCCGGCGGTGGTCACCTGCGGGCTGCCGTACGCCAACGGTGACCTCCACGTCGGCCACCTGCGCACGTACGTGAGCGGTGACGCCCTCGCCCGTGCGCTCGACAGTCTCGGCCAGGAGACGGCGTTCGTCTCCGGCTCCGACATGCACGGGACGCCGATTGCCGTCAACGCCGCCGAGGCCGGCGTCGACCCCGAGTCGTACGCCTACGAGTACCACGACCAGTACGAGGCGACGTTCCCGCAGTTCAACGTCGAGTTCGACCACTACGGCGACACCCACGACGCGACCAACACCGAGCTCACCCAGTCGTTCGTCGAGTCGTGGCTGGACAACGACCACATCTTCGAGCGGGAGATTCAGGTGGCGTGGGACGCCGACGAGGACCAACCCCTCCCCGACCGCTACGTCGAAGGGACCTGCCCCTACTGCGGGGAGACGGCCCGCGGCGACGAGTGTGACGACGGCTGCCAGCGCCACCTCGAACCCGGCGAAATCGAGGACCCCGTCTCCACGCTGACCGGAAACCCCGCGGAGTACCGCACCCGCGAGCACAAGTTCCTCCGACTCGGCGACTTCCAGGAGTATCTGTCGGGGTTCCTCGACCGGCTCGAAGGGACCGACAACGCCCAGAATCAGCCCCGCGAGTGGGTCGAGGGCGAACTCGAAGACCTCTGTATCACCCGCGACATGGACTGGGGAATCGACTACCCCGGGGAGGGGGAAGACGACCTCGTGCTCTACGTGTGGGTCGACGCGCCCATCGAGTACGTCTCTGCGACGAAGCAGTACAGCGAGAAATCCGACTTCGACTGGGAGGCGGCGTGGCAGTTCGACGGCGAGACGCGCCCCGGCGCGCAGTGGGAGGACGAATGGAGCGACGACGGCGGTGACCTCATCCACATCATCGGGCAGGACATCATCCAACACCACACCGTGTTCTGGCCGGCGATGCTCCGGGGAGCGGGCTACAACGAACCCCGCGCCGTGATGGCCTGCGGGTTCGTCAACCTCGCGGGGAAGGCCTTCTCGACGAGCCGGAACCGCGCGGTGTGGGCCGACGACTACCTCGAGACGGGACTCGACCCCGACCTGTTCCGGTATCAGATTATCACCGGCTCGGAGTTCACCGCCGACGTGAACTTCTCGTGGGACGCGCTGCAAGAGCGGACGAACAACGACCTCGTGGGCGTGCTCGGCAACTTCGCCTACCGGTCGCTGCTGTTCGCCGAGCGCAACTTCGACGGTACGCCCGACGCCGACGTGAGCGAGGACGTGCGCGAACACATCGACGGGGCAATCGGTGCCGTCCACGAGGCCGTCAACGACTACTCCGTGCGCGGGCTCGGGGAGGCTCCCATCGACCTCGCGCGCTTCGGCAACGAGTACATCCAGCGCAACGAGCCGTGGAAGCTCACCGACGAGGACCCCGAGCGCGCGGCGCAGGTCATCCGCGACTGCGTCCAGCTCGTGAAGGCGACGGCCGTGCTCATGGAGCCGGTCCTCCCGGGGAAGGCAGAGGAGCTGTGGGCACAGCTGGGCGAGGACGGCAGCGTCCACGACGCCGTGCTCTCGGACGCGCTCGAAGCCCCGCCGGCAGAGTTCGGTGAGCCGACGGAGCTGTTCGAGCAAATCGAAGACGACACCGTCGCGGAACTCAACGCCGACCTCGAATCGCGCGTCGAGGACGCGGGCGAGGAGAGCGAAGAGAGCGAGGAGACGGACGACGAGGCGAGCGAGGCCGAGTCCGTCGACCTCGAACCGATCGTCGAGGACACCATCGGCTTCGAGGAGTTCCAGGACCTCGACCTCCGGGTCGGCGAGATTCAGACCGCGGACGGCATCGAGGGGGCCGACGACCTCGCGAAGCTGGAGGTGGACATCGGCCACGAGGTCCGACAGATTGTCGCGGGTATCAAACAGCTCCACGACCTCGATACACTGCCCGGAACGAAGGTCGTCGTCGTCGCGAACATGGAGCCGGCGGAGCTGTTCGGCGTCGAGTCGAACGGGATGGTGCTCGCGGCCGGCGAGCAGGCCGACCTGCTGACGACGCACGGCGACAGCGTCGTCGGCACGCGCGTCCGATAGCCCGCGCACTTTTCTTATCGAGGGCAGTACTCCGGGTATGACCGACGACGAGCGCGAGTGGGACGACCCGCCCGGCGTGTGGGACGAAGAGGAGGAGGAAGACGACGCCGGGGCGTTGAACGTCGCCACGGAGGGCGAGTCGTTCGTCGGAGGCGACGAGCGTGACCCGATAACGCCCGGCGACATCTCTCCCGAGCACGCGGCCTTCGTCCTGCTCGGTGCGCTGTTCGCGACACTGGTGTTGGTGCGGCTCGCGAGCGGCGTGCTCTGAGGCGAACGCTTACGCGACCGGGGAGCCTATCGGCCCCATGGTCGATATCTTCGGGCTTCCCCTGTCGATGGTGTTGCTGTTGGCGGGGGCGGGGCTGATGTTGGCGGAGGCGCTCGCGCCGGGTGCCAACTTCATCGTGCTGGGCTCGGGGCTGACGGTGGCCGGACTCGTCGGCGTCCTGTTGAGTCCGCTCATCGGCGGGGTGGCGATTATCCTCCTGATGACGCTCGTCTTTCTGCTGGCGAGCGGCGCGACGCTCGCCGGCTACCGACGGCTGGGCATCGGCACCGGCGGGTCCGGGAGCAAGACAACCGACTCCTCCTCGCTGCGTGGAAACACCGGAACGGTGACGGAACGGGTGACGAGCGACGGCGGCGAGGTCAAGCTCGACGACGGCGGCTTCAACCCCTACTACCGGGCGCGGGCGATGGACCGGGATATCGAGGTCGGCACCGAAGTCGTCGTGATGGACCCCGGCGGCGGAAACGTCGTCACCGTCGCGCCGGCCAACGAGGACGACATCGACCGCGCGCTCCGAGAGGCACGCGAGCAGGATCGAGCGGCGGGCGCGACCGGCGACGCCGAGACGAACCGCGTCTCAGAGTCCGACGGTGACGCGGACGCCGACGGTGGGTCGGAATCCGACCGGGAACCGGAGTCGGCCTGAACGCCGCTGGCGGGGGAATCCTTATGCGCTGTTTGGCCTAAGACTAAGTCATGCTGACAGCACTCCAAGCGGGATTTGCCGGGCCGATCGTCGCGCTGGTCCTCCTCTCGCTCGCCATCATCACGGTAGCGTCCTCGGTCGTCATCGTACAGGCGTACGAGAAGAAAGCCCTCACCCGGTTCGGTGAGTTCCAGAAGCTGCTCGAACCCGGCTTCAATCTCGTCGTGCCGTTCGTCTCCGCGACGTACGCGTTCGACATGCGAACACAGACGCTCGACGTGCCTCGACAGGAGGCCATCACCCGGGACAACTCTCCGGTGACGGCCGACGCCGTCGTCTACATCAAGGTGATGGACGCGAAGAAGGCGTTCCTCGAGGTCGACGACTACGAGCGGGCCGTCTCGAATCTCGCACAGACGACGCTGCGTGCCGTCATCGGCGACATGGAACTCGACGACACGCTCAACAAGCGCCAGGAGATCAACGCGCGCATCCGGAAGGACCTCGACGAGCCGACCGACGAGTGGGGCGTCCGCGTCGAGTCCGTCGAGGTGCGTGAGGTGAACCCGAGCAAAGACGTGCAGCAGGCGATGGAGCAACAGACCTCCGCGGAGCGCCGCCGCCGTGCCATGATTCTGGAGGCACAGGGTGAGCGACGCTCGGCCGTCGAGGAGGCAGAGGGTGAAAAGCAGTCGAACATCATCCGCGCACAGGGTGAAAAGCAGAGCCAGATTCTGGAAGCACAGGGTGACGCGATTTCGACCGTGCTGCGCGCGAAATCCGCCGAGTCGATGGGCGAGCGTGCCGTCATCGACAAGGGAATGGAGACGCTCGCCGAGATGGGGACCAGCGAGTCCACGACGTTCGTGCTCCCACAGGAGCTCACGTCGCTCGTCGGTCGCTACGGCAAGCACATGACCGGCTCGGACGTCCAACAGTCCGAGAGCGTGCTCGACTCGATGGACTTCGACGAGGAGACCCGCGAGATGCTCGGACTCGACGACATCGAGGAGATCCTCGGTCGCATCGACGAGGACGCCGAGATGGATGTCCAACAGATGGAAGCCGAGGCGGAGGCTATCAAGGCCGGCGCCGACGAGGCAGATATCAAGAACGCCAACGACGTGATTGCGGAGATGGACTCGGATATGGACGCCGAGACCAAAGAAGAGATGCGCGAAGCGATGGGCGACGCGGAGACGGAACAGGAGTAGCCGAAGCCGTTTTATCCGTCACTGACTCACGCGGAGTATGGACGAGGTGGACGAGAGCAAGCGGGCGACGCTGAAGCGGTTCGGCGCAATCGGCGCTGTGTCGCCGTTCGCCCGCTTTGCCGGCGACAACGACGACGACGGGCAGGACCGCTCGGACCGTCGTGAGGCCATCGTCGGCTATCTCGCCACCACCCCAGGCGCACACTTCTCGAAGCTGCGCGACGACCTCAAGCTCGGCACCGGCGAGGCACAACACCACCTCCGCCGGCTCGAATCCGACGGGAGCGTCGAGTCGGAGAAGGACGGCGACTACCGGCGCTACTTCCCGAGCGGCCGCTTCTCGGCGTTCGAAAAGCGCGCCCTCGGCTACCTGCGGCGCGAGACGGCCAGAAAGCTCGTGCTCGCGCTGTTGTCGAATCCCGACGCGACGGGCGGAGACCTCGCGGCGGAGTTGGGCGTCTCGCGCCCGACCGTGAGCCGGTACGTCGGCGAACTCGAATCGGCGGGCCTGCTCTCGCGCGAGGACGGCTACGCGCTCGTCGCCCCCGAGCGACTGCTCGTGCTCGTGGTCCGGTACGCGGACTCCTTCGGACCGGAGGCGGTCGCCTTCGCGGCCGACGCGAGCGACCTCCTCTCGTACGACCCTACGTCGTGACCATCCAGGTCGTTCCCGACGAGTACCCCCACTTCTCCACGTCGATGTCGAAGTCGCCCTCGCAGATGGCACCCATGTTGGTGCCGACCTCCTTCGCCGACAGGCCGAGTTCCTCGCCGATGGCGCGCGATTTGAAGTAGGTCTCCGTGGCGGCCGCCTCACGCAGATACGCGAGGATTCGCTGTTGTTTCTCGCTCAGGTCGGTCGTGGTCGCCGGGGCGGCTGTCGCGCTCATACCTCAGTATACCGCTACCGTATAAAATGCCGTTTGGTACACCGTGTTAAATCCGGCGCTGTCTGTCGGTTTCGCGTGCCGGGAGACGACCACGAGGGTGGATGACAGGGGAGTGAGCCGCGTCGCTGGTAGAGGAGAGAAATCGGTGACCGAACGCGTGTGGTTACTCGATGACCTCGCCGACCGCGAAGTTGGACTTCACTTCCGTCACCTCTATCTTGACGCGCTCGCCGATGTCGGTGTCCGGGACGATGATGACGTAGCCGCGCTCGACGCGGGCGATGCCGTCTCCCTGTTTGCCGATATCCTCGACTTCGACGTAGCGAATCTCGCCCGGCTCGACGGGCGGGCGCGGCTCGCCGCTCGCGGTCTCGCCGGCGGTCTCGGCGCGGTCGCTCTCGACGCTTGCGGCGTCGTCCTCGCCGGCAGCGATGAGGGCGACGCGGTACGTCTCACCCTCCTCGATTTCACCGGTGTCGAGTTCGCGGCGCGGCACCTCGACCACGTACCGGTCGTCGTCGCTCTCGACATCGGCGCTGAACAGACAGAGGAGTTTCTCGGAGATCTCCATAGACGCGCGATACATCTCCCGGGGAGTTTAAAGGTCTTTCACTGTCCCACGGGAGTGCCGTCGGGCCGCTTCGGTCCCTCGGAGTCGTGAACGACCACCTCACCGGTCGCGGTCACGACCGGCTCGTAGTTGTCGCGCACGCCGATTGCCTCCTCCAGTTCGCGCACGGCACGCTCCTTGAGCGCGGCGGCCAGCTCCTCGGCCTCGGATCGGGAGATGTCGCGCCCGAGCCCCTCACACTCGTGGGCGCGGACCATCCCTTCCGAGTCGACGGCCTCGCCCATCGGCTGTGAGGTTCCACCCAACGCGACGGAGAAGGGGTACGTGTGACAGATGAGCGGCCGGTCGTCGTGGACGGTACAGCCGCCGGAGTCGTCGCCGTCGTAGAAGACACAGTCGCCGCAGGCGTCCGTCTGGAGCGCCCACTCGAACGTCTCCCCCTCCGGGCCGTCCGGCCCGTCTTCGAGCCCGTACGGCATCGGGCGGGCCACGTCGCGCCACTCGTCGTCGGTGAGCTCGCGCACCTCGTCGGGGAACACGGTGGCGGTGTGGTCGTCGTCGGGTTCGGCCGTACAGCAGGCTCCACAGTGGGTACACTCGAAGCCGATTGATTCGATTGCGTCGGCGAGACTCGCGGTGTCAAGTTCGCGGGCGCGGGCGAGTTCGGTTTCGAGTGAGTCCATAGCCGGCCGTTTGGCCCGCGCGGGGAGAAAGATTCCGCTCAGCCGGTGTGGGTGACCGAGTCGGGCGAGATGCGGACGAGCACGCGCTCGCCGTCCTCCTCGCCGTGGTGTGGATACTCGTCGACGCCCATGTAGCGGGCCGCGAGCTTATCGATGTGTGCGACCGCGCCGTCGGTCGTGAGTTCCGCCGTCCCGCGCACGGCGAGATACCGGTAGCCGTCCTCGGGGTCGGTCATACTGACGGCGACACGTGAGTCTTTCCGGATGTTCTTCTCCTTGCGACGGCCGCGGGCCGTGTTGACGAGCACCTCGTTCGCGTCGGCGTCGTAGTCCACCCAGACGGGCGTGGTCTGTGGCGCACCGTCGGGCAGCAGCGTCGAGATGTGCGCGAAGGTCTGTTTCTCGAATAAGTCGTGGAACGCGGGTGGAATCGTCGCCATGCACGCCCGACGACGCCGTCGTACGTAAATATTGCACACAGTTTCGGTGCTGGCAAGATATGACAGCGCGCTATGTATAAGGGGTAATTATACACTTGGTGGTGTTTCGAGTGTTATGACCTGAATATAGGGAACACTTACCACCGTCCACAGGCAGCGGATGGTATGAGCGCACTAACCGAGAAGTCCGTCGAAGAGAACCCACTGTCCGACCCCGAGTTCCGCGAGACCCTGCGTGAACTCCCGCCGAGCGCAAAGCTCGTCGCGAAGGTGCTGGACGACGAGAGCCCGCTCTCGCAGGGCCAGCTCGCCGAGGAATCGCTGCTGCCCGACCGCACCGTCCGCTACGCCCTGAACCGCCTGGAGGAGGAGGGCCTCGTCGGCTCGCGCTACAGCTTCCACGACGCCCGCAAACAGGTCTACTTCCTCGCCAACTAAGTCGACGCGCCGCGTTCGGGAACCGTGCACGTCCACCGCGTCCCGGTGACGTTCCCGAACGTCCCGACCGGCTCCGTCAACGCCTATCTGCTCGCCGGCGAGTCGACGGTCCTCGTCGACCCGCCCGAGCGCCACCCCGAACTCGACAGTCTCGTCGCCGACCGCGGGCTCGACTACGTCCTCGCGACGCACCACCACTCGGACCACGCGGGCGGTATCGCCCACTACGCCCGCGAGCACGACGCGACCGTCGCCTGTCGCGCCGGCCGCGTCGCCGAGTTCCGGGCGGCGACCGGCGTCGACCCCGACCGAACCTACCGTGAAGGAACGACTATCGCCGGCGTGCGCGTCGTCGACACGCCCGGCCACGCCCCCGAACACGTCGCGTTCGCGACGCCCGAGGGGCTGATTGCCGGCGACCTCGCCATCGGCGAAGGGTCCGTCGCCGTCGCCGCACCCGAGGGGGACATGCGCGCGTACGTCACCTCCCTACGCCGGGTCTGGGCGCGCGCACCCGACCGTATCTACCCGGGTCACGGACCGATTATCGAGGACGCGAGAGACGCCTGCGAGCGACTCATCGCACACCGGCGCAAGCGCGAGCGCCGGATTCTCGACGTGGTCGCCGACGGAGCCGACACCCTCGATGCCGTGACCGACGGCGCGTACACGAAGGATATCTCCGCGGTTCGCGAGCTCGCGGTGGCGACCGTCGAGGCCCACGTCGAGAAGCTGGCCGTCGAGGGGCGGCTCCGGTGGGACGGCGAGCAGGTCCGGCCGGTCTGAGTCGGGACTCGAAATCCCCAAGCCTCCGGGGTCGCTCCGTGAGACATGGACGACCCGCTCGCCCGCTACGAGCCGCTCATCGACGACTACGAGCAGTTCCGGGCCACCTGCGCGGAGCCGCTCCCGCAGGTCGTCCGGGTGAACACCGTCAAGACGACGACCGACCGGGCGACGGCGGCGCTCGACGACGCCGACATCGCCTACGAACAGGCCGACTGGTACGAGGACCTCCTGCGACTGGACCTCGAAAAGCCCGGCAACACGTGGCCGTACGTCCACGGCTGGCTCTATGGACAGGAGGAGGTGTCCGCGATTCCCGGGCTCGTCTGTGACCCACAGCCCGGCGAGCGCGTGCTCGACCCGTGTGCTGCACCTGGCTCGAAGACCACACACCTCTCCGCGCTGATGAACGACACCGGCCTGCTCGTCGCCAACGACTCGAATCTCGGGCGGCTGTCGGCGCTCCGGTCGAACACCGAGCGCTGCGGGCTGACGAACGTCGCCGTCACGAAATCCGACGCCCGGAACTTCTCGCTCAAGCCCTTCGGCGGCGAGCGGTTCGACCGCGTGCTCGCGGACGTTCCCTGCTCGTGTGAGGGCACCGTTCGGAAGAACCCCGACACCTTCGACGAATGGACCTTGGACCACGTCCACGGCATCGCGGGCATCCAGAAGGGCGTGCTCTCCCGGTCCATCGAGGTGACCGAACCCGGCGGCACGGTCGTCTACTCGACGTGTACCTTCGCGCCCGAGGAGAACGAGGCCGTCCTCGACCACGTGCTCGGCGAGCACGACGTGTCCCTCGTCGACTACGACCTCCCGCTGGAGACGCGCCCCGGCGTGACCGAGTGGGACGGAGAGGAGTTCGACCCCTCAGTGCAGCAGGCCAAGCGCGTCTACCCGCACCTGAACGACACGGGCGGATTCTTCTGTGCGAAGCTGGAGGTGCACGCATGAGAGACAACGACGGCCACCAGTTCGGCCGGCTCCCCGCGACCGAGTCCGACCGCGAGGTCGAGGGTCGCCCGACCCGCGAGGCAGTCGTCGACTTCTGGCAAGACCGCTACGGCATCCCGACCGCGACGTGGGACGACTACTCCTTCTGGGAGCGCGGCTCCGGGAAGATTTGGGCGTTCCACGGCGAGGTGCCCTCCCCCGCCCGGATTCAGGGACTCGGCATGTCGGTGCTCCGGACCGACCACGAACACTGGAAGCCGACGACGAACGCGGCCCAGCGCTTCGGCGGACTGGCGACCGACTGCGTCATCCACCTCGACGACCCGGAGGCGACGGCCTTCCTCGCGGGCCACGACCAGGACATCGACCGCTGGGAGGGGGACTGGGGGTATCTGGTCGTCACCCACGACATCGGCGTCGAGCCGGAGCCGATCGGCACGGGACTGTATCTGTACGGCGAACTGCGCTCGCAGATACCGAAGGGTCGCCAGCGCGACCTGTAGTCCGCATACTGATACGGGTGGCCCACGACGTGGGCGTATGGACCGGCAGTTCCTCGCAGTGACGGCGGCCTCCGTGCTGTTGCTCGTCGGCGGCATCGGCGCGGGCGTCTATCTCGACTCGACCGGCACCTTCGACCAGCGGGCGGAAGCGACACCCGCAGTCACCTACTTCGAGGGTGGCAACGCCACCTGTCTGCCCGCGGATACGGACGCGCCGATGGTGACGATCAACAACGACACCGAAGGCAGTTACGTCTCCATCGATGGGGCGATACCCGTGAGCGAGAACCGCGCCCGCGTCACGGACGCGACGCTCGAACAGCTCGACCGGACCACCTACGAACTCACGTACACGACCACGCCGCGAACCCTCGACTGTCCCGAGGGGCGCGCGCCGGCCGTCGACGCACAGACCGCGGTGCAGGTCCCGCATCCGGGGCCGGAGCTGTTCGGCGTCGAACTCCTGTACCCAGACGGCACGGAGTACCGCATCCGCAAGACCGGCGGCGACCCGAGCGTCGAGGAGATCTAGGATTTTGCTCTGAGGACGCCGCCGCCCAGCCCCTCCCACTCGACGCGGTAGCCGAGCCGCGAGAGGACGGCGCTCGTGTCCGAGAGACCGTGCTCGGCCAGCGTCGACTCCGCGGCGTCGAGCGACTGCCCGGCCTCGATGGTCTCCGCGACGGTCTCGAGCACGGTCGGCCGGACGAGGGTGCGTCCCACGACATCGTGGTCGGGGAACGCCACCGAGTCGAGCGCCTGCTCGCTCACGCCGTGCGCGTCGGCGAGGTCGGCGAGCGAAATCACGTCGTCGTCGGGCCGCAGTTCGTCGGGGAGCGCGTCGCGCGCCTCGGCGAGCAGGTCGGTCTCGTACTCGCGCAGCGCGTCGACCGCGTCCTTCACCCGGACCGTCCCCGAGTAGGGTATCGCGCCGTCGGTCAGCGCCTCGACCGCCTCGCCGACGCCGAGCGATTCGTCGACGGCGACGAGGAAGGCCACGTCTTCGAGGTCGCCAAAGCGGGAGAGCTTCTTCTCCACGTACTCGGGCGTCCAGAAGCCCATCACCTCCAAGAAGACGCGGAACTCGCCGTGGTTCCAGTCGAAGGCGAAATCCGGAATGACGACGTGTTCGCCGGCGGCGAGCGGCTCGGGTTCACGCACCAGCGACCAGTCCAAGTCGAGCGACTGGAACCGGGCCGCGAAGTCGGCCTCGACGCCCGAGTCGAAGGTCATCTCGGTCACCGGCTCGACGCCGGGGACAGACACGTCCGACTCGTCCAGCCGGAGCGTGCGCTCGGCGTTGCGGTCGTCGATAGTCGCCTCCAGCGTCCACTCGCTCGCGCCCGCGACCGTTCGGAGCAGGCGCGCGAACCGGGTCCCGTAGCGGCGCGACCGCGTGAACAGCGCGTCCGGTCCGGTGACGACGACCTCTCGACCCTCGTCCGTGCGGCGAATCTCGTACAGCAGGCGAAGCCGCTTCACCGTCGAGACGAGCGTCGCCGGGTCCGACGACCGAACGCGCACCTCGGTCGCGTCGAACAGCGCGGTCTGGGCGAGCGAGAGGTCGTACTGTTCACACAGCGTCTCGGGCGTCCACCGCGAATCGAACGCACAGAGCACCTGTGCCACCTCGCGGTCGGCGTACAGCGACTGCTCGATGTCGTCGGTCGAGACGCGCATCCGTTCGGCCGCGCGTGAGAGCGCCTCCCGTCGGTCGGCGTCGGTAGCGACGCCCACCGACTCGGCGCACTCGAAGACGATACGCCGGGTGCGCTCGGGATCGAGTGGCGCGCGCGTCTCGAAAGTGGCCTCCCGGTCGAGTAGCTTGGCGAACCCGCGCACGAGTTTGAACTCGAACTCCGCTTCGAGGTCGGCGAGCGCCGAATCGAGGTCGCCGCGCGTCTCCCCGACGTGGCCCTGATACACCCCGAGCACGCAGGCCGCGAGGTCACGCGCCGCGGCGTCCTCACCGACGAACTGCGGGTAGTAGCCGCCACCCCGCCGCGAGACGCGAAGCAGGTCCTTCGTCAGCATTAGCGCCTCCGTGCCGCCACGCGTTCCTCGCTCGTCTCTTCGCTCACAACCTCATACAGCAAGGCGCGGCCGCCGTCCTCCTTCGGCCGGAGCACGCGACCCAACCGTTGGGTGAACTCCCGTTGGCTCCCCGACCCCGAGAGCACCACTGCGACGTTCGCGTCAGGTACGTCGACGCCCTCATCGAGCACGTTCGCCGTCACGACGCGAGAGTAGTCGCCTTCGCGAAAGCGGTCGAGAATCTGTCTGCGCTCTGGCGTACCAGTTTCGTTCGTAATCGCCGGCAGGAGAAACCGCTCGGAGAGCCGGTAGACGAGGTCCGTGTACGCGGTGAAGACGATGATTCTATCATCGGCGTGGCGCTCGAAGATGTCCGAAAGCGTCTCGACTTTGCGGTCGGCGTTGGCGACGATTTCGCGCGCGCGCTGTTTTGCTAGAAGGGCTTCCCGCGCCTTCGGGTCGGTGCCCGACCGCTTGACGAGTTCCTGGTAATCGCTCCCCGACCGAAGCTGGATGTCGGACTCGCGGAGGTAGTCGGTGAAGGTGCCCTGTGCCTCGTCGTAGCGTTCGCGTTCCGCCGGGTCGAGCGACACCTCGATGCGCTTGATGTCGTATGGAGCGAGGTGGTCGCCCGCGAGGTCGTCCACGTCGAGGTCGTACACCTTCGGGCCGACCAGTTCCTCGATGGCCTCGTGTGCGCCGTCGGGGCGCTCGAAGGTGGCGGTCAAGCCGAGGCGGGCGGGGGCGGCCATCAGTCGCGCGATGTCGCGGTAGCCCTCCCCGCCGAGGTGGTGGACCTCGTCGAAGACGAGCAGGCCGAACTGGTCGCCGAGTTCGTCGGCGCGGAGATACGCCGAGTCGTAGGTCGCCACGGTGAGCGGTTCGACGCGCTGTTCACCGCCGCCCAGTTGCCCGACCGGTACGTCGAACTCGGCTTCGAGTTCGCCGCGCCACTGATTCAGCAGGTCGATAGTCGGCACGACGACCAGCGTCGGCGTCGCGAGCCGCTCGATTGCGCCGATGGCGATGACCGTCTTCCCGCTCCCGGTCGGGAGTTCGAGCACGCCGCGGCGGTCGTGGTCTTCCCACGCCTCCAGCGCGTCCCGCTGGTAGTCGCGGAGGTCGTACGACGAGTGGAGGTCGGACACGTCGGCGAGGTCGAGTACGTCGTCGCGCACGTCCGTCGCGAGCGGGCGGAGCGCGTCCCGGAGCTGGGCGTACCGGTAGGCGGGCGCACGACCCGACTCCGAGCGGGGGTCGCGCTCGACGCCCGGCAGCGGGACGGACACCTCGCCGTCGACGCGTATCGTCCCCTCGTCGTACGTGAGCGACACCATCGTCGGAAGGTCGACGCTTGCAGGTAAAAATCCGCCGCGTCGGGCTGAGAGGTTTTTTATCCCCGCCGGCGGGAACCAGAGGTAATGCGGATTGCCGTCGTCGCCTTCGAGACCACACACCGGACAGCCAGGGCCGGCGTCGAGCGCACGGAGTCGCTGGCGCGGGCGCTCTCCCGGCGTGGCCACGACGTGACCGTCTTCTGTACGCAGTGGTGGTACGGGCCCGACGCCGGCCCGTGGCGAATCGACGACGACCTCAGACACCGCCGCATCGACATCGCCCCCGACGTGCTCTCCTCGGTCGCCCGCCTCCCGTTCCAGTTGGCGCGGTTCCGTCCGGACGTGATTCACGCCACGCCCGCACCGCCCGAGGTGCTGCTCGCGGCCAAGGTCGGAGCGACGCTCTCGCGTGCCCCGCTCGTCTGTGACTGGTACGGCGACGAGCAGTTCGACTCCCGGCTTCTCGGCCCGGCCCGGCGCGCCCCGAGTCACACGGTCGTCCCCTCCGAGTACGTCGAATCCGGCCTGCGCGAGGACGGCATCGGGGGCGATTTCCTTACGATCCTGCCCGAGTTCCTGGAGTTCGATGCCATCGAGGCCGTCGAGCCGGCCGGCGAAGAGCACATCGTCGCGGGCCGCCGGCTCGATTCGGACGCGAATCTGGAGTCGCTGTTTCTCGGCTTGGCCGAACTCAGACGCGAGGACTGGTCCGCGACGATTATCGGCGACGGTCCGGCCCGCGAGGAGTTCGAGCAGACGGCCGCCGACCTCCGAATCGGCGACCGCGTCGAGTTCGTCGGCGACGTCCCGCGCGAGGAGCGCATCGCCCACTACCGGAACGCCCACACCTTCGTCCACACAGCTCGCCGAGAATCATTCGCCACCGAACTCATGTGGGCACTCGCCTGTGGCTGTACCGGTGTCGTGGAGTATCAGAGCGACTCGGCCGCCCACGAACTCGTAGAGCGGCGACCCCGCGGCTTCCGAGTCACCACCTCCGAGGAGATCGCCGACGCGATTCAGGCGTCGCGCGAACTCGACCACCGGACCATCGACGACGACTTCCGCGAGTTCGACCGCGAGGCGGTGCTCGAATCACTGCTCGCGCTGTATCGCGACCTCGGCGCTGGCCGGTAGTCACCACTTCTTGTACGGGAGGAACTTCCCTTCGTACGTGATTCGGACGCGGTCGCCGTCGTCGTGGTCGATTCTGTCGACGTGACACTCGAAGTCGATGGCCGACATGATGCCGTCGCCGAACTCCTCGTGGACGCAGGCCTTGATGGCGTCGCCGTACACCTGTGGAATCTCGTAGAGCCGGTACAACATCGGGTCCGAGGGAATCGTCGCCTCCTCGTCGCCCTTGTACGGTTCCCGCTGGAGCGCATCGACGACCGCCTCGTCCTCGATACCGAGTCGCGCACACAGCTCGCGGGCCTCCGTCTCGCTCGCGCTCACGTCGCCGAAGACGAGCGAGGCCGTCCACACCTCGTCGCGGTCGATTGCGTCCGCGAGGTCGACGAAATCGAGCCCCTGTTCGTGTTTTGCCTCCGTCAGTCGTGCCGTGGCGTCGGCTCGCGAGAGCATACGCGTCGTTCGGCCGGTACGGGCATGAAAGCCGGTGGAGATGTTCGCCACCACCTTTTCCGGCGAAAGACACGTATCTCTTTACATGACTGAGCGTGTCATCGTCCTCGGCGGCGGAGCCGGCGGGACGATGGTCGCGAACCGACTGGACCGCGAACTCGGCGGGCTGGCCGAGGTGGTCGTCCTCGACCGGACGCCGACCCACCGCTACCAGCCGGCCTTCTATCTCCACCCGTTCGGCCACGCCGACATCGACGCCCACACCCGCGACGTGCGCGAGTACCTGCGTGCCGACGTGCGGTTTTGCGAGGCGACCGTGACGGGTATCGACCCAGACGAACGGACGGTCGCGACGGAGGGCGGGTACATCGAGTACGACCGGCTCGTCGTCGCGCTCGGCCACGAGACCGTCGCCGGCCCGTGGGCGGGCGAGCCACACGTCTACCCGTTCTACCGGCCCGAGGGGGCACGCGCACTCGGCGAGACGCTCGACGCGTTGGTCGAGAGGGCGAACGGAGCCGACGCGGAGCCGCCGGTCGCGGCCGACGGCGGGGTCGCGACGACGGGAACCGAGCCGACGCTCCCGACACCGACGACAACGCGTCCGCTCCGGGTCGTCGTCACCGAACCCGAGGGGAGCGTCTCCTGTGGCGGCGCGCCGGCGAAGGCCGCCCTGCTCGCCGAGGATTATCTCGCCGACCACGGTGTCCCGTGTGACGTGACCCTCGCCGGTCCGGACGACCACGTCTTCGGGACCGGGAAGAAGGCACGCTACGACGCCGAACTCGCCGACGTGTTCGCTGCGCGGGGCGTACGGTACGAGGGTGGCTTCGTCGTCGACGAGGTGGCCGACCGGCGAATCGAGAGCGAGGACGGCCGAACGCTCGCGTACGACCTCTATCTCCCCGTCTCGCCACAGCGGTGTCCGACCGTCCTGACCGACGAGTCGCCCCTGACCGCAGCGAGCGAGGAGGGGTACGTCGCCGTCGACCGCGAGACGATGCGCCACCGCACGCACGACCGGGTGTACGCGCTCGGCGACTGCACCGACGCACCGACCTCGAAGACGGCCGCCGCCGCGCGCAAGCAGGCCGCCGCGCTCGCGGACAACCTCACCGCCGACGCGGCGGGGCGCGCGTACGAGTCGCACTACGACGGGTTCGCGGCCTGTCCCCTGCTCACACAGGAAGGAAAGGCGATTCTCGCAGGGTACGACTACGACGGCGCGATGTTCCCGGCCGTGGAGTCGCGCGTGGGGTGGCTGGCAGACGTGGAGGCGATTCCGCGCCTCTACTGGCAGGTGTGGCTCCGGGGGTATCTGCTGGGCGTCTAAGCTTTTCTCCGCGGGGGCCGACGGACGCGTATGGGAGCTATTCCGCCCGAAATCGACCCCGAGACGCTGATGGACGCGTTCGACACCGACGACCCAGCGACGGCACGCGACAGCTATCTCGACACCTGTAGCGCACTCCAGCAGGAACTCGCGCGCGTCCTGCAGGAGGAAGGCGGCGGCACGGTCCACGTCACGACCGCGGAGCTCACGAATCGCGTGTTCGCCCCGCGGCGCGCGGTCCAGATTGCGCTCACGAACATGGCGGAGGAAGACGGCAGTCCGCTCGAATCAGCGGTCGCGACCGACGAGTGGACGATTCAGGAGCCCTGAGTGCGGGTCTCTTCCGCGACGCGGACGGCGGCGACGTTTCCCGCCACGTCGTGCACGCGGACGATATCGGCCCCGCGGTCGGCCGCGATGGCGCTGCCGGCGACGGTCGCCTCGTAGCGGTCCTCGGCCGCGTGGTCGACGCGCTCGAACAGCGACTTGTGGGAGTGGCCCACGAGGACCGGACAGCCGAGCGCGGCGAACTCACCCGTGCGGTCTAACAGTTCGAAGCTCTCTGTCGCCGACTTGCCGAACCCGATGCCGGGGTCGACGATAATCTGCTCGCGAGCAAGACCGGCGCGCTCGGCGAGCAGGATGCGCTCGCGGAGCTGGGCGATCGTGTCACTCACCACGTCGTCGTACTCGACGGTCACGTCGGGGTCGACGGGGGCGTTGATGGAGTGCATCACGACGACGGGGACGTCGTACTCGGCGGCGACGAAGCGCATCCCCGGGTCCGCCAGTCCGGACACGTCGTTGATGATGTCCGCGCCGGCATCGAGGGTCGCGCGTGCGGTCTCGGCCCGCCGCGTGTCCACGGAGATGAGCGCATCGAGGTCGCGAATTTCTTCGATGACCGGAACGAGGCGGTCGATTTCCTCGTCGACGGGAACCGGCTCTGCGCCCGGGCGCGTGGATTCGCCGCCCACGTCGATGATGTCCGCGCCCTCGGCGACGATTTCCTCGGCGCGCTCGACCGCGGCGTCGACGGCGTTGTACTCGCCGCCGTCGTGGAATGAGTCGGGCGTCACGTTCAGAATGCCCATGACTGCGGTGCGGTCGGTCCAGGGGTAGTCGACATCGGTCGCGGCGTCGTCGGCCACGCGGTCGGCGAGCACGGGGTCGGTCTCTCGCAGTCGCGCATCGAGCGCGTCGAACTCCGCGGTCGTCCCCGACAGGACGACCGAAACCGGCTCGCGGGCCTGCGCGTCGAGTCCCGAGACGGAACAGCTCCCGCCCACGGCCGCCATCGCGGTGTCGAGTCGCCGCGCCTGCGCGGGCCGGACGGTCAGGGTCCGGGTCTCGTGGACCAGCTCGGCCGGCTGCTGTTCGGACGCTGGCACGTCCGCCCCATCGAGGGCCGCGCGGGCGTCGTCGGCGTCACGGATGCGCTTCGGCGTCGCCGTCGCAGTCCAGCGGTCTCGCGCCTCGGAGACGACGAACAGCGAGCCGCAGACCACGACCGCATCCGACGGGCCGGCGGCACCGAGCGCCGCCTCGACGGCCGCGCCGACGGTGTCGAACGCCGTCGCGTCGTGGAACGATTCGGCCAACACCTCCGGCCGTTCGGCGCGCGCGAAGTCGGGCCGGCAGGTGTACACCGCGTCGGTCTCGGGGAGCGCGGCGGCCATCCCGGCGTGGTCCTTGTCGCTCATCGCGCCGACGACGAGATGGCAGTCGTCGTAGTCGAACTCACCGAGCGTGTCGGTGAGCGTCTCGCAGCTGCCGGGGTTGTGTGCGCCGTCGAGCACGACCAGCGGCTCGCGGCTCATCACCTCGAAGCGACCGGGCCAGTGGGCGCTCCGGAGTCCCCGCGCGAGGTCGTCGGTCGACACGTCCGTGTCGAGTTCGTCGCCGACCTGTCTGGCGAGTGCGGCCGCGACGCCCGCGTTCTCGGCCTGGTGTGCCCCGAGCATCGCGAGTCGCGTCTCGACCGCCCAGTCCGGACCGGCGAGTGAGATGTCGCTCTCGATGCCGACGCGACCCTCGTAGCGCGTAGTTACGTCGCGTCCGTCCCCGCCGACCGTGAGCACGTTCCCGTCGGTGTGGTCGCGGACCGCGTCGAACGCCTCGCCCGTGGTTGCGGTGACGAGCGGGCGGTCCGTCGCGACGTGGGCCTTGTCGCGGGCGATTTCCGCCTCCGTCCCCCCGAGCAGGTCGGCGTGTTCGAGCGTGACGCTCGTGACCGCGCTGGCGACGGAACTCGTCGCGGAGGTGGCGTCGTGTTTCCCGCCGATACCGACTTCGAGGATCGCCACGTCAACGTCCTGTCTGTCGAACTCCCACAGCGCCATGCCGGTGACGGTCTCGAAGAAGGTCGGCGACTCGCCGGCAGCGCCGCGATTCCTCACGTACGGTTCGACCGTCTCGACGTACTCGGCGAGCGCGCGTTTCGGCATCTTTCGGCCGTTCACCTGCACGCGTTCGCGCACGTCCGAGAGGTGTGGCGAGGTGTACAGTCCCACGTCGAGACCGGCCTCTCTGAGCACGCGGTCCAAGAGAGCGGCCGTCGAGCCTTTGCCGTTCGAGCCGGCGATTTGGACGACTGCGTAGCTCTCGTCGGGCGAGTCGAGCGAATCGAGGAGGTGACGCGTGTGTTCGACGCCCGTGCGCGGGGAGTGTCGCCGGAGGTCGAACAGCCACGTCGCCGCCTCGTGATACTGCATACCTGTGGTCGTTCGGGCGCGTGTTTAGGCGTGTCGGAGACGGGCATCTGTGTCTAGATTGTTTTCGTGTGGCAGTGAGGCTGTGCGCGTTTGGCTTCGGTTTCGACAGCACCGCGCTGATGAGTTCGACTCCGACAGCACCGCGACCACTCCGATGGCTTGGCCTCGGGGAAACCGCACCGCGACCGCAGCGGTCGAGTCGCGCCACGAGGGGAGGACGGACCGCACCAACCGTTCCCCACGACGCACACGCGCCACGGGCGCGGTGCGTCAGGCCACCGCCTCAGTTGCTTGGTAAATCAGGGTCGTGCAGTAGCGTGGTCCGAGCAACCCAGAAGAAGAGACCAGAGACAGTATCCAAAGCCAAACCCAGCCTCACCGGAGCAGCTTCACGACTGCATTCTCCGCTGCACGCTCTGACACCTCCCGGAGTCGCCGGGACTCGAACTCGTCGCTGGCGTGGCGAGCGAGCAGAAGCACCAACCACGCGAGCATCGCTGTCCCGACGACGGCGAGCACGAACAATCCGACGAGATACGGCACGACGACGGCAAACAGCGTTCCGGGCGTCGGGTCGCCGGTGAACGTCCCCACGAGTCGGAGCAGACCGACGGCAATCACGCTCAGGCCGGAGAGTAACACGAACAGGAGTGCGCCCGAGAGCCACCACAGCCGTCGGTCGTCGAGTACTGCCATACCCGACGGAAGGCGCGAGCCGACAAAAAGTGCTACTGGTGACGGAAGGTTCGGTTGCCGGTGAACGCCATCGCCATCCCGTGTTCGTTGGCGGCCTCGATAACGTCTTCATCGTTGACTGAGCCGCCGGGCTGGATGACCGCCTCAATGCCTGCATCGGCAGCCTCCTCGATGCCGTCCGGGAACGGGAAGAACGCGTCAGACGCCATCACCGCACCCTCGGAGCCTTTCCCTTCGGCGTGTTCGTCGGCCTTCATGCCGGCGAGTCGGACCGCGTCGACGCGCGACACCTGTCCCATCCCGACGCCGACCGTCTCGGTGCCGTCGGCAAACAGGATACCGTTCGACTTGACGTGTTTGAGCACGCGCCACGCGAACAGCATCGTCTCGACCTCCTCGTCGGTCGGCTCGCGTTCGGTGACGAACTCCAAGTCCTCGCGCTCGGGAGCCCACGTGTCGCGCTCCTGTACGAGTCGGCCACCGACGAGCGGCTTCTCGGTGAGCGAGGGGCCGGTTCCCTCGCGGTCGAGGTCGCCGACGGCGAGCACGCGGAGATTGTCCTTCTCGAAGAGCACGTCGAGGGCGGCGTCGGTGTAGCGGGGCGCGACGACGACCTCCTTGAACGAGTCGACGACCTGCTCTGCGGTCGCGGCGTCACACTCACGATTCAGGGCGACGATACCGCCGAAGGCGCTCATCGGGTCGGTCGCGAGCGCGTCGGCGTACGCCTCCGCGAGCGTGTCGGCCGTCGCACACCCGGCCGGATTGGTGTGTTTGATGACCGCGGCCGCCGGTTCGTCGAACTCCTTGATTAGTCCGAGGGCGGCGTCGGCGTCGTTGTAGTTGTTGTACGACAGCGCCTTCGCACCCTCGTTCAGCTGTGGCGCGGTGACGACGTTCGCCTCCTCGACAGCGCGGTCGGCGTACAGCGCGGCGTCCTGATGTGGGTTCTCGCCGTAGCGGAGGTCGGCGGCGAACTCCTCGGCGACGACCCGGCGTTCGGGAAACTCCCCGCCGTCGTCGCCCTCAACCGTCACATCGCCGTCTTCAACGGTGACGCGGTCGTTCGCGAACCACCGGACGACGCGGGGATACGCCTTGAACTCGCCCTCGTAGAGGACGCGCGTTTTCAGACTGTCCTCGTCGTCGTCCTCGAAGACCGGTATCGGCTCCTGGGTGACGATCGGCCCGCCGTCGACCGTCTCGTCGACGACGTGGACCGTACAGCCGGTCATCCGGACGCCCGAATCGAGCACCTGCTCGTGGGCGTCGAAGCCGTCGAAGGCGGGGAGCAGACTCGGGTGGACGTTCAGCGTCGTCGGGACCGAATCGAGGAACGACTCGGTGAGCACGCGCATGTAGCCGTCGAGGAGCAGCAAGTCGAACTCGTAGCCGTCGAGCGCGTCGAGCACCCGGCGTTCGTGCGCCTCGCGTGATTCGTCCGCGCCGCGTTCGACGACCTCGGTCGGAATCGAGCGCTCGCTCGCGCCGTCGAGTCCCGGCGCGTCGGCGTCGTTGCTCACGACGACGGAGAAGTCGACCTCGGTGACGGTGTCGGCGATGTGGAGGAGGTTCCGCCCGCGGTTCGACAGCATGCCTGCGACGTTCATACCCGGAGTCGGTGACGGACGACGCAAAGACGTTGCGGTCCCGAGCCGGTCGCTATCCGCGTTCGTGCACAGTACCGCGGCGTTGAGCCGCCAATCGACAGACGAGTCAACACGGCCGTGCATCACGCAACCGACACGCCTTTGCCCGCGCCGTCTGGAGCGCGAACCATGACAGGTCGTTCGTCGCTCGCCGCCGTCTCGCCGCTCGATGGTCGGTACGCCCGCTACACGGAGCCGTTGGTCCCCTACGCGAGCGAGCAGGCGCTCATCCGCGCCCGCGTCCGCGTCGAGGTCGAGTATCTCGCGGCGCTCGCCGACACCGTCGAGGAGTTCGACCTCACGGACGAGGAGCGCGACCGCCTCCGCGACTGCTACGAGTCGTTCGACGAGGACGACGCCGCGGTCGTCAAGCAGTTGGAGACGGAGGGATGGAAGGGGTACTCGGCGACCAACCACGACGTGAAGGCAGTCGAGTACTTCGTCCGCGAGCACGCCCCGGAGTCCGCCCACCCGTTCATCCACTTCGGACTGACCAGCGAGGACGTGAACAACCTCGCTCAGCGACTGCTCGTGAAGCCGGCAGTCGAGGACGTGCTCGCCCCGAAGCTCCGGGAGCTTCGCGACACGCTGACCGAGATGGCACGGGCGAATCGCGACGTGGCGATGTTGGCTCACACCCACGGCCAGCCCGCGACGCCGACGACGTTCGGGAAGGAACTCGCCGTCTACGCCGCCAGACTCGGGCGCTCGATTGCCGAACTCGACCGCGCCGCCGCGAACCTCACGGGAAAGCTCGCCGGCGCGTCGGGGACGTACGCCGCCCACCAGGTCGCCTACCCCGATATCGACTGGCCGGCGTTTTCCGAGTCGTTCGTCGCCTCGCTCGGGCTCTCCCACCGGGCGCTCTCCACGCAGGTGAACCCCTGTGATGACCTCCAGTCCGTCTTCGACGCGCTTCGGAACGCGAACAACGTCCTGCTCGACATGGACCGCGACATCTGGCTGTACGTCTCGAAGCGCTATCTCGGCCAGGACACCGTCGCCGGCGAGACCGGCTCCTCCACGATGCCACACAAGGTGAACCCCATCGACTTCGAGAACAGCGAAGGGAACCTCTCGAAGGCGAACTCCGACCTCGTCTTCCTCGGCGACTACGTGACGACGTCGCGACTCCAGCGTGACCTCTCCGATTCGACGGTGAAGCGAAACATCGGCGCGGCCTTCGCCCACTGTCTCATCGGCTACGAGAAGGCGAGCCGGGGGCTGGCGAAGGTGACGCCCAACGAGCAGGTGATGTCCGAAGAACTCGAATCGACGCCGGAAATCATCGGCGAGGCCGTCCAGACGATTCTGCGGCGCGAGGGCCACGACGACGCCTACGAGCGGGTGAAGGAGCTGACCCGCGGACAGCGCGTCACGCTCGATGACTTCCGGGCGCTGTTCGACGACCTCGACGTGAGCGAGTCGGTCCGCGCGGAGCTTCACGCGATAGCGCCGACGAACTACGTCGGCGTCGCGGCCGACCTCGTGGACGACATCGACCGGTGACGCGGCGCTGTAAGCCGAAATTCGGCGAGTGAGACTACAGCAGAAACCGCTCTTTCTCCTCGCTCATGTCGACAAACGAGTCCGCGGCATCGAGCAGTTCGTCGGCCGCGGAGTTCCCGAACGAGAACACCTCGACGCGGACGCCCTGATGGCGGAGATGCGAGCAGAGCCGCGAGAAGTCCCCGTCGCCGGAACAGAGCGCGACCACGTCGACGTGGTCGCCCAGCGTGACGGCGTCGAGCGAGATACCCACGTCCCAGTCGGCCTTCTTGGAGCCGTCGGCGAACGTCTTGATGTCCTTGATTTTCGGCTCGAAGCCGATCTCCTCGATCGCCTCGAAGAACTCCTCTTCGTTGGGGGAGTCCGCGCGGATGACGTACGCGATGGCGCGCACGAGTTCGCGGTCGGCGACTACGGTGTCCAGCAGCGTCTCGTAGTCGATATTGCGCGAATAGAGGCTGTGCGAGGAGTGATAGAGGTTCTGTGAGTCGGCCAACACGGCGACGCGCTGCGCTTCATGTAGTGGCGGCATACCATCTCTCCTTTCGGTGGTGCCGAAAGCGTGTCGCTCAGTCGGCGCTGAAGAAGTCCTCGGTCGGAGCCTCCGGCGCGACGGCGTCGAGTTCCGAGTGTGGCCGGTCCACGATGATATTGCCCGCGGTGCCGTCCCCGATACCCGGAATCGCCGTCAGTTCGTCCATCGACGCCTCGTTCACGTCGAGCGGATGGGGGACGCCCGTCACCGACCGGTAGCCGTGGCCCGTAATCGCCACGTCCATCGACTGGCCCAGTTCCCGTTCGCCCGGCACGGCGATGAGCAGCGAGTACGTGCCGAGCTGGCGACCGAAGGTGCGGCCGTCCTGGTGGTATTCGAGGTGGACGTCCGGGAGGACGGTGCCGACGGGCGCGACCCGTTTCAACATCGGATTGTCGATTTGCTCTCGCACCTCCTGTTTGTAGGCGTTGAAGTTCTGCTTGTGTGCTTTCGCGATGTCCGCGCCCGTCTCGGCCATCTCCGTCCCCTCGAAGGCCATCACCTGCCGGATGTTGATGCGCCGAATCATCAGCCCCTCGTCGAGGACGCGGTGGAGGAACCGCTTGTTGTGCTCGTACGTCTCCGGGCGTTCGCCCATCAGCCCGTGGACGAGATTGATGCCCGGCAACAGCTTCGGCAGTCGGTTCGCCGACCCCTCGCCGAAGGACGGAGCGTCTTCGGGGGACTCGCCGGGTCGCCAGCCGCCCTCCTCGTTGACGATGCGAACGGCTTCGAGACACTCGTCGGCCGTGACGAGCAGATTGTTCTGCTCCTGGACGAGCGGGTCGGCCGACTCCAGTCCAAACGCCGCGGTGTCCCCCGCCGTGTTGTACTTCGCGATGGTGCGAATCGCCTCCCGCGACTGCTCGGGGTAATCGACGATGGTGACGGGGTTCATGTTGTCGAGGTGGAGCGTCTCCAGGTCGGGAGCCACCTCGCGAATCCCGGCATAGAGGTCGTGTAAGGCGTCGGGGTTCGGGGCCTCGCCGTCGCCGCCGTACGCGAGGATGTCGGCCTGTCGTCCGAGGCGGAAGTGGCGCGCACCGCGGTCGTACAGCGCCGCCACCTCGCCGGTCACGGCGTCCACCGACCGGAAGGCCGGGTCGCCGTACATCGGCTCCGTGCAGAAGGAACACCGGTAGGCACAGCCCCGGGAGGTCTCCATCTCGCAGATGAGGTAGTCGGGGTGGTTCGGGTGTTGCTCGATGACGAACGCGCCGTCCGCGGCCCACCGCGCCAACTCCTCGTTCGAGCGGTAACGGTCCTCGAACCCCGCCAGCCCGCCGTGGACGAGGTCGTAGGCCGCCGCCTCCACGTCGGCCATCGCGAGATAATCGAAGTCGAGGTCGTCACGCTCCATGTCCTGTGCGCCGGCGTTCTCCTCGCCGACGCCGAACCGGACGGGACCACCCATCAGCGTCGTCCCGTCGGCGGTCCACGCGAGTTCGCGCACCTCGTCGGGCTCGGCGGGGGTGCCGCCGACGTAGCTGCCGGGGACGGTCATCCCGCCGACGTAGATGAACAGGTCGGCGTCCTCCACGTCCCGCCACTTCGACTTCTCGTCGCGGAGTTCGTCGATGGTGTGGTAGGTGATCTGCGATTCGGGGACGCCGGCGTCGACGAGCGCGCCGGCCGTGTATCGGGGGTACGTCGAGATGTACGGCGGGACGCCGAAGTGGGCCGGCTCGTCCACGTAGCCGTCGACAAGCGTCACGGAGAGCGTCGCCGGGTCGGTCATTATCAGAGCAAGCGGGTCGAGACGCAAAACGACGCCGGTCGCGAGCCGACGCAAACAGCTACCGTCTCGGAGGGTGTAGCGAAAGTATGCAACAGCAGACAGACAGCGGCGGCCTGTCGGTGCCGAACGGACGCGACCTCCTGACGGCGGCCGCCTTCGTCGTCGGCGTGAACGCGGTCGGCGCGCTGCCCGCGGTCTTCGTCGGCTCCGACACTGCATGGATTGACAAGCCGGCCTTCTTCCCGCCCGAGCTGGCGTTTCCGGTCGTCTGGACGCTGCTGTTCACGCTGCTCGGCGTCGCCCTCTACCGGGTGTGGCGGACCCCCGAGAGTACTGCTCGGTCGCGCGCGCTGGCGCTGTTCGCCGGACAGTTCGCGGTTAATCTCGTGTGGACGCCGGTGTTCTTCGGTCTCCGCACGCCGGTCGCCGGGCTCGCTATCATCGCCGTGTTGTGGGTCGCGATTCTCGCCACGATACGCGCCATCGAGCGCGTTGACCGGCCGGCGGCCGCGCTCTTGCTCCCGTATCTCGCGTGGGTCTCCTTCGCGACGGTGTTGAACGCCGCCATCGCGTTCTAAGCGTAGATGTAACCCTCAAGCGGATCGTATCGTTCCTCTTCGACGGCAAAGTCGTCTTCGACGGCCCGCGCGACGGCCACCGTCCCGACGACGGCATCGAGCGCGTCACCGCCCGACTCGTCGACGAGTCGGGCGGCCAGCGCGTCGTCCATCGCCACGCCCCACTCGCGCAGGCCGGCGACGATTTGCTCGCGGCGAGCGCGTTCGCCGTCGTGTTTGTTCCCCTTGTACTGTTCGTCAGGGAGCCCAAGCCCTCCGAGGGTCGCCGCGGGATAGATTTCACACAGCGTCGGTCCCTCGCTCGGAGCCATCGGCTCGACGCTCACCTGCCCGTCGAGGACCAGCGGCGCGAGCACGTCGCGAATCCCGTGAAGCGTCTGGTAGCGCGTGATGAACGAGTAGGGTGAGGAAGCGCCGGTCGGGCCGTCGGTCAGTCGCTTGAGTTCGATGCCGTCGGCGTCGCTGGCCCGCGCACGCTGCTTCAGGGCAGCCTGCATCGACTTCCCGTCGGCATCAGCGAAGGTAGCCGCGAACCACCGGAGGAACGCTCGCCACGACTCGCTGGCGTCGGCGGGGACGAGCACGCGCGGGAGACCGAAGGACACGTCCAGCCCGGCGACACCCTCCACGTCGGCGAGCCACGCACGCAACGCATCGAGGACGGCCTCGCGCCCGGTCGTATCGAATCGCTCGCTCGCCGACTGGCAGGCGTCGAGTCGGAGTCCGTCGCCCGTCGGGCGGGCGCTCGCGAGCCAGATGTCGTCGCCGGGGCGGGCCGCGCCGCTGAAGTCGATACCGTGGTACACACCCGACGGTCGGGACGCTCGCGGTAAGCAGTTTCCTCACAGCAGCCGGCGAAACTCGTTCAGGGGCGGAAACGTCAGCGTCTCGTCGGCGTCGGGGTCGCGCACGACCGGCTGAAGCGGCGCGGTCGTCTCCACGAGCGGCGAGTCGAAGTGGCGGGCGTACATCGCGTTCACCTCGACGCCGCCCGCGAGTCGCGTGAATGCGGGCAACATCAGGAGGTCGCTGTCGCCGTAGACGCCTGCGCCGGCGAGATAGCAGGGGCGGCGCTGCCCCTCGATGTCGATTGCCGGGTGGTCGTGGCCGACGATGTACCCCTCCGCGTCGGCCGTCGGCTCCTCGTGGCCGTGACATACGACCCAGTCGCCGACTCGGTATTCCGAGTGGGTCGGGCCGTCCCACACCGCATCCAGCATCGCGTCGTGGTTGCCGGGGGTGACGACGAGTCGTGCGCCGGTCTCCCGACACGCGGTTTTGAGTTCACGAACCGTCTCCGCCACCCCGCGGGGAAGCGTCGAGAAGGAGTGGAGAAAGTCGCCGGCGACGACGACCTCCTCGGGCGAGAACCGCGCGAGCAGCCGCTCGAATCGCGCCGTGAGGTCGCCGTGCTCGCCGACCCGAAGCTCCAGATTCGAGGACTCGTCGCGACCGATATGCAGATCCGAGAGGACGAGCGTCCCGGCGGCGGGGAGGTAGACGGCGCGGTCGCGGTACGTCCGCTCCATACCCGCAGTAGAGTGGCGCGCGACAAAGAGGGTCGCGGCCGCCGACGGACCCGACGCGGCCGCCACGCCGGGGTTTATACGCGCCGGAGCGGAACAGGGCGGTATGGTCGAGGTTCTCGAAACCAAGCGGGCGGCGACGACGTTCCGCGTGTTGACCGCTGTCGCGGAGCGGGGGCCGGCCGTGAATCAGGAGGAAATCGCCGAGGCCGTCGGCGTCACCTCACAGGCCGTCTCCGAGTACATCAGCGACCTCGCCGACCGCGGGTTCGTCGAGAAGGAGGCCCGCTCGCGGTATCGGGTGACGAACGAGGGGGTCGACTGGCTGTTCCAGCAGGCCAACGACGTGCGCCGGTTTGCCGACCACGTCACCGACGACGTGCTCGGCTCCGTCCAAGAGGACGCCGCCGTCGCGACGGCGGAAATCGAGGAGGGCGAGACCGTCTCCTTGTCCATCGAGGCGGGACTGCTCCACGCGACGCCGGGCGAGACCGGACCCGCGACGGGGGTCGCGACCACCGACGCGAGCGAGGGGACGGTCGTCGGCGTCACCAACTTCGCGGGCGTCATCGACCTGGAGCCGGGGGAGGTGACGGTGTATCAGGTTCCGCCCGTGCGGGCGGGAACAGCGCCGGACATCGAGACGCTCACGGCCGCTCGCTCCGCCGAGGTCGTCGCCGCCGACGGGGTGGAGGCGGTCGTCGCGCTCCGAGAGGCCGGCATCGAGCCGGACGTGACCGTCGCCGCTGGCGAGGTCGCCGCGGACGCCGCTGGCCGCGGGATGGATGTCATCGTCGTCGTGAGCGCCGACCGAACCGGGCGTGTGACCGACGCGCTCCGGGACAGCGGGCTCGCGTACGAAGTCACCGACGCCTGATCAGGGAAGCTCGATGTTGGTCTCGGCCTGTTTCTCGGCGCGCTGGACCGCCTCGTAGTAGGTGGCGGCGTCCGCCTCGAAGACGAACGTCGCCAGCTCCTCGAAGCCGAAGTCCTGTGCGAGAAACTGCGTTCCCATCCAGTTGGTCGGTTGGTCGAGTTCGCCGCTGTCGAGAAGTTCGGCCAACTGCGCTACGACTGTCTCCGTGATGTCGACTCGTGTCATGCTGTCTGTTGTGTCGCCGTCGCGTACGCCTCCTGCACCCGGCGGAACGACTCCTCGTCACCGCCGTGGTCGGGGTGGACCTCCTTCACCCGGTTCCGGTAGGCGGTCCGAATCTCCGTCTCCGAGGCCGTCGCCGGAACGCCCAGCGTCTCGTAGGCGTCGCGCGTCGGCCGGTGGTCGCCGGCGGACTCGGCCATCTCGCGCTGGTACTGCTCGCGGCGGTCGCGGTCGCGTTCCGGTTCGGGCGTCACGAACGGGAGCCGATACCCCAGGTTCACGCTCGGCATCTCGTACTCGACGAGCACCGGGTGCGTCTGTGTCTCGCCGAGTCGGTAGAACGTGCGCGGGTCGAAGGTGATTGCCACGTCCCGAGCGGGCAGATAGAAGGCCACAGATTCCTCCGCAACTGCGTGGTCCTCGACGTAGCGTTCGCCGATGGAGTCGAGGTACGCGCGAATCTCGCTGCGACGGCGGCCGTCACCGTCGAACTGCCGGTCCGACTGTCGGGGTTCGGTCGGGAAGAGTCGCACGCCGGCGATGAAGATGCCGGCGATAGCGACCGTCGCGACGCCGCCGGCGGCGAGACCGAGACGGACCCACTCGGGGGTGGCGGCGACGATGTCTGCGAGCACACCCGCCGTATGTGAACAGGACGTAAGAATCTCTCGCCGTCAGCCGATGTACCGCAGGTCGTCGTCCGGCGTCTGCGTGCTCTGTTGTTGCATCTCCTGCATCTTCTCCATCACTTCCTCCATCTCGTCGGCCCGCTCGTCTAACGACTCGTAGTCCACCTCGAAGCCGAGTTTCGCACACAACACGTCGAGGACGGCGCGTGCGCTCTTCGGGTCGACCAGATAGCCGGAGGTTTCACCCATCAGACAGGCGGCCTCGAAGCCGCGCCGGCCGCCGAGCCCGAGGATGAGCCCCGAGACGCCGACGACGCCGCCCGCGGGTTCGTCGTCGCGGAACTCCACGCCCGCGTCTTCGAGCGGTCCGACCAGCGACGCCTCGCTGACCGCGCCGACGACGCCGTACTCCTCGATGAGTTCGCCCGTCGGGACGCCACCGAGCGCGTACGCCGTCTCACAGCCACACTCCTCGGCGACGTCGAGAAACGTCGTCGTGAGCCGGTAGTGGCCCGGGCCGTCGCCGGCCTGCTGGTCGCCCGTCAACACGAGCAGGTCGGTGCCGTCGGCGTCGACGGCATGAAACTCCGCGCTCGCGAGCTTCGAGACCCCGTCCTCGACGGTGACCTGCGGCGGGAAGTGCTCGGAGTACACGGTCGCGACGTGGTCCGTCTCGAACTCGTCGACGAGGTGGTCGGCCGCCAGCTTGCCGACGTGACCCACACCCGGCAACCCCTCCACGAGTACGGGGTCGTCGAGCGACGGCTCCGTGTGCCATATTACATCGAATTCGTCCATACCCACACCGGGAGGTCCGCACGTAAGTCGTGTTCGGTCGTTGCCGAGTTACGCGTCGCGCTCGCGTCGCTTGACGCGCCGGCGGTACTCCCCGTAGCGGTCCTCGGGGTTGTACGGGGCCGGTGCGCTGTTTTCCGTGTCGGCCCCGCAGTCGGGACAGCGATCCTGTAGCGTGTAGCGCGGGCGCTCGTGAGCTGTCTCCCAGGCGCTACAGACGCGGATGTCGGCTTTCATCTCACTCGTCGTCGGTGCGGCGGTCGCGGTGGAACGCCGCCGTGCCGCCCGCGGCCGAAATCGACTCGCTCGCACGGGCCGCACTCGCTTCGAGTTGCGTCTCGGCGTCGTCGTAGTTCGGTGCCTGCACGCGGATGCGGTACTCCGGTGCGCCGACGTAGGTCACGTCGAGGTCCACCTCGTCGGGCACCTCACCGTTGCCCGCGGCGGCTTCCATCGCGGCGCGCACGTCCTCGACACCGTCCGGGTTCGGCGACGTGAGGTCGACGTAGCCGGTCACGGTCACGTACGGAACGGAGACGTTCTTTCTGGCAGTCTCGACCAGCGCGTCGACCTCTTCCTCGGAGAGGTCGGTCGAATCGAGCGCCTCCGGTCCGTGGATTGCCGCCTGTTCGAAGCCGGCGTACATGCTGCCGAACTCCTCGACGAGTTCGCCAGCGACGGAGGCGAACTGCTCGTCGGAGACGTCCTCGCCGAAGGCCAGCTCCATCCACTTGTCGGCCTTCTGCTCGTTTTTCCACTCCTGAATCTTGTCCGACCGCTGGTGGTCGTTGACGTCCTTGATGGAGAGGTCGACCTGCTGGCTCGACGTGTTCACGTCGAGCACCTTGCAGACGACCACGTCGTCGACGTTGACGTGGTCGCGGACGTTCTTGATCCAGCCGCTCGCTACCTCGCTGACGTGGACGAGCCCACGCTTGTCCTCGTACTCGAGGAGGTCGACGAAGACACCGAAGTCCTCGATTTCGTCCACCTCGCCCACGACGAGTTCGCCGGTTTCGGGCCAGCCTGAGTATTGCATACCTACGGGTAGCGGGGTCGAGTGGATAAACGGTTCGTGATGAAGCAGACGCCTACTGTTACGCGAGCGGGTCGGTCGTGCGGTCCTCGACCACGTCGACGACCTCGCCTTCGACGGCACCGATGCCGCCGGTCGGCGTCACGAGCGTGTGGCCGCAGACGGCACACGACACTTTGTTCGAGGGCTTCTCGAAGACGATCTGTTCGTTCTCGCAGTCCGGACAGGCGACGGTGAGGAAGCTCCCGGCCATTATTCCTGAAACTCCAGTCGTCCGGCGCGCCATCCCTCGCGCAGGTGGGCCTTGCCGCAGTCAGCACAGCGGTACTTGAGGTTCGTCTTCTTGGTGGGTTTGTCCCCGCCGGGAACCTTCGAGAACCGACCGGCGTTGCCGATGACGGAGCGGCCGCGTCGGGTCTTCCGCTGGTCGTGGGTCATCCCCGAGGAGCGCCCGGAGCGGACCTTCTCCACCTCGTGCTCGTGGTGGGCGTTACAGTGCGGACAGTACGTGTTGAATCGGCGTGGCATCTGCATTGTTGTTGCCCGACCTAACACAGCCCGCGTTAAAAGCCGTGTGATTCGGTGGGGGCGCGGTCGTGAGCGGCGCGCGGTGAGTGGCCGACGGCTGTCTCGCGGGCGGGCCGAGTGGCGTCGCGTCGGTGCCCCGCCCGAAACGCGACCCGTTCGGGTAGCTCCGAAGTGTTTAGTACGGCATTGGCCAATACGTAGCTATGAAACGTCTCATCATTCACGGCGACCCGGGTATCCGGAAGGGTGCGATTATCCAGTTGGACGGTGAGGAGCTGTACTGCTTTTCCGTGACGCGCAACGGCGACTGGCACGGTCCCGACGAGGTCCAGCTGTGGTGTACGGTCGGCACCGAAGCCGAGCAGGAGGACTTCGACCGTCGCGACTTCGTCCCGATGCACCTCGACGTGGAGACCGCCGACGCGGAGGCCGTCGAGGTCATCAAAGCGAAGGGCGCGCTCGCGGTCTGAGCCGTGGCCGACGAGCCGCGCCGCGCCGTCGTCGTCGGCGCGTCGAGTGGTATCGGCGAGGCGCTCGCTCGCCGACTCGCCGCCGACGGCTACGAGGTCGGGCTCTGTGCGCGCCGGCGTGACCGGCTCGTCGACATCGGCGACGACCTGCCGACGAAGGCGTACGTCGCCAAGCTCGACGTGACCGACACAGAGGACGCCCGCGAGGGCTTTTTCGACCTCGTGGAGGCGATGGGTCGCGTCGACCTCGTCTTCTTGAACGCCGGCGTCGGCTACGAGAACCGCTCGCTCGACTGGGAGCGTGAACGACAGACCGTCGAGACGAACGTGGTCGGGTTCACCGCGCTCGCCGTCGCCGCGATTCGCCAGTTCGAGCGACAGGGTGACGGCCGGCTCGTGGGTATCTCCTCGCTCGCGGCGCACATGCCAGACGGCAACGCCGCCTCGTATCACGCGTCGAAGGCGTACGTCTCGCGCTACTGTGACGGGCTTCGCTACCGCGTCCAGCATCTCGACGCCGACGTCGGCGTCACGACCATCGAACCCGGCTTCGTGGACACCGACCTCGCCGGCGGTGACCTGTGGCTCTGTTCGCCCGAGACGGCCGCCGACCAGATTGTCGCGGCCGCACGCAGGGGGAAACGCCACGCCTACGTGACGAAGCGCTGGCGCGTCGTCGCGTGGCTCGTCGCCGTCCTGCCGGACCTCGTCAAGCGCCGGCTATTCTCCTGACGTAACTCGGTAAATCGTCACGTCGCCGCGTTCGATTGGCTCGACCGAATCGAGCGCACCGACCGTGATGTCGCCGTACTTTGTCCGCTCCGTCGGCCCGACGTAGATGTAGCGCACGTCGTACTGCTCGATGAGTCGCCGCTGTGTCGCCGGCTCGCCGGTGTAGAGTTCCAGCACGTCGGTGACGCGCTGTTCGTACGCCTCGGGCGACCGGTACTGGCGCTCGTGGTACCAGCCCGCGACCGTCGGGACCCCGGTGAGACTCGCCGGTGCGCTCGCGCCGTTACCGTCCGACGGGTTCCACCGGTAGCCGGCGGGCGCGGCCGTCACGATGGTCGGTTGCCCCTCCAGTTGGCTGATGTACTCGATGGCGGGAGCCTCTCCGGCGTGGCGAATCTCGACGAACGCCGTCGCGTCCAGCGTCGGCCCCCGTTCGTTGGCCGTCGGACTCGCCGCGTCGATGTGAGACGGCACCGCGAGAGCGCCGTACAGACCCGTCGTGGCGACCAGCACGACGAGCAGGACGCGTCCGGCGACGGCCGTCCGGCGGCCGGGCGTCGGGACGCTCGCGCGTTCGCGAACGAGACCGGCAAGCCGGACGAGAACGAGACCGGCGGCGGGAGCCCACAGCGCCCACACCTGCGCGTAGAGCTTGAACACCGTGTTGAGCCGCGAGTCGGGCGACTGCGGTTCGGCGATGTAGACGAACTCGATGAGGACGACAATCCCCGCGCCGGCGACGACGAGCAGCGTCTCGTAGCCGGCCGACTCCGTGCGCAGGAGGAGCCAGCCGCCGAGGACGAGCGGGGCGACGAGCGCGAGCGCCGGCGCGCCGACGACGAGACCGACGCCGGCGAGCACGAGCGCGCCGGCGACGGCGACCTGGCCGAGTCGACCGTCGAGGTCCCGGCCGCGCGCGAGGTAGTACGCGACGAACGCGGCGAGGAAGCCGCCGTGAACGAGCAGGAGTTCGCCGACTCCGGTGCGGTCCGGCAGGAAGCCGATCGGTCGGCTGGAGGCGCTCCCCAGCCAGAAGGGCGCGGTCCACGCGAGCGCCAGGAGCGTCGTCGCGCCCGCGAGCAGCAGTGCGGCTCCGAACCGCACTCCCTCGGCACGGAGTCGGGCGTCCGTCTCTGCGGGCTGTTCCGGGACAGCGCCGGTCAGGAGCGAGCGCGGGGCTGCTGGCGCGAGCGCGTACACGAGGAACGGCAGCCCGAGCGCCGCCGTCGGGAGCGACCACGTGTTCACGACGCCGATGTAGCCGGCTATCGGCGGAACGAGACCGAGACCGAGCAGCCGGCGACGACGTAGCTCCTCGGCCGGCGTCCGCCAGTAGGCGTACAACAGCCCCGCGACGAGCAGGAGGAGCGGCACGTCCATCATGTGCGCGTGGAGGTCGCCGTTCAGGTACGCGAACAGCGGAAACTCCGTGATTGCGCCGTCGATGAGCCGCGAGGCAGACCAGTAGTAGAAGTCGCCGGGCGACCACGCGACGAACTCCGATACCGCCTGTGACCCGAGTCCGAGGGCACCCGCGAGGGTGCGGGCCAACCCGTCTGGGAGCAGCCAGCCGACGAACTGCGTGGCCGTGTAGAGATTCGACGCGATACCGAGGAAGAACGCGGAGAGCGCGCTGGCGGCGACGGGCGAGTAGCCGGCGTCGTCTGCGACCATCGCGGCGAGTCCGTAGACGGTCGAGACCGCTGTCGCATAAAACCCCGCGAGCGCGAGGTTGTAGGCGTAGCGGGGTGCAGTCGAGAGCAGTTCCGTCAGCAGGGCGGCGATGACGTGGCCGCCGTAGTAGTACTGTATCGGCTCGTTCGCGAACCACATATCCTCGGGCGGGAGCGTGTCGGTGCGGAGCAGCGAGCGGAGCAGCCCGAAATCGAGGAACTTCTCGCCGCCCAGCGGCGCGACGCCGGGGTCGAAGGCGCGAAGCAGGACGACGAACGCGAAGCCGAGCAGGAAGACGACGCCCGGGGCGGCCGCGTCTCGGATGTCGACTTCGGCTCCGAAGTAGTAGCTCGCGGCCGCGAGACCGGCGACGACGACGACGGCGACGGGGACGCCGAACAGCCCCGGCACCGTCCCGAGGAGGAAGCCGCCGAGTCCGAGCGCGGCGAACACGAGCGGGAGGGCGAAGCCGGCACCGCGGGCGGTCGAACCGAACAGCCGGGCCGCGAGCGGGAGCGCGATTGCCCCGAGGACGAGATACGCGACCCCCCACGCGAGGACGAGACCGTACTCCATTACCCGCACCTCAGACTCGCCCGGAATACGTCTTGTGGAGTCACCATCGAACCGCTTTTGCTCTCGCCTGTGCGAGTGGCCGGCATGCACCGGTCGCTGGGACTCGTACTCCCCGCGTACGACCCCGACACTGACCGGCTCGCGCGCTACGTCGACGCCCTCCACGAGACGCTCGCGCTCGAGACCATCAGAGTCGAACTCGACGCTCCCGACGAGCGGACGCGCTCTGCCGTCGCGGACCTCCCCGTCGAGGTACACAGCGTCCCCTACCGCCGCGGGAAGGGGGCGGCCATCACGGCCGGCTTCGAGTCGCTCGACACCGACGTGCGCTGCTTTTTAGACGCCGACGGCTCCACGCCGGCCCACGCCGCCGAGGAGATCATCGCACGCGTCGGGGACGGACTCGCCGTCGGCTCGCGCCGCCACCCCGACGCGAACGTCGTTGGCCACCAGACCGTCGCCCGGCGCTTCCTCGGCGACGGGTTCGCGTGGGTTGCCCGCCGGCTCCTCGCGGCCGACCTCTACGATTACCAGTGTGGCGCGAAAGCCATCACCGCCACCGCGTGGGCCGACGTGCGCGACCACCTCTACGAGCCGGGGTTCGCGTGGGATATCGAACTCGTCGCGATGACGGCCGCGCTCGGCTACGAGGTGCGGGAGGTTCCAATCGAGTGGGAAGACGCCCCCGGCTCGACGGTCGACCCGCTCCGAACCGCCGTGGACATGGGGCGGGCGCTGGTGGCGGCGCGCCACCGAGCGAAACGGGTGACGAACAGCCGACTCCACGACGCCCTCGCCGCCGGGCGCGAGGAGCCGGTCGCGCTGATCGAGCGCGAGGAACAGTGAATCGCCAACAGCTCCGGGCGCTGGTCGCGCGCGACCGCATCGGCAAGTTCCTCTCGGTGGGCGTCGTCGGGGCCGGCTTCGATATCACGACCGCGACCGTGCTCCGCGAGCTGGGCGTCTACCCCGAGCTCGCGGTCTTTGCCGGCATCGAGGTGGCCATCGTCGTGATGTTCCTCCTCAACGACCGGTTCACGTTCGCGGAGGAGGGTGCGGCCGGGCTGCCGGCGACCCTCCGTCGGCTCGCCACCTCGAACGTCGTCCGCGTCGGCGGTATCGCGGTCCAGCTCGGCGTGTTCCGGCTGCTGTATCGCGTGCCCGACATCACGCTCACGGTCGCCGGGGTGGACGCGTGGTTCGTCGCCGCGAAGGTGTCTGGCATCGGCGCAGGGATGGTCGTCAACTACGTCACCGAGAGCCTGTTCACGTGGCGTGTGACACGACACTAATCCCCATCCGGCGTGACGAAAGGCAACCCTTATCCGAACGCCTCGAATACGAGGAGGTAGCGGGATAGGATAGCCAGGAGATTCCGCCGGGCTCATAACCCGGAGATCGGTAGTTCAAATCTACTTCCCGCTACTTCCTCTCGGTTCGCACCGTTCAGCTGTCGTCTGGACGACGATTTATTTTCCAACCGGTCGTAGCTTCGGGTATGCACTACTTCGTTGCGTTCGACGGGACGCGACTCAGCGAGGAAGCGGTCCGACGGGTGCGGTCGATGGCACACGCCACTGACGACATCACCGTCGCGACGGCCATTCCGGACGGTGACGAGGAGTTCGCCCGCGAGCGCGGATGGCTCGCCGAGGACGACCCGTTCGAGATGGAGGCGGTCGTACGCAGCGCCCGCGAGGAAGCACTGTCGCTCGCGTCGGCCGCCGAGTTCGACGCCCTCCGTGTCGGTCACCACGCCCCATCAGGAGCCATCGGCTCGCGGCTCCGCCGACTCGTCCGGGATATCGACCCGGAGGTGGTCGTGGTCGGCAGCGAAAACGCCGGCCATCAGATGGACGCCGTCGGTTCCGTCGCCTCGTCCGTCATCGGCGGCGACAGCTACGACGTGTTAGTCGTGCGCCACGTCCGCGAGTAATCAGTCGAGCCCCAGCTCGGCCAGCAGCGTCTCGCCGGCGGCCTCCGAGGAGCCGGGACCGCGGGCCGTAATCAGGTCGCCGTCGACGGTGACTGACGTGTCGGCGTCGAGTTCGGCGTCCCAGTTGCCGCCGGCGGCTTTCACCTCGTCTTCGACCCAGTAGGGGAGCTTGCGCCCGTCGGGCATGCGGTCGTGCTCGTCGACGATGCCTTCCTCCCACTCGTTGGGGAAGCCGGTGACGTTGCGCCCGTCGACGAGGAATCCCCCGTCGTGGGTCCGAGTAAACGCGAGGATGCCGACGGCGTGACAGACGACGAGTGCCGTGCCGTCTGCGCCGTTTGCCGTGTCGCGGAGCAGTCGCCGGGCGTCGCGGTCCTGGTTCACGTCCCACTCGGTGCCGTGGCCGCCGGGGAAGACGACGGTGTCGTAGTCGTCGGCCTCGACCGTCGCAATCGGGACGGGGTCGTTCATCGCCTCGTTGTCCTCGTGGACGCCCATCGCGAACGCGGCCGTGTCCTCGCCGACGTTGTCGGGATCGACGGACCGCTCGTCGACGACCGGTTTGCCGCCCGACGGCGTCGCGACGGTCACGTCGACGCCCGCCTCTTCGAGCGTCGTCAGCGGCTCTGCACATTCTTCGCCCCAGTACCCCTCTTCGCTCACGACGAACAGTGCGGTTGTCATCACTCGTCGTTCTCGTGGCACGGGCAAAACCGTACTGGCAACGGAAGTGGCCGGGACGTTCAAGAGCCAAGCGAGCGTAGGCCGGCGTATGCCAGCAACCCTAGAAGTCGTCTGTACCCGCGACGACTGCGATTTGGATATGTTCAATCTCCACTACACGTACGACATGCCGGACGGCACGGGTGTCGAGGCGTTCACCTGTCCGTACTGTGGCCACGCCGACGGGCTGGAGGAACTCGACGCATGAGCGACCGCCCGGACATCGACATCCAGGAGATGGGCGAGTCGCTCGGCAAGCAACTGCTCTCGCGGGCCGGGCAGGTTTCCTCGCGCGTGCAGGAGGAGCGGCCGCTCGTCGCCGACGTGCTGGAGAGCGACGACGCGTATCTCGTCGTCTTCGACGCGCCCGGCGTCGAGATGGAGGACGTACAGGTGCGGTTCGAGGACGGCGGCGTCGAGGTGCGGCTCGACCGCTTTCGGGACGCGAGCGAGGAGTTCGAGATGGTGTTTCCCGGCCGCGGGCTGACGCTCGAAGGCCGTGCGGAGCTCCCGGACGGGAGCGTCGACCCCGAGGCCGCCGAGGCGACGCTGACCGCCGCCGGCACGCTCCACGTCGAGGTGCCGAAGCTGGAGACGGCGGCCGACGACGAGTAGCTACCGCCGCTCCACGTCCATTCCTTCGACGATTTCGAACGACTCGTCGCCACCGAAGCGCGTCGGGTCGAACGCCGACCACTCCTCGCCGAGCACCTGAGCCGCCAGTCGCTCCGCGATGGCCGGGGCGCGCATGAAGCCGTGGCCCTGCCAGCCGGTCGCGACGTACACGCCCGACTGGAGTTCGCCCACCAGCGGGTCGCCGTCCGGGGTCGCGGTGCAGAGGCCGGCCCACGACCGCGCCTCCGGCCACGACTCGCCGAGTGCCCGTTCCTGATACCCGGTCGCGTCGGCCCGAAACCAGTCGTCGGCCTCGCGCGTCCAGTCGTCGGGGTCCTGCTCCTCGGGGAGGGTGCCGTCCCCGACGAGGATGCCACCCTCGCGCGAGCGGAGATAGTAGCCGCCCGACGCGTCGAACAACATCGGCAGTTCGCGCTCGACTGGGTCGGTCACGAGCGCCTGCACCCGGTACGGCTTGACCGGAATCGGTGCGACATCCGACACCACGGCACGGGTGTGTGCGCCCGCAGCGACGACGACCGCGTCGTACCCCGCGATACCGTCGTCGGTCGCAATGTCACCCTCGGCGGTGACCTCCGCCGGCGTGTTCTCGCGAATCTCGACGCCGCGCTCGCGGGCGCGGTCGGCCGTCTCCGTCGTGTACCGTCCGGGGTCGACGTGACCGGCCGACTCCGCGACGGCCGCGACGGCAACGTCGTCCGTGACGAGAGCGGGGAATCGCTCGCCGAGTTCGGCCCCATCGAGAGTCGTCGCGTCGACACCGCGGTCGCGCATGAGTGCGGCTTGCTCGCGAATCTCGCTCGCGCGGCGGGCGTCCCGGTCCTCGCCGGTGTCGCGGGCGAGCCAGACGTACGGGCAGTCGGTGAGAGCGTCGGCTTCGCGAAAGCGGACGAGTGCGCGCCGGGCGATGCGGGCATCGCGGCGGTCGGAGAAGGCGTCGTAACAGAGCCCGGCGGCGCGACCCGTCGCTCCGCTGGCGACGCTGTCGGCCTCGTAGAGCGTGACGGTGGCGTCGGGCGCGAGGTCGTGGGCGAGCGTGACCCCGACCGCCCCGCCGCCGACGACGGCGACGTGCATACCCCCGAGTCCGTCGCCCGTCACTTCGCGCTATCGGTCCAGCACCGCGTCGAAACCGCGGGCCGGATAGCCGACGACGGTGTCGACACCGGCGTCCTTCAGTTCCGAGACGCGGTCGCCGACCGTCTCGGGCGTACCGACGAGCGCGAAGTCCGGCACTGCGCTGGTGAGCACCTCGCGGGCGCGACCGGTTGCGGTCGCGTCGGTGGCCCCGTCCTCGGGGAGCGCGCGGCGAACCGGGCCGCGCCGGGAGGCGTAGCTTCCCACCGCATCGAGGAGCGCGTCCTCGTCGTCGGTGAGGACGACCGGCGCGTAGAGGGCGATTTCGGCCTCGAAGCCGGCCGCGCGGAGCGCGCGCACCTCGCGGCGCGTCCCCCGCGAGAGGAGTTCGTACTGCGGCCCGCCGGCGGCCATCGCGATGCGCTCGACCCCCTCGGTTCCGACCCACGCCTCGGGAGCCTGTTCGCGGGCAGCGCCGAGTCGTGGCGCGACAGCGCGCTCCTGTTCGGCGTCGGTGAGATACGTCGGATTGCCGGCGACGAGGACGCGTTCGCCGGCCGCAAGCGGGAGGCGCGAGTCGTCGCCCAGCGGGTCGAAGCCGTCGGCGCGCACGGGCGTCGTCACCCGGAGGTCGTGGCCGTCGGCGAGGCGAGCGAGCGCGTCGGCGTCGGGAAACGCCTCGCGGCCCTCGTAGTCGACGTTGAGCAGGTCCGCGTCGAGGTCTGTGGCACGCGAGAGGTCGTGCTCGTGGGGCTTGAGAGCGATTCCGTCGAGACGGGCGGCGGCGAGGGGTTGGTCGGTGAGCATGCGAGAGCGAGAGCGGTCGTTACCCGACGGTCCGTCTGTGACGGCTAAGTGTCGTCGCTTCCCGCGAACGTTGTCACGGCAGGCCGAACACCTCCCGGGCGGCGGTGTGGACGGCCGACTGGTCGGCCGCCGGCGCGTAGACGCCGAGTCGCCACTGCGAGCGCCGGGTCGCCCGCAGCGCGGAGACGAGGTCGGAGGCCTGTTCGAGTCGCTGGACGACGCCCCCGACGACGACCCGGGTCCGGGACTCCTTCAGCTTCGGCCGCGATGGCACGTCCACGATGACGTGTTCGCGGTCGACGCCGGCGCGGTCGGCGATTTCGCGGGCGGCCTGTCGCTCGTCGGCCCGCGAGAGGTCGGTCAGGGCGTCGGGGACGGTGTCGAGGCCGGCCCACACGGCGCGCTTGTAGAGGTCGCGGCGTTCGATGCGCCCGCCGAGGTCGGGCACGTTCTTCCGGAGGGCGACGAGCAGGTCGTGGTCGGCCATCCGCGCGAACGTCTCGATGTCGGTGTCGCCGTCGAGCAGGCGTTCACAGGCGCGCTCGAGCATCGCGCCAGCGATGCGCGAGACGTGGTGGCGATACACCGTCCCGTCCATCAGCGTCCGGGCGAGCAGCAGCGACTCGGCCGTCTGGACGTTCCCCTCCGCGAGCACGAGTTGGTCGTCGCGCAGTCGGAGGTCACGCACCAGCCGGCCGTGGTCGATTGTGCCGTACGGCACGCCCGTGTGGTGGGCGTCCCGCACCAGGTAGTCCATCCGGTCCACGTCGAGTTCGCCGGCGACGAGCTGACCGAGCGGTCGCTCTCCGCGGACGAGCGCGGCCACGCGGTCGGGGTCGATGTCGTGGGCGTCGAGCACGCCCGCGAGTTCCGTCTCGTACAGCAGGTCGCCGAGTTCGTCGTGGTCGCGGCCGGTGTGGCGTTTGATGACCGTCTCCGTCTGGTGGCCGTACGGGCCGTGGCCGACGTCGTGAAGCAGCGCGGCCGCCCGGACGGCCTTCGCGCGGTCGTCGTCGATCCCCAGCGAGTCGAGGGCGGTGCGAGCGAGGTGGTAGACGCCGAGCGAGTGTTCGAAGCGGGTGTGCGAGGCAGACGGGTAGACGAGCCGGACGGTCGAGAGCTGCTTGATGTGACGGAGCCGCTGGAAGGCCGCCGTGTCGAGTAGGTCCGTCGCGACCGAATCGAGGGGTATCCAGTCGTGGACGGAGTCCTTGATGGCGTTCATACCGGCGTGTCGGGCGGGGACGGTTTGGCCGTTCGGATTCGCGAGTGAGACGACGAAACCCCCAAGCCGACGGGTGAACGAACACGGGTATGGTAACGTTCCTCGCCGGCGGCACGGGGACGCCGAAACTCCTCCACGGAGCCGCAGCGACGTTTCCGCCCGCCGACACGCCCGTGGTCGCCAACACCGGCGACGACGTCGAACTCGCGGGCCACCTCGTCTGTCCGGACCTCGATACGCAACTGTTTGCCGACGCCGGCGAACTCGACACCGAGACGTGGTGGGGACTCGCCGACGAGACGACCGAAACCCACGACGCGCTCCACGAGTTCGCCGAGCGCGCCGGACTCGGAACCGACCCCCGGTATCTCGACGCCGAGGCACAGACGAGCGGTCGGCGACTCGCCCGCTGGCGACGGTTCTCGGGCGTCGGTGAGTTCATGCTCATCGGCGACCGCGACCGCGCCGTCCACCTCACCCGGACGGGCCGGCTGGACGAGGGCGACACCCTGACCGAGGCGACGGCCGTGTTGCGCGAGGCGCTCGGCGTCGAGCGCACGATTCTCCCGATGAGCGACGACCCCGTCGCGACCATCATCCACACGCCCGACGGCGAACAGCACTTCCAGGAGTGGTGGGTCGCGAACGGCGGAGAACCGGCCGTCGAGGAGGTGGAGTTCCGGGGGGCAGACGAGGCCGAGCCGACGCCCGAGGTGGTGGACGCGCTCGCCGAGCCGGTGGTCATCGGCCCGTCGAATCCGGTTACCTCACTCGGCCCGATGCTCGCGATGGAATCGTTCCGCGAGGCGCTCGGTTCGACGCCCGTCGTCGCCGTCTCCCCGTTCGTCGGCGACGAGGTGTTTTCCGGCCCCGCCGGGAAGCTGATGGCCGCGACGGGTCGCGAGCCGTCGACCGCCGGCGTCGCCTCGGTGTACGAGTTCGCCGACGCGTTCGTCCTCGACGCCGAAGACGACACCGACCTCGCGCGTCCGACCGTCCGCACCGACACGACACTCGATACGCCGGAGGACAGCGCCCGGGTCGCGCGTGCCGTCGAGCGCGCACTCGGGGAGGTGACCTGATGTTCACGCCGCCGCTCGCGCTCGCGTCGCTCTCCGGTGAGGCCGACGCCGCGTGGGCCGAAGCCGGGAGCGAGTGGGCCGGCTGTGCGTTCGTGGGTGGCGTCTCGCTCGACGCGTCGACCCGCGAGGCCGCCCGCGAACTGGTGGCCCGCGACCGCTCGGAGTTTCTCCCCGCGGACCCGATTGCGTTCATCGACGACCAGCTCGCGGCGCTCGCGGACGTGGCTCTCCGACCCGGTGTAAACGTCCGGGCGACGAGCACCGACCCGCTCCGCGAGGCGGCCCGCGTCGCCGCCGACCGCGATGCGATACTGGAGGTGAACGCCCACTGCCGACAGGAGGAACTCTGTGCGGTCGGGGCCGGCGAGACGCTCCTGCGAGACACGGACCGACTCCGTGAGTACGTCCGCGTCGCCAGCGAGACCGGTGCGGCAGTCGGGGTGAAACTGCGCGCCGAGACCGGTGTCGACCTGCCGACCCTCGCCAGCGACCTCGAAGCCGCGGGTGCCGACTGTCTCCACGTCGACTGCATGGACACCGAGTCGGTCGTCGGTGACATCGCCGACGCCTGCGACTGCTTTCTCATCGCGAACAACGGGGTGCGCGACCGAGCGACCGTCCGCGAGTATCTCGACTACGGGGCCGACGCCGTGAGCGTCGGGCGACCGTCGGACAGCCCGCGCGTGCTCGAACGGGTCCACGACGCGCTGCCGGAGGTGACTCGCGCGTGAGTCGAACCCACGCCGAGCAGGCAGAGCTCGCGCTCCTGCTCGAAGTCGCCGGCACACCGAAGCCGGGAAACGTCGACCGCCACCGCGACCACGAGGACCTCCGGTTCGAACACTTCCTCGCGGGTTCGGTCGGGGCGGGCGAAGGGCTTCGCGCGGCCGCCGCGGGTGAGCCGGTCGGCGAGGCCTTCGAGACCGCCGTCGCGGGCATGGCCGAACAGGAGGGCGGCAACACGCAGTTCGGCTGTCTGCTCCTGCTCGTGCCACTCGTCCGGGCTGCGGGCGCGGGCGAGCTGACGCGCGACGGCGTGCGCGAGGTGTGCGAGGCGACCACGGTGGCCGACGCCGCCGGCTTCTATCGCGCCTTCGAACACGTCGACGTGGCGCTCGCCGACCCGCCGGCCGAGCTGGACGAGTTAGACGCCAGACGCGGGAGCGACGCCGTTCCGGCCCTCGAACGCAACGGCGTGACCCTGTACGACGTGATGGTCCACTCGGAGAGTGACGGCAACGCCGCCGAGTGGACGAACGGCTTCCCGCGGGCGTTCCGCGAGGCCGACCGCATCCTCGACGGCGACGGTCCCGTGCTGGACCGCGCGAGCCGCGCATTCCTGCGACTGCTCGCCGCGGAAGAAGACGGGTTCGTGCGCCAGCAGTCCGGGCCGAAGGCGGCGCGGGAGGCGACCCGCCGGGCACAGGCCTGTCTCGACGGGGAGGAGGACCCCGAACGGGTGGCCGAGGAGTTCGTTGAGCGGGGAATCAATCCGGGGACGACGGCCGACATTACGTGTGCGTCGCTGTACGTCGCCCTCGAACGGGGGTTGTCCGTGTGAGCGACTGGCCGGCCGACTGGGACGGCGTGACGGAGACCGTGGTGACGACCCGCGGGCCGAACGACCGCTGGAACGTGGCCGCGCTCGGCGTCCACGCGGGCGACCCGGCGACGGCACGGACGTGGGGTCGGACCCGGACGTGGCGCAACTTCCGTGAGCGCGGGCGCGGCTACGTCCAGTTCACGCGCGACCCCGTCGACTTCGTGGAGGCGGCCTGCTCGATACGCGAGGAAGAGGAGCCGATACTCGCGTCCGCGAGCGCGTGGGCCGAGGTGCGCGTCGCACAGACGGACGCGGGCGAGGAGGACGGCACCAAGTGGGTCGATTGGGAACTCCGGGTGGAGGCGAGCGAGGTGCGCGAGCGAGTCGTTCCGACGGTGTCGCGCGCTCACGCCGCGGTGGTGGAGGCGACGGTCGCGGCCTCCCGGCTCGGCGTGGCTGGCTACGACGACGAGACGCTACGCGAGCGAATCGCCTTCTGCGAGTCGGTGGTCGAGCGCGCCGGGGGCAACCGCGAGCGCGAGGCGTGGCGACGGTTCGAGGCGCTGACCGAGTAGTTCGAGAGTCGAACGCTTTTTATCCGGGCAAGGAGTCCTTCTTGATAAGATGCCTATCAAACCGGCCTACATCAAGAAGCTCGCCCGCGCGCTCATCGAACGATACGACGAGGCGTTCAGCACCGACTTCGAGCACAACAAGGAGGTCGTCACCGCCGTCACGAACGTCGAGTCGAAGGGCGTCCGCAACCGCATCGCCGGCTACATCACCCGCAAGCAGCGAAGCGCCGCCTACGCTGCCGCGTAATCGCACGACATCTCTGCTGGCGCACGCGCGCCGCCTCACTGCCGCGTACTCTTCTCACCGCTCCCGTCGCTCACGCCGAGCGTTCCGGCTCCGCAAACTACTTGACTGACTAGTTAGTCAGTTAGGGTAGATGGACGACGAGACGGAGGCGGCGGTGATGGCCGCGACCTCGCGTGCGCTGTGCGAGCACGGCTACGCCGACCTCACGATGCAGCGTATCGCCGACGAGTGGGACAAATCGAAGGCGGCCCTCCACTACCACTACGACACGAAGGAGGAGCTGCTGGAGTCGTTTCTCGACTGGACCATCGCGCGGTTCGACTCCCGGCTCGCGTGTGAGGCCGCCGACCCTCGCGAGCGGCTCGACACCTTCGTCGAGGCGCTGTTCGGGCCCGCAGAGGAAAGCGACGGCAGCTTCGCCATCGCGCTGCTCGCGATGAAGGCCCAAGCGCCACACTCCGAGACCTACCGCGACCGCCTCGCCGAGATGGACGCCCGGATGCGGGAGACGCTCGCCGAGACCATCCGTGACGGCATCGAGGCGGGCCAGTTCCGCGAGGTCGATCCCGAGGACACCGCGCGGTTCGCCGCCACGGCCATCAACGGCTCGCACGTCCGCCGGGTCGCGCTCGACGAGCGACCGGCCGAGGCTCGCCGGCTGTTCGAGCAGTATCTCGACGCGACGCTCGGCCGCGAACAGGCCCCGGAGGTGCCCGTCTGATGGGGCTGTTCCCCGGGAAGGAAGACCTCGAACTCACAGAGGGCGGCGTCGCGAAGCCGCTCTTCTTCCTCGCGCTCCCCATCGTCATCACGAATCTGCTCCAGACGGCGTACAATCTGGCCGACACGTTCTGGCTGGGCCAGTACTCCAACACCGCGCTGGCCGCGATTTCGTTCGCGTTCCCGATGGTGTTTCTATTCATCTCGCTCGGGCTCGGTATCTCGGTGGCGGGGAGCGTCCTCGTCGCACAAAACACCGGCCGCGGCGACGAGCGACAGGCCGAGTACGCCGCCGCACAGACGGTCGTCTTCGCGCTTACCGCCTCTGCCATACTTGGGTTCATCGGCTTCTTCATCGTCGACGACCTGTTGACCATCTTCGGGGCCGCGCCGGCGACGCTGGTCGAGGCGACGAAGTACATGAAGGTCATCACGCTCGGCCTGCCGGCGATGTTCGGCTTCTTCATCTTCATCTCGCTGATGCGCGGCTACGGCGACACCGTGACGCCGATGCTCGTCATGCTGGTGACGGTCATCCTCAACGTCGTCCTCGACCCGTTCCTCATCAACGGCTGGGTCTTCTTCCCCGAACTCGGCATCGAGGGGGCCGCCTACGCCACCGTCTTCTCGCGGGTCGTCGCCACCGTCGCCGGCTTCGGCATCATGTTCTCCGGCAAACGGGGCGTCAGGATACGCGTCTCGGATATGAAGCCGGACTTCGGCTATCTGCGCGAGATTCTCAACATCGGCGTGCCCGCCTCCGTCGAGGGCGTGAGCCGGTCGCTGTCGGTGAATCTCCTGCTCATCATCGTCGGCACCTTCGCCACGGAGGTCGTCTCCGGCTACGGCATCGGCGTGCGCGTCTTCTCGGTCATCTTCCTGCCGGCGATTGCCGTCGCGCGCGGCGTCGAGACGATGGCGGGCCAGAACATCGGGGCCGGGAAGCCGGACCGCGCGGAGACGGCCGCCGACGTGGCCGCCGTCGCCACGTTCCTCATCCTCGGTGCCGTCGGGGTGCTCGTCTTCCTCTTTCCCGAGCCGATTATCCGCGTGTTCACCGACCCGTCGAATCCGGGGACCGAACAGGTCGTCGCGACGGGCGCACAGTTCCTCCGGTACGTCGCCCTGACCTTCGGCTTCATCGGCGTCGTCCGCGCGTACACGGGGGCATTCCGCGGTGCGGGCCAGACGCTCGTGTCGGCGGTCATCACCATCACCTTCCTCGGTCTCATCCGGCTCCCGGTCGCGGCGGGGCTGGCACTCGGTATCGGCGGGGTCTACACGCTCCCGCTCGTCGGCGTGACGCTCACCGTTCCGCAGGTGGTCACGGCGATTGGACCGGCCGGCATCTGGTGGGGCTTCGTTGTCTCCAACGTCGTGGGCGCGCTGCTCGCGTTAGCGTGGTTCAAGCGCGGCCGCTGGCGGGACGCGGAGCTTCGCGGCTCCGAGTCGGCACCGACGGACGCCGACGACATGGACGCCGCCGCAAGCGACGACTGACGGTCGGCAACGCCTTCCCGTGACGACACGGTTTTGAGTCGGCCCGTCCGAGGTTCGCCAATGGTAGACGTTGGCATTCTCGGCGCAACCGGTGCGGTCGGACAGCGACTCATTCAGCTGCTCGAACCCCACCCGGAGTTCGACATCGCGACGCTCACCGCCTCCCCGGCATCGGCGGGCAAGACGTACAAGGAGGCCGCCAAGTGGCGGGCGGACACCCCCATGCCCGATTCCGTGACCGATATCGAGGTCGCAGCCACCGAGCCGGACGCAATCGACGACGACGTGACGCTGCTGTTCTCCTCGCTCCCCTCCGGCGTCGGTGCCGAGGTCGAACCCGACCTCGCGGAAGCCGGCTACGTGATCTCTTCGAATTCCTCGAACGCCCGGATGGCCGACGACGTGCCTCTCATCATCCCCGAGGTGAACGCCGACCACCTCGGACTCATCGACGTCCAGCGCGACGAGCGCGGCTGGGACGGCGCACTCCTGAAGAATCCGAACTGCTCGACGATTACGATGGTGCCCACCTTGGCCGCGCTCGACCAGTACGGGCTCGACTCCGTGCGCGTCTCCACCCTGCAGGCGGTCTCGGGGGCCGGCTACTCCGGCGTCACCTCGATGGAGATCATCGACAACGCCATCCCGCACATCGGCGGCGAGGAACAGAAGATGGAGTCGGAGTCGCGCAAGCTGCTCGGTGAGTTCAACGGCGCGGAGGTCGTCCTCCACTCGATGGACGTGGCCGCCTCCTGTAACCGGATTCCGACCATCGACGGCCACCTAGAGAACGTCTGGGCCGACACGAGCGACGACGTGACCCCGGAAGAGGTCTCCGCGGCGATGTCGGCGTACCCGTCCGCGACGCTCCCCTCCTCGCCCGAGCGGCTCATCCACACGTTCGAGGAACTGGACCGGCCACAGCCGCGACTCGACCGGAACCGCGGCGACGGGATGGCCGTCTCCGCGGGCGGGTTCCGCCGGACCGAGGGCGGCGTCCAGTACAACTGTCTCGCCCACAACACGATTCGGGGCGCGGCCGGCGCGTCGGTGCTCAACGGCGAACTGCTGTTGGAGGAAGGCTACCTGTAGTGGCCGACGCCACCGTCGTCGAGTTCGACACCGCGGGCGCGGCCGCCGACGAGCGGCTCGTCCGCGAGTACCTGCTCTCGGCGCGCGACCGCCTGCTCTCGACTGACGCCTGCGAGCGCTGCGGCTTCCTGCGGTACGGCCACGACCCCGGCCGGCCGGGCGGACAGGTCCGGCTCCACCTCCGGGGCGAGGTCGACCTGCTCGTCGCCGCCGAGCGCGACCGCTGGGACGAGCTCGTCGAGGAGGGGTTGGCTCACTCGTGGCGAGAGGTCGGTCCCGACGACGACACCGAGACGTTCGGTCCCCGCGGCGACGCACTCGTCGATGACCTCCAGTTTCTCGCGACGGCGATGGCCCGGCCCCTCTACGAGGAGTACGCCGACCTCACCGACCTCGCGCCCGTCGACACCTACCCCGACGATGGCCCCGTGCCGGCGGGGTGGTGGACGCTGCTCCACTTCGTCTCGAACCACCGCGCGCTGACGGCCCGCGAGGAAGTCGACGCCTCCTTCCAGGCGGTGCGGAATCGGCTGCTCTCGCTGGGCGCGCGCGACCCGACGCAGGCAGAGCGGAAAATCGAGTCGCTCCAGGACGACCTCGATGACCTGCGGGCGGAAATCGAGTCGACCCGCGAGTAGCTGACGCTCGCCGGACCTATTCGCGGATGAGTTCCCCCCGGAGCCGCGGGGCGACGCCGCCCGCGTAGGCACCGATACCGGCGATGATGGTCCAACAGCTCCCGGCGATAAGCCCGGTCGTCGCGTCGGGGTACTCGAAGACGACATCGAACCGAGAAAGCTCCGTCGCCGCGAGCCGATTGAGCCCGTTGAAGACGCCGTACGGCTCGTTCGCGAAGAAGACGAGCACGATAGCCGCGCCCGCAACGCCGCCGGCGAGCGACCCGGCGAGCAGGCCGTGGTGGTCGGTGCGGTCCTCCGCGAGCGTGCCCGCGACGACGCCCGCGACGACGCCCGTCCCGAACAGCAGCGGCAGCGAGGCGGCGGGTAGTTCGTGGAGCGTCGGCGTGAACGCGAGCACGGCGAGGTAGCCGACGCCGGCACCCCAGCCGGCGAGGACGGCCCCACGGTTGGTCATACCGAGTCATGGAGCGAGAGGCAGTTGTACGTAGCGGTGCCGTCGGATTCATGTCGGCGGCGCGCGCGCGAAGGGAGTATGGAGATACTCCACACCTGTCTGAACGTCGCGGACGCCGACGAGACCATCGCCTTCTACGAGCAGTTCGGGTTCGAGGAGAGCTGGTCGTTCGAGGCGGGCGACACCGAAAACCGCTACATCGCCGACGACGACGGCGTCGAGCTTCAGCTCTCGGACACCGAGGGAGACACCGAGTTCGACCAGGGGACCGCGTGGGACCACCTCGCCATCCGCGTCGACGACGTGGACGCCACCTTCGAGCGCGTCGAGAACCACGGCGTCGTGCAGGAGCCGGGCGACCAGCCGGCCGCCGGCGCGCGCACCGCCTTCATCGAGGACCCGGACGGCCACGTGCTCGAACTCATCGAGCCGCTCGAGTGAGACTCGACTAGGGTTCGATGACGACGTTGTCGAGGTCGACGCTCCAGTCGCCCTGCTCCACGCGGTCGACGTTCGTGGCGACAATCTCGGCCAACCGTTCATAATAACGGGGCGTCGACCCCGCGTTGTGCGGCGTGATCTGTACCGATGAGAGCGTCCAGAGCGGATGCTCCGGGGGAAGCGGCTCGGGGTCGGTCACGTCGAGGGTGGCCCCGCCGATGCGGCCGTTGCGAATCGCCTCCAGCAGCGCGTCGGTGTCCACGACCGGGCCGCGCGCGACGTTGACGAGAATCGACTCCGTGGGCATCGTCGCGAACTCCGCGTCCCCGATAAGTCCGCGGGTCGCGTCCGTGAGCGGGCACGCGAGCACGACCGCGTCCGAGTCCGCGAGCGCGTCGTGGAGGCTGTCGGGACCGAGGACCGTATCTGCGGGCCCGCCGAGGTCGGGCGAGGCCCGGATGCCGATTGTCTCCACGTCGAACGGGTCGAGTCGCTCGACGACGGCTCGTCCGATGTTGCCGAGGCCGACGACGGTGACGGTCGACCCGGCGAGTTCGGTCACGGGCATCGGCTGCCACTCTCGGCGTTCCTGGTGGCGGTACGCCTGCTGGAAGTTGCGGACGTGAGAAAGCAGCGCGCCGACGACGTACTCGCCGATGTTGGGCGCGTGGACGCCGGTGGCGTTCGTCAGCCCGACGCCGTGTGACTCGAGCGCGTCGAGGGGGAGGTGGCCGTGGCCGGCGTACGCGCCGGCGAAGAGTCGCAGGGCCTCGGCGCGGTCGAGCAGGTCAGCGGTGATGTCCGTCCCGGTCGCGACGACCGCGTCGGTGATTTCGGCGCGTTCCTCGTCGGGAGTGCGCGCGTGGACGACCTCGTGGTCGGGGAGGCGGTCGCGCAACTCGACGGCGTAGTCGCTCGCGTTCGTTCCGTGGACGCCCTCGCGCAAGACGAGAATCTTCATACGCGAGCCTCGCGGTCAGGGGTCAAAAATCCGTCCGGCGACGGGAGCTTTATCGCCGGCGCGGTCGGACGCCCGGTATGCGCGCGAAGGACATCCGAGCGAAGGCAGGCGCGGAGCCGATTACCATGCTCACGGCCTACGACGCCCCGACCGCCGCCGTCGTCGACGAGGCCGGCATCGACGTGATTCTCGTCGGTGACTCCGTCGGGAACACGCAGTTGGGTCACGACTCGACGCTGCCCGTCACGGTCGACGAGATGGCGAGCCACACCGCCGCGGTCGCACGCGGAGCCGACGACGCGCTCGTCGTCGCGGACATGCCGTTTCTCTCCTTCGGCGTGAGCACCGAGGCGAGCATCGAGAACGCCGGCCGCATGCTGAAGGAGGCCGACGCCGACGCCGTCAAGCTGGAGTGTGGTCCACACACCGTCGAGTTGACCGAACAGCTGACCGACCTCGGCATCCCGACGATGGCCCATCTGGGGCTCACCCCGCAGCGCGAAAACGAGACCGGGCTGTTCCGACAGGGAACCGACGCCGAGGGCGCACGGGAGATTCTCGACCTCGCGCGCGCCCACGAGGACGCCGGCGCGTTCTCGCTCGTCCTAGAGCACGTCCCCGCGAACCTCGCGAGCGAGGTGACCGACGAACTGGCGATTCCGACCATCGGCATCGGTGCGGGGCCGGAGTGTGACGGACAGGTGCTCGTCGTCGACGAGGTGCTCGGGCTGAGTGAGGGGACGGCCCCGTTCTCGAAGGCGTGGGGCGACGTGCGCGGCGAGATGCAGCGAGCGGTCGAAGGCTACCGCGAGGACGTGGAGTCGGGCGAGTTCCCGGGCGAGGACCACTCACACTACGAGGACGAGTTAGAGGACGTGTACTAGCTGTCGGGGACGTGACGGCGCTCCGTCCCGAGGAACGCACGGACGCGCTCGTTCCAGACGGCCGGGCGTTCGAGCATCGACAGATGCGCGCAGTCCGCCAGCAGTGTCGTCTCACAGTCCGGTAGCTCTTCGCCCAGGTACTCCGTGAACGACGGCGGCGTCATGCCGTCGTGCTCGCCGGTGATGGCGAGCGCAGGAGTCTCGATTTCCTCGAGCCGGTCGCGCACGTCGAACGTGTCGCAGGTGCGGAAGTCGCGGACCGTGACGGCCTGGCCCGTCTCGTGGAACGCGGCCGTCGTTCGGGCGACGGTGTCGGCGTCGGCGTCGTGAAAGAGAAGATTCGGCGCGGCAAGCGTTTCGAGAGCGGCGTCGAACTCCCCGTCGAACATCGCCAGTAGCTCGTCGCCGACGCCCAGTTTCGCGCCCGTGCCGCAGAGAACGAGCGCCTCGGGGTCGAAACCGTGTTCGAGGACGGCCCACAGCGCGACGGCCCCGCCCATCGAGTTGCCGACCAGCGTCTCCGCGCCCGTCTCGCGGGCGACTGCGAGCACGTCTTCGGCGTAGGCGTCGAGCGTCTCCGGCCCGACAACAAGGTCGGCGTCGTCGCTCTCGCCGTGGCCGGTCAAGTCGAGCGCGACCGCCGGACCGACCCCGTTGGGCGCGTACTGTTCGACCCACAGCCGGTGGTCGCCGCCGGCCCCGTGGACGTAGAGCACGGGCAACTCCCCGTCGCCGGTGCGTCTGTACGCGATTTCTCTGCCCGCGTGCGTAACTGTCTCCATGGGCGACGCTCGCGGCCGAGCGGCTTGAACGCGACGGCCGAGGTGCGCGCTGAACCGCAAACAGAGTTTGGCCGACTCTTTATTACAGTATGCCGCTACTGGCGATGCGTTTATATAGTATTGCGACTAACATGGAGTTAGGATGAGTGACTTTACAACGCAGTTCGCCCGCGAGGACGGCGTCGCCGTGACGCAGTACGAGCAGGGCGACACCGTCGGTTTCGTGGCCGACGTTGGCGCAGGCACCGAGGCGACGGCAGACGTCGTCGCCGGGACCGCGATGGTCGTCGTCGGCGACGACCAGTACGAGTTTGACGTGCCCGCGGGCGACGCGACCGCTCGCGTGAACAACGGCGTCGTCACCGTGGAGGTGGTTCGGTGAGCCAGACGCTCGTCGTGAAGCCGATGCCACAGAGCAAGGCCGGTCGCGGGCTCGCGATGGTCGACCCCGAGGCGATGGAGGAACTCGGCTTGGACAACGGCGATTACATCGTCATCAGCCGCGGCGACAACCGGACCATCGCCCGCACCTTCCCCGGCTACGAGGACGCCGGCACCGGCGTCGTCCGCATCGACGGACGGCTCCGCTCCGAGGCGGGCGTCGGCATCGACGACCGCGTCGAGATCGAGAAGGCCGACGTGAACCCGGCCAAGTCGATTACCGTCGCGCTCCCGGCGAATCTCCGGATTCGCGGCAACATCGCCGGCCCGATTCGCGACAAGCTCTCCGGGCAGGCGGTCACGCCCGGCCAGCAGGTCCCGTTCAGCTTCGGCTTCGGGGCCTTCTCCTCGATGAGCGGCCAGCAGATTCCGATGAAGATCGCCGAGACCGACCCCTCGGGGACGGTCGTCATCACGGACTCGACGGAGGTCAACATCTCCGAACAGCCGGCCGAACAGATCGTCGGCGAGCAGTCGAGCGCCGGTAGCGAGGAGGGCAGCACGCCGAACGTCACCTACGAAGACATCGGCGGGCTGGACGACGAGCTCGAACAGGTGCGCGAGATGATCGAGCTGCCGATGCGTCACCCGGAGCTGTTCTCACAGCTCGGCATCGACCCGCCGAAGGGCGTGCTCCTGCACGGCCCGCCGGGGACGGGGAAGACCCTCATCGCCAAGGCCGTCGCCAACGAGGTCGACGCCTACTTCACCGACATCTCCGGGCCGGAGATCATGTCGAAGTACTACGGCGAGTCCGAGGAACAGCTACGGGAGGTGTTCGAGGAGGCCGAAGAGAACCAGCCGGCCATCATCTTCATCGACGAGCTGGACTCCATCGCGCCAAAGCGCGGCGAGACGTCCGGCGACGTGGAACGCCGCGTCGTCGCCCAGCTGCTCTCGATGATGGACGGGCTCGACGAGCGCGGCCAGGTGACGGTCATCGCCGCCACCAACCGCGTCGACTCCATCGACCCCGCGCTCCGCCGCGGCGGCCGCTTCGACCGCGAAATCGAGGTCGGCGTGCCCGACCAGGAGGGCCGCGAGGAGGTCCTGCAGGTCCACACCCGCGGGATGCCACTTGCAGAGGGCATCGACCTCGAAGAGTACGCCGAGTCGACCCACGGCTTCGTCGGGGCCGACCTCGAATCGCTGGCGAAGGAGTCGGCGATGAACGCGCTCCGTCGCGTCCGCCCGCAGTTGGACCTCGAAAGCGACGAAATCGACGCCGAGGTGCTCGACTCCATCGAGGTGACCGAGACGGACCTCAAGGACGCGCTCAAGGGTATCACCCCGAGCGCGATGCGGGAGGTCTTCGTCGAGGTACCCGACGTGCAGTGGAACGACGTCGGTGGCCTGGACGACACCAAGACCCGGCTGCAGGAGACCATCCAGTGGCCGCTCGACTACCCCGAGGTGTTCGAGCAGATGGACCTACAGGCCGCGAAGGGCGTGCTGATGTACGGTCCCCCCGGTACAGGGAAGACGCTCATCGCCAAGGCCGTCGCCAACGAGGCCGAGTCCAACTTCATCTCGGTGAAGGGACCGGAGCTGCTCAACAAGTACGTCGGCGAGTCGGAGAAGGGTGTCCGTGAGGTGTTCGAGAAGGCACGCTCGAACGCGCCAACGGTCATCTTCTTCGATGAAATCGACGCCATCGCCGGCCAGCGCGGCAAGAACATGGGCGATTCCGGCGTCGGCGAGCGCGTCGTCTCCCAGCTGCTGACCGAGCTGGACGGGCTGGAAGAGCTCGAAGACGTGGTCGTCGTCGCGACGACGAACCGGCCGGACCTCATCGACTCGGCGCTGTTGCGCCCGGGCCGACTGGACCGCCACATCCACGTGCCGGTGCCCGACGAGGACGGCCGCCGCAAGATCTTCGAGGTGCACACGCGGAACAAGCCGCTCGCCGACGACGTTGACCTCGACCGGCTGGCGCGCAAGACCGACAACTACGTCGGTGCCGACATCGAGGCCGTCGCCCGCGAGGCGTCGATGGCCGCGACCCGCGAGTACATCAACTCCGTCGACCCCGAGGACGCCGCCGGCTCCGCCGGAAACGTCCGCGTGACGATGGACCACTTCGAGCAGGCGCTCGACGAGGTGAAGGCATCGGTCGACGCGGAGACCCGCGAACAGTACGACGATATCGAGGCGGACTTCGAGAGCGGCGACGACACCGGCCGCGACGTGTCTCGCACGTTCCAGTAAGACGCCCCTCCGCCGGCGTCACTGTTTTGTCCGCGCGTATCCGTTAGCCAGTATGAGCAGCACCGAGACCACACCCGTCGAAATCACCGAACCGGCGGCCGGCCAGGCGGTCGGCCTCATCGAGGACGAGGGACTGGACACGGACGTGGCCGGCCTCCGCCTGTTCGTCCAACAGGGCGGCTGTGCGGGCCTGTCGTACGGAATGCGCTTCGACACCGAGCCGGAGGAAGACGACACCATCGTCGAAGGCCACGGCCTGCGCGTGTTCATCGACCCGGCGAGCATGGAGTACATCGGCGGCTCGACGCTCGACTTCGAGGGCGGTCTGCAGGGCAAGGGCTTCTCGGTCGAGAATCCGAACGCGGAAAGCGAGTGTGGCTGCGGGGAGAGCTTTCGGACGTAGTCGCTCCTTCCCAAGAGTCGCCCGTTACTCTACCTCGAACGCAACCGTTACTTCTGCCTGGTACTCCCGTCCCTCGACGGAGCCGACTTCGACGCCGAGCTCCTCGACCTCCACCCACTGGACGTTTTCGAGCGTCTCCTCTGCACGGTCGATCGCGTCGTCCGTGGCGTGGTCGAAGCTCTCGGAGCTCCGGCCGATGAGGGTGACCTTCTTGAACACCATGCGGGTGACGTTTCACCGGCAATATAAAAGAAAGTACCCCCGTCAGGAGCCGGACTCGCTTTCGAGTCGGTCAGCAATCGCCGCGACGACGCCACTGAGTCGCGCGGTTCCCCAGATAGCGACGATGGTCGCGCCGACGGCGTCGAACGCGAGGTCCGCAATCGTGTCGCCGAGCCCGTACTGCGTGAGCACCGCCGCCGCGCCGAACCGCTCGGCCGCGACGCCCAGCGTGAACTCGATGACCTCCCAGAAGACCCCGAAAGCGAAGGTCAACAGGAGGATGAACACGAACATGAACTGGCTCGGCAGCCGGACCTCGTCGTCGTGTACGTCGACGGCGCGCGCGACCGAGTAGCCGGCTCCGGCGACGACACTGGCCGACAGCGCGTGGGTCACGTGGTCCCACCACCACGTCGTCCGGTAGAGGTTCTGCTCGACGACGCCCGGGACGACGATGGTCCCGACCGCGTGGAGAAACACCGCCGAGGTAATCCAGAGGGTGAGTCCGGCGTCCATGGGCAGGTCGTAATCCCGTTTGAGCAGCCCCGGAATCCGGGCGACGACCAGCCCGATACCGCAGTTGACGATGATGCCGGTCTGGCCGTACCGGACCCCGATGGCGAGCATCACCACCAGACTCAGCTCCATCACCCGGACGAGCCGTCGCTGCTGGCGCGCGGAGATGCCGAGCCGACCACGGATGTTCACCGTAGCGTCACCTCCACTTCCTCGAGGATGTCCTCGCCGCGGTGTTGCCGGCGGAAGTACCCCTCGAAGAGCACGCCGGCCCCGATGCCCGCGATGAAGCTCGCGACGAACTCGACCATCAGCTTGTGTTCGACCTCGGAGAGCGCCTCCCGGGGGGCGTTCGGGCCGCCGGGCGGGAGCAGGAGTTGGGTGCCGAGATACGCGTCGGAGCCGTAACGGACGAGCGCCCAGATGCCCGCCGCCGCCATCGTCGTGACGACCACGAAGCCGACCGCGAACCGGTAGCTCATCTCGACGGGCGTGAGCAGGTGAAGCTCGACGGCGATGAGCAGTGCGACCGCCGCCACGGCCACGTAGGTGACGATATCAGACCGGAACGCCGCGAGCGAGGCGATGACTCGGGCGAGCAGTGGGAGCGCCGCGAGCAACAGCAGCTCCCACGGCAACATCGCCGTCGGGTCGCGGTAGACCACCGGTACCACCAGTCCGAGCAGCCCGACGACGAGCGCAAAGCCCGCCCACAGCGGCGCGACGGCCACGGCGTTTGCGACGGCGACGAGAAAAGTGAACACGATAACGGCCCACGCGAGGTACGCGTTGGTGCGTGCATCCCCCAGTAGTCGCCCGACGCCTGAGTCTTCCATGGCCCGCTGTTCCCGTCGGGTACTCTTAGTTGTCGGGGACTACACCGCGAGATACGCGACCGTGTACGTCGCCGTCGCGAGGGTGATGGCTGCGAGTCCGGTGACGCCGGTCGTGAACGGCTCACCGCGCAGGTCCGACAGCGACCGCACGTCGAGTGCCGGCAGCGGAGTCGCAACCGCAAGCGACAGCGCGAGCAGCGAGAACACGAACAGGTAGGCGGTGTGGAGCGTCGGGTCGGGCGCGACGACGACGAACGCGGCAAACAGCGTCGCCAATCCGGCACGCGTCCGGAGCCGCCGGCGCACGTGGCGCAAGGGGTGGTCGCCGCGCACGAGCCACAGATAGACGCCGAGCGCGAGCCAGAAGGTCGCGAGCTCCGCGGCGAGGGGCGCGAGCAGATTCAGCGTCGGGTCGCCGAGCAGATTCGGCCGCGTCGCGATGAGCGTCACGTCGAAGGGGTAGAGGAAGGCCGGGGGGGTCCCGGTGAGCAGGTCGCCGAACGGGTGTGAGCAGAGTCCGACGACGCCGGCGACGGTGACCGCGGCCGGACCGATGTCGTACCGGCGTGCACCGCGAGCGAGCACGGCGACCGTGACGGCGAGCAACCCGACGACGACGGCCGGGAGTCCCCCGGACACGGTGAGGGCGACGGCGACGCTCCCCGCGAGCGCGCCCGCGCCGAGGAGCTGGAGCGGGCGGCGGTCGCTCGCGAGTGCGCCCGCGGCGGGACCGAAGACCGAGCCGACGACGAGCGAGTGGGTGACGACCCGGTGGATTTCGGTGCTCGCGGCCCAGAAGCTACCGACGGCGCTCTCGCCGGTCGGTTCGAGCACGCCGAGAAAGGCGTACGCCATGTCTACGTCGGGAGCAAGCCCGAACAGCCCGCCGAGAAGCCCGACCGCCAGCGTCCGCTCGCGCGACAGTCCGGCCCGCGTGGCCACGGCTGCGACGAGCGCGAACGCCAGGAAGCCGTGGCCGATGAACACGACCCTCGTAGCGCGCGCAGAGAGATAAGTTATCTGTCGTTACGGCGCTTCGAGCGTCGGCGCGGACGGGTGGAGCACGTCGTAGCCGTCGTCGTGGACGCCGATGACCGCCCAGTCGTACGGATACTCTCCCTCACAGAGTTCAGCACAGAGGTCGTCTGCACGGTCGGCCCGGGCGACAAAGCAGCGGAGCCCCGCCGCTGGCTCGTCGTTCGTCGGCTCACCGGTCGTGACGTGGACGGTCCGCCACTTGCGTGTCGCGTGGAGTCCGTCGACGCCACGCTCGATCTCGTAGCCCAGCCCTCGGAATATCGATTCGGCCTTCTCTGTGAGTCCCGCGTGCTCTGCGGACATTCATTCCTACTTCGTCGTCATGTGTGTTAACGTTTTGCACGGTTTGACACTACTCGTGGGCCGCGTCCCACTCGTCGGGGCGCTTGAAGTTGCCACAGTCGTTGCATTTCACGCGACCCATCGAGTCCATCGCCGTCGAGAGGCTGTCGCAGTTGCCACACAGATACCCCCACGGCCGCTCGCGCGCCTCGTCGACGTAGACGACGAAGAACGGCGCGTCGGCCCCCTTCTCTGCCTCGCGACGAGAGACGTACAGCGTCTCGCCCTCGTGGTCGCGTTCCTCTAGCGTGGTGTTGCTCATACCGACCCGAACGGCTTCCGGGGCGAAAACAGTACGGTCTGGCAGGACCCAGAGAGCGCTTCAAACGACACCGTTTTTCACGCGAGTAGCGGAGACGTGGTATGCTTCGGCTTCTCCACTACTCCGACATCGAGAACGCCTACGACGACCCCGCCCGACTCGCGCGGCTCGCGGGCACCATCGACGCCCGCCGCGACGCCGACACGCTCGTGTTCGGCACCGGCGACAACACGTCTCCCGGAGTTCTCCCGCTCGTGACGAAAGGCGAGCAGGCGCTCGATTTCTTCCACGCCGTCGACCCGGACGCCGACACCTTCGGCAACCACGACTTCGACTACGGCCCCGACCGCGCGCTCGACATCATCGAGCGCGCCCCCCAGCCGTGGCTCTGTGCCAACGTCAAGCGCGACGGCGAGCAGTTCGGCCACGAGTCGGGCGTGCGCCCGTGGCAGATCTTCGAGCGGGACGGGAAGCGCGTCGGCGTCTTCGGCCTCGTCACGCCCAAGACCGCGAGCATCAATCCCGCCACCGAGGACGTGGTCTTCACCGACCCGATTGCCGCCGCCGAGGAAGCCGTCGCCGACCTCCGAGCGAAAGGGGTCGACTACGTGGTCTGTCTCTCCCATCTCGGTCGCGGCGACGAGACGCTCGCTGCCGAAGTCGACGTAGACGTCGTGCTCGGCGGCCACAACCACGCCGAACTGGTCGAACGACTGGACGACACGCTCCTGACGCGCCCGGGGGTCAACGGACAGGTGCTGTTCGAGGTGACGCTCCCGGAGAAGGCGGTGACCCGTCACGTCGTCGCCGACGGTCCGCGCGACGAGACCATCGCCGAGGCGGTCGAGACGCGACTCGACGAGGCCGGCGTCGACGAGGTGGTCGCGACCGTCGAGGAGCCAATCGAGCGCACCGAGGTCGCCTGTTTCCACGGGGAGTCCCGCGTCGGGAACTTCGTCGCGGACGCCTACCGGTGGGAGACGGACGCCGACGTTGGCCTGCAAAACTCCGGCGGCATCCGGTCGGGACCGGCGCTCTCGGGTGAGGTGACGGTCGGCGACCTCATCTCGCTCATCCCGTTCGACGAGCCGCTCGCCGTCGCCGAGCTGACGGGCGCGGAGCTTCGCGAGGTGTTCAGACAGGGCGAGGGGTCGCGGCTCGGCTTCGGCGAGCCGGACTGGTGGCACGCCCACCTCTCGGGGGCCACCATCGAGTACGACCGCGCGAGCGACACGCTCACGAGTGCGACCGTCAACGGCGAGCCGCTCGACCCCGACCGCACCTATCGGGTCGCGCTGGCCGACTACCTGCTCCACTCGGACGACGAGTTCCCCGCCGTCGGGATGGACCACCGGGTCGAAACCACCCGCACACAGTACGAAGTGCTCGCCGACTACGCCCGCAGCGAGGGGCTCGACCCGACGGTCGAGGGACGCGTCCGTCACGTCTGAACAGAAAGACACAGGGCGGTCGAATTCGTGGCTGTCGTATGACTCGTGTCGTCGTTCCGGTCCGGTATCCGCTGTCTGCCCACTCCAGACGGACGCTCGAAACAGCAATCGACCTCGCCCGCGACCACGACGCCGAGCTGACGGTTCTGCACGTGAATCTCTACCAGAACGACGGCCGCGTCACCCGCAGAGAGCTTCGGCGTGCTGTCGAGCAGTCGTTCGGCAGCCTCGACAACGCCCGCTACGTCGTCCGGTCTGGTTTCCTCGTCGAGGAGACGATTCTGGATGAAATCGTGGGCGAGGACGCCGACTACGTCGTCATCGGGCGCAAGCAGGCGAGCCGGTGGCGACGGATGGTCCGCTCGCTCGTGGACGACCCCGACGTGGAGTCGTTCCTCCGCGAGAAGCTGGACGCACAGGTCGTCACCGCCGGGTAGTCAGGGGTCGCTCGGGCCGCCGTCGTCCGTCGGTCCCGACTCGTCGGTGCGGTCAGGAGACGAGTCGCCGCCGGGTCGCTCGTACTCCTCGGGGGCGCGCTCGCGCATCCCGACCGCGACTTCGCCGCTCGTGTCGTCGAAGACGAGATGCGAGTGCGGGTAGGCCATCTCCACGTCGGCGTCGGCGAATAGCTCGCGGATGTTCGTCTGCACCTTCGAGCGCGTGGCGAGCAGCTTGTACGGCTCCGTCACCCAGTAGCGGAGCCGGAGGTTCACGCCGTGGTCGCCGTAGGTCTCGATGTAACAGGTCGGCGAGGCCGGGTAGCGCGCCCCGCCGATGCGGATGTCCGGCCCGCCGTTGATGACGGTGTCCACCTGTCTGGCGGCCCGCTCGATGCGGTCGCGCGCCGCCGGGATGTCGGACTCGTAGGTGACGAGCACGTCGAGCGCGAGCCGCGTCCGGGAATCCTCCGCCGAGAAGTTCACCACGTCGCGGTCGCGCATCGCCCCGTTGGGCAAAACGAGGAACGTGTTGTCGAGCGTGAACAGCTTGGTGTACCGGAGCGTAATCTCCTCGACGAAGCCGTAGGTGTCGCGGTCCGCGAGCTGTATCATGTCGCCGATCTCGTAGGGCTGTTCGGAGAGGATGAAGAAGCCGCTGATGATGCTCCCGATGAGCGGCGCGAGCACGATACCGATAACCGCAGAGAACACGGACAGCGAGATTGCGAGGTCGCTGATTCGGATTCCGAAGACGGCGAGCGCGGTGAAGATGGCGACGACGAAGATACTCATCTGCGTCGCGCGGAGGACGGTCTGGCTGATGCTTTGCCGCTTGAACCGGCGAGCGATGCGGCGGCCGAGCAGCCGCCGCGCCAGCTTCGAGGCGTAGTAGCCGACGACGACGATGGTGACGGCGGTCGCAAGCTGGAACAGCCACCCGGGGATTTCAGTCGGTAGCCACGTCGGCGGTCGCAGTCCCTCCGGCGTGGCCGTCGGCGTCCCCGGTTGCATACTCGCCGCTGGCCCGCGGCGCGAAAAAGCGTTGCCCTCAGTGGGGTATGTTCACACGGCTGCGAGCAGCCCTATACTTCTCCAGCCCGTACGGGAAGTGTGCACGACAGAAAGCCCTCCACCACCTCCACCGGAGACGCGCCGAAGCTGGCGCTGTTCTGCCAGGAGTGTGGCCACACGAGCAAGCTCGGCGGCGACTGGCTGCTCAGAGAAGACGACGGCGGCTACTGGATCGTCTGTCCCGACTGCGAGACGACGGTCGTCTCACAGCCCGTCTTCGAGTAGTCAGGGCCGTTCGACGCCCTCGTCGGTGACGACGGTGTCGACCAGATGCAGCGGCGTCGTGTCGTAGGCCGGATTCACCACCTCGAACCCCTCCGTCGGCTCGCGGATCACCTCCGTCGCCGAGCGGTGCTCGTTTTGGAACGCGAACCCGCCTTCGTCGATAATCTTCGTCGACGCGCCGACGACCGTCATCGGCACGTCGAGTTCGGCTGCCGTCGCCGCGATCGGCAGCGTTCCGACCCGATTGTACAGTTGCCCGTCGACGATACAGGTCATTCCGACGACGACCCGGTCGCAGGAATCGAGGATGTGGCCGGCCGCCGCGTCGGTCAGCAGGTGTGGCGTCACGCGATCGATTCCCGCGAGCGTCCGGACGGTCTTGCGCCCGATGTACCGCGGGCGCGCCTCGGTCACATACACGTCGAGGTGGACGCCGTCGCCGGCTGCGAGTTCGATTGCCTCCAGCAGCGTCGAGGAGTAGTCGTGGGTGAGGATGGTGTCGCCGTCCTCGAACCGCTCGGCCGCGGCCGCGGCGGCCCCCTCTTTTGCCGTCATCACCTCGTCGACGACGCGGTCGATGGCGTCTTCCGTCGCCGCCACCGCGTCGGCGACCGTATCGGGATTCGCCTCGTCGACCGTCGTGACGATATCCCGCTGGGTCGTGTGGAGAGAGGCGTGTGAGGGGTTCGCCCGCCGGAGTGCGTTGGAGTTGCGCTCGAGGTCGCGCAGATACTCGCTCACGGTCGGGTACTCGCGGTCGGCCAGCTCTCGGAGGGCATTCGCCGCCTTGACCGCGACGACCGACGAGGAGTGGGTCTGCATCGCCTCGATTTCGGCGACGGTCTCGTCTATCATACCCGAGTGCGACGGCGGGCGCGGACAAAGAGCTTCGGACACGAGACTCAAGCCGTTGGCCCCCCTACCCGACCTATGGTCACGGTGAGCTACTACTGTCCGCGGTGTGAGACGCTTGCCGAACTCGAACGCGACGCCGCCCTGCGCGATAAGTGTGTCACGCCCGAGCCGCTCGACGGCTGGGAGTATCTCCCCGCGTACGAGCTCGACGGCGAGACCGACCCACAGGAGCGGGCCGACGGCGTCGAGCTCGTCTGTGGCGCGAGCGAATCGACCGACGAGGGGTGCGGGGAGCCGTACTACCTCTCCTTCATCAGATACGAGCACGGCGAGGAACTCGACCCCCGCGTCGGGACGGTCGACGCGAACTTCGACTTTCTGCGGTAGAGTATCACGGTTTCCCGTGAAACCGCCTCACGTGGTGGTGATAACTCAGAAGCTACTTACGTGTCAGACCGAACAACGTGGACATGGCTAACTGTCTCAACTGCGACTCTTACGTCTCCGAACAGTACGTGAAGGTGTTCGCCCCCGACGAACTGTCGAGCGTCCGTGTTTGCCCCCACTGTGAGGACAAGATGCGCGACGGCAACGGCGTGCGCGAGGCGCGGGCACCACGTCAGCAATAGCACCTTTTTGCACTTCGCTCGCGGCGAAGCCGCTCGCTCAGGCAAAAATCTGCATTAAAAAGACACGTCGGCCCTCCCGTCGCTCGCTTCGCTCGCGGTGGTCGGGCCTCGGTCCCGAGCCTCCCGTTGGTCGGCTCGGTGAAACGTTCCTTCGTTCGGCGTACAAGTGACCAGTACCGCGACCGCACTCAGCCCTTGATGTTGCAGACCGGGAACGTCCGGGCGACCTTGTCGCCGATACCGAGCGCGTCCGAAATCCGGACCACCTCGTCGATGTCCTTGTAGACGCCGGGGGCCTCCTCCGCGATTGTCGCGCCCGAGGAGGCTTTGACGTACACCTTCTGCTGGTCGCGGAGGTCGTCCTGCACGTCGCCGCCCCAGAACTCGTCTTTCGCTTGGGTGCGCGACATCAACCGACCGGCACCGTGGGCCGTCGAGCCGAACGTCTCCGACAGGGACTGCTCGCCGCCCGACAGCACGTACGAGCCGGCCCCCATCGACCCCGGGATGATGACCGGCTGGCCCGTGTCGCGGTAGGCTGCCGGCACCTCCGGGTGGCCGGCGGGGAACGCCCGGGTCGCCCCCTTCCGGTGGACGAACAGCTCCGTCTCGCCGGCGCTCGTCTCGTGGACCTCGCGTTTCGCGATGTTGTGGGCCACATCGTACAGCAGTTCCATCTCCATCTCGCGCCAGCTCCGGTCGAACACGTCCGCGAAGACCTCGCGCGTCCGGTGCATGATGAGCTGGCGATTCACCCACGCGAAGTTGATACAGGCGCACATCGCGCCGTAGTACTCCGCCGCGAGGTCGGAGCCGGCGGGCGCGGCGGCGAGTTCCCGGTCCGGAAGTTGGGCGAGCAGGTCGTCGTGTTCCTCCTCGATTCGCCGGAGGTAGTCGTTGCAGGTCTGGTGGCCCAGCCCGCGCGAGCCACAGTGGATGAGCACGACCACCTGCTCCTCGCTGAGTCCGTAAGCGGCTGCGGTGTCGGCGTCGAAGATATCCGTCACGCGCTGGACTTCGAGGAAGTGGTTGCCGGAGCCGAGACTCCCCATCTGGTTCATCGCGCGGTCTTTCGCGCGCTTCGAGACGGCACTCGGGTCGGCGTCGAGCCGCCGGCCGCCGTCCTCACAGTGGGTCAGGTCAGACTCGACTGCCCACCCCTCTTCGAGCGCCCACTCGACGCCGTATTCGAGCGCGGCGTCGATAGATTCGCGGGACCCGTTGATTACACCGCCGCCGCCGAGCCCGGTCGGCACCGCGTCGAACAGCGCGTTCGTCAGCTCCTCCTCGCGACCCTCGATGTCGTCGTAGGTGAGATTTGTTGTCAACATTCTGACGCCGCAATTCACGTCATAGCCGACCGCTCCCGGCGAGATACAGCCACTTTCGGCGTCGATAGCTGCGACGCCACCGACGGGAAAGCCGTACCCTTGGTGGCCGTCGGGCATGCAGATGGCGTAGTCGGTGACGCCCGGCAGGTGGGTCGTGTTCCGGAGCTGTTCGATGGTTCGGTCATCGGAAATCGCTTCCAGGAGGTCGCGGCTCGCGAGCACGCGGGCCGGGACGCGCATGTCTCCCTGCTTGGGGAGTTCCCAGACGAACTCGCGGCGGCGATGGAGGGTGTACCCGCCCGCCTCGAACGTCTCGTCGTCGTCGCTCATGGCGAGACTCTTTGCGGCGCGGCGGAATAGCTTTCGCTCTCAGACGTCGAAAACCACGTACGTCTCCCAGTCGTCGGTCCGGGTGACGGAGAGCTGTGAGTAGGTGACGGCCTTCAGGTCGCGTGCGGCGACGGCGTCGAGCGGGACTCCCCGCGCGGTCGCCGTGACCGCCCACCCGTCGGCCGTCTCGGTCACGACGGCCTCGTGGTCACACGGGAGGACGCCACGCACGTCACGCTGGTAGATGAGTTCGTCCAGATACGAGAACAGCAGCGTCTCGAGCGAGGACTCCCGCGCGGTGAGTTCGAACCGGTCGCCGTCTGGGAGAGCGTCGTCACACATCGCCGCTGTCAGGCCGTCCGCGGTCGCAGCGAAGGCGGCATCGAGAGTCGGGCCGCGGGCCGCGACCGCAACGTCGGCGGTGTGGTCGCGAAGCTCGAATCGACCGGTCACGTCTCGCGGTCGTCCTCGTCGTCGCTGCGGCCGGCGCGTTCTGCCGGCGTATCGGTCGTCGGCTCCCGGGTGGTGTCGTCGCGGTCTGCCATCTCTGCGGGTGTCTGTTCGGTCTCTTCAGTGTGGCTGTCTCGTTTGGCTGCCTCGGCGGGGACCGTGTCGGTCTCCTCGCGCTCGTCCGTGCGCTCGCGGTCGGCAATCTTGTCCGGCGTGTCGGAGTGTTCCGGCGCGACCTCGGTGTCGTACTCCTCGACGCGTTCGGCGGTGTCCTCGTTTTCGTCTCTGACTGCCCGCGACTGGCCGGGGTCGGTGTGTTGCTCGATGCGCTCGATGCTGCCGAGCGTCTCCATCTCGTCGGGGCTGAGCCCGCGCATGTCGGGGCCGTCGTCGCTGTCGGTGAGCGCGACGCCGGAGGTGACGATGGAGCGAAGCCCCTGTTCGACCGTGATGTCGACGTCGACGACGCGGTCGCGCGAGACGTGGATGACGAACCCGCCCATCACGGGGTTCGGTGCCATCGGCATGAACAGGGTCACCATGTCCTCGTGGCCGGTGTCACGCTCGATGACCGACGGCGTCTCGGCGGTCTTGAACGCCACCGTGTACGACCCCTCACCGGGGTACTCGACGAAGACGACCTCCTGGAAGCTGTCGGTGTCCGAATCGAGCATAATCTCGGACATCTCGTTGAACGAGGTGTACACGGAGCCGAGCCCCGGAATTCGGGACATGAAGTCGTCGAAGTACGCGCCGAACTTCGTGCCGCGCTTCGAGAACTCGGCGACGAGGCCCAACAGGAAGATGAACAGGAGGAAGACGACGACGGCGAGCAGCTTTATCTGGCGGTCGGTGAACTCGTTTGGCCCGAACGGGCTGCCTCGGAGTCCGTCGACGAGCGGCTGGAGCGCGCTGTCGATGTACCCCACTCCGAAATTGACGATGAGCACAGTGACGATGAGCGGGACGACGGTCGCGATACCGGTCAGGAACGAGCGGCGGACGACCTCGCTCATCGAGTCCGCTCCGTCGGTCTCGTCCTGTGACTCGTCGTCAACGCTGAACGACATACAGACACCGATGTGGCCACCCATTATAACGTTCCGGGGGGTGGGGCGTTGGAGTTAAAGTCTCCCGCTCGTAGATTGTATCAGTGAGTGCCACAGTCGAACTTCGCGTCGTCGAACAGGGTGACGACACCTTCGTCGAGGACGCGTGGGCACTGAAGGAAGAAATCCGACGCGAGGAGGGTGTGCTCCGCCAGCGTCGGGGGTTCTTCACCGACGCGTACGCCCGGTCGCGGACGTTCGTGCTGGTCGAGCGCACGCTGGACGACGAGCGGTTAATCGGTTTCGCCTCCGTCCGCCGAGACGGCTACATCCTCTTTCTGGCCGTCGACCCCGACGAACGCGGCGAGGGCCACGGCAAGCGGCTCGTCGCCGCCGTCGCCGAGGAGTACGGCAAGGTCACCTGTCACGCCCGCACCAGCAACGAGAACGCACTCGAGTTCTACCAGGGCATCGGCTTCGAAATCGTCCGAAAAATCGACAACTACTACGAGGATTACGGCGACGCCTACTATCTCCGGCTTGGCGAGGACTCCTTCACCGAGAAGCTGTCGCGCTTCTTCCGGCGGTGACGCGGCGAAGGACATGTTTTTACTCCCGAGTCACGCAGTTCGAAACCGATGAACGAGCGGACGCGGACGTATCTCTCGGGCCGGTTCGGCGAATACTACCGCCGGAGCGACATCGAGGGGCCGCCGGCGTCCAACGAACGCGAGTGGGGACACATCCCGTTCACGCCGGGAGACGGGACGACAATGATTCGCCACCAGTCCTGGTTTGATGTTGCCGGCAGCGGCTCGATTACGGACTTCCTCGCCCGCGAGCAACCACGCCACGTCTACCACTCCGTCGGGCGCTACGACGACCCCGACGCCTCCCGGATGGGCGCGAAGGGATGGCGCGGGGCCGACCTCGTCTTCGACCTCGACGCCGACCACCTCCCCGGCGTGGACCCCGAGGCGACGAGCTACCCCGAGATGCTCGCCGCCTGTAAGGAGGCACTCTTTGCCCTGCTGGACTTCCTCGAGGGCGACTTCGGGTTCACCGACCCGACGGTCGTGTTCTCCGGAGGGCGCGGCTACCACGTTCACGTGCGCGCCGACCGCGTGCAGGAACTCGGGCGCGACCAGCGCGACGAAATCGTCGAGTACGTCCGCGGTCCGGACGTGGCCTTCGAGGACCTGCTCCGGACGGAGACGGTCGAGGGACTCGGCCTGAAGAATCCGACGCAAAAGCGGATGCTCCCGACCGAGGGCGGGTGGGGTGCCCGCGTCCACCGCCATCTGCTCGACCTCGTAGACGAACTCCGCGAGCTTCCCGAAGAGGAGGCGCTCGCCCGACTCCAGGAGTTCGACGGCGTCGGCGAGGGGAAGGCGACGGCGACCCTGCGTGCGGCGACGGACAACTACGACCAGCTGCGCGAGGGGAACATCGACGTGCACGCCGCAGTGGTCTCCATCGCGAAGCGACTGTTCGAGCAGACGCTCGCGGAGGACGGCGCACCGATCGACGAACCGGTGACGACGGACATCAACCGGCTCATCCGGCTGCCGGGGAGTCTCCACGGCGGCTCCGGGCTGGTGGTGACGGAAATCGACCGCGGCGACCTCGACGACTTCCGGCCGCTCCGGGACGCGATTCCGGCCCAGTTCCGCGGGAACGAGATTCGGGTCGACGTAGTCGACCCCGGCCCGGCGACCTTCGGCGGGGAGCAAGGATTTATGATAGAGGGCGGAAAACAGGCGGTGGACGAAGCACTCGGCGTGTTCCTGATGGCCCGGGGCCGCGCCGAGAAGGTAGCAGAATGAATCTCGACGAACTCCAATCCATCCAGAGCCGGGAACGACAGGCGAGTAGCCTGCAGAATCTCCGCCCCAGCTTCTATCAGGACGTGGGGGAGTTCATCCAGGAGTTGACCCGCGAGCGCGACCGCGCCGCGGAACGCGCGGACGACCCGTTCTCCTCGCCCGAAGTGCGGCGACTGTCGGACGACATCGAGACCGCCAAATCCACCGTCGAGGCGATTTACGAGCGGCGCGTCGGCAAAGTGGTCAAGATGGCCTCCATCGCCGCCGCCGGCATGCCCACCGACGAGGACGGGCTGACCGACGAGGAGCGCGACCTGTTCTCGACGCTGGTCGAACGAATCGAACAGAATCGAGACCACGTCCTCGACGGGGTGCTCGAGGGCGACGGGTCAGGCATCTCCTGTTCGCGCGAGCCGGCGACGGAGACGAGCGAGTCAGAACCGACGCCGGAGGCGACCGACACGTCGGAGACCGCCGACCCCGCGCCCGAACCGAGCGCCGCGGCCGAACTCGGGCTGGACCCGACGGCCGAGGGCGACGACGCGCCGGCCGCACCCCCGGACACGCCGGCCGAAGCCGACGCGAGCGACGAGGTCAGCGCCGCCGATATGATGGGCGACGGCGACGATGGTCCCGAGGCGGTCGCGGGCGACCGCACGCCCGCCACGCGCACGACGGCCGACACCGCCGGCCCGGACGACCCCGCCGCCGGCTCGGACGAGTCCGACGAGTCGCCGAACGTCGACCGCACCACCGTCCGCATCACGCGCGACGTGGGCGAGGTGTTCGGCGTGGACGAGCGCTCGTATGACCTCTCCTCGGAGGACGTCGTGGACCTCCCGGCCGAGAACGTCGAACCCCTGTTGAAGCAGGACGCCGCCGAGCCGCTGGAGTAGTGGCGTTCTGTCGTGCGAATCAGTATATGAGACAGCGGCGCGTTCACAGCATGCACGAATCCGTGCATCCACCACGAACCCCTGTAGTCTCGACCGTACGGTCGAGAAAGTCGGCGAGAACCGATGTGGCGAAATATTCGTCCATGTTAGGCCGCGCGCTGCGTGTCATTCGTGTGCTTAGCTCGCATACGACCGGACGAATGCCAACCCTTAACCGTAACTCGGGACTGTGTATTGATGTAATGGTAAACGGTACGGTTGACTTCTTCAACGACACTGGCGGCTACGGTTTCATCGCAACTGACGACTCTGACGACGACGTGTTCTTCCACATGGAGGATGTCGGCGGCCCGGACCTCGAAGAGGGAACGGACGTGGAGTTCGAAATCGAACAGGCAGACAAGGGCCCGCGCGCGACGAACCTCGTCCGCAACTAAGCTACAGTCTTTAGACGACTTCTTTCATTTATCGACCGGCGAGCGACGGCTACTCCTCGAACCGCTTGCGAACGCTCTCGGCGTGTGCCTCCAACCCCTCGGTTTCGGCTAACGTCGTGACCGTCTCGGAGATGTCGGCGAGGGCGTCGCGGTCGAGCCGCTGGACCGTCTGTGAGACGAGGAAGTGGTCGACGGAGAGTCCGCCGGTCGTCTTCGCTAACCCGCCCGTCGGGAGGACGTGGTTCGGGCCGGCGGCGTAATCCCCCGCCGCGACCGGGGAGAACGGCCCGAGGAACACGCTCCCGCCGGCCTCGATGCGGTCGAGCAGCTCCTCGTCGTTCTCCGCTTGAATCGAGAGGTGTTCGGCGGCGTACTCACCGGCAAACAGCACGGCCTCGGACATCGACCGCGCGGTGAACACCCCGGAGGCGTCGTTGTCGAGCGCCTCCTGAATCACGTCGCTGCGGTCGCGCTCTCCCGCCTGTCGGTCACACTGCTGGGCGATGTCGGCCGCGAGCGACTCGTCGGGCGTGACGGCGACGACCGACGCGTTCGGGTCGTGTTCCGCCTGCGCGACGAGGTCCGACGCGACGACACCAGGGTCGGCCGTCCCGTCGGCGATGACCAACACCTCGGAGGGACCGGCGAGGAAGTCGATTTCACAGTCCTCGCGCACCTCGGCTTTCGCGGCGGTGACGAACCGGTTGCCCGGCCCGACGATTTTCTGCACGCTCGACACCGACTCCGTCCCGTACGCGAGCGCGGCAATCGCCTGTGCGCCGCCGGCCTGATACACGGCGTCAGCGCCCGCGACGTGAATCGCTGCGAGCGTCGCGTCGTTCAGGTCCTCCGCTGGCGGGGTGGCGACGGCGACGTGGTCGACGCCGGCCACCTTCGCCGGGATGACGCCCATCAGCGCCGACGACGGGTAGGCGGCGGTCCCGCCGGGGACGTACGCACCGACGCGTTCGAGGGGGCGATAGCGCCGGCCGAGTTCCCGTCCCTCGAACTCCTTCGTCCAGTTTTCGGGGCGCTGTGCCTCGTGGAACTCGCGGATGTTGGCGGCTGCGGTCTCGATGTGGGCGAGCAGGTCGTCGTCGAGTCGGTCGGCGGCGCGTTCGACTTCGTCGGTGATGTCGACGTTGCCGACGGAGACGCCGTCGAACTCCTCGGCGTACTCGCGCAGGGCCACGTCGCCCTCGGTGCGGACGCGTTCGACGATGTCGCGGGCGGTGTCGCGGGCGGCGGCGACCCCGGCGTCTCTGTCGAACAGCGCGGCCCGCTCGTCGGGCGATAAGTCGGCGACCGCTTGGACGTTCATACCCGAGTCTCGGCGCGCGCGATAAAAAGCCGACCGCACGCGCGCCACCGGTAGCTTGATTGCCCGGAGCGGGGATTCGACGGTAGATGGACACCAGTTCGACCACGGCGGGAAAGCGATGCTAGAGTCGCAGTTCGTCCAGCTGTTCGGCGAGAACCGCGTCGTCTGGGGGCTGGTCGGCGGGCTGGTCATCGCGGGGATGAATCTCGTCGGCGCACTCCTGATTCTCGTCTGGCGAAACCCCTCACAGCGAGGGTTGGACACCTCGCTCGGCTTCGCCGGCGGCGTCATGGTCGCGGCCGCGTTCACCAGCCTCCTGATTCCGGCCATCGAACAGTACGGCAACCTGTTGACAACGAGCATCGGCTTCGTGCTCGGAGTCGGCTTCCTCGCCGTGAGCGGCTACTGGGTCCCGTACGTTCAGCGGCTCATCACCGGAAAGACGGGCGAAGAGGCACTGATGGCCGAATCTGGCGTCACCTCGCCACACGAAATCGACTACTCGGCCGGCCGGCTCGCCGGGGTCGTCGTCTTCATCATCGCCATCACGCTCCACAACATGCCGGAGGGGCTGGCGGTCGGTGTGGGCTTCGGCAGCGGGAATCTCAGCGACGCCATCCCGCTGATGATCGCCATCGGCACCCAGAACATCCCGGAGGGATTCGCCGTCGCGGTCGCGGCCCGCAACGCCGGGCTCGGCTCGCTGTGGTACGCCGGCGTCACCGGGCTGCGGGCCGGACTCGTCGAGATACCCATCGCCGTCTTCGGGGCGGCTGCCGTCACCATCGCCGAGCCGCTGCTCCCGTACGCGATGGGCTTTGCCGCGGGCGGGATGTTGTACGTCATCGTGAACGACATCGTGCCACAGACGCACGGACACGGCCACGACCGGACGGTGACGCTCGGCACCATGGTCGGACTGCTGCTCATGCTTTCACTCGACATCGCGCTGGCCTGAGAGGAGGACTTAACACACGGAGCACGCTATGTCGCGTATGCTCAGTGCGGTCATGGAGGATTACATCAAGGCGATTTACACGCTCGAAGAGCCGGACGAGCGTGTCGCCACCTCCGCGCTCGCGGAGTATCTCGACGTGACGCCGCCGACGGTGTCGAGCATGCTCCAGAAGCTCGAGGAGCGCGGGCTCGCCGACCACGAGAAGTACAAGGGCGTCCGGCTCACCGACGAGGGCGAAATCGTCGCCCTCGAAATCCTCCGCCACCACCGCCTGCTGGAGTCGTTTCTGACGGAGACGCTGGATTACGACTGGGCCGACGTGCACGACGAGGCGGACCGGCTCGAACACCACGTCTCCGCGGAGCTAACGGACCGCATCGAGGCCGCACTCGGTAATCCGGAGGCGGACCCCCACGGCGACCCGATTCCCAACCAGGAGCTCGAACTGCCAGAGAGCGACTCGACACGCCGGCTCGACGGTGCGACCGAAGGCGAGACGCTCATCGTCCGTCGCATCCGACACCAGGGCGACGAGGAGCTCCGATATCTCGCCGACGCCGGCGTCGAGCCGGGCGAGCGGCTCGAGGTAGTCGGCGTGGCGCCGTTCGGGATGGTGACCGTCGCGACCGACGCGGGCGAGCAGTCGCTCCCGCAGGAGATCGCCCGGCTCATCGAGACGGTGCCGGCGAGCGAGGCGACCGTCTAAGTCCGTATCTCGAAGCGCGTCCCCGTCTCCGTGTCGGCGAGCGAAATCGCCCAGCCGTGGGCACCGACGATTTCGCTGACGATGGAGAGTCCGTAGCCCGTCCCCTGTTCTGCCGTCGTGTGGCCGTGTTCGAACACCTTGTCGGCGCTCTCGGGAGGGATGCCGACGCCGTCGTCGGCGACGTAGAAGCCGTCCTCGGTCGTGCCGACGGTGACGGTGAGGGCGTCGGTCTCGTCCCCGCGGCCGTGGGTGATGGCGTTGACGAACAGATTCACGAGTGCCTGCTCGATGCGGTCGGGGTCGCCCTCGAGCACCGTATCGCCGTCGAGTTCGAGCGTCACGTCTCCCTCGCGGTCGACCGAGTCCCAGGCGTCCCGGGCGACCGTCGCCAGCGAGACCGGCTCGCGCTCGCGGAGTATCTCGCCGTTGCGCGCGAGCGTGAGCAGGTCGTCGATGAGTTGGTTCATGTCGCCGAGTCCGTCGAGCACGTCGTCGATGTACTCGGTTCGCCCGTCGGCGACGAGGTGGGCGTTGGCGTGCGCGACCGAGAGTGGGTTCCGGAGGTCGTGGCTCACGATGCTGGTGAAGCGGTCGAGCCGCTCGTTTTGTCTCGCCAACTCCTCCTCGCGGTCGACGCGGTCGGTGACGTTGCGCCCCGTGAGGAGATACGCCGTTTCGCCCTCGTGCATGATATCCGCGACAGAGAGGTCGAGCACGACGCGGTCGCCGTCCTCGCGCTCGACGGTCACCTCGGCCGAGTCGCCGTCCTCGAACGGGACCGCCAGCCCGAACTCCGCGTCCTCGTCGCCGAGCAGTTCGAAGACGGACGCGTCGAGGAGGTCGGCGTAGTCGCGCCCGAGCAAGTCACTCGTCGCCGGGTTCGCGTCGAGCACTTCGCCGTCGGGAGTGGCGACGACGACGGCGTCGTTGACGTTCTCGAAGACGGACGCCGAGAAGGCGCGGTGGGTGTCGAACCGCTCGCTGCTCTCGCGGCTCGACTGCCGGCGGAACGTCGCGGCGAGCAGCCGGCCCGACTCCGTTTCCGTGTCGCTCAGCGACACGTCGACCGGGACGGTGTGGCCGTCGCGGTGTTGTGCGACCAGTCCGACCCCGTCCCAGTCGAGGTGGCGCGTCCCCGTGTCGAGATACCGGGCCATCGCCGCGTGGTGTTGGTCGGTGAACTCCGCCGGCACGAGCAGGTCGACCGACTCGCCGACGAGTTCCTCGGGCGTGTAGCCGAACAGCGCTTCGACGCCGCCGCCGGCGAAGTGAATCGTCTCCGTCTCGTCGGCGACGAGCGTCACGTTGGGTCCACCGGTGATTGCCCGAAGCAACTGCTGTGCGGTCGGCTCCTCCCCCCGTCCGCCGGTGGACTCTCTCACAGGGTTTCTACGGTTCCCGCCGACTTGACTCCCCATGCTCGGTGCGACCGTTGCCGTCGGACCCGTCCGATTTGTCCCGCTGTCTGATGCGTGCCGGCCGGAGCCACGTCCGTTCTCCCCGGACCAGCGCCCAGAGACTCCACAACAACACGCCGTCGAGGAACTGCTTGTAGCCGAACAGCGTCAACGGGGTAAAAAGCGCCAGCCGGAGGTCCTCGCCCTCGATTTGGATGGCGAGCACGGCGAGCAGGACCTGCAACACGACGAAGAATATCGCGAGCTGGAGCAGGAGACCGACCCCGCCTGTGAACAGCGAGAGCAGAATTAAGCCGAGAATCGCCACGCCGAGCAGCGGGAGCACGGACATCGAGAGGAAGACGTACGGGAGCGCGACCCGGTGGAGCAGTCCGTACCGGCTGTCGGTGAAGACGGCCCGGTGTTTGAGGAGCGTCTGGAGGTTGCCGTGGAACCACCGCCGGCGCTGGAGCGCGAGGTCGCGCCACGTGTCGGGCGCTTCGGTGTAGACGATACCCGTGCTGGCGCGGATGCTGTAGCCGTGGCGGAGGATGTCGATGGTGAGGTCGAAATCCTCGGTGACGGTGTCCCCGCTGTAGCCGCCGACGTCGTCGAGCACGTCGCGGCGGAACGCCCCAAGCGAGCCGGGGACGACCGTCACGGTGCCAACGAGGTCGAACGCCCGCCGGAAGGTGTTGATACCCATGATATACTCCAGCGCCTGCACGCTCGTGACCAGCGAGTCGCGGTTCGCGACCTTGATATTGCCCGCGACCGCGCCGGCGTCGTCGTAGCTGAAGAACCGACGGATGAGCTGGCTGAAGGCGTCGGCGTCGACGTGTGAGTCGGCGTCGACGGAGACGATGTACGGGGCCGTGGTGTGTTCCAGCGCGGTGTTGAGCGCGGCGTGTTTGCCGCGGTTTTCGGTGCGGATGACGGTCGCGTCCTCGGGAGCGTGCGCGCGGGCCTCGGCGTAGGTGTCGTCGGTGCTCCCGTCGTCGACGACGGTAATCGACGTCGGTCCCGGATACGTCGTCGCGCGAATCGAGTCGATGCAGTCGCCGACGTACCCCTCCTCGTTGTAGGCGGGCACGACGACGGCGATGGCTGGCCACTCCTCGGGGTCGTCCCGAAAGTTCCGCCGCCGGAAGGTCTGAAACAGCGCCAGCGGCACGACCAGCCAGTAGTAGAGGAAGACGAACAGCAGACCGAGCGCGAAGACGGCGGCTGCCGGCGTCAACAGCGACCGGTAGGAGTAAACGAGGACGCCGACGACGAGCGCCGGAAACAGCAGACCGAGCACGATGGGCAGTTTCTCCATCGACGGGGGAATCCACCCCGGCCGCGAGAGCAGATACGCCACGCCGCTGAAGTAAATCAGCGCCATCGCACCGACGCCGACGAGCAGGACGACCAGCCCGCGGGGCAACACGACGCCGAAGACGACGAACAGGGCCGCGATCACGCAGATGACGGCGAGTATCTCCCCGGGTATCTGGTCGCGAACGCGCATCTCGACGCTCCAGAGGCGACGAGAGAATATAAAATAGCGCTGAACCGGAGGCTCAGACGGTGATGTCGCCCCAAACACTAACGACCAATCTCATCCCGTGGCGGCGTGCCGCGTCGATTGGCTAACCCTCGTGTGGGGCGCGCCCCTGTAGGTGGGGCCAGTCCCTGTCGCACGCCCGGGTTCTCCACCGCGTCATCGCGCGCTGGTGCGGCCTCTGGGTGGGGACTAAAGGCGTGCACTCACCCTCGGGGCGAGAAACAGTTACCAGTTTCGAGAGTTAGACCGCGTACTCCGCTTCCCGAATCTGGGCGTACCGGCGGTCGCGCAGGCCGAACTTCGCCCACTTGTAGCTGCCCAACAGCTTCGCGCCCGTCAGACCGTTGGTGAGCACGTCCCGGTTGTTGTAGAAGCCGTCCTCGGGGAGCACGGCGTCGACGAGCCGGAAGATGCGGTCCCAGTCGGCGGGCGTGTTGTCGGCCACGATGTCGCCCATCGCGACGTTGCGCCGGAGCTCGTCGCCGACGGCGTGGTGCCACTCGTTGTTGTACGCGCGCAGCGTGCCGCGGGCCGCGAGGCGACCGGCGATTGCCCCCGTCCGGACGGCGACGTGGTCGCCGCCCTCGTGGAAGGCGCTCGTCGTCCCCATCGCACCGCCGGCGACGGCGATGTTGGCGGCCGTCGGCGACTCGATCGGCCGCGTCGAGGAGATCGGATACGTCTCGGTGCCGTTGGTCTTGCCCCGGTCCTCGACGATGGGGAAGTCGTCGAGCTCGTAGTCGGGATACACGTGCTCAAGCAGCCGCTCGATGTACGTGCCGCCCTGCGGGACGCGGTCGTCCTCGGAGGAAAGCAAGGGATAGCTGTCGCGCTCGCGCACGTCCTCGATATCCATCCCGATGGGCATCGTCAGCCCGACGCGGGCGACCTGGCCGTCGTTCGGGAACACCCACGGGTAGGCGGTGTGGCCCGGCATGTGCCCCCACCAGAACTTGATGCGGTCCGTTTCGAGCAGTTCCTCGGGAATCTCCCGGTACTCCTGGTAGGCGATGTGGTTGGCGCGCTGGGTCGCCATCTTGTCGAACTCGCCGCCCGGCAGCAGGGGGTCGAGCACCTGCCCGGTGATGGTGCGCTGTGGCCCGTCCGCGAGGACGAGATACCGCGTCGTGTACTCCGAGCCGTCACGGAGGGTGACGGTGTGGGAGGGCGTGCCCGTCAGGTGGGTGTCCACCTCGCGGACGCCGTTGCCGACCCGGTACTCCGCGCCGGCGGTTTCGGCGCGCTCGCGGAGCCAGTCGTCGAACCGGGCGCGGTGCATCGTGAACCCGAAGTTGGGGTAGTCGCTGTCGATGCCGGTCGAGTTGAGCGCGACCGATTCGTTGGGCGAGATGAAGTCCGCCCCCGACAGCTCGCGGTGTTTGACGTGGTCGGGAATCGGCTCGTCCAGTCCCATGAGTTCGACCCAGTAGTCGAGGATGCCGGCGGCGTCCGTCGAGTCGGGACCGAGCTGCTCGCGGTCGGCGCGGGGCACCCCTTTCTCGACGACGAGCGCGCTCGCGCCCTCGCTGGCGGCGGCGTGGCCGGCAGCGGAGCCGGCCGGGCCACCGCCGACGATGACGACGTCGTAGTCCATACACGCAGACAGTCGCAGGGCGGCTTAAATCGCCTGCATCCGCACCTCGCACCACAGTTATCCCGCCGGCCCGAGAGGGGCGAGTATGGCAGACCCAGTGCGTGTCGAACGCGACGGAGCCGTCGGCCGACTCGTCTTCGACCGGCCGGACGCGAACAACGCGATGGACGCCGCGAGCGCCGACGCGCTTCACGAGGGCGCAGTCGAGCTTGCGACCGACGACGACGTGCGCTGTCTCGTCGTGACGGGCGTCGGCGGCGTCTTCAACACCGGCGCGGACCTGACGACGCTGGCGGGTGACGAGCGCGACGAGCCGGCCATCAAGTCGCTGGCCGCGACGCTCCACGACTTCGTAGATGCGCTCGCGCGTGCGCCGAAGCCGGTCGTCTGTGGCGTCAACGGCGTCGTCGCCGGCGGCGGTATCGGTACGGCGCTCGTGGGCGATATCGTCATCATGTCCACGAGCGCGCGGTTCCAGTTCGCGTATCCGGCTATCGGGCTGTCGGCCGACGGCGGCTCGTCGTACTTCCTCCCGCGGCTCGTCGGGCTTCGCGACGCCCAGCGCATCGCGCTCCGGAACGAGCCGGTCGGGGCCAAGGAAGCCGAGGAGCTCGGGCTCGTCACGGAGACGGTGCCCGACAGCGAGTTCGACGAGCGGCTCGAAACAGAGGCGGAGACGCTCGCCGCCGGGCCGACACAGGCGTACGCCGAGACGAAGGAGCTGCTCCGGACGAGTTTCGACCACGGGCTTGGCGAGCAGTTGGGTCGCGAGGCCGACCGCATCGCCGGCCTGACCGCGACCGACGACTACGAGAGGGGGTACGAGGCGTTCTTCGGCTCGGAGAGCGCGTCGTTCAGCGGGGAGTAGACCGAAACCGCTTACCGGGTCGTCGCTCTTTTTTGCGGTGTGCCAGAGCGCGTCGAGACGTACGAGACCGACGGTGTCGACTTCGGGTGGGTGATGCAGGTCACCTTCGTTACAACGATTGTCGTCGGCGCACCGGTCGTCGCGCTCGCCTCGCTGTTCTTTACGCTCTCGTCGTGGGGCGCGTGGGCGGAGTTCGCGATTCGCGTCGGCGCGCTCGTCTGGTTCGTGACGGCGACGTGCGTCTACGTGTACGCGCGCCGCCACGTGGACGAGTAGGCTACGCGTCCAGCCACTCCTCGACGTACGCGAACTCGACGCCCGCCCGGTCGGCGGTCACCTCGTCGCGCTCCCCGTCACCGACGAAGGTGACCGTCTCCGGGTCGACGCCGAGTCGCTCGATGGCCACGCGGAGCGGTTCGGGGTCGGGCTTTTCCGTCGTGACGGAATCGCGCCCGACGACGACGGGGGCGTACTCGGTGAGTCCGTGCGCGTCGAGCGCGATTTCGCAGGCGCGTTGGCTGTTGAGCGAACAGACCGCTACCGGGGCGTCCCGCGCGAGCAGGTCCGCGCAGGCGAGTCGCTCGCTCGCGCGGGCTCCCTCGCGCTCGTGGCCGGCGATAATCTCCTCGATGGCGTCGAGGTGGCCCGTCTCGCGAGCGTGTTCGTACACGTCCCACAGCGTCTCGTACGCGAACGAGACGCCGCGCTCGTCCAGCAGCGCGACGCAGTCGTCCGTGACGGCAGCCCAGTCGACGGCGAGGTCGACGACCGTGCCGTCGAGGTCGTAGACGACCGCCATCACTCCAGCATCTCGCGGGCGATGACCGTGCGCTGAATCTGTGAGGTGCCCTCGTAGATGGTGGTGATTTTGGCGTCCCGGTAGAACCGCTCGACCGGGAAGTCGGTCGTGTAGCCGTAGCCGCCGTGAATCTGGACGGCCTCGTTGGCCACGTCGACGGCCGTCTCGCTGGCGCGCAGCTTCGCCATCGAGGCGGCCTCGGCCGGTGGGTCGCCGTCGTCCAGTCCCCGGGCGGCGTCGCGGGTGAGCAGCCGGGCGGCCTGCGTGTCGGTGCGCATCTGCGCGAGCTTGTGGCGAATCGACTGGATGTCGGCGATGGGCCCGTCGAACTGCTCGCGGTCCTGTGCGTACGACTGCGCGGCGTCGAGGGCCGCCTGTGCAACGCCGACCGCCTGTGCGGCGATGCCGACGCGCCCGCCGGTCAGAATCGAGAGCGCGGCCGACAGCCCGCGGCCCTCCTCGGTGAGTCGGTACTCCGCGGGGATGCGCGCACCGTCGAAGGAGAGGGTCGTCGTGTCCGACGCGCGAAGCCCGAGCTTCTCCTCCTTCTTCCCGACGGAGACCCCGTCGGTCGACTTGGGGACGACGAACTGCGTCACGGTCTGGGGGTCGTCGCGGTCGGTCTTCGCGAAGAGAATCACCACCTCGCCGCGCTCCCCGTTCGTAATCCACTGCTTCTCGCCGTCGATGACGTACTCGTCACCCTCACGGCGGGCCTGCGTGCTCATGTCGGCGGGGTTCGAGCCGGCGTGTGGCTCCGAGAGGGCGAAACAGCCGACGGGACGGCCGTCGGCCATCTCGGGGAGAAACCGCTCCTTCTGCGTCTCGTCGCCGAACGTCGCGAGACAGGAGGTGGCGAGACAGTGGACGGAGAGGGCGGTCGCGACCGCCAACTGTCCGTGGGCCAGTTCCTCGTTCACGACGGCGTAGGTGAGACCGTCAACGTCGAGTCCGCCGTACTCCTCGGGGACGGTGAGCGCGGTCAGGTCGATGTCGGCGAGCCCGTCCCACACGTCCTCGGGGAAGGTCTCGGTCTCGTCGGCCTCCGCTGCGGTGGGGCGCACCTCCTCGCGGGCGAACTCCCGGACGGTGTCGCGGACGGCGCGCTGTTCCGTGGTGAGGTCCATACCCGTGCTTGTCGCGTGCTCGCAAAAGTTGCCCGTTCGACGCGACCGGCCTACTCGTCGGAGAGTTGGACGTTGAGCCGCTCCTCGATGGCCTCGATGAGCGACCCGGGGATGTTCGCGCGATTCGCTCGGCCCTGTTCGACCGCGAGCACGTCGGCTTCGGTGACGCCGAGTTCGCCCGCGAGCTCGCCCGTCTGGAGACCGGCCTCCTGTCGGGCGTCGGCCATCACGTCGCCGTAGTCGCTCACCAGATACGGGAGCGGGTCGTCCTCGTAGTCGGTGCCCTGCTCCCAGCGGGAGGAGTCGACGGCGTTGGCGTCCGCGATGCGAGCGGCGTTTTGGGCGGCCTTGCGCCGGCGGTCCGTCGTGTCGTCGCCGGGGCTGGCCTCGTCGCGGCCCTCCGTGTCGCGTTCTGTCTTCCCGCCCTGTTCTCCGTGTTGTGAACAGTCGCTACAGACCTGCAGGCGCGCGCCAGCGACGGTCTCGTCCGTGAGCGAGACGCCCTCTTTCCCGCAGAGTTCACAGCTGTCGGCGTCGTCGGAGCCGACACCACCCGTCGAGTACTTCGCCATACCGTCCAATAACTCACAGCGACTACTTCAATCGCTCGTCCCCCAGCCGGGGAGAATCGCTTTCCTTTTGTATGCCACCGCAGTACGCTGGAATGCACACAGCGTGCGTGGGTAGCCAAGCCAGGCCAACGGCGCAGCGTTGAGGGCGCTGTCCTGTAGAGGTCCGCCGGTTCAAATCCGGTCCCACGCACTGCCCGGTGGCCCTCGCCACCACAGTGCGGGTGCTCGTCGCAGAGACAGCACCCACGCATCATCCTACCGACGCAACGTCCGCGAGCGACGGTGCTGTCCTGCGGTCGTGACGGCTCGAAGCTCGCAGCGGCGGCTCACTCCCCGAACAGCGTCTCCCGACAGCCGTCGAGGAACTCAGTGAGGTCGCTCCCCACGTCGAGCCCGACCGAGAAGCCGAACGTCGGGTCGTCGTCGGCCGGCAGCGTCAACACGAGCAGGTCCTCGAAGTAGTGGACGGAGCCGCGCAGCTTCCCGTGGCCGGTGAGTCCGCCCTTGTTCGCGAGGTTGCTCTCGGCGCGGTACAGCTCCTGGAGCCGGCGCGCGCGGTCGCGGGCACCGTCCTCGTTGATGCCATCGCGCCGGTAGAGGAACTTCATCGCTCCCTCGCGGTACTCCAGACACGTGCGCAGTTCGGCTCCCGATTCCGTCGCCAGCTTCTCCAGTAGCTCCCCCCGGTTTGGCATACCGGAACGACGAGACCAGCCGGTATAATCTTCCGTGCTGGCGGGCTGACACCACCCGACGAGAGCGCCACGGCTTTTGTCACTCGGCTCCGACCGTCGGGTATGCAGAGCGTCGTCCGCGGTCGAGTCCGAGAGTGGACTGCACTGCTCAGCGTCGTCTCGCTCGCGCTCGTCTTCGGGGCCGCGCTGGGCGTGATTCCCCGAGCGCTGCTGCCGGTCGCGCCCGACGCCGTCTTCGACGCGATTCCACACGTGAACGCGGTGCTCTCGACGCTCGCTATCGTGACCATCGTCGCCGGCGTGGCGGCCTCCCGTCGCGGCGACTACGAGCGCCACCGTCGGCTCATGGTGGCGTCGTTGCTCCTGTTTGCGGGCTTTCTCGTCCTGTATCTGTACAAGGTGACGGTACAGGGGCCGGCTTCGTTCCCCGGACCGGCCGCCGTCGAACAGTACCTGTATCTCCCGCTGCTCGCGGTCCATATCCTGCTCGCCGTGGTCTGCGTGCCGCTGTTGTACTACGTGTTTCTGCTTGCCGCGACGCGCCCGATTTCGGCGGTGTTCGACACCAGACACAAGCAGGTCGCGCGCGTCGCCGCCGCGCTGTGGGTCGTCTCCTTCGTCCTCGGGAACGTCGTCTACGTGCTCCTGTACATCGTCTACTGACGTTGGCAGGTGACGACGGTGGACGTATACCCGTCTGTGGCGTAGCCACGTGACATGAGTCTCGACGCCGAAGCAGAGCAAGAAACAGTCGCCGGTCTCCACAAAGCCCCGCGGACGAACGTGACGCAAAATCAGGGGAAGTTCCGGACCCACTTCAACTTCCCCGGCCGGAACCCCCCCGACCACGAGGACCACGGCTACGGGCCGCTCTCGACGGTCGTGGAGTCGTTCATGGACCCGGACACGCTCATCGGAATGCATCCACACCGGAACGAGGACATCATCTCGTGGGTGCCGGCGGGCGTGATGCGCCACGACGACGGTGACGACAACGTGCTCGTCACCGACAGCGACCACCTGATGGTGATGAACGCCGGCCGCGAGTTCTGGCACGAGGAGCGCACCAACCCCGAGGACCCGCCGCTGCGGATGCTCCAGATTTTCGTCCGCCCGCACACCCTGAACATGGAGCCGAACATCCAACACGAGCCGATTCCCGACCCCGTGGAAAACGAGTGGCGACACCTGTTCGGACCGGAGGGGACCGACGCGCCGCTGTTCGTCCGCAACGAAATCGACCTCTACGACGTGCGCGTCGGCGAGGGCGCGACGGTCGAGATTCCGACCGCCGAGGGCCGTGACACCTACTTCTACGTGTTCGAGGGTGAACTCGACGCGGGCGGCGAGACGTTCACCGAGGCCGAGACCGGACTCTACACCGCTGGTGAACCACTCTCGGCGACCGCACGCGAGGAGAGTATCGTCGTCGCGTTCACCATCGACCCCGACGCCGAAGTGACGCGTCAGGGCACCATCGGTCGGTAGGATTCTTCAGCCGCGCCGGCGAAGGCGGCGTATGGCAGGCATCGTCTTCTTCCGGACGACCGGACGCGAGCGGCTCGTCGAGTGGTATCGCAATCGCGTCGACGCGTCGGTGTGGCTCGAACAGCCCGGCTGTACGATTCTCAGCCACGACGGCTTCCGGTTCGGCTTCTGTGACGCCGACGAGACCGAGACGGAAGGTATCCTCACCTTCGTCTACGAGACGCGCGCGGCGGTCGAGACGATGCACGACCGGCTGGGCGAGACGGTCCGCGAGGAGCCACACTACAACGACCAGTACGACATCTACCAGTTCTTCGCCGCCGACCCCGACGGGCGCACGGTCGAAATTCAGACGTTCGAACACGAAACGCCCGATAGCTGAATCGGAGGGTTTGGCCGACCAAAACAGTCTGCGTTCTGAGAGAAAGTTTGGCCGTCCAAAGAAAAGCGGCTTTAGAGCGCCCTAAACGCACGTAGACACGAGTTTTAGGCTTGCCAAACAAGACATATTTATTACACTTGAGGGCGTACTTGTGGCTGTATGAGTGCTGAAAGCCTCGAACGACGGACGCGGAACTACCTGCAGAGCAACGTGCCACAGATTCAGGACCACGGCGGTCACTTCGAAGTCGAAGACGTGGACGAGGAGGCCGGCGAGGTCACCGTCGCCATCGGCGGTGCCTGTTCCGGCTGTGGCATCGCACCGATGACGATGAAGGCCATCCGCGAGCGGCTCCCGGACCACATCAGCGACATCGAGACCGTGAACGTGCGCCGGACCAGCGGGCCGCGCGCGGCGGTCATGCCGGACAAGACCGAGGAGATGGAGGAGATGGAGGAGTACACCGACTACTCGCCGCCGTTTTGAGCCGGCTCCTCGAGTAGCGTCGCCGCGAGTCGTCGTGCGACGGTGGGGCTGACGGCACCCGCCATCTCCATCGCTTCCTGTTCGTAGTCGGGTAGTTCGAGCACGTCCCGAAAGAACCACGAGAGCGTGACGTACGTCTCGTGGAGCTGTCGTGCTCGGTCGTGTCCGGCGTCGGTCAACGCCGCACCCTCGTAGGGTTCATACTCGATGAGTCCCGTCTCCGCGAGGTCGTGAAACGCCTCGCTCACGGTGCCGGCGGTCCGGTCGGTTCGCTCCGCGACGGTTCCCGACGAGACGGGAGCCGACTGCTCGTGTTCCGCGATGTAGAGCGCCACCAGATACAGCGACCGGCTCATGGCCGGGTCCGTGGGAAGGTGAGTGCTCGAAGGGCGCACATACACGCCCTTCTTTTCGGCATGCCTAAAACGTTCTGCGCGGCGGTCAGTCGTCGGCGAGCGCGGCTCCGATGTTCGGCCGCTCCACGTCGCGGTCCGTCGGCTCGCCGTCGATGTCGTACGGGTACTCGCCGGTGACGCAGCCGAGACAGAGGTCCACGTCGCTGGCATCGAGCGCGGCGGCGACGGCGTCAATCGAGAGATACGAGAGCGAGTCCGCGCCGATTTCGTCGCGAATCTCCTCGGTGGAGCGGTCCGCCGCGATGAGTTCCTCGCGGGTCGCCATGTCGATACCCATGTAGCAGGGAGCGATGATGGCCGGCGCGCCGACACGGAAGTTCACCGCCTCGGCTCCAACGTCCCGCAGCAGTTCGACCAACTGCCGGGAGGTGGTTCCGCGGACGATGGAGTCGTCGATGACGGTGACCGTCTTCCCCTCGACCACGTCGCGAATCGGGTTCAGCTTCAGCCGAACCGCCCGCTCGCGGGCGTCCTGTGTCGGCATGATGAACGTGCGCCCGACGTAGCGGTTCTTCATCAGCCCCTCGGCGAACTCGACGCCCGCGCCGTCGTCCTGTGCGGCCTCGGCGTAGCCCGACGCGAACGCCCGCCCCGAGTCGGGGACCGGCATCACCACGTCCGAGTCGACGCCCGACTCCTCCCAGAGCTTCCGGCCGAGTTCGCGGCGCACGTCGTACACGAGCTGGCCGTCGATGCGCGAATCCGGGCGCGCGAAGTAGACGTGTTCGAAGAAACAGTGGGCGGTCTGGTCCTGCTGGACGAGCTGATACGACTCGAAGCCGGCCCCGTCGTCGTCGAGGACGACGAGTTCGCCCGGGCGCACGTCGCGCACGAGTTCGCCGTCGAGCACGTCGATGGCCGCCGACTCGCTCGCGAGGATGTAGCCGTCGTCGAGTTTCCCGATACACAGCGGGCGATTCCCTTCGGGGTCGCGCACCCCGAGCACGGTGTCGTCGTGGGTGATCGTCAGCGCGTAGGAGCCGTGAATCCGCTCCATCGTTCGCTTGACGGCGCGCACGAGATCGGCTTCGAGGAGGTTCCGCGCGAGGTCGTGGGCGATGACCTCGGTGTCGCCGTCGGAGGTGAAGGCGTGGCCCTCGCCCGCGAGTTCGTCGCGAATCTCCCCGGCGTTGACGAGATTGCCGTTGTGTGATAAGCCGAGCGAGCCGGATTTGAACGAGACGGAGAACGGTTGCGCACAGGAGGTGTCGACGCTCCCAGCCGTGGGATACCGGACGTGACCGATGCCGACGCTGCCCGCCAGCCCCTCGATGTCCGACTCCTCGAAGGCGTCCCCGACGAGCCCCATCTCGACGTGGTCGTGTTGCTGGAACCCGTCGTGGGTGACGATGCCGGCCGACTCCTGTCCGCGATGCTGGAGCGCGTACAGTGCATAGTAGAGAGGGCGTGCTGCGGCGCGGTCGGCGAGCGATACGCCGACGACGCCACACTTCTCGCGCGGCCCTGAGAGCTCCCGCGTCATTACCCGAGTGTTCCGGCGACAGGACAAAAGTACCGTGGTTGTGCGTAGCCTCGCCGCTACATTCCGAGTGAGTATGCACGAATATGAATTGTATCGTGTGACCGGGTGGCTTGATTTGTGCCCACCACAGTCGGGGCTACCGGTTCAAGAGCGTCCGGCGAAAACGGGGTCGCTATCAGTCCAGCACGACGAGCGCGTCGCCCTGATTCACGGACTGGCCGTCCTCGACGGCGACCTCGGTGACGGTGCCGCCGAACTCCGCGACCACGTCGTTTTCCATCTTCATCGCTTCGAGCACGAGCAGCACGTCGCCGGCAGCCACGTCGTCGCCCTCCTCGACCTCGATGTCGATGACGGTCCCCTGCATCTCCGCGGTGACGACCTCGCCGTCGGCGGAGACGCTCGGCTCCTCGCGGGCGGAGCCGTCGTCGGAGCCACCGGACCCGCCCGAGTCACCGCCCGCCGGAGCCGGTCGCGAGGCAGTCTGTGTCGGAACTCCCTCCTCTTCGAGGTCGACGTCGAAGCGCTTGCCGTTCACCTCGATGGTGAACTCGCGGGTGACGGTTTCGCTCTCCTCGTCGTCGCCCGCGCTCGTCTCGGTGCCGTACTTCGTCTGGTACTCGTCGAAGACGGAGCGGTCGATTTCGTCGTCGAGGTACTTCGTGGTGTGCGTGCTGGCGACGAACTTCGCGTCGTCGAGCATCGCGAGGTGGAACGGGACGATGGTGACGATGCCTTCGAGGTCGTACTCGCGGAGCGCGCGCTTCGAGCGGGCGATACACTCTGTTCTGTCCTCGCCGTGGACGATGAGCTTCGCGACCATCGAGTCGTAGTCGGTGACGAGGTCGTCACCCTGCCGGAGTGCGTCGTCCATCCGGACGCCGATGCCACCCGGCGGGTCGTACACGTCGAGCGAGCCGCCCTGTGCGGGCGCGAAGTCGTCGGTCGCGTCCTCGGCGTTGATGCGGAACTCCATCGCGTGGCCCTCCAGTTCGACGGACTCCTGTGAGAAGCTAATCTCCTCGCCGTCGGCGACCCGCAGTTGCCACTTCACGATGTCGATGCCCGTCAGCTCCTCCGTGACGGTGTGTTCGACCTGAATCCGGGTGTTCACTTCGAGGAAGTAGAAGCCGGTGTCGGGACCGAGCACCTCGCCGGCCTCGCGGTCGGGGTCCTCCTCGACGAGGAACTCGACGGTGCCGGCGTTGACGTAGTCGGAGTCGGCGACGCCCCGGCGCGCGGCCTCGCCGATCTGCTCGCGAAGCTCGTCCGAGAGGGCGGCGGACGGGCCTTCCTCGATGACCTTCTGGTGTCTTCGCTGCAGGGAGCAGTCGCGCTCGCCGAGATGCCGGACGTTGCCGTGCTCGTCGGCGAGCACCTGCACCTCGATGTGGCGCGGATTCTCGAGGTAGCGTTCGAGGTAGACGGAGTCGTTGTCGAAGTACGCCTCGCCCTCGCGCTTGGCGGATTCGAGTTGGTCGGCTGCCTCGTCGGCGCTGTGGACGACTTTCATCCCGCGGCCGCCACCGCCACCTTCGGCCTTGATAGCGACGGGGTAGCCGTACTCGTCGCCGAAGTCGGTGACCTCCGCCGGCTCGGTGACCGGGTCGGTCGTCCCGGGGACGATCGGCACGTCGGCGGCGTCCATCAGCTGGCGAGCCTTCGTCTTCTCGCCCAACTGCTCCATCGAGTCGGCGTCGGGACCGACCCAGGTGACGCCCTCGGTGTCCTGCACCGTGCCGGCGAACTCGGCGTTCTCGGCGAGGAAGCCGTAGCCGGGGTGGATGGCGTCGGCTCCCGCCTTCTTCGCGGCCTCGATGACCGCCTCGTGGTCGAGATACGAGTCGGCCGCGCGGGCGGGTCCAACGTTGTACGCTTCGTCGGCAAACCGGACGTGGCCGCTGTGTTTGTCGGCATCGCTGTACACTGCGACCGTCTCGATACCGAGGTCTTCGCAGGCGCGCATCACGCGCACCGCGATCTCGCCCCGGTTCGCGACGAGTACCTTCTCGAACATGCACGGGGATGCCCCCGGAGTCCACCTTACTCTGTCGGTCCCTCGTGTCGATGGACAACATTTACCATAGACCGAGGAGGCTACTCTGGTATGCATCTCGATTTGGACACCTTCGGCGACACGGTCCACGGCGGGAACGTCGCCCGGATGTACGACAAGACGGCGGCCGTCCGCGGTGACGCCCCCGCGCTCGAATCCCACGGCGAGGAAGTGACACACGAGGAGCTACAGGCCGTCAGCAGCGCCTTCGCCGGTGGGCTTCGCGAGTTGGGCGTCGAGGAGACCGAGCCCGTCATGCTGTATCTCCCCAACTGCCCGCAGTACGTCATCGCGTCGCTGGGCTGTTTCCGGGCCGGCTCGCCGGTCTCGCCCGTCAATCCGCAGTACCGCTCGCGAGAGCTCGTCCACCAGCTCACCGACACTGACGCCGCGGCGGTCATCACCCACGTCGCCCTCCGCGAGCATCTCGGCGAGGCCATCGACGATATCGACGGCGACCCCGCCGTTATCACCGTGGGCGACCGGGAGGCGATGCCCGAGGGCGACACCCACTTCGACGACGTGCGCGGGGAGCCGACCACCGTCGACCTGGACGGTGACGCCATCGCCTCGATGCCGTACACCTCCGGCACGACCGGCCAGCCGAAGGGGGTCCGGCTCACCCACGACAACATCCGCGCACAACTGCTCACCAACATTGCCGTCCGGTCCGACGACCTCACTCCAGATGAGGAGAACAGCCTCGTCTGGCTGCCGCTGTACCACATCACCGGCTTCGTCCACACGGCGCTCCAGCCGCTCGCTCGCGGGGGAACGCTGTACATCCGAAGTGCAGCCAACTGGGACGCCAAGGAGGCGATGGCCACCATCGAGCGAGAGAAGATTTCCTCGTTCATCGGCGTCACCGCCATGTACGCCGACATGGTCGACGACGACAGCTTCGGCGACTACGACCTCTCCTCGCTCGTCACCGCCTCGGAAGGGGGCGCGAAGCTGACGGGTGCAGTGCAGGACGCCTTCGAGGAAACCGCCGGCGTCGCCATCAAGGAGGGGTACGGGCTGACTGAGACCACCGGGTCGACCCACACGCAGGTCGGCTCGCTCTACGGGCCGCGTCACGGCACCGTCGGCCAACCGGCGCGCCACACCGACTGTCGCATCGTCGACTCCAACGGCGACGAGGTGCCGCTGGGCGAGACGGGCGAGATTCTCGTCCGCGGGCCGCAGGTGATGGACGGCTACCACAACCGCCCGAAGGCGAACGAGCAGGCGTTCACCGACGCCGGCTTCTTCCGCACCGGCGACATCGGCCGCCGCGACGAGGAGGGGTACTACGAAATCGTCGACAGGAAGAAACACGTCATCGTGACGGCCGGCTACAACGTCTACCCGAGCGAGGTGGAGAATCTGCTCGCGGAACACGAATCCGTCCGGGAGGCGGCCGTCGTCGGAATTCCGCACGAACGCCGCAACGAGACGGTGAAGGCGTTCGTCGTCCCGGCGAACGGCGACCCGGGGAATCCGGGCGTGACGGCCGACGAGATACAGCAGTTCTCGCTCGACAACATCGCGCCGTACAAACATCCCCGCGAGGTGGAGTTCGTCGCCGAACTCCCCCGAACCGCGTCGGGAAAGATCCAGAAGTACAAGCTGACCGACGAGTAGCGACGAGTCGTTACAGCTCGAAGGCGGCCCGCAAGTCCGCGGCGCTCTTCTCGATGGCGTCGTGGCCCGCCGCCAGATTCGCCTGTCCGGCGAGCATCGTGTAGAAGCCGTGAATCATCTCCGGATAGTGGTGGTGTTCGACGGCGACGCCGGCGTCTTCGAGCGTCTCGGCGTAGGCGATGCCCTCGTCGCGAATCGGGTCGAAGCCGGCCGTGATGACGGTCGCCGGCGGGAGGTCGGCGTGGGAATCGGCGTGCAGCGGGTGGGCGTACGGGTCGTCGTCGTCGGCGGTGTGGAAGTAGCTCTCGCCGAACCACTCCATGTCCGGTTCGGTCAGGTAATACCCCTCCTTGTTCTGCTCGCGAGACTCCCAGTCGGTTGTCTGCGTGACCGAGGGGTAGACGAGCAGTTGGTAGTCGATGTCGGGGCCGTCCTCGTCGCGGGCGCGGAGCGTGGCGGCGGCCGCGAGATTCCCGCCCGCGCTGTCGCCGGCCACGGCGAGTCGGCCGTCGCCGCCGACCGCGTCCGCGTTGGCGGCGACCCATTCGAGCACGGCGTAGCTGTCCTCGAAGGCCGCCGGATACGGGTGTTCGGGCGCGCGCCGGTAGTGGGTCGCGACGACGACACACCCCGACTCGCGGGCGAGATGCCGGCAGACGAGGTCGTGGCTCTCCAAGTCGCCGATGACCCAGCCGCCGCCGTGGAAGTACGCGACCGTCGGGACCGGACCCTCGGTCTCGGGACTGTAGATGCGAATCTCGATGTCGCCGTCGGGTCCCGGGACGGTACGATTTTCGACGCTCGCGAGGTCGGGCCCGTCGGCGTCGGCCCGCATCCGCGCCGACACCTCCCGGGCCACGTCGGCGTCGCCGTACTTCGCGAGCGGCTGTGTGTCGGCCGCCTCGACGGCCGCGAGAATCTGCTGTACGTCGGGGTGTGGCTCGTCTGCGCGCATACGGGCTGTGGTGTGACACGTCACATCAATCTGTCGTCACCCCACCGCGTCGGGACAATACCTATGCCCGCGGCTACACAGACGTAGCTATGCCAACACGAACTGCGACCTACGACTACATCATCGTCGGCGCCGGCTCCGCGGGCTGTCTGCTCGCGAACCGCCTCTCGGCCGACCCGGAGACGACCGTCCTGCTGCTCGAAGCCGGTGGGCCAGACGACGACCGGAACATCCGGATTCCCGCCGGCTTCTCGGACCTGTTCAAGAGCGAGTACGACTGGGATTACACGACGACGCCACAGTCGGAGCTGCACGACCGCGAACTCTACTGGCCCCGCGGCCGGACGCTCGGCGGGTCGAGTTCCATCAACGCGATGATATACATCCGCGGCCACCCCGACGACTACGACGGGTGGGCCGCCGAGGGGAACGACGGCTGGAGCTACGAGGAGTTCCTCCCGTACTTCAAGCACGGAGAACACGCCGACAGCGACCGGCTCGACGTGGCGTACCACGGCACCGAGGGCGAACTCAACGTCACGGACGTGCGCTCGCCCCGGCCACTCTCGGAGGCGTTCGTCCAGTCTGCTATCGAGGCGGGCTACGAGCACAACCCCGATTTCAACGGGAGCCAGCAGGTCGGCGTCGGCCAGTACCACGTCACGCAGAAGGACGGTGAACGCCACAGCTCCGCCGACGCCTATCTGAAGCCAGTGCTCGACCGGCCGAACCTGACGGCCACGACCGAGGCGCAGGTGAGCCGCGTCCGGTTCGACGGCACGCAGGCGACTGGCGTGGAGTACCACCACGACGGCCGCCGGCTCGTCGCCGACGCCAGCGAGGAGGTCGTGCTCTCGGCCGGGGCCATCGACAGCCCGAAGCTGCTGATGTTGTCGGGTGTCGGGCCGGCCGACCACCTCACCGACCACGGTATCGAGGTCGTCCACGACTCGCCGGGCGTCGGGCAGAATCTGCAGGACCACCTCTTCGCGCCGACCACCTTCGAGACATCGACGACGGATACGCTCGAAAACGCCGAACGGCTCCGTAACGTCGCGAAGTGGTTCCTCCTCAAGCGCGGGCCGCTCACCTCGAACGTCGCGGAGGCGGGCGGGTTCATCCACACCGACCTCGCCGACGGGAAGCCGGACGTGCAGTTCCACTTCGGGCCGGGCTACTTCTTCGACCACGGCTTCGCAGAGCCGCCGGTCGACAACGCCTTCGCGCTCGCCGCGACGCAGGTGAACCCCGAGAGCCGCGGGGAAATCCGGCTCGCCTCCCCGAGCGCGTTCACAGCCCCCGAGATTGACCCCAATTATCTGGCCACGGAACGCGACCGCGAGACGCTGGTCGCCGGGATTCGCGCGGTTCGCGACATCGTCTCGGACGGACCGCTCGCCGAGTTGAGCGAGCGCGAACTCACCCCCGGTCCCGACGCCCAGACCGACGAGGAGATTCTGGAGTCGATTCGCGAACACGCCCACACGGTCTACCACCCGGTCGGCACCTGCAAGATGGGCGACGACAGCATGGCCGTCGTAGACGATGAACTCACCGTCCACGGGGTCGAAGGGCTGCGCGTCGTCGACGCGAGCGTGATGCCGACGCTGACGAGCGGGAACACGAACGCGCCGACGTACGCGATTGCGGAGAAGGCGGCCGACCTGATTGGCACTTAGAGCCGGTCGTCGCGTCCGGCTGCAGTCCACGCGTCCGTGGGCGTACCGTCGGTCGGTCGGAGCGCGCGCCCGGAGACGGACTCGGTTCGGGCGGCGAACGCCCACCGCTTGCCGTCCCACGTCTCGACCGATTCGGCTTCCTCGCTCTCCTCGGCGGCGAGGTGCGCGGAGACGGCCGCGACGATGGCGGCGGCCTCCTCCTCGTCTGCCGACTCGGGGACGAACTCTGGGTTCACAGCGGGATGTTGCCGTGTTTGCGGTCGGGGTTCGATTTGCGCTTGCCGGACAGCATCTCCAGGTCGGCGATGAGCCGGCGGCGCGTCTCCTCGGGTTCGAGCACGTCGTCCACGAAGCCGCGTTCGGCGGCCGTGTACGGGTTCGCGAACGCGTCGCGGTACTCGTCGATGAGCTGTTGGCGGCGCGCCTCCACGTCGGTCGCGTCCTCCAGTTCCTCGCGATAGAGGATGTTGACCGCGCCCTGTGGTCCCATCACGGCGATTTCGGCCGTCGGCCACGCGTAGTTCACGTCGGCCTCCAGATGCTTCGAGGCCATCACGTCGTAGGCCCCGCCGTACGCCTTCCGCGTGATGACGGTCATCAGTGGGACGGTCGCCTCCGAGAACGCGTACAGCAGCTTCGCGCCGTGTTTGATGATGCCGCCGTGCTCCTGGTCCTTGCCGGGCATGAAGCCGGGCACGTCCACGAGCGTCACGATGGGGATGTTGAACGCGTCACAGAAGCGAACGAACCGCGCGCCCTTCTGGGACGACTGGATGTCGAGCGTGCCGGCGTTGAATCGCGGCTGGTTCGCGACGATGCCGACCGAGCGACCGTCGAGGCGGGCGAAGCCGGTGACGAGGTTCCGGGCGTACGCCTCCGCCACCTCGAAGAAGCTCCCCTCGTCCATCGTCCCCTCGATGACGTCCACGATGTCGTACGGCTTCTGTGGCTCGTCGGGGACGATACCCGTCACGTCGGCGTCGCGGTCCGGGTCGTCCCACGGCTCGACGCGCGGCGGATTCTCCATGTTGTTCTGCGGGAGATACGAGAGAAGCCGCTGGAGTGTGTCCAGTCCGGCCTCCTCGTCGACGGCGGCGAAGTCCGCGACCCCCGACTCCGAGGTGTGGACCCCCGCGCCGCCGAGCTCCTCGAAGGTGACCTCCTCGCCCGTGACCGTCTCGATGACGTCCGGGCCGGTAATCATCATGTGGCTCGTCTCCTCGACCATCAGGATGAAGTCGGTGATTGCGGGCGAGTAGACAGCACCGCCGGCACACGGTCCCATGATGGCAGACAGTTGGGGGACGACGCCCGAGGCCTTCTGGTTGCGGTGGAAGATGTCGGCGTAGCCGGCGAGCGAGTCGATTCCCTCCTGAATCCGCGCGCCGGCGGAGTCGTTCAGGCCGACGATGGGTGCGCCCGTCTCGATGGCGCGGTCCATCACCTTACACACCTTCTGGGCGAACACCTCGCCGAGCGAGCCGCCAAACACCGTGAAGTCGTGCGCGAAGACGAACACCTTCCGGCCGTCCACGTCGCCGTAGCCGGTGACGACACCGTCGCCCGGAATCTTCGTCTCGTCCATGTCGAAGTTGGTCGAGCGGTGCTCTCTGAGCATATCGAACTCCTGGAAGGTGCCGTCGTCGAGGAAGTACTCGACGCGCTCGCGCGCGGTGAGCTTCCCTTTCTCGTGTTGGCGGTCGATACGCTCTTGACCGCCGCCTTTGCGGGCTTCCTCCTTGCGCTCTCGGAGCTCGTCCCGCTTGTCCTCCATTGTCATTGTCCGTGGTGTGAGGGGAGGCGAAAAAGGGTTTCCGGCACCGAGAGGCGAGGCTCCTGTAAGCTATTTGGCGCGCGCGCCCCTACGTTGGGGTATGAGTGCACAGCGGCAACTCCCGCCGATTATCGACTTCGGTTCGGTGCTCGACCGCGTCGAGAACCGGACGGACGACGCCGACGCTCACGGCTACATCGACGAGATCCGCGAGGGACTCGACGAACTGGCCGCACGCGACCCGGACAGCCGCGAGACGCAGATTCAGGAGTTAGAGCATCTCATCGACTCGCTGTTGATGTACGTCGACGACGACGCCGAGATGTGGGCCAAGACGATTCAAAACCGGTTCGCGAACTACAGACACGCACGGAGGGAGTCGTCGCGCACCCTCCACGTCGCGAACGGGCGACTCGAACGAGACGGCGAGACGGCGGACGTTGAAACCACCGGCGAGGCCACGCTCCACGGCCAACTCATCAACAACGGCGAGCGCTCGGACGCGATGATATCGCTCGCCTTCTACGACGAGTACGACCGCGCCATCTGGAAGGTGGAGTCCCGCGAGTTCGAGGTCGGTCCCGGCGAGAAGCGCGACCTCGAGTTGAACGTCTACATTCCCGAAGGGGCGAGCTACTACGCCATCGCGGCGCTCGAACCGGCCGACCCCGCGACCGTCGCCGACGAGGCACCAACCCCGGGAAAGGACAACGTCGGTGAAGACACCTCCTACGTCGACTTCTCTTAGGGCGTCACGACGAACTTTCCGAGCACCGAGTCGGTGAGCACGTCGCGGTGTGCATCGTCGATGTCGTCGAGCGCGTACTCGCGTGCGACGACCGGCTCGAGATCATTCCGCGCCACCATGCCGGCGAGTCGCGACAGGACGGCGCTCGTGTCCGGCGTGTTGAACATCGACATCGCCTGGAGTCGGATATCCTTCCCTTTGCCCGGTCCCATCGGGAACGCGACCGTCGGCTCCGTGTTGCCGATAGCGACGATGCGGCCACCGTCGGCGAGCACCTCGGCGTCGGTCTCGATGGTGCGGTCGACCACGGTTCCGAGGACGAGCGACGGCTCACACACCTCGGCGAGGGCACTCGCGAGGTCGCTGCGGGCGTAGTCCAGCGCCGTCGCCGCGCCGAGTCGCTCCACCTCGTCGTGGTACCGTGGCTTCGCCGTCGCCGTCACGTCTGCGCCCATCGCGCGGGCCAACTGCACGGCGACGTGGCCGACTCCGCCGTTTGCCCCGTGGACGAGCACCTCGTCGCCAGGGGTGATGTCGCCGTGGTGGACGAACGCCTGCCACGCGGTCGTGCCGACGAGCGCGAGCGCCGCGGCCTCTGCGTCGCCGACGCCGTCCGGAAGCGGCGCGGCGAGGTCGGTCGGCACGGCGGCGTACTCCGCACACGCGCCCGGCGTGGTGCGTCCGAGTCCGGTCGCGTAGACCCGCTGGCCGGTCTCGAAGTCGGTCACGTCGCTCCCGACCGCGACCACCTCGCCGGCGGCGTCGGAGCCGGGAATCCACGGCAGTTCCGGAACCGGGTAGCTCCCTTCCCGGAAGTAGGTGTCGACGGGATTGATGCCGGCGGCCGTGACCCGGACGAGGAGTTCGTCCGCGGCGGGTTCTGGTCGCTCGACGTCCTCAACGGTGAGCCGTTCGGGACCTCCGTGCTCGTGATAGCGTGCGGCGCGCATGGCCCCCCTTCGACCGACCGGGGCAAAAGCGTTCGTCGGCGTGTCAGCGAGTACGTATAGATGTTTCTGCAACTCGAAACCAGTTTCCGGTGTATTCCGCTGCGAGCGGTCCCGAAGCCCTCGATTTCTCCGACACCCATTTACGTCTCTGGACGTGGTCACTGGTAAGATGCGGCTCATCGCACATCGCGGATTCGCTGCGACCGCCCCTGAAAACACGATTTCGGCCATCGAACGTGCGAGCCGCCGGGCAGACGAGGTCACTATCGACGTTCGCCGGTGTGATTCCGGCGAACTCGTCGCCATCCACGACCCCACCGTCGACCGCGTCACCGACGGCACGGGAGCGGTGTGTCGCCACACCCTCTCGGAGCTACAGTCGTTGACCGTCCTCGGCGAGGAGCAGATTCCGACGCTCGACGCCGCGCTGCAGGCCGTCCCGCCGTCGGTCGGCGTCACGCTCGACCTCCACGAAATCGGGCTGGCCCACGACGCGCTCCGGCTCGCCGACCGCGCCGACGTACACGTCACCGTCTCCTCCGGTATCGCCCACGAACTCGAAGGGTGTCGTGGCATCGCGCCCGAGGTGCCCCGCGCCTACCGGTTCGACGGCGACGCCGAGGTCGGCCTGGAGTTCGCCCGCGAAACCGACTGCGCGTATCTGAATCCCACCGTCGAGACGTGTGACGGGTGGCTCGTCGCCACCGCCCACAACGAGGGCTTCTGTGTCAACGCGTGGGGCGTCGGCTGTCAGGACGACGCCGCCGCGCTCGAATCGTGGGGCGTCGACGGCGTCGTCGCCGACCATCCACGGATTATGCCGCAGGCCCGCCTGTAAGTGGGGTCCACGCGGCCGGAGGGCCGACGGGGGCGTCGCGTCCGGAAACTCTTGTGAATCGGTACCAAGTTTCACAATGATTATCATGATGTACCCGAACCCAGGGGTATGAGTCGCTACAGCGACGACACGCGAGCGCACCGTCTCGACCCCGACTCGTTCGCGTCGGGCTACTTCCGCAACGCCGTCTACCGCCACTGGGACCCCTACGAGGACATCGCCGACGAACTGCTCGAACAGGACCGCGAACGGCTGATCGAGAGCGGCATTACCGAGCCGCTGTTCGACGGGCTTCGCGGGACGCTGGCCGCCTTCGGAGCCGGCGAGGAGGCCGTCACCGAGGACCTCGCGCCGCTGTGTATGCGGCTCGACGACATCGAGAAGCAGATGTTCGTGACGACCCAGATTTACGAGGAGGCGAAACACACCGCCTTCTTCGACCGCTACTGGCGGGAGGTCATCGACCCCGTCGCCGAGGCGAAGGGGTTCGAGGTGACCGCGCCGACCGACGAGCGGTACTTCCGCGACGGCTACGAGGAGCTGTTCGACCGCACCGAGGCCGCGATGCACACTCTGCTCGAGGACGACTCCGACGAGGCGCTCGTGGAGGCGTACTGCCACTACCACCTCGCCGTGGAGTCGGTGCTGGCACAGACGGGCTACTACGGGATTCAGGCGGCCTACTCACCGTCGGGCCCGGACCTCGGCGCGGAGGGGAACCTCCACCTCGAAGGGTTGGTCGAGGGAATCAGCTACATCCGCAGCGACGAGGGTCGCCACGTCGGCTTCGGGATGCACGAGGTGCAGGACCTCGTCGAGGCGGGCGTCGACCCCGACATCGTGAACGAGACGCTGTCTGACCTGCTGCCGCTCGTCGCCGAGGCCGTCGGACCGGACCCGAACGCCTCCGGCGGCGGACAGGGCGGACTGGACCCGAACGCGCTCGTCGAGTACGCCAGCGAGAAGGTGGCCCGCCGCATCGAGATTATCACCGACTCGACTGCGGAGATTCCGCCCGTCGAGGAGTTAGTCCATATCGAGGGCGGCGCGGACGCGGGCGCGACGGGCGACGACTGAGACGCCGCCCCACGCGACGCTCTCTCACTCGCGTTTCGATACTACTAACTCCGCGTCGGTAGAATCCTCGCTCGGTAGATGAAACTTCACGAGTATCAGGCGAAGGGCGTCTTCGCCGACGCTGGGCTCCCGGTTCCGGAGTCGACGCTCGCAGAGACGACCGACGAGGTCGTCGCTGCAGCCAACGACATCGGCTATCCGGTCGCGGTTAAGGCACAGGTACAGGTCGGCGGGCGCGGAAAGGCCGGCGGCATCAAGCTGGTCGACAACGACGAGGAGGCGCGCGAGGCCGCCGACGCGATTCTCGGCATGGACCTCAAGGGACTCCACGTCGACAAGGTGCTCGTCGAGAGCGCCGTCGACTTCGTCAACGAACTGTACGTCGGTGTGACGATGGACCGCACCGTCGGCAAGCCGGTGGCGATGGTCTCCACGCAGGGTGGGGTCAACATCGAGGAGGTCGCCGAGGAGACCCCCGAGGCCATCGAGCGGGTCCACATCGACCCCGCCTTCGGCATCCAGCCGTATCAGGCGCGGGAGGCCGTCTTCGAGGCCGGCGTCGACAAGGACGTGGCCATGGACGTGGCGAACGTCCTCACCACGCTGTACAACCTCTGGGACGAGAAGGACGCGACCGAAATCGAGGTCAACCCCGTCATGATTACGGCAGACGACGAGGTCGTCTGTGCGGACGCCGTGATGAACATCGACGAGGACGCGCTGTTCCGACACCCAGACCTCGCTGAGATGGAAGACGAGGCCGCGGGCGACGAGCTCGAAGCCAAGGCGAACGACTACGGCTTCGACTACGTCCGCCTGTCGGGCAACGTCGGCATCATCGGCAACGGTGCCGGACTCGTGATGACGACGCTCGACCTCGTGGATTACTACGGCGGGTCGCCGGCGAACTTCCTCGATATCGGCGGCGGGGCGAAGGCGGAACGCGTCGCGAACGCACTGGACATGGTCTTCTCCGACGAGAACGTCGATTCGGTCGTGTTCAACATCTTCGGCGGCATCACCCGCGGTGACGAGGTGGCGAAGGGTATCAACGAGGCGCTGGAATCCTTCGACGAGATTCCGAAGAAGGTGGTCGTCCGACTCGCCGGCACGAACGCCGAGGAGGGGATGGAGATTCTCAACACCGACCTCGTCACTGTTGAGTCGACGCTGGATTCGGCCGTCCAGCGAGCGGTCGAGTACGCGGAGGAAGAACAATGAGCATTCTAGTCGACGACGATACGCGCGTAGTGGTACAGGGCATCACCGGCGGTGAAGGGAAGTTCCACACCGGCCAGATGACGGCGTACGGCACGAACGTCGTCGCGGGTGCGGTCCCCGGCAAGGGCGGACAGGAAGTCGACGGCATCCCGGTGTACGACACCGTGCGCGGCGCGGCCCGCGAGGAGAACGCGAACGCAGCGGTCGTCTTCGTCCCGCCGGCCTTCGCGGCCGACGCCGTGATGGAGGCGCTCGACTCGCCGGTCGACCTCGTGGTCGCCATCACCGAGGGCATCCCACAGCAGGACATGGCCAAGGTGAACAAGCGACTCAGCGAGGTCGACACGCGGCTCATCGGCCCGAACTGTCCGGGCATCATCACGCCGGGCGAGGCGAAACTCGGCATCCTGCCGGGGAACATCTTCTCGGAGGGTGACGTGGGACTCGTCTCCCGCTCTGGCACCCTGACGTATCAGGTCGTGGACAACCTCACGCAGCGCGGCATCGGCCAGACCACCGCCATCGGCATCGGCGGCGACCCCATCATCGGGACGGACTTCGTCGACGCGCTCGAACAGTTCGAGAACGACCCCGACACGAAGGCGGTCGCGATGTGCGGCGAAATCGGCGGCGAAGACGAGGAAGAAGCCGCTCGCTTCATCGGCGAACACATGGACACGCCGGTGGCCGGCTTCATCGCCGGGCGCACGGCACCGCCGGGCAAGCGCATGGGCCACGCCGGCGCGATCGTCTCCGGCGGTGGCGGCGCTGGCACGGCAGAATCGAAGATCCAGGCGCTCAACGACGCGGGCGTCCCGGTCGGCGACACGCCGGACCAGGTCGCAGACCACATCGAAGACTTCCTGTAAGCGGTCTCGCGGCTACTCTTTCGTTTCCACGTCCGCCTCCTCGTGGGCCAAGATGAACGGGCCGGAGGAGACGGTGTTGCGTGCGACGGTCGCCACCCGGAGCACGTACGCCGTCAGGACGACGAACGGCGTGAGCGCGAGCGAGTAGGCCGCACCCGCAAACAGCAGGATGTAGGAGAGACCGAACGCCGTTCCGGTGACGGCCTCGAGGTCGACCGCCAGAATGGCGTAGGAGACGACGACGATGGTCGGCAAGGAGACGTAGATGTGGTCTTTCGTCAGGTTCGAGAACTCCCGTTCGAGGTACAGCGACTTGAAGTACTCGCGAGCGGTGAGGAAGAACCTGAGCGCGTCCTCGAGTTCGTCGATGAGTTCGCTCGTCTCGTCGGTGAGCTGGTCCTCGTAGTCGGACTGGAGCCGCCGAATCTCGTACAGATGCTCGGCGTAGTTGTACTCCAAGGCAGCGAGCAACATCCCGAATGTGTCGGTGTCGTCGCTGCCGAGCGTCTGGTTCACGCGTTCGGTGTCGTCTGCCACGCGGTCGACGTAGCTGTCGATAGCCGACTGTAGCCCGTCTGGCTCATCGTCGGCCGGTTTGACGTGGTCGTCGCCGTCGATGCTGTCGCGAATCTCCTGTGCCCGCTGGAGGACCGCCTGCGTAATCGCCCGGAGAAACGCGCTCGGTCGGACGGGACTCACCTCGCGGTCGAGTATCGACTCCGTCTCGTGGCGGAACTCGTGGGAGGAGTCGACGCGCTCGCGCTGGCGACCGACGGGCGACAGCTCCTGTGAGGTGAACAGCGAGGCAATCGAGACGACGACGGAGACGAGCAGGATGACACCCGACAGCAGTGTGTTCAACAGGGCGGCGACCGAGCTTCGCTCGCCGAAAATCGGGTTGACGCCGGCCTGGTCGAAGACGCTGAGTGGGAACATCGCGACGTACAGCGAGACGACGAGAAACACGGTTACCGCTCGGCGGTTCCCGGTGACGAGCAGCCACCGTCGCAGTCCATCGCCTCCGATGTCGCTCCCCATCGGTCGGGGAAACTCGTCGCGTGCTGTTAAATCGCACTACCTGTCGTCGGGCGTCGAGAGCGTCGCCGGGACGCCGTCGCGCGGGCGCAGCGTCGGCGTGAGCCGGAGGTCATCGAGCGCGCCGGGGGGCACATCCACGTCGAAGTCGGCGACGAGTCGCGCGAGCGCGAGCGTCGCGCCCGAGAGCGCGAAGCTTCGCCCGATACAGGCGTGTGGGCCGGTCGAGAAGGGGAAGTAGGCGTCGACGCTGGTCGGCGAACGCCGCTCCCACCGGCTCGGGTCGAAGCTGTCGGGCGATTCGAAGTGGCGCGCGTCGCGGTGAATCGACCACAGCGGGACGATGGTCGCCGCGCCGTCGGGCACGTCGTAGTCGCCGAGGTCGGTCGCGTGGTTGGCCTGCCGGAACACCCCCCACGCGGGCGGGTACAGCCGGAGCGACTCGTTGTAGGCACGCTGTGTCGCCGGCAGTCGGTCCACGTCGTCGTGGTCGAGCGGGCCGTCGCCGATGACCCCGCGTGCTTCGGTGCGAACCGACTCGCGAACCTCGGGGTTGTCAGACAGCAGCGCGAGCGTGTAGGTGAGACTCAACGCCGTGGTTTCGTGGCCGGCGATGAGGAACGTCGCCACCTCGTCGCGAATCTGGTTTTCCGGGTACTCCACGTCGGGGTCGTCCTCGCGCTGGATGAGGATGGTGAGCATATCCGGCGGGCCGGTGTGCTCGCCGTTCGCGAGCGACTCGCGACGGTCTTCGATCATGTCCTCCGCCAGCCCGCGGATGTTGGCCGCGGCCTCACGGAAGGCCGGAGAGACGCGCGTCGGGAGCCACTCCGGCGTGGCGATGTCGATGCCGAACTCCAGCTCCTCGCCGGCGACCGCCATCCACTCGTGGAACTCGACGGCGCGTTCGCGGCCGATGTCCTTGCCGAGTAACACCTCGGTCGCGACCCGGACCGTGAGCGTCGTCATCTCGCGGTGGAGGTCGATATCGTCGTCGTCGCGGTCGGCCCACTCCTCGGCGAGCGCCTCGACGCGTCTGCCGACGGTGTCGGCGTACGCCGCGACCTGCCGTCCGGAGAAGGCCGGCGCGACGACGGAGCGTTGCTGTTCCCACAGTTCGCCCTCGCTTTGAACGAGCCCCTGTGAGGCGATGAGTGAGTCCGTCTCGCGGGCGGGGACCCGTCCGAAGTCGTCGGGTCGCGAGAGCAGGTCGCGCGCCAGCGTCGGATTCGTCACGATGACCAGCGGCGGTCGCGTCGGAATCGGAATCTGGAGCGCGTCGTCGTACCGGGTCTGGATACCGTCGAGATACCGGAACGTGTCGGTGCCGAACCGTACCGCGTCGATGACACCAGCGTCGGGTGGTGTCGGAATGGACCGCATATCCGTAGTATAGGAGCAGACACGCTTGGGGCTTGCGTCGGCTGTTGTCCGCGATAGGACACAGTGACCACAACACATTTATTGGGCTGTCGCTGTGGTGAATCTATCCCGCGTCGACGTTACCCCCTACAGATGCCCGACTCACTGTTCACCCACCTCAGGGACCGAGTTCGCGACCAGTTTTCCGACCGTTCGACGCCAGAGCCAACACCGGAGCCGGGAGCCGCGGTCGAGCCGTTTGCCGCCCCCGTCCCGCCGGAAGCAGTCGAGCGAGCCCGTGAAACAGCCGTCTACGACGAGACCGCCGACGGCGAACCCTCGCTCGTCCGACTGCTGGATGGACTTCACCGGTGGACACAGCGAAATCGCGCCGCGCTGGGCCGCTGGCTCACCGCCGCGACGGCCGCCGACGGAACCCTCGTGACGCCGGTGTCCGTCGACGACGACGTCGTCACCGTCGTCTTCCCGGCCGAGCGGTGGCGAGAGCTGAAGCCGACGCTCAACGTCACCGACGAGCAGTTGGCCGCGATGGTGCGCGCCCACCGCGCAGCAGTCGACTGTCGCGACCTCGGGGCGGCAGCGAGTATCGTCACCGTGCTGTCCGTCGAACTTCCGGGAGCCGTCGTCGGCGATATCCTCGCGGCGGCGGACCACGAGGACACCGTCGTCGAGGTGATGCCCGACACCAGCGAGTCGCCATCGCCGGACGACCCGGTTGACTCGCCGCCGCCGACCGAGGACGAGGCGAGTCTCGACGAACTGCTCGCCGACGGGCCGTTCACGTAGCGGCTGCAGAGGAGACCGGCAGGTACCGCATCTGACACCCGTGTTTTATCCGTCGCTCATGCGTCGGCTGTGGCATGGACACCCCCCAACGCTCCGTCCTCGACCGTCGAACCGTGCTGAAGAGTGCCGCCGGCGTTTTTGTTGCTGCCGGGACCGGCGTCGGCGCTATCGCCGCCAGCTCCCAGTCTGCGGTCGCAGGTGAGTTCACCGCAGCCGATACGTCGACCTCGAGCAACGACGGGACGTTGACGACACTGGAGATTGCACCGGAGTTCACCATCGACTGGGACGGACAGGAGTCCGACGTGGCAGAAATCGAGTACGTCGTCACGGCCTCGACAGACGTGAACAGCCAGTCGTCAACGGCTACCGGCCAGGCGATTCAGACGACGAAGGCCGTCTCGACGCCGGGAAAGACGGGGAGTGTCACCCACACGCTCGACACGGCTGGCCTGTTGAGTAACAACGGTGGGATGCTCAACGGTGGGAACTTCGACGCCAACACCGACGGCGGGGACAACAGTCGGACCGTCGAACTCACCGTCGACGTGACCCTGTTCGACGGCCAGTCGAACCAGCTCGCGACCAAGCCCGGTATGTTCCAGACGACGTTCGTCGTGACCGTGAGCAACGTCGCGAGCAGCACCAGCGGCAGCGGGACGGCAAACACGACGAGCAGCTAACGCACACAGGCCGAACGCCCTTTTTCAGAACCGCTCGATTGAGAGATGACAGGCGCGACGACCTGGCCGAAAAACCGGACACAGCCGCCCAGCGTGTCCTCTCGACACAACGGACAGATTACCGCCACCTCGTCGCCCGCTCTCAGCAGACGCTGTTCGTCACACTCGCAGTGCTCGCTGGCACGTTATCTCCTCGCCCGTTCTGGGAGGAACCCCCGCTGTCGAACCCACGGGTCTGTTCGTCGACGCGTCTCAGACATCACTCGGCGAGACGTTCGGAGCTTCACGGGTTGCAAGAGGGGTGCAACGTCGATGTACTGCCCTCTTGCGATTCACTACTGAGGGGATAGGAAGTAAACGGATGGGTCGGGGCGGATTTGAACCGCCGGCTTCCTCCGTGTGAAGGAGGTGTCATAACCGGACTAGACCACCAACCCGTGCTCGTTCGTACCCCGTGGCTATGCTTAAGAACTACGCTTCGGTGACTCAGTACTGCGGCGACTCCTCTTCGATGCCGTCGCGTGCGTTCACGACACGCGCGAGGACGAACAGTGCGTCGGAGAGCCGGTTCAGATACGCGACCACCTCGGCGTTGATTGGTTCGTCGCCGGCGAGGTCGACACACCGGCGTTCGGCGCGCCGACAGATGGCGCGGGCCTGGTGGAGCCGTGCGCCCACGTCGCTCCCGCTCGGGAGGATGAACGACTCCAGCGGCTCCAGTTCGTCGTCGTAGCCGTCGATAAGCTCCTCCAGCCACTCGGTGTGTTCCGGCTGGAGGTGGGGCGTCTCCTCGTCTTCCGGGTCGGGCGTCGCGAGGTCCGCCTGCACGATGTGGAGGTGGTTCTGTATCTCGCGCAGCTGTTCGTCCACGTCGTCGTACCCCGAGGGCCGGAGCACGCCGATGGCGGAGTTCGCCTCGTCGACGGTGCCGTACGCCTCGATGCGGAAGCTGGTCTTCGAGACGCGGGACATGTCTCGGAGGTCGGTCATTCCCTCGTCACCGCGGCCGGTGTACACCTTCATACGTCGGGGTACGGCCGCCGGCGGTTTAATTCGCACCCACGGCGGCGGCGGAACAGCTTTTCTGCCGGCGCGTTCCAACGGCGGGTATGCAGGCGAGCCACATCGACCACGTGAATCTGAACGTGCCGGCCGACGGGAAACAGTCGGCACGGGAGTTCTACGAGCAGAAGCTCGGCTTTCGAATCGAAGACGACCTCTACGAGGCGGGCGAGAAGCCGTTCTTCGACGTGCGCCTCTCCGCGACGGGCGTCGTCCACCTCTGGCCGACCGACGACTTCGAGCCGCAGGAGGCGGTGAACTACGACCACCTCTGTATCGTCGTCGAGGAGGACATCGAGGCGGTGAAGTCACAGCTCACGGAGGCCGGCGTCGATATCGAGACGGAACTCGATTCGCCGCTCGGTGCGACGGGCGTCGCGGGCGCGGTGTACGTGCGCGACCCGTTCGGCTACCGGGTCGAACTCAAGAGTCGCGTGTGAGCGCGTCGAGCGTAACGCGTGCAGCGAGCCCCGCGAGTCCGATATCGTGAATCGCGATAATGACGAGCAGTTCTGTCGCAACGCCGACGCTCGCGCCCGTCGCCGCGACGAGCGCGATGTAACAGAGCGTCCCCGACAGCGAGAGGAGGACGAACGCCGCGAGCGGCGCGGTGTAGCGGTCGGTGAACAACAGGAGCCCGACGAGTAGCTCTCCGGCTGCGTTCGCGAGCGTCCACGTCCGAACCGAGACGGGCAACAGCAGGTCGGCCCACGACGGAACGACCATCGCGTCCCACGGAGCCGGCGCAACGAGCTTGTGGACGCCGGCGAGGGTAATCGTCACGGCGAGCGCGAGCCGCGCGAGTGGAAGTCGGTCGAGGGTCGCGACGCTGTCGGCGAGGCGATGGGCTCGGCTCATGTCGAAAGCGGTCTGATTGCGGCGTGCATACCACGGATTCGACGGCGGGCGTCAAGAAACAGCCGACTGCAGTTTTCGTATCCCGACATGTCGTTTATCGGCGCTCGACGCCAGAATCCGGTACGTTCAGGTAGCCGGCGACGAGAGTACGCGTATGAGCCTCGAACTCGACCGCGACTGCCCGGAGTGTGGCGAGGAGAAGACGTTCTACCGTGCGGCCGCGATGAAGGTCCATCTCGGCACGAAGGTGAAGTGGCACTGCCCGGATTGTGAGTACGGGTTCGTCCGTATCGCGAACGGCGGGACGGCGGTCGACACGAACGCCGCGTAAGCGACTACTCCTCTTCTTCGAGCGCCTGCCACGAGAGCCGTGGGTTCCGCGCCGCGCTCGTCTGGTCGATACGCCCGGCAGCGGTGCGGCTCGGCGCGTGCTCGATGGTGTCGGTGTCGCTGGCGCTCGCCGCGTTGAACGCCGCCGCGAGCTGGTCGAGCGTGCGCTTCGACTCGATTTCGGTCGGTTCCGTCATCAGCGCCTCGGGAACGATTTCGGGCCACTTCGTCGTCGGGGGATGGACGCCGAAATCGAGCATCCGCTTTGCGGCGTCGGCGGCGTCCTGCTCGCCCGCCGACGCGACGAACTCGTGGTGGAAGGGGCCGAACGGGATCTCGTAGTCGATCTGCTCTGCCAGATAGTTGGCGTTGAGCACGGCCTTCGCACTCGCGTCAGCGAGGCCCGCGTCGCCGAGCCGGGTGATGTATGCGTGGGCCTTCAGCAGGACGAGCCAGTTGCCGTCGTAGCCGTGGACCTTCCCAATCGAGCTGTCGGGCGTGTAGGTCTCGTAGCCCGTCTCCGTTGCGCGGACGTGTGGGTCCGGCAGGAACTCCGTGAGTTCCTCGGTCACGCCGACCGGGCCGGCTCCGGGGCCACCGCCGCCGTGGGGCGTCGCGAACGTCTTGTGGACGTTGTAGTGCATCACGTCGAACCCCATGTCGCCGGGGCGTGCACGCCCGAGTAAGGCGTTCAGGTTCGCGCCGTCGTAGTAGAGGATACCGCCGGCGTCGTGGACCATCTCGGCGATCTCCTCGATGTCCCGCTCGAACAGGCCGAGCGTGTTCGGATTCGTCAACATGAGCGCAGCCGTCTCCTCGGAGAGTGCTGCCTCCAGCGCCTCGGTGTCGACGCGTCCCGCATCGTTCGAGGGGAGCGAGACCACGTCGTAGCCGGCCATCGCGGCGGTCGCGAAGTTCGTCCCGTGGGCCGACTCCGGGATGATGACCTCGCTGCGCTCGTCGCCGTTGGCTTCGTGGTACGCCTTCGCGACGAGGATGCCCGTGAACTCACCCGCCGCACCGGCAGGTGGCTGGAGGGTGACGGCGTCCATGCCACCGATGTCGGCGAGATACGTCTGAAGCTCGTGCAGGAGTCCGAGCGTCCCCTGCGTGCTCCGCTCGGAGCGGTCCGGGTGAATCGAGGCGTCCGACCGCGCCGCGAGGTCCTCGGTGAACTTCGGGTTGTACTTCATCGTACAGGAGCCGAGCGGGAACGGACCGGACTCGACGCCGTAGTTCATCTCCGAGAGCCGGGTGTAGTGGCGCGCGAGTTCCGGCTCGGACGGATTCGGGAGTGCCAGCGAGTCGCGCGTCAGGTCGTCCGGAAGCTCGGAGTCCACCTCGACGGTCTCGGAGCCCTTCTCCGAGAGCAGCGGCTCGTAGCGGTCGCCGTCGGGGTCGACCCACGACGCCTGCTCGAAGGTGAGCGTCGACGACTGCGCGTCCGGCCGCTCTTCTTGTTGGCTCACCGAACCACCTCCGAGACGGCCGCGACGAAGCCGTCGAGTGCCTGCTCGTTCGTCTCCGTCACGCAGACCTGAATCTCGTGGTCGCCGACGGCGTGGACGGCGTACCCCTCGGCTTCGAGGTCGGCGGCGATTGCCTCCGCCGGCTGGTCGACGCGCGCGACGAACTCGCGGAAGTGGTGGCGGTCGTGAACCGGGGCCTGTACGCCTGTGAGCGCATCGAGTCGGGCGGCTGTCTCGCGGGCGCGGCGGACGCTGTCGTTTGCCAGTTCCACGAGTCCGTCCGGCCCGAGGGAGGCGACGTGCATCGCCGTCCGGAGTGCGACCCACGCCTGATTCGAGCAGATGTTCGAGGTGGCCCGTTCACGACGGATGTGCTGTTCGCGCGTCTGGAGCGTCAGCGTGTAGGCGCGCCGGTCGTCGCTGTCCTCGCTCGCGCCGACGAGTCGTCCCGGTACTTGCCGGAGGAACTCTCTGTCCCCGCGGCAGGCGAACAGTCCGAGTCCGAAGCCGTAGGCGGAGCCGAGACCGAGCGCGCTCCCGTCGCCGACGACCACGTCGGCCCCGACGCTCGCCGGCTCTTCGAGCAGCGCGAGCGCGACGATATCGGTTCCGAGGGTGAACAGCGCGTCGTGTTCGTCGGCGAGGTCACCGACGGTGTCGAGACCCTCCTCGATGGTGCCCCGGACGGTCGGGTTCTCGGCGTACACCATCGCGGTCGTCTCGTCGACCCGTTCGGCGAGCGCCTCGCGGTCGACGTTTCCGTCCGTCGTCGGGTACGTCTCGACGGTGAGGTCGCCGCCGGCGACGTAGTTGTCGAGGACGCCGCGGCGACCCTCGTGTAACAGGTCGGGGACGAGCACGCGCGTGCCCGACACCGAGCGCAGTCGGTCGGCGAGCGTCGCGGCCTCGCCGAGGGCCGTAGCGGCGTCGTACATCGAACAGTTCGCCACGTCGAGCCCGGTCAGCTCGACGAGCATCGACTGGTACTCGAACAGCGCCTGCAGGAACCCCTGTGCGACCTCGGGCTGGTACTGCGTGTATGAGGTGATGAACTCCGAGCGGTCGGCGAGGTGGTCGACCACTGACGGGACGTAGTGGTCGTAGTGGCCCCGCCCGAGGAACTCGGTCAGGTCGTCGTTGTCGGCCAGCTTCGACGCCACGGCGCGGCGAGCGGCCTGTTCGCTCTTCGCGTCGATACCGAACTCGCCGTCGAAGCGGACCGACTCCGGAATGTCGAACAGCGCCTCCTCGCTGTCGACGCCGACGGCGTCCAGCATCGCGGTCGTCTCGCTCGTCGTGTGGGGTGCATACGGGCTACCGCTCATCGAGAACCCTCCGCGTCTGTCATTGTCGAGTGTAACGGCTCCCGACTCTTGATACCCCCGATTCTGTAGACACGTTTGCGGCTACACTGAGCGTCAGAATGAGTCCTCTATCCACGAACGTGGCCGGTTCGGGCGATACTCGCACTCTCGGGTGAGCGTTTACGTAGGAAGCCGCGCCACTCCCGGCGATGGGCTAACGAGTCGCCCGCGACGGCCGAGACGGTAGCACGGCGTCCCGTCGCGCGTACCCAGCCGTCTGTTCGCCACCATCCAGCGACGGGGGACGTGGTCGCTACTCGGTCTGGTCGCGGTACTCCTCGGCCGTGAGCAGGCCGTCGAGGTCCGATTCCTCGTAGGCGACCTCCAGCATCCAGCCGTCGCCGAACGGGTCGTCGTTGACGAGTTCCGGCTCGTCGAACAGCCGCTCGTTCACCGCGACGACCGCACCGGAGACAGGTGCATAGAGGTCGGAAACCGCCTTGATCGACTCCACGACGCCGAACTCCTCGGCCTTCGTCACGTCGTCGCCCTCGCTCGGTAGCTCGACGAACACCACGTCGCCGAGTTCGTCCTGTGCGAAGTCGGTGATGCCGATTCGAGCGGTGTCTCCGTCCGGGCGGACCCACTCGTGTGATTCCAGATAGCGACAGTCGGTGTCGATGTCGAAGCTCATGGTTTGTAGAATGGAAGCTGCTGGACGCGGGCGTCCTTCTGGCTACCGCGGACGACCACCCGCAGGTTCGTCCCCGGGCCGGCGTACTCGGTCGGGAGGTACCCCATCCCGAGCGGCTCGCCGAGCGTCGGGCTCATCGTGCCCGAGGTGACCGTGCCGACGACGTGGTTGTCGGTGTTGACGATGTCGTAGCCGTGCCGCGGTACGCCTCGCTCGGTGAGCGTGAAGCCGGTGAATCGCTCGTCGGGGTCGGTCGCCTCGGCGAGTGCATCCCGGCCGACGAACTCGGTGTCCAAGTCGACCGCGAAGTCGATGCCCGCCTCGAACGGCGTGCGCGGATTCGTCTCGGGGTGGAAATCCTGACCCGCGAGCAGGAACCCCGCCTCGATGCGGAGTGTGTCACGCGCCCCGAGTCCACACGGCTGGACCGTCCCCTCACCGGTGTCGGCGATGGCGTTCCAGACGGTCTCGGCGTCCGTCTGTGAAGCCAGGAGTTCGACGCCGTCCTCGCCGGTGTAGCCGGTCCGGGCGACGAGACACTCGGCTCCGGCGAGCGTCGCGTCCGTCACCGTAAACCGCGAGAGACCGTCGAGAGCCGCGTCCGCGAGGTCGTCGGCGACCGCGACCGCGTCGGGACCCTGGAGCGCGAACATGGCGTACTCCTCGGTCGCGTTCTCGACGGTCGCGTCGAAGTTCCACCGGTCGCGGTGGCCGACCCAGCGGTCGAAGATGTCGTCGTCGCCGCCCGCGTTCGGGACGAACAGATACGTCTCGCCGTCGGGGAGCAGATAGACGACGGTGTCGTCGAGCATCGTCCCGTCCTCGGCCGTGATAGCGGCGTACTGCGCGTCGCCGGCATCGAGGGCGGTCACGTCGTTGCTCACGAGCCGATTCATCAGTTCCGTCGCGTCGGGACCGGACACCTCGATTTGACCCATGTGGGAGACGTCGAACAGTCCGGCCGCACTCCGGACGGCCGCGTGTTCCGTCTGGATACCGTCGAACTCGACGGGCATGTCCCAGCCGCCGAACTCGGTGAATTTCGCGCCTCGGTCGGCGTGTACCGCACGCAACGGCGGCGTTCGAAGGGGCATACATCGACCGTTTCGCCGCGAGCGTTAATACGTTCGGTTCCCGGTCGCGATACGACCGGCGACCGGTGTGAGAGCATGCCGGTACGTTTATCAACAGGTAGTCGTTTCGACAACACAGTCGTACCTCTCAATGGACAACAGCTCTCGCGTCATCGTCCAGATACGCGCGTCGCGGTCCGGACCGCCCTGCGCGGTTCGGCTCTCTCTTGCCCACGAACGACGGCTCTGGCCGCGCTGTTCGGTCGGCGAGGCCGTCGGCGTCGCCTGTGGGTCGCTCGCGGAACACGACCCGGCGCTCGTCCAGCTCGTCTGCCCGCCGGCGGAGGAGTGTCGGGTCGAAGACCCGCGGCTACGGAACGTCGAGCGCATGCTACGGTGGCGTGCAAACCGGACGGAGGCGGCCTACGAGCGAACCGTCACAGCGCCGTCACAGCGTCCGACTGCTCCCCGCGAGTAGTCGTACCCGCGGCTCGCCGGCGGAGAAGGGGCGCGCAGTCGACCGCGCGCCAGACCCGACGAGTCAGCTCTCGTGTGGCGACTCGTCGCGGTGGTCGTCCGGATTCTCCTGGTCTGCTGCCGCCTCGCGGCGTTCGACGTCGGAGTCCGGCTCTTGGCGGTCGTCCGCGCGTTCCTCCTCGCGGACGGCTTCCGCCGCAGCGGTGTCCTGTTCGTCCTCCGTCTCAACCACGTCACTACCGTGTTCGGTGTCGGAGTCGGTCATCGCGTCGATGGTGTTCGAAGTCTACTTTCAAAAGACTGGGGGGCCACCGATAGCGGTTTCCCGCTCGGCGTGAACCGACGGTATGGACGAGCAAGCGCGGGTCGGCGTCTTCGTCGACGGGCCGAACGTCTTCCGCGAGGAGTTCGACGTGGACCTCGACGAGATTCGCGACACGGCGGACACAGAGGGTCGGCTCGCGGTGAAACGACTGTACGTGGACGAGGGCGCACCCCCGGAGCTGATTCGGGCCGCCGAGGCCCGCGGCTTCGAGGTGACGGTCACCAGCGGCGACGTGGACGTGAAGCTCGCCGTCGACATGACCGAGTTCGTCGCGACCGGCCAACTCGACACCGTCGTCGTGGTGTCGCGCGACACGGATTTCAAGCCGGCCGTAGAGGTGGCAAACCGCCACGGACTCCGGACGGTCGCGCTCGCGCCGGGTGAACACGGCCGGTCGGACGCGCTCGCGAACGCGGCACACGCGCACGTGACACTCGGTAGAACAGAGTAGACTTTTCTCCGCGAGCGACGACCGACCGGTATGTTCTTCGGACTCGTGCCGGCGACGCCACCGGCCGCCGTGCTCGTCATCGCCGCCACGACGGCCGTCATCTGGCTGGGAAGCGGCTGGCTCGAGCACTCCGCGGACGAACTCGCCGCCTACTACGGACTGCCGGCGGTCGTCCAGGGGTCGGTCGTCGTCGCCGTCGGCTCCAGCTTTCCGGAGCTGGCGAGCGTCGTCATCACCGCGCTCGGCGACTCCTTCTCGATGGGCGTCGGCGCTATCGTCGGCTCCGCCATCTTCAACATCCTCGTGATTCCGGCGCTCGCAGGCATCGCCGCCGACGGCCCGGTCTCGGCCGACCGCACTATCGTCTACAAGGAGGCCCAGTTCTACATGATTGCCGTCTCCGCGCTCGTCATCACCTTCGCGCTCGGCGTCATCTACTATCCGACCGAGGTGAGCCGACTCGGGGGTCAGGTCACCCGCCCGCTGGCCGCGATTCCGCTCGCGCTGTACGGACTGTATCTGTTCATCCAGTGGCAGGACGTGAGCGACCACGAGGCCGACCGCGTCGACGATGTCGACGTGTGGCGAAGCTGGGGACTGTTGACGCTCGGGTTGGCATTCATTCTGCTCGGCGTGGAGTCGCTCGTGGGCGCAATCGAGGTGTTGAACGCCAGCTTCGGGATTCCGGAGTTCCTCGCGGGCGTGACGATTCTGGCCGCCGCGACGAGTCTGCCGGACGCGCTCGTCAGCGTGCGGGCCGCCCGGGGCGGCGACGGCATCACCAGCCTCGGCAACGTCCTCGGGTCGAACACCTTCGACTTGCTCGTCGCGATTCCGGTGGGCGTCCTCATCGCCGGGAGCGCCCCGATTTCGTTTGCCGTCGCCGCGCCGATGTTCGGCGTGTTGACGCTCGCGACGATTCTCCTCTTTACGCTTTTGCGGACGGACCTCACCCTCACGGGTCGGGAGGCGTCTCTGCTCGCCGTCGCCTACCTCGCCTTCGTCGGCTGGGTACTCGCCGAGACGCTCGGCGTGTCGAGCGTCATCGTCGGCGTCTGACCCGGAGTGCTTTCGGCGACGGCTCCCGAAGCGTCAGTATGCAGCCGATTCTCGACAACCACCTCCATCTCGACCCGGTGAACGGACAGGGGGCCGCCGCGGTGGACGATTTCGTCAACGCCGGCGGCACCCACCTGCTCGTGCTCAACAAGCCGTCGTGGCACCTCGTCGGCGAGGTCGACGGCGAGGCGGGCTTTCGGGAGACGTTCGACCTCACGGTCGAGGTGACCGAACGCGCGAGCGAGAAGCTCCCCGGCTGCGCGTGGCCCGTGCTCGGCGTCCATCCCGGACTCATCTCGCAGTTGCTCGACCGCGGCTACGACCCCGAGGCGGCCCGTGACCTGATGCAGACCGGGCTGGACGTGGCAGGCGAGTACGTCGCCGACGGCACAGCGCTCGCTATCAAATCCGGGCGGCCACACTACGACGTGGACGACGCGGTGTGGGAAGCCTCGAACGAGGTACTGCGCCACGCGTTCGCGGTCGGGGCCGAACAGGACTGTGCGGTCCAACTCCACACGGAGGGTGGCGACGCGTTCCCCGACATCGCGGAGTGGGCCGCAGATGCCGGATTGCCGGCCGAGCGGGTCGTCAAGCACTACTCCGAGGGACCAATCGAGGGGGCGACGGCGAGCGTCATCGCCCGGAAGGACGAACTCGAAGCCGCGGCCGAATCGGGCGAGCCGTTCCTCATGGAGACCGACTTCATCGACGACCCCGACCGCCCGGGTGCGGTGCTCGGTCCGAAGACCGTCCCGCGGCGCGTCACGTGGCTCCGCGAGGCCGGCTACGACGCGGCGATGGACCAAGCGCACGTCGAGACGCCGAAGGAGATCTACGGTATCGACACCGCGGCGACGCTCGACTAGCGCGAGCGACTTTTCTGCCGGCCACTCCGTGTGTGCGTATGCACGATTCGGCTATCAAGCGCGTCACCTCGCTCGTCGACGCCCGACGAGCGCTCACGGACATCGTCCCCGCGCCGACGGAGACGGCGACGCTCCCGCTCGCTCGGGCCGACGGGCGCGTCCTCGCGCGCGACGCCCACGCCAGCGACCCCGCGCCACCGGAGCCACGGACCACGGCCGCGGGCGTCGCCGTCCACGCGAGCGCGACTCTCGATGCGGGCGAGCGCACGCCGGTCCGGCTGCGCGAGAGCGCCGGTCCGCCGGACGAGGACGAGGCGACGCCGGTCTCCGCTGGCGAGCCGCTACCCGACGGTGCGACGGCGGTCGTTCCGAACGGGGCGGTCGAGACTGCTGGCGGCGAGATTTCGGTTACCACACCCGTCGCCGAGGGGCAAAACGTCGCCGACGTGGGGAGCGACATCGAGCCCGGCGACCCGCTCGTTCCCGCGGGGACGCGGCTGACTCCGGCGCTTCTCGGGACGCTCGCGACCGCCGGCCACGGGAACGTGGCCTGCTACGTCGAGCCGACGGTCGGCGTCGTCCCGGTCGGGCGACCCGAGCGCGTCACCGCCACGGGCCGGACGCTCGCCGGACTCGTCGCCAGATGGGGCGGCCACCCGGAGGCGCGCGACCCCGTCGAACCCGAGTCACACGCGGTTCGGCCGGCGCTCCAGCGCGACCTGACGCGCGATGTCATCGTCACCGTCGGCGGTACGGAGGCGGGCGACGAGTCGGTCGTCCCCGGCGTCGTCGATACCCTCGGCGAACGGCTCGTCCACGGGGTCGCGATGGCTCCCGGTCGGGCGACGACGCTGGGCGTCGTCGAGGAGACGCCCGTCGTCTCGATTCCCGGAACGGTCGTCGGGAGTCTCGTCGCTGCGACACAGCTCGTACGGCCGGCACTCGAACAAGCGGGCGGAGGGACGCTCTCGCCGATACCGACGACTGAGGCACAACTGACCGGAAAGCTGGCGTCCGTGCCGGGAGAGCGGACCTTCGCCCGAGTGACGCTCGACGACGAGACGGCGACCCCGGTTGCGACGGGCGCGGCGACAAGGTGGTCGACCGTCGCGAGCGCGGACGGCTGGGTCGCCGTCCCCGAGGCGAGCGAGGGGTACGACGCCGGCGAGTCGGTGACCGTCGAACGGTGGGAGCTGTGAGCGACCGCAAGCAGTTCCGGACGCTCACCCCGCCGGACGAGCTTCACGACACCGTCGCCGGGCTGGATATCGACCCCGGCACCGAGACGGTCCCGCTTGCCGAGGCCCGCGGGCGCGTCCTCGGGGAGCGACTCGACGCGCCCCTCGACGTGCCCGGATTCGACCGCGCGAGCGTCGACGGCTACGCGCTCCGAGCGAGCGAGACGGCGGGCGCGAGCGAGACGACTCCGGTCTCGCTCTCCGTCGTCGGAACGGTCCACGCCGGCGAGGAGCCGGACGTGAGCGTCGGGGCGGGTGAGTGCGTCCAGATTTCGACCGGCGCGGTCGTCCCGTCGGGAGCCGACGCCGTCGTGATGGTCGAGCAGACGAGCGAGGGTGACGACGGACGACTGGTGCAGACCGCCCTGACGCCGGGGTCGGGTATCATGCCCGCCGGGGCGGACATCGCGGCCGGCGAGCGCGCGCTTCCGGCAGGGACGCGACTCACCGCGCGCGAGACGGGACTGCTCGCCGCGCTTGGCGTCGATTCGGTCCCGGTTCGGGCGCGCCCGACCGTCGGCATCATCTCGACAGGTGACGAACTGGTGCCGGTCGGTGAGTCGCTCGACAGCGGCGCGGGCCAGATACACGACGTGAACACGCCGACGATAGCCGCCGCGGTCGCGTCGGCCGGCGGCGAGCCGAAACGCTACCCGCACGTCGGCGACGACTTCGACGCGATGGCCGACCTGCTCGAACGCGCGAGCGCGGAGTGTGACCTCGTGCTCTCTTCTGGGTCGACCTCCGCGAGCGCGGTCGACGTGGTGTACCGCGTCATCGAGGAGACGGGGGAACTGCTCGTCCACGGGGTCGCCGTCAAGCCTGGCAAGCCGCTGCTCGTCGGCGAACTCGGCGACGGCGCGTACGTCGGTCTGCCGGGGTATCCGGTGAGCGCGCTGACGACGTTCCGGGTGTTCGTCGCGCCGGCGATACGCGAGGCCGCCGGCCTCCCGGAGCCGGAGCGTGCAACCCTCACCGGGGAGCTGGCCGTCGAGGAGCGGTTCGAGCCGGGACGGCTCCGGTACGTTCCGGTCGGCGTCACGACCGACGGTGACGGCGACGAACTCGTCTACCCCGTCGACAAGGGGTCGGGGGCGACCACCTCGCTGACCGACGCCGACGGCGTCGTGGCGATGGCTCCGGAGACGCAGTATCTCGCGGCCGGCGAATCCGTCACCGTCGAGCTATTCTCCCCGGACGTGCGCCCGCCGGCGCTGTTGGGGATGGGCGCGAGCGGGCCGGGTGTGTCGCGACTGCTCGATGCGGCGTCTCCCGACCGCGGCCGGCCGCCGCGGTATCTCTCCCGCGGCGAGCAGGTGGCCCGGTCGTGGCTGGCTGACGACGTGCCCGATTTCCTCGTCACGAGCGACGACGCCACCGGGGGGGAGACCCTCGGCGCGTGGACTCGCGAGTGGGGGCTCATCGTCCCGAGTGGAAATCCCGCGGACGTGACCGGCATCGAGAGTCTCGACGACGACTTGCGACTCGTGCGGCAGGCATCGGGAACGGGTCTGGACGCAGCCTTCGGGACGCTGGCCGACGACGTGCCCGCGGGCACCACTGGGCCGGGAATCGAATCGCCGGCCAGGCAGGTGGCCGGCGGGCGGGCAGACGTGGGGGTCGGACTGCGTGCGACGGCGGACCGACTCGGCCTCGACGTCGTCTCGCTGGGAACGCAGCGGCTGCGCGTCGTCGTGAATCCGACGCGGACCGAGAAGTCGGCGGTAGCGCGGCTCGAAGCCGCGCTCGATAGCCTCTCGTTCGAGGGGCTGGCGGGCTACGAGCGCGTCGACGCGCCGAACAGTTCGTCGAAGTCGGAGACGCGGTAGTCGCCGCGCACGCACATCCCTCTGCGCTCGTGGCCGTGGCGTTCGACGTGGACGCCGTCGAGCCCGGTGTTCCACGCCGCGCCGATGTCGGTCGCGCCGTCGCCGGCGAGCACACCAGCGTCCGATGCCTGGACATTGAGGTCGGAGCGCACGCGCTCGACGGGCGCAGGGTCGGGTTTCCAGCCGATATCGTCCGAGCAACAGAGCACCGTGTCGAACCAGTCGCGGATGTCGAGGTGGTCGAGCGTCGGGTTCGCGAGGCTCGGCTGGGAGTGGGTGATGAGTCCGAGCGGGCCGTCGTGGTCGGCGAAGTGCTCGGCGTCGGAGTAAAGAAAGGTGTGTTCCGCGCGGCGTTGGCCGTCCTCGACGGCGTGGAACGCCTCCCAGAAGGCGTCGGGGTCGACGTTCCACCGCTCCAACTGGTCGTTGCGAAAGCCGCCAAGGCCGTGCCAGAGAATCTGTGCCTGCTCCTGTGAGAAGTCGTGGCCGAGGCGGTCGCCGATGGCGTCGAACACGTCGTGGACGTACCCTTCCTCCACGTCGACGAGCGTGCCGTCCAAATCGAGGAGCCAGTAGTCGTAGGCGTCGGCACGGAGCATACAGGAGCTACGCGCTCGCGAGTAAGTGTCTTGCGTCAGGCGTGTGCGGCTCGGGTGTCACCGTCGTCACAAGGGGCTCGGAGCGGGGGTATCGGTATCGTCATCGCCGCACGGTCGGACGTACCGCGTCGAGAGATAAGCCGGTTTCGAGGCTCAGTCGTACAGCTCGGTTAGTCGCTCCGCGAGGTCGATATCCTTCTCGGTGATGCCGCCGGCGTCGTGGGTGGTCAGCCGCACCTCCACCTCGCGCCACTCGATGGTGATGGTGGGGTGGTGGAACGCCTCCTCCGCGAGCCCGCCGGCACCGCCGGCGAAGCCGACGCCGGCGAGATAGCTGTCGAACTCGAAGCGGCGGACGATTTCGTCGCCCTCGCGAGACCACTCGTCGGGGAGCTGTGCGTCGATTTCGTCGGAAGAGAGCGGCTCTGCCATACGCACAGAACGGCCAGTGTGCACATAAATACTGGGCGTCTCTAAGCACGTAGGCACGCTGCTCAATACCGTCCCGACGCTTGTTTCAACTGCCACAAAACGGCGCATGGCTGTCCTGCCGGTGCCGTTTCGATGCCCGTTGCTGGGGGGTGACGGGTATCACCGTGGCTCTGGGGACGCACCCACGAATCTCGGCGGAGTTTCCGCCGAGGTTCTCTCTTAACTCGTTTCCGTGAGCCGTCGGCTCACGCTGCTCGTGTCGCCGACGCGGGCCGCGAGGAGCGTACACCCGAACACGACGACGAGTCCGACGACGATGAGATACACGACCGCGTCGCCGTACGCGCGGCGGCCGACGATGAGAATCGCAGCCGAGAGCAGCGAGCCGGCCGTGGCGAACTGGGTCGCGCGCTCGTCGTCCATCCAGACCGCCGCGGCGAGCAGGCCGGCGAGGGCCGCAAGCAGTAGTCCATTGTACACCACCTGAATCGGCGCGGTGAACGTGACGAGGAACCGCGGCGAGAGCAGGGTGGCGAGCGCGAGGAACGGGAGCGCGAGCAGCGCGGCGCGGCGACCGGTGACGGCCGAGACGCGCGGCTCGTAGGCCCACGCGGCCGTCAGCGTCGAGAGCGTAAACAGGAGCACCGGCGTCGCGAAGTGGGCAAATAGCACGGCGATGCCGTACTGTGTCACCGTCAGCGCACCGAGCACGACCTGTATCGGGAGGATAGCGAGCACGGCGGTGCTGGCGCAGCGGACGCGCGAGGACTGGTCGGTCCGCCACGACTGGATGGCCGTCGCGAGCACGGGCAGGCCGGTCGCGCCCGCGACGAGTCGGTGGAACCACTCGATGAAGCTCGGCCAGTTGGCCGGGAACAGCCCGCCCAGCGGACCGTCACACAGCGGCCACCGCATCTGGCAGGTGAGTCCGGCACCTGCCGCCGCCGTGAAGATTCCCAACACCATCGTCACCCCGACGAGCACCGCCGTCCCCGCGGCGAGTCTCCGGAATCGCATACCAGTGGTCAGGCCCGCGGAGACTTAACCGGCGCGCTCGGCGATATTCGACGCCTGACGAATGCCGCTTCGGGTGGATTTTTGAGGCCCCAACGCGGGTGAGTGCCATGGGATTAGACGAGGACGCGTTAGAGTACCACGAGTCGGAGCCGCCCGGCAAGGTGGAGATTTCGACGACGAAGCCGACGAACACGCAGCGGGACCTCTCGCTCGCCTACTCGCCGGGCGTCGCCGCGCCGTGTAACCGCATCGCCGCAAACAACGACGACGCCTTCCGCTACACCGCGAAGGGGAACATGGTCGGCGTCGTCTCGAACGGGAGTGCCGTGCTCGGACTCGGCGACATCGGCGCACAGGCGTCCAAGCCCGTCATGGAAGGGAAGGGCGTCCTGTTCAAGCGATTCGCCGACATCGACGTGTTCGACATCGAACTCGACCAGACGGATCCGCAGGACATCATCACGAGCGTCGCCGCGATGGAGCCGACCTTCGGGGGAATCAACCTCGAAGACATCTCCGCGCCCGACTGCTTCGAGATCGAGGAGGAACTCCGCGAGCGGATGGACATTCCCGTCTTCCACGACGACCAACACGGCACCGCCATCATCTCCGGGGCGGCCCTGTTGAACGTCTGTGACGTGACCGGAAAGGACATCTCCGAGCTGGACATCGTCTTCTCGGGTGCCGGCGCGTCCGCCATCGCGACCGCTCGCTTCTACGTCTCGCTGGGCGCACGCAAGGAGAACATCGTGATGTGTGACTCCTCCGGCCCGATTACGCCCGACCGCGACGACGTGAACGAGTACAAACAGGAGTTCGCCAACGAGACCGACGCCGAGGACCTCGCCGGCGCGATGGCGGGAGCCGACGTGTTCGTCGGCCTCTCCGTCGGCGGCATCGTCTCTGAGGAGATGGTGCAGTCGATGGCCGCCGACCCAGCCGTCTTCGCGATGGCGAACCCCGACCCCGAAATCGGCTACGAGGAGGCCAAGAACGCCCGCGACGACACCGTCATCATGGCGACGGGGCGGTCGGATTACCCGAATCAGGTGAACAACGTGCTCGGCTTCCCGTTCCTGTTCCGCGGCGCGCTCGACGTGCGCGCGACGGACATCAACGAGCCGATGAAACGCGCCGCCGCGGAAGCGCTTGCGGAGCTGGCCCGACAGGACGTGCCCGACGCCGTCGTGAAGGCGTACGGCGACGAGCCGCTGCGCTACGGCCCGAACTACGTGATTCCGAAACCGCTCGACCCGCGCGTGCTGTTCGAGGTCGCCCCCGCCGTCGCGGAGGCGGCCATCGAGTCGGGCGCGGCCAGACAGGACCTCGATTTGGACAGCTACAGCGAGCAGTTGGAGGCCCGCCTCGGGAAGGGTCGCGAGATGATGCGCGTCGTCCTCAACAAGGCGAAAGCCGACCCAAAACGCGTCGTGCTCGCCGAGGGCGGCGACGAGAAAATCATCCGCGCGGCCTACCAGCTGCTCGAACAGGGCATCGCCGAGCCGGTGCTCATCGGCGACGCCGACGAGATTCGCCGCACCGCGGCCGACCTCGGCCTGGAGTTCGACCCGGAAATCGTCGACCCCGACGCCCACGACCTCGCGCCGTACGCCGACCGCCTCCACGAACTCCGCCAGCGGAAGGGGATCACCCGACGCGAGGCGGGCGAACTCATCAAGGACGGCAACTACCTCGGCAGCACGATGGTCGAGATGGGCGACGCAGACGCGATGTTGACGGGGCTGATGCACCACTACCCCGAGGCGCTTCGCGCACCGTTACAGGTCGTCGGCACGGCGGACAGCGCCGAGTACGCCGCCGGCGTCTACATGCTCACGTTCAAAGACCGGGTCATCTTCTGTGCGGACACGACGGTGAACCAGGACCCCGACACCGCCGTGCTCGAGGAAGTGACGAAACGCACCGCCGAACTCGCCCGCCGGTTCAACGTCGAGCCGCGTGCGGCCCTGCTGTCGTACTCCGACTTCGGCTCCGTCCGCAACGAGGCGACCGCGAAGATTCGCGACGCCGCCGACGCGCTCCGGGCCGACGCGGGCGTCGACTTCCCGGTCGACGGGGAGATGCAGGCCGACACCGCCGTCGTCAGCGAGATGCTCGAAGACACCTACGAGTTCACCGACCTCGACGAGCCGGCGAACGTGCTCGTGTTCCCGAACCTGGAGGCCGGCAACATCGCGTACAAGCTGCTCCAGCGGCTCGGCGGCGCGGAGGCCATCGGCCCGATGCTCGTCGGGATGGACAAGCCGGTTCACGTCCTCCAGCGCGGCGACGAAGTGAAAGACATCGTCAACCTCGCCGGCGTGGCGGTCGTGGATGCCCAAGAGGAGGAGTGAGCGTCCGCGAGGGAGGAACCCGAGCGGGAAGCGGCCCGAGGTGGGCAGATATCTTCGACCTGGCGGCCGTCGACACACAGGAGACCGACCCAGCGCCGAAAGACCGGACGTTCGTGGCGATGGGAGCCTGGCCGCGGGCGAAACGTTAAATGCCTGTTCCGTACCCTGATAGGGTATGTCACGAGAATTCAGCATGGACCGGCGCGCGTACCTCGCGACCGTCGGCACGACAGCGACAGTTGCACTCGCCGGCTGTAGCAGCGGCGGCGGCAGCACGGAGACAGTCACGCCCGGGACGGCCCCCGGCTTCCAGCCGTTCGAGTTCCAGGACGGCTCCGAGCTGGTCGGCTTCGACATCGACCTCACGACGGCTGTCTTCGAGGAGATGGACGGCTACGAGCTGGCCGAGTGGGAGACGTTCGAGTTCGGCTCGCTCATCCAGGCGCTCACCTCCGACCGCATCGACTTCATCGCCGCGGCGATGACGATTACCGGCGACCGCGACGAGACCATCGACTTCTCTGACCCGTACTACTCGGCGAACCAGTCGGTTATCGTGCGCTCTGACGGCTCCTTCTCGCCGTCGGAACTCGGCGACCTCTCGGGTCGCCCGGTCGGCGCACAGTCCGGGACGACCGGTGAGGGCATCATCCAAGATGAGCTCATCGCCAACGGCGAACTCGAGGAGTCCAACTACACGAGCTACGACAACTACGTGCTCGCGGTCGAGGACCTCGAAAACGGGAACATCGACGCCATCGTCATCGACGAGCCGGTGGGCGACACCTTCGCCAACCAGCGGCCCGTCGAGGTGGCGTTCATCTACGAGACGGGCGAGCAGTACGGCTTTGGGATGCGGACGGACGACGACGACCTCACCTCGGCCGTCAACGACGGACTCCAGACCGTCCGCGACGACGGCACCTACGAGGACCTGACCGCAGAGTGGTTCGGTAGCTAATGCTGCTGCAGTCTGGCGCGTGGGAGTACATCGCCGCGAACTGGGTGTACCTCGGCTGGGGACTGGTGTTCACGGTCTGTCTGACGGCCGTGAGCGTCGTGCTGGGCTTCCTGCTCGGACTGCCCGCCGGCATCATCGAGACGTACGGCTCCGGTTACAGCCGTAGGCTCGTCGAGCGCGTCGGCGTCCTCGTGCGAGGCACGCCAATCGTCATCATCCTCGTTGCGTTTTACTTCCTGTTCCCGCTCACGATAGCGGCCTTCTGGGCGGCAGCGCTGGGACTGGGGATTCGGAGCGCAGCCTACCAGTCACAGATCTTCCGCGGGGCGCTCCAGTCGGTCGGCGACGGCCAGATGGAGGCGGCCCGGTCGGTCGGGATGTCGAAGCTCGACGCCATCCGGCAGGTGACCGTCCCGCAGGCGCTGCGGCGGTCGATTCCGGGCTTCCAAAACGAGTTCACCATCGTCCTGAAGGACACCTCCGTGGCGTACGCCATCGGGCTTGGAGAACTGCTCACCCGCGGGACGAACCTCTATCTCACCGAGCAGGGGAACACCGCGGTTCTCGAGATTTTCCTCGCCATCTCGGCCGTGTACTTCGTGCTCACGATGGCGACGAACCTCTCGCTCGACGCGCTCGGGCGACGGTTCGCGATTCCGGGAGGTGAGGGCCGGTGACGCTGTTGGAGTTCGACGACGTACACCAGTCGTACGGCGAGGAGGAGGTGCTCGACGGCATCTCCTTCGACGTTGACCGGGGAGCCGTCGAGGTCATCATCGGACCCTCGGGGTCCGGAAAGTCGACGCTGTTGCGGTGTGTGAACCGGCTCACAGATATCGACACCGGCGACATCCGACTCGACGGCACCTCAATCTACGCCCGCGACGAGAACGAGCTCCGCCAGCAGGTCGGGATGGTGTTTCAGGATTTCAATCTCTTCACCCACCTCACGGCCCTGGAGAACGTCACGCTCGGCTTGCGACGAGTGCGCGGCTTCTCGAAGGATGAGGCCGTCGCGGACGCATGCGACCAACTCGAACGGGTCGGTCTGCTCGAACAGGCGGAGTCGTACCCCGCGGAGCTGTCGGGCGGTCAGAAACAGCGCGTCGGCATCGCCCGCGCGCTGGCGATGGACCCCGAGATTATGCTGTTCGACGAGCCGACGAGCGCGCTCGACCCCGAACTGGTCGGCGAGGTCGTCTCCGTGATGCGCGACCTCGCTGACGAGGGAATGACGATGCTCGTCGTCACCCACGAGATGGGCTTCGCCCGCTCGACCGCCTCGCGGCTCACCTTCCTCGATGACGGGCGGCTCGTCGAGCAGGGGCCGCCCGAACGGCTGTTCGAGCGGCCGGACCACGAGCGGACGGGCGCGTTCCTCCGCCGACTCACCGAACTCCACGGTGGCATCGACCGATGAGCACGGCATCGACGGTGCGGGGTCGCGTCGTCGAGGCCACCGGCGGCGGGCTGGTCCGGTGGCTCGCGTTCGGTGTCTTCTGGGGGTATCTCACCCTGCGGTGGCTCTACCAGTGGGTCGGGGCCGACCTGCTCGGGATGGACCCGCGCGCGCCGCTGCTGCCCGTCGAGACGTTCCGGTCGCTCGCGGCGACGTGGGACGGCACGCCTCTCGGCGGGCTGTTCTCGTTTCTCCGGGTCGCGGGCGAGGCGCTTCCGGCCGCTGTCACCGGGACGTGGCTCACCATCATCCTCACGATTGTCGCGATGGCTGCGGGGCTGGTCATCGCGGTGCCGCTCGCCGTCGCCCGCGTCTACGGCGGCTCCGTGACCCGATGGATTGCGCTCGGCTACACGGAGCTCATCCGCGGGACGCCGCTGCTCGCGCAGCTGTTCGTCCTCTACTACGGGCTGTCGCTGTCGGCGACCCTGCGTGAACTCCCGTTCGTCGGCGAGGGGTTCGTCCCCGCGCAGGCGGCGCTGGTCGCCATGATCGGCTTCACCATCAACAGCTCCGCCTACCAGGCGGAGTATATCCGGTCTGCGCTGCAGTCGGTCGAGGCCGGCCAGCTCACCGCCGGGCGCGCGGTCGGGTTATCGAAGCTCCAGACCATGCGGCGAATCGTCCTGCCGCAGGGACTCAGATACGCGATTCCCGGCTGGAGCAACGAGCTCGTCTACCTCATCAAGTACTCCTCGCTGGCGGCGTTCATCACCGTTCCCGAACTGTACAAGCGAACGCAGGACATCGCCTCGGGCAACTTCCGCTACTTCGAACTGCTCGTGCTCGCGGGTATCATCTATCTCGGGCTCGTGCTCTCGGCGTCGGCCCTGATGGGTCGCGTCGAACGACGGGTCGCGATTCCGGGGCTCGGCGAGTAATCACATGAAGTCCGACAGCCCGGACTGGGAGTCGTCGTCCGGCTCCGTCGGCTCCTCGTCCGACTCCGCCTCGTCCTCGGCGAGCACGTCGTCGTCGACGGCGTCGACGCTTCCACTCTCGTCCTGTGCCGACTCGCTTTCTGCGGCGGCCTCCTCGACGCGCTCCATGAACACGTCGCCGCCGTGCTCCTCGGCGGCCTCGCCGCGCAGTTCCTCCGCGTCCTCGACGACCGACTGCACCTTGTTCGTCGGCTCGCCCGACCCGGTGACGAAGGCCACCTCGCTCGTCCCGAACTCGTAGCGGGCGGCCATCCGGACCGTGAGGTCGCGGTTCTTGCAGTGGTGGGTCATCACGGCGAGAAACGGGACGATGTCGCGGCGGGCGGTCGCGGTGGAGACGCCGGCGACCTGCGCGATTTGGGTCGCGACCTCGTCGCGGGTCTTGTCCTTCGATGAGCGGTAGGGTGCACCGCCGTAGCGCGTCCACCCGCCGCGGGTCTCGTCGCGCGCAGCGGCGACGCCGGCCGCGATGTTGTCCGTCGCGTACCGCCAGTAGGCGTAGTTCTGCGTCGCGCGGACGCGCCCGAGCCAGCGGTCGGCACGCGCCAGGTAGTCGTACGCGCGAGCGAGTTCGCCGGCGTCGTACACCTTCGGCACCTTGTCCTCGGCCCACAACAGCAGGTCGTCGGGCGTCTCGTCCACGTCGTAGGTCAGATACAGGGCGTCTTCGGGGTCGTCTTCCTTGAGGACGGAATCGAGGAACTCGAAGATGCCCTTCGTCGTGTCGCGCTCCCCGCTGGTCACGTCCTCGATGGCGATGGCGTCGCGGCCGTCCGCGATGGCCTGGAGGTCCTTCACCGCACCCCGGAGGTCGCCGCTGTTCTGTTCGGCGATGCGTTCGAGGGCGTCCTCATCGAACTCGATACCTTCCTTCCGGCAGAGGTCACGGAGCACCGGGACGATGGAGCGGGCCGACACGTCGCGGAACTCGATGCTCTGACAGGCGTTGCGGAGTCCCCGCGACATGTCGTAGAAGTCGTTCGCGATGAGCACCATCGGCTGGCTCGCCTCCTTCACGATGCTCGTGACGGCGCGGGCCCCCCCGCGGTCGTAGGTCCCGTGGATGTTGTCCGCCTCGTCCATGATGACGAGGCGGCGACCCGGCTCTCCCTCTTTCGCCTGCGTGAGCGTGCTCGATTTGGCCGCCTCGCCCGCGACCCGGTCGATGATGTCGCCGGTGCGCTGGTCGGAGGCGTTGAGTTCGATGACCGGCCACCCCATGTCGTTGGCGAGCGCGTGGGCCGCGCTGGTCTTCCCGACGCCGGGCGAGCCGTAGATGATGACCGCCTCCCTGTGGTCGTCCCACGTCTCCGCCCACTCCTTCAGGTCGTCGCGCGCGGAGTTGTTCCCCCGCACCTCCGACAGCGTCGTCGGACGATACTTCTCCGTCCAGTCGGTCATAGTGGCCCCTGCATACTGCTCTTGTCTACGGTAGCGGGGGCCGGTGGGTAGTCGTTTCGGACGGTCCCGTCCCCCCTCGGTTGTCAGGGCTTGACAGGGTGGGAAACCGTTTTAGCCGCCACGGCTCGCCCGACGAGTATGTCGCTGTTTCCCGAGACACTCGAATCCGACCGCCTCCGCTACGAGGCGCTCCGCCCGGAGACGTTCGACCCCTTGGAGTTCTATCAGTACGTCAACGAGGACGCGCCACACATCGACGAGATTACGCGCTACGTGACGTGGGAGCCACACGAGACGCCCAAGGAGTCGGCCGAGTTCATCGAACAGTCCGGCGAGCAGTTCGCGAACGACGAGGCGAGCCAGTACGCGCTGTACGCGACCGAGGGCGACCTGGCAGGCGAGTTCGTCGGCATGGGCGGACTCGGCGTCGACTGGGACCGCGACCTCGCCACGCTCGGCGCGTGGCTCCGCAAGCCGGCGTGGGGGAACGGCTACTCCGGTGAGCGCGCGGCCCGCCTGCTCGAAGTTGCCTTCGACCGCCTCGATTTGGCGATGGTCGCGGTCGAACACATCCCCGAAAACGAACCGTCGGAACGCGCTATCCGGAAGTACGTCGACCGGTTCGGCGGTCGCCGCGAGGGACGGCTGCGCCGCAGTGCCGTGGACCCCGACGGCGACGTGTACGACATGGTCCGGTACACGATTTCACGCGAGGAGTTCGAAGCCAACCGGTGACGAATCGAACCAGAGTCGCGAGGGGTCGGCCGCGTGTTCAGACGCCGAGCCAGTCGTCGTTGCGAATCTGATACCCGTTCGCGCGACACAGCTTCGCCGCCTGTCGCCGCACGGCCCGCGACCCCGGCACCTCTTTTTTCTCGTGGATTTGCTCGACAATCCACTCGGCGACGGCCGAGACGAGAGCATCGTCGTCGTCACCGTCGAGTCGTTGGAGCGCGTGGAAGGTCTTGAGATACGCCTCCCGCTGTGAGCCGAATCGGTCCCTGTGTGGGAGGCCGGTGCTCGCCTCAACGACTCGTTTCATCGCCATCGCGACCGTCGGCCGCTGTATCTGCAGCCGGACCGCCCGCGGTGAGTCGAACGTCTCGACCTCCGCGTCCGGCACTAGCTCGGCGACGGTGTACGTTTCCGTCGGGGCCGGAACGTCGGTGTCACCGACCGCCGCGACGAGCTTCGCGCCCGTCACGGGGAAGCTGAGCGGCTCCAGCTCCGACTCGAGCGCCGCGAGAACGTCCGTCTCGATCGGCGGCTCTGGTTCGTCACCCCGTTCGAGTTCGGCCTCGATGTCCCGGCGTCGCTGGCGGTTGTCGGCGTCCCGCGCTTGCTTCTCTCGCCCACTTTTGTCGTCTGCCATCCCGAACAGGAGGGTTCCTGGCCCGATAGTCCTGTGGGTGGACACCACTGTCACAACAGCACGTACCGAACACCGACACGACACACCCGACGACCACGCATCCGAGAGTTCTGCCTGTGTGGATCGGTTCACAGACTGGCAGGTGTCGTGAACTGACGAGCGAAGGAAGGAACGAGCCCTGAGGGATTTGAACCCCCGGCAACGTGGTCCGAAGCCACGCACTCTGTCCAGGCTGAGCTAAGGGCCCTCACCACTGCGTAGCAGGGTGGTATTCAAAAGCCCTTCCATCGGAAACGTTCCGGACCGACGCGTTCATACTCGCGTCTCGTAACAACCAACCATGCAGCGGCTTCGCGGACTCATCGAGCTGACGCGTCCCGGCAACGCACTCACGTCGGGACTGCTCACAGCCATCGGTGCGGTCGTCGCCGGGACCGCACCGACGCCGGGGCTGCTCGTCGACACGGGCCCGCCGGTCCGCGCGGCCGCGGCCGTGCTCGCGACGATGCTCGCCGTCGGGGCCGGCAACGCCATCAACGACTACTTCGACCGCGAAATCGACGCCATCAACCAACCGAGACGGCCGATTCCACGGGGTGCAGTGACGCCGCGCGAGACCCTCGCGTTCGCCGCGACACAGTTTGTCGTCGCGGTCGGGTTGGCGCTCGTGCTCCCGCCGCTCGCCGTGGCGATTGCCGTCGTGAATCTCGTCGCGCTCGTCGCGTACACGAAACTATTCAAGGGGCTTCCGGGCGTCGGCAACGCGGTCGTGGGCTGTCTCGGCGGGTCGACGTTCCTGTTCGGCGGGGCCGCCGTCGGCGGTGCGCTCCGGCCGGTGGCCGTCCTCGCCGTGCTCGCCGCGCTGGCGACGTTCTCGCGGGAGGTCATCAAGGACGTGGAGGATGTCGCCGGCGACAGAGAGGAGGGGCTGAACACGCTTCCAATCGCGGTCGGGGAGCGACGTGCGCTCCAGATTGCGATGGCTGCACTGCTCGTCGGCGTCGCCGGGAGTCCGCTCCCGTATCTGCTCGCCGACTTCGGCGTCGCGTATCTCGTTGCCGTCGCCGTCCCCGACGCGGTGATGGTGACCGCCGGCTACTGGGGATTTTCCGACCCGACGCGGAGTCAGGCGTGGCTGAAGTACGGCCAACTGCTCGCCGCGGGCGCGTTCATCGTCGGTCGGTTCGCGTAGTCGCCCCGAGGCTTTTGCTCACCGGACGCGACCACCCAGTATGGCGACGACAGACGACGCGGAGTTGACGGCGGCGCTCGAAGCAGAGACCATCGCGGTCGTCGGCTGTTCGGCCACGCCGGGAAAGGCGGCCCACGGCGTCCCGAAGTATCTCCAAGACCACGGCTACCGTATCATCCCCGTGAATCCGACGACCGACGAGGTGCTCGGCGAACCGGCGTACGATTCGCTTTCGGACGTTACGGAGGACATCGACCTCGTGGACGTGTTCCGGCCGAGCGCGGAGGTGTCAGGCATCGTCGACGAGGTGCTCGCCCGCGAGGACGTCGACACCGTGTGGCTCCAACTCGGAATTCGCGACAGCGAGTCGGGCGAGCGCGTCGCCGACTCCGGGCGTCGGTTCGTTCAGGACAAGTGTCTGAAGGTCGAACACCAGCGGCTGGCGTGAGCTACTCGCGGACCGACTCGCGCAGCGGGGCGAGCAGCTCCTCGGTGACGGCGTACGGGTCGGTCTCCTTCGCGACGATGGTGTCGACGTAGCGGTCGAGTCCGCCCTGTCGCTCGATTTCTTCGCGAATCAACTCGCCCGCACCCTCACGGAGTAGGCGACGAATCTCCTCCTCGTAGCGGTCGCGCCGCTGTTCGGTGAGTTCCCCCGAGGTTTCGAGCCACGCCCGGTGGTCGGCGAGCGTGTCGAGGAACGGCTCGACCCCCTCGCCGGTCTTGGCGACCGTCTCGACGATTGGCGGGGTCCACGTGTCGTCGTCACCGTCGTCGGTCTCGTCCTCGTCTTCCTCGCCGACCGCGTCGGTCTCGACGCCGTGGTGGCCGGCGGTGCCGGCAAGCGGCGAGGCGTCGCGCATATGGACCATCTCCTTGAGCTCCTGGACGGTGCGGTCGGCCCCGTCGAGGTCGGCCTTGTTGACGACGAACACGTCGCCGATTTCGAGGATGCCGGCCTTCAGCATCTGTACGTCGTCTCCCGAAGAGGGCGGAACGAGCACGGCGACCGTATCTGCGGTGCCGACGATGTCCACCTCGTTTTGGCCCGCGCCGACCGTCTCGATGATGATGCGGTCCTTTCCGAAGGCGTCGAGTGCCTTCACGGCATCCGTCGTCGCCGTCGAGAGCCCGCCGAGCGTGCCGCGGGCCGACATCGACCGGAAGAACACGTCCATGTCGCCGACGTTCGATGCCATCCGGATGCGGTCGCCCAACACCGCGCCGCCGGAGAAGGGCGACGAGGGGTCGATAGCGATGACGCCGACCGTCTCGCCACGCTCGCGGTACGTCTCCGCCATCTTGTCGACGAGCGTCGACTTGCCGGCACCGGGCGAGCCGGTGATGCCGACGACCGTCGCGTTGCCCGTGTGTTCGTGAAGCTGGCTCACTAGCTCGCGGTAGCCGGGCGACCGGTCCTCGATCTTCGAGATGACGCGGGCGAGCGCCCGGTGTTTGCCGGCGAGCAGTTCCTCGATGAGGTCGCTCATCGCTCGGGCGCGTTCTCGCGGACGAACTCGATGGTCTCTGCCATCGACGACCCCGGACCGAAGATGCCGTCGACGCCCATCTCGTACAGCTCGTCGCGGTCCTCGTCCGGAATGATACCGCCCACGAGCACGAGCGTGTCCTCGAAGGCGTCGTACGACTCGAGTCCTTCCACGATTTTCGGCACGAGCGTGTTGTGGGCACCAGAGAGGATGGAGATGCCGAGCACGTCCACGTCCTCCTGGACGGCGGCCTGCACGATTTCGTCGGGCGACTTGTGGAGTCCGGAGTAGATGACCTCGAAGCCGGCGTCGCGGAACGCCCGGGCGATGACGTGCGCGCCGCGGTCGTGGCCGTCGAGACCGACCTTCGCGACCAGACAGCGGATGGTCCGGTCCTCGGAGTCCTGTGTACTCATGGCAACACTTGCACACCCGGACGCTTTCACAGTTACGGAGCGGCTGACGGTCCCCAGCAGGGTTGTGCGAGTACAACCTCGCTTGTTCGGGAAGCGGAACGGCTACTTGTGCCGACTCCCAATCACGAGTATGAGTCTCGCGGACAGTTCGGTCGTGAAACGCCGCCCTCGGGCCGTCGTCGCCGTGCTCAGCGTCGTCGGCTACGTGCTCGTCATCGGGACGCTCTACTTCGGCCTCGACTTCTACCCTGACATCGGACTGGGGACGGTGAATCTGCTCTCACACGCCATCGCGCTGGTCAACACCGTCGCTGTCTGTTGTCTGGTCGCCGGCTGGTACCACATCCGGCAGGGGAACGTCGAGACGCACCGCCGGCTGATGATCGCCTCGTTCACCCTCATCATGGTGTTCCTCGTGATGTACCTGCTCAAGACCGGTGGCGGCGGTCGCAAGGACTTCGTCGGCCCCGACCTGCCGTACTATCTGTACCTTGCGATGCTGGGCATCCACATCGTGCTCTCGGCGCTGTCGGTGCCGCTGGTCTTGTACAACATCACTATCGGACTGAGCCACAGCGTCGACGAGATTCGCCAGACGGCCCACGCCCGTGTCGGACGGATTACCGTCGCCGTCTGGAGCGTCTCGCTCACGCTCGGCGTGTTGGCGTACGTCCTCCTGAATCACGTCTACACCTTCGAGTTCGTCCCGGCCTGAGCTACTCCTCCAGTGCGCCCATGTGTTCGGCCAGCGCGGTCGCGCCGTCCGACATCGCCCACCGCTGGTCCGTCTCGGCCGCCCACTCTCTGAGCTCCGCCGCGGCCTGTTCGACCTGCTCCTGAACGCGCTCGCCGGCCGGCTCGCTCGAAATCCGTTGCCACCGCTCCTCGAAGTCGTAGCCGACGGCGACGACGCGGCCACCCGCTGTGTCGCCGTCATTCTCATCTCTCTCCTCGCCGTCGCCGGGCGTGACGAGCACGACAGCCGGGACGAGTTTCGCGTCGGTGCCCTCGAAGTCGAAGACGCCGGCGGGGAAGACCGCTCGAAAGCGGCCGCTCTCGTTGAGTTCGCGCAGTTCCGCGAGTTCGAACGGTCGGTCGGGGAGCGTGGAGAGTTGCATACCACCACTCGCCGTCGGGTTCGGAAAACGGTTTCTCAGTCGGTCCGCGGGAGCGTCGCAGCCCCGACGAGGAAGAAGGCGAGCGTCAGGCCGGCCAGCACGAGCAGATTCGACTCCGCGACGCCAAACCCGCCCGGCACCTGCGAGGTGGCGAGCGTCCCCGGTGGCTCGTAGGCGACGGCCCGCACGCCGCGCGAGAAGTACGTCAGCGGCGACACCCACAGCGGGAGCCACTCCGGGAGGAGCGACTGGGGAACGAACGTCTCGGATAAGAAGAGCAGTGGGAGCGCGACCCCGTTCGAGGCCGCGATGACGCCGTCCGAGGAGTCCGACAAGCTGCCGAGAATCGCGCCCAGGCCACAGAACAACGCGACGCCGAGCACGACGAACGGGACGAGCAGCGGCGAGAAGACGATAGACGCGCCGGTAACGGCCAACACGAGCAGGAGGATACCCGCTGCGGCGACGCCGATGATGCCGACGTTGACGAGCGTCTGTGCCGCCAGCCACTCCCACCGGCGGAGCGGCGTCGTCGCCAGCTTCTCGAAGCGGTTGTCCTCGCGGTGGCGGGCGACCTCGCTTCCCACCCGTGAGAGCGGCGTGAACAACACGACGACGGCGAGGTAGCCCGGAACGTAGTAGCCCGGCGGCTCCGTGAACAGCCCGCCAGTCCCGCCGGCCGTGTTGACCAGAGCCCCGAAGATGAGGATGATGATGGCCGGGAAGAAGAACGTGAAGAAGACGGCGGTACGCCGGCGGAGGAACGCCTTCCCCGCGGCGACGGTCTCCGACCGGATGCGACCGGCTCTACTCATCGCCCACCTCGCGGGGCGTCCCGCTGGCTCCGACGGTTTGGCCGGTGAGCTGGAGATACACCTCTTCGAGGTCGGGCTGTCGCCACAGGAGGCCGTCGTAGGCGACCCCGGCGTCGGTGAGCGTCGTCGCCACGTCGCCCACCTCGTCGGGAGCAACGTCGTCGACGACGAGCCGGCGCTCGTCGGGGACGAAGGCGTACTCCGCGGCGGCCAACACCTCGCGGGCGTGGTCGGGGTCGTCGGCGCGAATCTCGACGCGCGGGCGGCCACCGTGTTCTGCGACGAGGTCGGCGGGCGGTCCCTCCGCGACGAGTCGGCCGCCGGCGAGCAGGCCGACGCGGTCACAGAGCCGCTCGGCCTCCTCCATGTAGTGGGTCGTGACGAGCACCGTCGCGCCGGCGTCGGCGAGCGCGTCGATGAGCCCCCACACGTCCCGGCGACCCTGCGGGTCGATACCCGTCGTCGGCTCGTCCAAGAACAACACGTCGGGGTCGTTCACGAGCGTCGTGGCGACGCACACCCGTCGCTTCTGCCCGCCAGAAAGGTCCTCGTAGTAGGTGTTTCCGCTGTCCGTGAGTCCAACGTCGGCCAGCGTCTCGTCCACGTCGCGCGACTCGTCGTAGAGACCGCCGTAGTAGCTGACCACCTCGCGGGCCGTCAGCCGCGCCGGCGGGGAAAACTCCTGTGGCAGCAGGCCGAGCCGCTGCGGGTCGGCGCGCTTCGGGTCTTCGCCGAGCAGTCGCACCTCGCCCTCCGGGTCGGTCGTCCCGGTGAGCGCGCGGACGAGCGTGGTTTTGCCCGCGCCGTTCGGGCCGATGAGGCCGTAGATCTCGCCGGCGTCGATGTCGAGCGAGACGCCGTCGAGCGCGACCGTCTCGCCGTACGTCCGGCGCACGTCCGACGCACTGATAACCATACCGCGACTCGTGGCGCGGGCGTCTAAGCGGTTGTGTTCCGTCGCCCGCTACAGTTCGGCGCGCACCCGGCGGACGATGTCGTCCACGTCGTACTCGTCCTCGCTCAGGTCCCAGATTGGTTCGCCGTCCACGGCCACGCGGAAGACGCCGTGGTCGCCGGTGACGAGGGTCGCACGGTCGACGGACTGGCCGAAGTTCTGGAGCACGGCGCGCTGGAGCTTGAGGGCGCGGTCGAGATAGCCACACGGGACGCAGTAGGTGATTTCGACGTGGGTCACAGATGAAAAACGAGCGCGGACGGCAAGCCCCTAACGGTCACGGACGGAGCCGCGAGAGGTCTGCCACCGTCGGCCGCCACCGGAGCAGGAGCACGGTCGCGACGAACACGCTCGTGGAGAGCAGATACGACTGCTGGCCGATGGTGGCGGCGAAGCCGGCACTCCCCGTGACGGTCGTGAGCACGCCCGCGATGACCGGGAGCACACACGAGACACACGAGAAGAGACCGAGCAGCCCCGCACCGACGGAGCCGGACACGTCGGCAATCGTCCCGTAGACCAGCCACGCGAGCGCGAGATAGCCGACGACCTTGTACGGGATGAGATTCACGACGAACCGCTCACCGCTGTACAGCAGCGCGGGCGCGAAACCGGGGGGTATCTGGTAGGTGACGAGCCGGAACCCGGTGGCGCGGTCGCCGATACCCGGCAGGAGGACGCCGCCCGCGAACGCGAGGACGAGGAAGTACCCCCCGGCGAGCGCGGCGGCGACGAGCCGCTTTCGACCGGTCACGCGCGGCAGGTCGGTGTTGCGGTACGCCCACCACGAGAGGTCGAGCCACAGCCACGGCATCGCGAGGATGAAGATGCCACGCAGCGACCCCGGCGGCCCGCTCACGAGCAGGGAGTAGAGGATGACGACGAGTAGCTGTGCGTTCAGGATGGCGGCCCAGTAGACGAGCGTCCGGGTGGCGGGGCGGCGCTCACGAACCGCGGCGATGGTGCTCATACGACGAGGGAATCGACGACGATGGCCACGAGCAAGGCACCGAGGTAGGCGTTCGAGGCGTGGAACGCGCGAAACGCCGCCCCCTCGGTGCGCTCGCGGTGGAGTCGGACGACCATTCCCAAGAAGAGCGCGCCGAAGCCGACCGTCGTGACGGCGTAGAGGACGCCGAGGTTGCTGACCGCGGTGAGCACGCCGGCGCTCGCGAGCGTGGCCGCGAGATACCAGACGATGTGTTTGCGCGTCTTGGTCTCACCGCTGACGACGGGCATCATCGGGAAGCCGCCGCGGGCGTAGTCGTCCTTGTAGGCGAGCGCGAGGTTGTAGAAGTGGGCCGGCGTCCACAGGAAGATGGTCACGGCGAGCACGACGCCCGGCAGACCGATGTCGCCGGTGACGCCGACCCAGCCGATGAGCGCCGGAAGCGCGCCGGCGACGCCGCCGATGACGGTGTTCTGGACGGTGTTCGGCTTCAACACGAGCGTGTAGATGACCGAGTAGAACACGATGGCGATGAAGCCGAGCGTGGCGGCGAAGACGTTCACCTGGAGGAAGGCGACGAGCGAGGCGGCCGCGAGCGCGAACCCGAACGCGAGCGCGTTGCGAACCGGGACGAGCTCCGTCGCCAGCGGGCGGTCGCTGGTGCGTTTCATCCGGCGGTCGATGTCGCGTTCGAGGACGTGGTTGAACGTCCCCGAGGCACCGATGGCGAGGACGCCGCCCCCGAGCGTGAAGACGATAGTGCGGACGGTCAACCCCTCCGGACCGCCGGCGAGCGACATCCCGGCGGCGGCCACGAGCGCGAGCAGCCACATCAACCGCGGCTTCATCAGCCGGAAGTACGCAAAGAGCGTCTCGCGGACGCGCTCGAACGCGGAGTCGAACGTGACGGTCGACTCGGACGGGTCGGCGTCGGCGACGGACTCCTCGAACGGCTCCTCGGGCACGTCGTCGCGTCCCGTGTCGGCTTCGAGTTGCCACGCGAGCGCGGCGGTGAGCGCGGTGAAGATGGCGACGGCGACGCCGAGGTGGAGACCGGGAGTGAGACCGCTCGCGCCCGCGAAGACGACGATTGCGCCCATGCCGACCTGTACCGGGTAGAGCGCGAGCGCGGCGAGCAGGGCACCCTTGACGCGGCGGGAGCTGTCCGACCAGCCGACGGCGATGGAGCCGACGAGGAGGAGTCCGACGACGAGCGCGGCGGTGCGGTGGCCGAGCGCGACGACGGCGCTCACGGAGGAGGGTGCACACAGGGGCCACGACGTACAGGCGGCCGTGGCGTCGGCGACGGTGGCCGTCGCGCCGGCGACGACGAGGAGATACACCCCGACGACGGTCGTCGCGAGCAGCGTCGTGAACTGCGGCCGCTTCATTACCAGAGCAAGGTCTCGGCTCTACTTATGCCCCGCGCTTCTTGCGGATAGCACGCATCGCGGGGTTAATGTGGGGCCACTCCTAACTGCGGCTATGAAACGTACGCGCGTTGCGGGGGCCGTCGCGACGGTGCTCGCGCTACTCGCCGTCGCCGTGGGCCCGGCTGCGGCACAGCCGTCCGAGAACATCGGCATCATCAATCCGCTCAACCTCGAACTCCTCTACGTCGCCGCCATCATCGCGGTGGTCGTCGAGGCGATTCTCATCTACACGGTCGTCCGCTACCGCAACAACGACGACCCGAAACCGACACAGGAGAACCGTCGTCTCGAAATCACGTGGACCATCACGACCGCCATCGTCCTGCTGTTCGTCGGCGTCGCCGCCTACGCCGCCCTCGGGAGCCCGCTCGTCGGTGGTGTCACGGCCGCACAGAACCCGAACGCGGTCGAGCCGGCCGTCACCCACGACTACCCCGGTGCCGTCGGCCCGCCGCCGGAGCGACAGGACGAAATCGTCGAAATCGAGGTGACCGCCCAGAAGTACTACTGGACGTTCAACTACACCGAGACGATGGAGAACGGCAACGTCTCCACGATGGTCTCGACGAGCAGCAGCAGCGGCGAGCCGCTCGTCCTCCCGGCCAACACGCAGGTGTATCTCCACGTCAACTCCGTCGACTGGCTCCACGCCGTCCACGTCCCGAAGCTCGGGCTGAAACAGGACGCCATGCCGGGCAAGTACAACACTATCACCACGGAGCTGAACGACGAAGCCATCGGCAACTCCTACCAGCTCTACTGTGCGGAGTACTGTGGCGTCGGCCACTCCGCCATGCTCGGTGAGGTGCTCGTCGTCTCACAGGAAGACTACGAGGAGTTCACCGAGAACCCCGACGAGTTCCTCGCGAACCAGTAATCAGTCGTCGCGCCGCAGCGACGCACACTCGCCGTCCGTCACTTCTCGCCGTCCGCGCTCTGTTTCGACCAGCAGCGCGCCCGTCTCGCTCACTCCGGTCGCCGTCCCGCGAATTGTCTCCTCGTCCGTCTCGACGCGCACGCGCTCGCCGAGCGTACTCGCGTGCTCGCGCCACCGGTCGAGCACGGCGGCGAATCCGTCGTCCGTCTCGACGCTGTCGGCACACGCGAGCAGGCGCTCGTGGAGTCGGGCGGCGACCGTCTGGCGGTCGACCGGCTCCTCCCGTTCGCTCCGGAGCGTCGTGACCGGGCGGTCGGTGTCGAGGTCGGCCGGGTCGAGGTCGGCGTTCACCCCGATTCCCATGACGACCGCCTCCAGTTCGTCGGGGTCGTCGAACACGTCACCGACCGGTTTGCCGACGACCGGCACGGCATCGACGATCGCCTCGGTGAGCACGCCGGCCAGTTTGTAGCGAGTCCCGTCGCGGTCGACCACCACGTCGTTGGGCCACTTCAGCCGCGCGTCGACGCCGACGGAGCGTGCCATCTCACAGGCGGCCACGCCGCCAGCGACCGTGAGCCGTCCCACCTGCGCGGGGTCGAGGTCGGGGTACAGCAGCGTCGACGACCAGACCCCGCCGGGCGGGGCAGCCCACGCGTTCCCCGTGCGTCCACGTGCGGCGGTGAGCTCGTTCGCGACGGCGAAGCTACCGTGGGGCGCGTCCGGTATCCGCCGGCGGAGATAGCCGCTCGTGTCGGGCGTCGAGTCGAACGTCGCCACGGGAACCCCGAGCCGCGATTCGAGTTCGGATGCGTCCATATCAGGTGACGACACGCGTCGCGGAAAGTGGTATCGCGAGCGAGGAGAAGCGGAAAGCTCGTGTGACCGTTCAGACGACCGCGCCGACGTAGAGCACGAGCACGAGGAACACCCACACCACGTCGACGAAGTGCCAGTACATCGAGACCGTGGTGACTGAGGTGTGGTTCTCGGCGGTGTACTGTCCGAACAGCGACCGCACGAAGACGATGCCGAGAAGCACCGCACCGAGGCTCACGTGCAGCCCGTGGAGTCCGGTCAGTCCGTAGAAGGCGGAGTTGAACACGCCGCCGCCGAGGGTGAGCCCCTCGTGGACGATGAACTCGTAGTACTCGTACACCTGACCGCCGAGGAAGACGACACCGAGCGCGAGCGTCAGTCCGAGCAGCCCGATGAAGCGACGGCGGTCGCTGTTGCGGAGCGCGACGTGCGCGTAGTGGAGCGTAATCGAGGAGATAATCAGTAAGACGGTGTTCGCGATGACGAGGCTCCCGAAGATGTCACCGCTGGTGACGAGTTCCGGCAGGGTCTCTGCCGTCCACGCGTCAGAGCGGATGAAGAAGTAGTAGACGAAGCCGGCACCGAAAGTCGCGATTTCGGAGCCGAGGAACGCCAACATGCCGAGCCTGAGGCCGACCCCGCCCGAGCTTTCCTCCCAGTAGGCGGCGATGAAGGCGTGGTAGGTCCAGCCGTAGAGCCCGACGATGAAGCCGACGACGCCGAGTGCGAAGACGCCGAGGCTGAGTTCCAGCGAGACGAGCGGGTCGCTCCCCTGCGAGAGGATGTACATCGCCGCGCCGGCGTAGATGATTGCCGCGCCAACTGCCGTCACGAATGGCCACCAGGATGCCTCGCCGAAGCCGCGAGGCCAGTCCTCGACGGCGGGGAGATGGTGGCCGTGGTCGTCTGATTCGTCCGCGTGGCTCATACCCGCGGCTTGCGACCCTATCGACAAAAGCCCTCCTATGAGCCGCTCGGTTCCGACGGCTATAGGTGGCGGGCGGCACAACGGTGTGCGATGACCGATACGCGAGCACGGTGGTGGCGGGTGTTCTGTCTCTCGCTCGCCGCGGTATCGACGACGGTCGCGTTCGTGGGCCGAGCGCTCGCCCACAGCGGGAGCCTCGGCGCGAACGCCGGCCGCGGCGTCGCCGTCCCCACGTGGCTGTTTCTCGCCACCGGCGGCGGCGTCGTCGGCGTCTCCTTCGTCCTCTCGTCGCTCGCGACGGACCGGGAGTTCCTCCGGTACGTCCACGAGTACCGACGCACCGTCGGCACGACGCGTCACGACCTGCTCGTCGGGTTGGGTCGAGCCGTCGGGCTGCTCGGACTCGTCGTCGTCCTCGCGACGGGATTTTTGGCTGGGCGCTCCGAGTTCCCGGTCGCGCTGCTTGCCGACGTGCCGGCCGACCCGCTCCGGAACGCGGCCATCCTGCTCGTGTGGGGTGGCTGGTGGGCCGGACTCGCGATGTCGTCGTATCTCGTCGGGAACAGCTGGCCCGTGCTCAATCCGTTCCGAACTATCGCCGGCTGGCTCCCATCGCTCGACCGCGAGCTTCCGGTCGACGGCGGCTGGCTCGCGACCGTCGGCCTGCTCACCCTCATCTGGGTCGAGGTGGTGAGTCCACTCGCCGACGCGGCCCAGCTACTCGCGACCGCCGTGGCGCTGTACGGGGTCGTGACGGTGCTCGGTGGCGTGGTCGTCGGCGACGACTACTTCACCGAGTACGACCCCGTCGCGCGCGTCTTCGACGCCTACGGTCGGGTCGCACCGCTCACCGTCGAGGACGGCAGTCTGAAGCTCCGGTCGCCGGGCGCGGGGCTGCAGACGCCGTGGGTCGACTCGACCGGCGATATCGCGTTCATCGTCGCGCTGCTGTGGGGGACGACGTACGACGGACTGGTGGCCACGGCGCCGTGGGCCGGCTTCGCCCGCGCAGTCGTCGGGTTCGGCGTTCCGCCGGTGCTCCTGTACCCGCTCGTGCTCGCGGTCGGGTTCGCCGGCTTCCTCGGCGTGTATCTGCTCTCGATACGCTACGGTCGCCGGATTGCGGACACGACGCTCGATTCGGCTGCCCTCGCCGCGCGGTTTGCCCCGTCGCTGCTGGCTATTGCCGCCGGCTACCACGTCGCCCACTATCTGGGCTACTTCCTGAATCTGGTGCCCGCGCTCGCGAACGCGCTCGCGAACCCGCTCTCGCCGGGCCAGGCGTTTGTGCTCACGATTCCGGGCTGGTTCGGGCTGGCGTCGCTCACCTTCGTCATCGCCGGCCACGTGCTCGCGGTGTGGGTCGCCCACGGCGTCGGCTACGAGCTGTTCCCCTCCCGGATTCAGGCCGTCCGGAGCCAGTATCTCCTCACGCTCGTGATGATGTTCTACACGATGACCTCGCTGTGGATCGTCTCGCGACCGTACGAAGCGCCACCATTCCTCTGATGACACACGACTGCCCCTACTGCGACCGGACGTTCACGCAGGAATCGTACCGCGACCTCCATCTCGGCCACCGCCACGAGGCGCGGCTGACGACGCGGGAACGCGCCGCCTTCGAGCGCGCGTACGAGCGGGAGGAGTCTGACCTCACCCTGTTCCGGTACAAGGCGCTCGGGCTGTTGGTGCTCGTCTACTTCGGCTTCCTACTCGCGTACGCCGTCTCGCTTTAGGGCCAGGTGCCCGCCTCGGCGTGCGCGGCGATGACGCGCTTGAGCGCGACGATGTATGCTGCGGTCCGGAAGTTCGGCACGTCGTACGTCTCGTAGGCCTCGGTTAACCCGTCGAAGGCGTCCGTGATGACCCGTTCGAGTTCGTCGTCGACGCGGGCTTCTGTCCAGCCGAACCGCTGGCGGTTCTGCACCCACTCGAAGTACGACACCGTGACGCCGCCGGCGTTCGCGAGAATGTCCGGTAGGACGGCCACGTCGCGGTCGGTGAGCACGTCGTCTGCATCCGGCGTCAGCGGGCCGTTCGCGGCCTCGACAATCATGTCGGCCTGCACCGACTCGGCGAGGTCGGCGTCGATGGCGTTCTGGAGCGCAGCGGGAACGAGCAGGTCCACGTCGAGCGTGAGCAGTTCCTCGTTCGTCAGCTCCTCCGTTCCCTCGTAGCCGACGACGGAGCCGGTGTCGCGCTTGTACTCGCGCACCGCGGCGGGGTCGAGTCCGTCCGGGTCGTGAATCGCCCCCGAGGAATCGGAGACGGCGACGACGGTCGCACCCGTCTCCTCGGCGAGCAGTCGGGCCGCAATCGCCCCGGCGTTCCCGTACCCCTGCACCGCGACGGTCGCGCCTTCGAGGTCGCGGTCGAGATACGCGAACGCCTCGCGCGCGGTGAGCATCGTCGACCGGCCGGTTGCCTCGACGCGGCCCTCGGACCCCCCTGAATCGAGCGCCTTCCCCGTCACGACCCCCGGCTCGGTCGTGTTCTCCAGCGTCTCGTAGGTGTTTTTCACCCAGTTCATCTCCCGCTGGCCGGTGTTCACGTCCGGAGCGGGGATGTCCTTGTCCGCGCCGATGAACGGGCGCAGTTCCTTCGTGAACGCGCGGGTGAGCCGTTCCAGTTCGGTTGCGGAAAGCTCCGAGGGGTCGACGACGATACCGCCCTTGCCGCCGCCGTAGGGAATATCGACGGTCGCGGTCTTGTACACCATCCACCCGGACAGCGCCTTCACCTCGGCGCGGTTCACCTCCGGGTGGTAGCGAATGCCGCCCTTGTACGGGCCGCGGTCGCCGTTAAACTGGGAGCGATACGCCCGAAAGGTCTCCAGTCGCCCGTCGTCCATCCGAATCGTCAGATTCGTCTCCAGGATTCGTTCGGGGTTCTTCAGCCGCCGAAGCAGGCCGTCGTCGAGATCGACATACGCCGCCGCGTCGTCCAACTGCTCTTGAAGGCTCTCAAAGGGGTTCGTCTCTGCGGACATTACTCACAGGTCGCCCGCAGCATCAAAAAGCGTGCCGGAATAATATCATACTCAACACCTTATACAATTACCAGACGCCGGCGGCGCGTGCCCGCTCGCGGACGCGCTCGGCCTGTGCGATGAGCGGCGCGTCGACCATCTCACCGTCGACGCGGAAGACGCCCGCCTCGTCGGCGGCGGCCTCGGTCGCAGCATCGAGGATGCGACGCGCCCACGCGATGCGCTCGCCGTTCGGCGTGAACGCGTCGTTGACGATACGCACCTGCGAGGGGTGGATGCACATCTTCCCGTCGTAGCCGAGTTCGAGCGCGAACCGCGTCTCGTCGGCCAGGCCGTCGCCGTCCTCGATGTCCGTGTGGATGGTGTCGATGACGTCGACGCCGGCGGCCGCGCCCGCGAGGACGACCTGCTGGCGGGCGTGTGACACCTCTGTCCCCTCCGGGGTTCGGGTCGCGCCGATGTCGGCCGCGAGGTCTTCCGCCCCGAACGCGAGCGCGTCTACCCCGTCGGTCGCGGCGATGGCCTCCGCGTGGAGGATACCGGCGGCCGACTCACACAGCGCGATGACGGGCACATCGAAGCCCCGTTCCGCGAGCAGGTCCGTCACGGCGAGCACGTCGGCCGGAGCCTCCACCTTCGGCACCATCACGGCATCGAGTCGCGCGTCGGCGTCGAGCGCATCGAGGTCGGCCGCGGCGGTGTCGGTGTCGGGGTTGACCCGAAGGCACACCTCGCAGTCGGGGTCGAACTCCGGGTCGGACAACACCGCAGCGACGGCCTCGCGGCCGGCTGCCTTCCGGGAGGGGGCGACCGCGTCTTCGAGGTCGAAACACACCGTATCGGCGTCCGTATCGGGGGATTTCCGCAGCAGGTCGGGCTTGTCGGCGGGCGAAAAGAGGAGCGAGCGTCGTGCCATACCCTCGACTCCGACGGCTCGCTGTTAAATTACGTTGCTCCGCGAGTAACGAGTACCGCGCCCGCGAGCGTCGGCTGAGACCACTACCATATTTGCCACTACCGCCGCGAGAGCCGGTATGGCAGGTCTGTACTACGAGGAGTTCACCGTCGGCGAGACGATCGAGCATCCGCGCCGGCGCACCGTCTCGGAAAGCGACAACCAGACGTTCTGCGACATGACCATGAACCAGCAGCCGCTCCACCTGGACGCCGACTTCGCGGCCGACACCGACTTCGGCGCGCGACTCGTCAACGGCCTCTACACGATGTCCCTCGCGGTCGGCATGTCCATCCCCGAGACGACCGACGGCACCATCGTCGCGAACCTCTCGTACGACTCGGTCCAACACCCCAACCCGGTCTTCCACGGCGACACCATCTACGCCGAGACGACGGTCACGAGCAAACGCGAGACCAGCGACGGGGAGCGGGGCATCGTCGAGATGCACGTCGAGACGTACAAGGTCGAAGACGAGACAGAAGACACGCTCGTCTGTGAGTTCGACCGGACCGCGCTCTCGCTCAAACAGGCAACTCAGTAGCTCACGAGACGCTGTGGAGCCCGACGATGCCGACGACGATGACGGCGATGAAGCCGCCCCGCGCGAGGGTCGCCGGCTCGTCGAACAGCACGATACCGAGCGTCGCGGTCCCGACCGCACCGATGCCGGTCCAGACAGCGTAGGCCGTCCCGATGGGGAGCGTCTCGACGGCGCGGGCAAGCAGTAGCATGCTCACGACGAGCGCGAGCACCGTCGCCGCGGTCGGCAGCGGCTCCGAGAGACCGTCGGAGTACTCCAATCCGACCGCCCACGCTACCTCGAACAGGCCGGCCGCAATGAGGGTGGGCCACGACATCAGAACACGGTGCCGTGTTTCTTCGACGGACGGTCCTTCTCGACGCCCTCGTAGAACTCGAAGCGGGCCGCGAGTTCACCGCGCAGTTCGGACGGCGGGATGATTTCGTCGATGACGACCTCGCTCGCCATCCGGTGGATGTCGATATCCTCGCGGTACTCCTCGCGGAGCTGTTGTTCCGTCTCGGCGCGCTCCTCGGGGTCGTCGATGTCGGCGAGTCGGTTGGCGTAGACCGCGTTGATGGCCGCCTCCGGCCCCATGATACCGATTTCGCCGGCCGGGAGTCCGATGACCGACTCAGGGTCGTACGCCGGGCCGGACATCGCGTAGATGCCGGCCCCGTACGCCTTCCGCACGATCACGGACTGTTTCGGCACCGTGGCCTCAGATGTCGCATAGATCATCTTTTTGCCCTTCTCCAGGATGCCCTCCTTCTCGACGCCGGAGCCGGCCATGAAGCCGGGCGTGTCACACAGATACAGGAGCGGGATGTCGTAGGCGTCACAGGTCCACACGAAGTCGGCGGCCTTGTCGGCCGCGTCGGGGAAGATGGCCCCCGCCCGTTCGTCGGGCTGGTTCGCGACGATACCGACCGGCCGGCCGTCGACCCGACCGAAGGCCGTGATGATCTCCTTCCCGTAGTCGGGTTTCAGCTCGAAGTACGAGCCGTGGTCGACGACGCGCTCGATGACGCGCTCCATGTCGTACGGCTCGTTGGGCGCTTCGGGGACGACGGCGTCGATACCCTTCGGCGGCTTGCGCGGCGGCTTGGACTCCGCCATCGGCGGCGACTCGTCGCTGTTGTCCGGCAGATAGGTGATGAGTTGCGCGACGAGTTCGCGGGCGTGCTCCTCGTCTTTCGCGACCAAGTCGGCGGAGCCGGAGTGTTCGGCGTGGACCTGCGGGCCGCCGAGGTCCTGCATGTCGATGTCCTCGCCGGTGACCATCTGCACCATGCGCGGGGAGGCAATCGCCATCGCGGACATCCCCTCGACCATGATGGTGAAGTCGGCGAAGACCGGGGTGTAGGCCGCGCCGGCGATACAAGGACCGTACAGCACACAAATCTGGGGGACCCGGCCCGACAGCATCGAGTGGTTGTAGTAGTATTTCCCGATGCCCTCGCGGTTGGCGAAGAAGCCGGTCTGTTGGTCGATGCGCCCGCCGGAGGAGTCCATCAGGTACAGGACCGGCTGGCCGGTCTTGAGCGCGCGCTGTTGCATCCGGAGGAACTTCTCGACGCCGCGGCCGGCCATCGACCCCGCCTTCACGGTGAAGTCGTTGGCCATCCAGTGCACGTCGCGGCCCTCGAAGTCCGCCGCGCCGGTGAGGAGCCCGTCGCCGGGCGTGCGGCTCGCGTCCTCGTCGGCGTCGGGGGCGTTCTCGTGCCAGTCGTCGAAGGCGGCGAACTTCCCGTCCTCGAAGGCGATACCGTCCCCCCCGAACCACAGGTCGAGACGGTCGCGCACGAAGAGTTTGTTCTGGTCGCCGAGTCGGTCCTTGTACTTCTGTGGACCGCCCGCCTCGATGTCGGCGATTTCCTCGCGGAGCCGCTGCTCGCGGTCGGTGGGACCGAGGTCGTCGTCAATCGGCGCGGTGAGGTTCACGTCGCGCACGAGCAGCGGTTCGTCGTCGTCACCGACGAAGACGCGTATCTCGTCGTCGTCCGTGTGCTCGGAGAGCGCGCTGGCGATGGCCGACGCCTCCTCCTGTGTCGCCGACTCGCCGATGTGTACGTCCATACTCTGCGTGGCGAGGCCGGCGACTAATCCGTTTCCGTTCGCAAATATTGTTACTGCTTGTTCTCCCGGTCCGGCAGCAGGTCGGTGACCACCTCGAGTTTCGCGGAGAGCTTCGCGTAGCTACTGTCCCGGCTGCGCAGTTCCTCTTCGTACTCGCGCAACGCCTCCACGAGCGGCTGGACGCTGTCGTCGTACCACGATTCGAAGGCGGTGTCGTCGTCGCTCGTCTCCAGCGTCGGAATCGCTGGCATCCCGTCGGGCCGGTCGTCGTCGTCGTCGCCGAACTGCTCGTTGATGCGGTCGCGAAGCTGGTCGAGTTCGTCGTTGATGCGGTCGACGAGGTCCTCGTTTCGTGTCATTGCGACCGGAGGGACACGACAAAAACAGAAAAGTCGGGGCGTCAGAGCGCGGCTTCCAGCCGGTCGACGAGCGCCGCGTTCCCGAGGTGGACGGGGACGCGCTGGTGGATTTCCTCGGCCGGCACGTCGAGCAGCGACCGGCTTCCGTCGGAGGACCGACCGCCGGCCGTCTCGACGATGTAGGCAATCGGATTCCCTTCGAACAGGAGCCGGAGTTTTCCGTCGGGCGCGGATTCGAGTGCCGGATACGCGAAGACGCCGCCGTAGGTGAGCACCTGGTTCACGTCGCCGATCATCGCGCCGCCGTACCGGAGCTTGAGTTCCTGTTCGATGTCGGCGGCGTAGTCGGCGAACTCGTCGGGCCAGTCGGGGACGCGCCCGCCGAAGCCGTACACGACGGGGTCGTCTGGAATGGTCAGGTCCTCGGTGACGACGCGCCGGTCGCCGTCCTCGATAACGTACTCGGTGACGGTGTCCTCGTGGGCGGTCACCATCGTCGTAATCGGGCCGAAGAGGACGAACGCGCTCGCGACGAGACTCCGGCCACCGGCCGGGAGCGGCTCGTCGTAGACGCCGACGATGGTGCCCATCGTGTTGTTCGACTTGAGATTCGAGGAGCCGTCGAGCGGGTCGCAGGCGATATGGTAGTCGCCGCCGGCGTCGCTCGCGATGACGGACTCGCGCTCCTCGCTGGCGTAGCTCGCCACCGAATCGAGGGCGAGCAGGCGGGTCTCCAGCATCCCGTCGGCGTACTCGTCGGCCGCGAGCTGCCGTTCTCCCGATGGGTTCTCGGTGTCGCCGTAGCTGCGGCGACCGGAGAGTCCGTCGCGAATCTCCGGGGCCGTGGTCGCGACGGTGTCGAGGACGGCGGCGATACCGTCGTCCATCAGGCTGCGCGGTCGAGCGCCTCGTCGACGCTCGTCTCGTCGAAGATGACGGCTTCGAGCGCGTCGAGGATGTGGGTCGGGTCCTCGCGCTGCCAGACGTTCCGGCCGACGGCGAGCCCGACGCCGCCGGCGTCGATGACCGATTTGACCGACGAGAGGAACTCCCGGTCGGTCGTCTTCGAGCCGCCGGACATGACGACCTTCGTCTTGCCGGCCATCGAGACGGCGTGTTCCATCGCCGCCTGCGAGCCGGGATACTTCACCTTCGCCACGTCGGCCCCGAGTTCGTGGGCCTGTCGGGCGGCGTAGGCGATGGTGTCGGGCGAGGTGTCGTTTTTCAGCCCCTGTCCGCGCGGGTACGACCACATCACGACCGGGAGGTCGCGGTGGCGGGCGGCCTCCTGCGCGTCGCGGAACTCCTCGACCATCTCGATTTCGTTGTTGGAGCCGCCGTAGACGGTGAAGCCGACCGACGACGCGCCGATCTCATGGGCGTAGTCGACGGTGCAGTTGACCGCCGAATCCGGCTCGCCCATCCAGAGGTTCGACGTGCCGTTCAGCTTGAGCAGGAGGTCGACGTCGTCCTCGTAGGAGGGGTAGTACGCCTCGGCCGGCCCCTTCTGGACGGCCAGCGAGGTGACGGCCGGGTGGGTCGCCGCCTCGAACGTCCGGGCGGGGTCCTCGCTGCCGTCGAGTCCCTCGAAGTCGACCGGGCCGTGTTCGAGACCGTGGTCGTACGCGAGGATGAGCACCTTCCCGTCGCGAGCGAGCGGGCTGTCGTCGAATGGCTGCATACGAGTCCGTCTGCACACCTGCCCAAAGAAGGTATTGATGCGCCGGCTCAGCCGCCGAACGGCGTGTTAACAGTTAACTCACGGGGCCGAGAGCGGTCGGTATGTCACACCGGCGCGACGTCGAGACGGACGATGGGACTCGTATCGCAATCCACGCGCGCCGACCCGACCGGCCGGCCGAGGACGCGGTCGTCTTCGTCCACGGCGCGACGTTCGGCGCGCGGCCGGCCTTCGACACGCCCGGCTACTCGTGGCTCGCCGACACCGCGTCCCGCGGGCGGGCAGCCTACGCCGTCGACGCCGTCGGCTACGGCGACAGCGACCGCCCCGCCGCGATGGACGACCCGGCCGGTGACCCGCCGAGTCGAGCCGACAGGGTCGCCGATGACCTGCGTCGCGTCCTCGATTCGTTGGCTCGCGACCACGACCGCCTCCACCTCGTCGGCTACTCGTGGGGGACGATGGTGGCCGGCCTCGCGTGTACGCGGGGCACGGAGCTCTCCTCGCTCGTCCAGTTCGCGCCCGTCTACGACCCCGACCCGGCGCGGGTCAGCGCCTTCGACCCCGGACCTGACCCGGCACCGAAACGTGAGACGACGCGCGCCAACACGCGCGATCGGTGGGACGCACATCTCCCGACGCCGAGCGACTACCGCGACCCGGACGCATTCGACCGTTTCTGGACGACGCTGTTCGACGGACAGGGCGTGCGCGACGACCCGCCGACGGTCGAGGCCCCGAACGGGACGCTGCTCGACCTCACGGCGGCCGCGACCGAGGGGCCGATATACGACGCGGGCGGTATCACCGTGCCGACGCTCGTCGTGCGCGGGTCGCTCGACCGGACGGCGACGCGTGCGGACGGGCTTCGGCTCTACGACGACCTCGCGGCCGACGACGCCGAGTACGCGGAAATCGCGAACGGCTCTCACTTCCTCGCGATAGAGCGTCGCCGCGAGGCGCTGTTCGACCGCGTGGCGGCGTTCCACGACAGACAGTAGCTTCGGCATATTTTACCACCGGCGAGCCGACCCGCGAGTATGCGAGGCTTCGACGAAATCGAGACGGTTGGCGTCGTCGGCGCGGGAACGATGGGCAACGGCATCGCGCAGGTGGCCGCGACCGCCGGCTACGACGTACTGATGCGCGACATCGAACAGGAGTACGTCGAGGACGGGCTGGCGGCCATCGACGATTCCCTCTCGCGGCTCGTCGCCAACGACACTATTACCGAGACGGAGAAGGCCGACGCGCAGGCGCGGCTCACCGGCACGACCGACCTCGATCGACTGGCCGAGGCGGACATCGTCGTCGAGGCCGCCGTCGAGAAGATGGACATCAAACGCGACATCTTCACCGACCTCGACGACGTGGTCGACGAGGACGTGGTGCTCGCGACGAACACCTCGACGCTCTCGATTACGACCATCGCGGCCGCGACCGCACGCCCAGAACAGGTCGTCGGTCTCCACTTCATGAACCCCGTGCCGGTGATGAAGGGCGTTGAGGTCGTCACCGGGGAGAAGACGGCGGACGCGGTGACCGACCTCGCCCACGAGTTCGCCGAGGCGCTCGGCAAGGAGACGTGGGAGTCCGACGACAAGCCGGGGTTCGTCTCGAACCGCATCCTGATGCCGTGGATCAACGAGGGGATTCGCGCCTTCGACGAGGGCGTCGCAACCAAGGAGGATATCGACCGCGGAATGAAGCTCGGCACGAACGTTCCGATGGGACCGCTCGAACTCGCCGACCACATCGGGCTGGACATCTGTCTTGACGCGACCGAGACGCTCCACGAGGAGCTCGGCGACCGGTACACGCCGGCGTATCTCCTCCGCCGGAAGGTCGACGCCGGCGACTTGGGAAAGAAGACGGGCGAGGGGTTCTACAGCTACGAGTAGTCCGAAGAATGCTGTCCGGGTGGATGACGCGGTGCCCCTACCCGCGTCCGCCGTTGGCCGTTCTGTGGCTCGGTGGAGGATGTACTTTGTGCCGTTCGGTGCTCGAAACGGCCAAGTGTGCAGGCTCGTAGTGAGGGTATGGACTTCCAACTCTCGTCGGAGCAGAAACAGATCAAGGAGATGGTCACGGAGTTCGTGGACGAGGAGGTCGTCCCGCGAGCCGCAGACATCGACAAAGAAGACGAGTTCCCCGCCGACCTCGTGGACGAACTCGCGAAGCTCGGGCTGATGGGGATGCCGTTCCCGGAGGAGTACGGCGGCGCCGGACTGGATTATCACGCCTATCCGATTGCGCTCGAAGAGATTTCCCGCGGCTCCGGTGGGCTCGGCACCATCGTCGCGGCCCACATCTCGCTTGCCGGCAACATGGTGTACGAGTTCGGAGACGAGACCCAGAAGGAGGAGTACCTAACCCCGCTCGCAGAAGGCGAAGAAATCGGCGCGTTCGCGCTCTCCGAGGCCGGTGCCGGCTCCGACGTGCCGGCGATGGAGACGCACGCCGAGGCCGACGGCGACGGCTACACCGTCAACGGCGACAAGGTGTGGATTTCCAACGGCTCGGTCGCCGACACCGTCACGCTGTTCGCGAAGACCGACCCCGACGGCGGCAACAAGGGGATTTCCTCGTTCATCGTCCGGCCCGAGGAGGACGACGGCTTCATCGTCGAGGGGACGGAGGACAAGCTCGGCGACAAGGGGTGTCCGACGGCCGAACTCCGCTTCGACGACATGTGGATTCCCGAGGAGCGACGCCTCGGCGAGGAGGGTGAGGGCTTCGTGCAGGCGCTCAAGACGCTCAACGGCGGCCGAATCACCATCGCCGCCCGCTCGGTCGGCATCGCACAGGCCGCCCTCGACGAGGCCAGCGAGTACGCCAGCAACCGCGAGCAGTTCGACCAGCGCATCGGCGACTTCCAAGCCATCCAGCACAAACTCGCGGACATGGACACCAAGACCCGCGCGGCCCGCCTGCTGATGCACTCGGCCGCGGACAAGAAGATGCGCGGCGAGGAGTTCATCAAGGAGGCCGCACAGGCGAAGCTCTACGCGAGTGAGGTCTCACGCGAGGTGGCCAACGAGGGGATTCAGATTCACGGCGGCTACGGCTACACGAAGGACTTCCCGGTCGAGCGGATGTACCGCGACGCCAAGCTGAACGAGATCTACGAGGGGACCAGCGAGGTGCTGCGCAACACAATCGGCCAGCAGCTCCTCGAGTAAGCTCGATTAGGCGACTCGTTCTTCCAGCCACTCGTACTGTGTTTCCACGCCGCGCTCGCCCGTCTCGGTGAGCGCGAGCACGTCAGCGATTCCGTCGACCCGGCGCTCGATGTGGCCGGCGTCAACGAGCGCGTTCACGCAGCCTTCGAACTGTTTCGGCCGGATTCGCCGGTCGTAGCGGCGCTGGAGCGCCGTCTTCACCGACTGGGCGCGCTGCTCGTCCTCGTACAGCAGGATGCAGATGTCGCGGCGCATGCCGCTGGCGAACCACTCCATACGGGCAGAAACGAGGGAAGCGTCGTTACTGCTGTGATTCTGTGTCGAGGGGCCGTCGGTAGGGGACGCCGACGCCCCGACTGTGGCCGCCAACGGCGACCACGTGCCAACGTGTGACCGCCTGACTCGGCGGGCGCGAGGTCACCGGTGTCCGGTGCACTCGCACAACGTGGTATATCTGCGTATGATAAAGACGTACAGGAGTGTGTTCAGCCGGTGAAAACCGTCAGCTTCCCGTAGTCGGGACACGAACGGTGGGGTATGAGCACCGCCGAGGCAGACGACATCACCGCCGAGTACTACGAGACCGACGAGGAGCGCGTCCTCACGTTCGACCGCGACGGAAGAACCGCCGCCATCGCCCAGAACATCGAGGGGTACGCCATGCTGAAGGTGCGACCGACGCCCGAGGGCGACGAGCTCGAACGCTACTACGGGTTCGACATCGCGCTCGACCACGCGGGCGAACTGCTCGGCGTCGAACCGCACCACCTCCCGATTCCCGACGACGCCGCCGACATGGGGATGTGAGCTACACGTCGTAGGTGAGGACGACGCCGTCGTCGAGTCGCGCCACGTCGCGCAGTTCGAGCGTCGGAAACTCGTCGACGAAGCCGTCGCCGTCAGCGAGGGTGGGCGCACCACGCCCGCCGATAATCATCGACCCGACGTACACCGTGAGTTCGTCCACCAGTTCGGCCGCGAACAGTGAGAAGATGAGTTCGCCGCCGCCTTCGACCATCAGCCGCGAGATGCCGTGAGAGGCGAGTTCGTCGAACGCCTCGGGGAGTGCGACACGCTCGTCGCCGGCGACGATGACCGTCGCGCCGGCCCGTTCGAGCGCGCGCCGACGGTCCTCGGGCGCGGCCGCGCTCGCGAGCACGTACGTCGGTCGGTCGCCGGCGAGGATGTCGGCGTCGGTCGGGGTACGCGCCCGCGAGTCGGCCACCACCCGTGCGGGCGGCTCGCGGCCGAGCGACTCGTCGTGGCGTTCGAGGGAGGGATCGTCCGCGAGGACGGTGCCGACGCCCACCATGACGGCGTCTGATTCGGCACGAATCGTCTCCATGCGGGCGAAATCCTCGTCGCCGGAGATAGAAATCTGTTCGCGCCGGGTGGACGAGAGCTTCCCGTCGACGGAGACGGCCGCGTTCACGTGGACGTGCATACCGGAGGTGGCCGGGGGAGGCGATTAGTGGTTTCGCCCGGGGGCACAACGCTCAAGCGACCGGGCAGCGTCCCCCACGGCAACGATGTCAGTCATCCGGACGGACGAACTAACGAAGTTCTACGGCGACGTGCGGGGTATCGAGGGGGTGTCTTTCGCCGTCGAGGAGGGCGAGGTGTTCGGCTTTCTCGGTCCGAACGGAGCAGGCAAGACGACGACCATCCGAACCTTACTCGGTTTCCAGTCGCCGACCTCGGGGTCGGCGACCGTGCTCGGGGAGTCGGTGACCGACCGGACCGCCCTGCGCGAGGCACGCGCGAACGTCGGCTATCTCCCGAGCGAACCAGCCTTCGACGAGCGGGCGACCGGACGGCGACTGCTGGAGTACCACGGCGCGCTCCGGGGAGACGAGCGCAGCGACGACCTGCTCGACGTGTTCGACCCACCGTTGGACCGCGCCGTCGAGGAGTACTCGCGGGGGAACAGACAGATGCTCGCCATCGTCGTCGCGTTCATGCACGACCCCGACCTCGTGATTATGGACGAACCAACCTCGGGACTGGACCCCTTGAAGCAGGCGAAGCTACTGGATTTCATTCGGGCGGAACGCGAGTCGGGCACCTCCTTTCTCTTCTCGTCGCACGTCCTCGGCGAGGTGCGGAAGGTCTGTGACCGGGTGGGAATCATCCGCGACGGCCACCTCGTCGAGCAGGCCGACGTGGCCACGCTCCTCGACCGCAACGGCAAGCGGGTGGAACTCCGACTGTCGGACGAGATTACGCCAGAAGCATTCCAGTTCGACGGCGCCCACGGTCTCGATATCGCCTCGTCGGGGGAGGCGACGACGGTCACGTTCACCTACACCGGGGAGTACGAACCTCTCTTGGAGCACATCCTCGCGCACGACCCACTGGACGTGAATATCGGTGAGGCACCGCTCGAGGACGTATTCATGCGGTTTTACGACACGAACGCGACCCTCGATACAGGCGAAACGGGCGAGGAGGGAACGTCGGATGCGTGAGACGGCGGTGTACGAGGGCCGTGGCAAACTGCTCGCGTCGGTCACCATCGGCGGGTGTCTCGCCGCGTTCGGCGGGCTGATGACTGCCCTCACGCCCGGTATCCTCGACGATTTCGACATCGAGGCGGTGGTGGCGAATCTGCCGCCGGCGGTCGCCGAGGGGTTCGGACTGGAAGCAATCGGCAGTCCGGGCGGCTTCATCGCGCTCGAAGTGTACCAGTACGTCTGGCTCGTCGGGTTGGGCAGCTATCTCGCCTACGCGGCCGCGGGGAGCATCGCCGGTGAGGCACAAGAGGGCCGACTCGATATGGTGCTCGCGGCACCGGTCTCGCGGCGCGGTCTACTCGCCGGAAAGTTCCTCGCGTATCTTGTCCCGATACTCATCGTGAACGCCATCGTCGGGGGTGTCGTCATCGGGGCGAACGCCGCCGTCGGGGCGGGCGTCGAGCCGACATGGCTCGTCGCGGTCCACCTGCTGTCGGTGCCGTATCTGCTCGTCTGCTGTGCGGTCGGGGTGACGGCCTCCGTGTTCGCCGACCGGCGGGGTCAGGCGGAAGGCGTCGCCGTCGGGACCGTCGTCGCCACGTTCGTCCTCTCGACGCTGCTCGGCGGAACCTCGTTCGAGGGGCTGACGCGACTCGCGCCCGCGAGCTACTACGACCCGCTGACGATTCTGACGACCGGCGAGTACGACCTTCTCGGAGCGGGGATACTGCTCGCGGCGACCGTCGGACTGTTAGCCGTCGCCGCTGCGGGCTTCGAACGGGCTGATATCGCATGAGCCGGCGCGATTTCGCGACGGTGTTCCGGTACGAGGCGCGGGGACGACTCCGAACCTCGCTGCTGTTATCGGGAGCGCTCTCCGTGTACGGACTCATCTTCATCGCGCTCGCGCCGGACTTGCTCGTCGGGACGGACCTCACCGCGCTGTTGGAGTCGCTCCCCCCGCTGTTAACGGCGCTCGTCGGCTTCGAGTCGCTGGACTCGGTCGCCGGGCTGCTTGCCAGCGAGTTCTACACCTTCGGGTGGACGGTCGGACTGGCGGCCTACGTGGCGTACGCGGCAGCCGGCAGCGTCGGCGACGGTATCGAGTCGGGGCGGGCCGCCACGCTGCTCTCGGGTCCAACCGCACGGACCGACGTGCTCGCCGGAACCACAGCCGGGCTGCTCGTTCCGGTTCTGCTCGTCAACGCCACTGTCCCCCTCGCGCTGTATCTGGGTGGGGTCGCGCTCGGGCAGTCGCTGTCGCTGGCCGGACTGTACACCCTCCACGCGGTCGCCGTCGTCTACCTGCTCGCGTGGGTCGGTCTCGGCACGCTCGTCGGCGTCACCGTCAAGCGCGGGCGGCTGGGCGGCCGGATTGCCATCGCCGGCGCGTTCGCCGCGTGGTTCGGCGAGGCCGCCATCTCCGTGACGGCGGTCTCCGAACTCGGCTATCTCTCGCCGGCCCGTTACTTCGACCCCACGGCGGTGTTGGTCGAGCGGGTCGTGGCTCCGGTCGATATCGCAGTCCTGCTCGCGATTGCTGCGGGCGCGCTTGCGGTCGCACGCTACCGATTCGTCCGGACGGACCTGTGAGCGGGCGATACATCCTTGAGGTGGGGGCAAGAAGCCACGGACGATGAGTCTCGAAGACGAAGCCGAGGCGCTCGCCTCCGACCTCGGTGTTGACAAACAGGAGGTCTTAGAGGACCTAGAGAAGCTCACCAGCTACTCCGTCCCGCTGGAGGAAGCCAAGGGGTCGCTGCGCCGGAAATACGGCGACGGCTCCGCCTCGTCCGGCAACGAGCCGACGACGAAGGACATCGGCGAGGTCGACACCGACGACGGCAACGTCACCGTCACGGCCCGCGTGTTGACGGTCGGAAAACGCTCCATCCGGTATCAGGGCGACGACCAGACCATCTACGAGGGCGAACTCGCCGACGGGAGCGGCCGCATCTCCTACACCGCGTGGGAGGACTTCGGCCTCTCCGTCGGCGACACCGTCACCGTCGGCAACGCCGGCGTCCGCGAGTGGGAGGGGCATCCCGAACTGAACCTCGGGCAGTCCACGACGCTCGTCTTCGAGGATGAGACGCTCGACGTGGAGTACGAAGTGGGCGGCGACCGCACGCTCGACTCGCTCGAACCGGGCGACCGCGGCCGGAACGTCGTCGTGCGCGTCCAAGAGTGCGAACAGAAGACCATCGACGGGCGGGACGGCGAAACCGAGATTCTGAGCGGCGTGCTCGGCGACGAGACCGGCAAGCTCCCGTTCACCGACTGGGACCCGCACCCCGAAATCGAGGAAGGCGCGAGCGTCCGCATCGAGAACGTCTCCATCCGGGAGTTCCGCGGCGTCCCCTCGGTGAACGTCTCGGAGTTCTCCAGCGTCATCGCGCTCCAGGAGGACGTGGCGGTGAGCGAGTCCGCCCCGGAGATGCCAATCGGCGAGGCCGTCTCCTCGGGCGGCGCGTACGACGTGACGCTCGTCGGCAACGTCATCGAGGTGCGCGACGGCTCCGGCCTCATCGAGCGGTGTCCCGAGTGTGGCCGCGTCGTCCAGAACGGCCAGTGTCGCTCCCACGGTGCCGTCGAGGGCGAAGACGACCTGCGCGTGAAGGCGATTCTCGACGACGGCACCGGGACGGTGACGGCCATCCTGGGCCACGACCTCACGGAGGAGGTGTACGGCGGCGGTATCGAGGCCGCGAAGGAACACGCCCGCGACGCCATGGACAAGGAGGTCGTCGCCGACGAGATTCGCGAGAAAATCGTCGGCAGAGAGTACCGCGTGCGCGGCCAACTCTCGGTCGATGAGTACGGCGCGAACCTCGACGCCACCAGCTTCGAGGAGAGCGACGAGGACCCGAGCGAGCGTGCGAAGGCCGCGCTCGCGGAGGTGGACGCATGAGCCAGAGCGAGGACGGCGGGCCGGGCAGACGCGAAATCGCCAATCGGCTGTTCGCCGCCGAGTTCGACGACGCTGACTTCTCGTACTCCGAGAGCGACGAGGAGCGCGCGCCGAACTACGTCGTCACGCCGTCTGGCGCACGCGTCAATCGGCTGTTCCTCGTCGGCGTCCTGACCGAAGAGGAGTGGGTCAACGACGAGATGCTCCGGGCGCGCATCGTGGACCCGACGGGCGCGTTCGTCACCTACGCGGGCCAGTACCAGCCCGACGCGTTGGCCTTCCTCGAACGGACGGAGCCGCCCGCGTTCCTCGCCGTCACCGGCAAAGCTCGGACGTTCGAACCAGATGACGGCGACCGCGTGTTCACGAGCGTGCGTCCGGAGTCCATCAGCGAGGTGGACGGCGACACCCGCGACCGCTGGGTCGTAGAGGCCGCAAAGCGCACCATCGAGCGCACGGAGACGATGGCCGCCGCCATCGAAACCGGACTCGCGGGCGAGGAGTTGACGGCCGCACTCGAAGCCGACGGCGTGGAGCCGTCGCTCGCGTCGGGTATCGCGCTCGCGCTCGACCACTACGGAACGACACCGGAGTATCTTGACGCGCTCCGGACGCTCGCCGTGGAGGCGCTCGAAACGATCGCCGGCGAACGCGACGAGGTTGGCTCGCTCGACGTTGCTCCCGACGAAGGAGCCGGAAACGCCAGCGCACTCGCAGGCCGCGACCTCTCGACGGGGGACTCCGGGAGCGAGGAGGCAGCCGAGCCAGCAGACAACACCGCGGACGACGGCCCGAGCGCGGAGTTCGAACCCTTGGACGAGGAGTCGACGACGGAGACGGAAGCCGTCGAGTCGGAGCCCGTAGAGTCGGAGCCGACGACAGCGTCGTCGGACACCGGGGAATCGGAGACAACGGAATCTGTCACTCCCGACGAGCCAGCAACGGAGGAGCCGGAGATGACCGCGTCAACGTCGACAGACGAGACAGCGCCGGCCGACGAGCCTGTCGGTGAGGAACCCGAAAAAGAGTCGACGGGGGACGCACTCGGCGACTTCGAAACAGACGAGGACGATGCGCTGGGTGACGTCGGGGACGACGATGTGGAAGCGGAAATCGAGGACGAACTCGACGACTTCGACCCCGAGGAGGACGACGTGCTCACCGACGAGGAGCGCGAGCAGGTCGAATCCGAGTTCGGCACGGAGTTCTCGACGGGCGACGAGGTCGAGCCCGAACCAGAACTGGAACCGGAACAGGAACCGGAGCCGCCGAGCGACGAGGGCTCGGACGACGCCGAACCCGAGTCGGCGACCGAGGACTCGGAGAGGGAATCGAACGACGAGCCGGAGCCGGAACCCGCAGACGCGGAGACGACCGTCTCTGTCGACGATGCCGTGCTGGAGACGATGGAGTCGCTCGACGACGGCGACGGGGCCGACCACGACGAGCTGGTCGCGACGGTCACAGACCGGACCGGCGCGAGCGAGGCCGAAGTCGAGGACGCCATCGACGACGCGCTGATGAGCGGGCAGTGTTACGAGCCGGCCGACGGGAAGCTCAAGCCCATCTGACGTGGTGGAGCCGATTCCGGACGTGCCGGCGGCGACGGCGACGACCGCCGGCGAACGCCTGCTCGTGGTCGCGGATTACCACGCCGGTCTTGAGGTCGCACTCCGTCGAGATGGCGTCGAACTCCAATCCGCCGCGCAAGAGCGCCGCGAGCGGCTGCTCGGTATCGTCACCGAGACGCGACCGGACCGCGTCGTCGCGCTTGGCGACATCGGAAACGCACTCGGGACGCCGAGCGACGAGGAGAAACGAGAGCTTCGCGCGCTGTTCGACGCCGTGACCGACGTCTGCCCGCTCGTGGTGGTGAAGGGGAACCACGACGGCGACATCGAGACGGTCGCAGCCGACAGCGAGGGCGTGACCGTCACGGGCGGGGACGGAACACGCATCGGTGACATCGGCTTCGCGCACGGCCACACGTGGCCGTCGGCGTCGGTGCTGTCGGCCGAGACGCTGTGTGTCGCCCACGAACACCCGCAGGTGCGACTCGAAGACGAGGTCGGCGGGGCGCGGACGGAGCGAGCGTGGCTCCGCGGCGGGGTGAATCCCGACGCGTTCACCGCGCAGTCGCTTGCGGCCGAGGCGACGCGGCTGGTCGTCTTTCCGGCGTTCAACGACCGCGTCGGCGGGACGTGGGTGAACGAGAACGACGCGTTTCTCGCCCCCTTCCTCCCCGAAGCGCTCGCTGACGGCGAGGCGTATCTGCTCGACGGGACGCGGCTCGGGCGGTACGACCGGCTCTGAGTGGGGGCGACCGTGCGCCTTATTCGGCTGTCACCCCGATACTCGCGTAATGAGCCAGCAGGGGCTGGACGCGTTCACCCACCTCGCCGCGCCGGTGCGACAGGCGCTGTCCGAGCGCGGCTTCGACCAGCCGACGGAGCCACAGCGAAAGGCGATTCCGCCGCTCGCCGAGGGGCGAAACGGACTCGTCGTCGCCCCGACCGGAACCGGCAAGACGGAGACGGCGATGTTGCCGGTGCTGTCTGCGATTGCCGAACGCGACGACGTGGACGGGTTACAGGCCCTGTACATCACGCCGCTGCGGGCGCTGAACCGCGACATGCGCGAGCGGCTCGACTGGTGGGGCGAGACGCTCGACATCGAGGTGGACGTGCGCCACGGCGACACGACGGATTACCAGCGGAGCAAGCAGGCCGACGACCCGCCGGACGTGCTCGTCACGACCCCGGAGACGCTACAGGCGATGTTCACGGGCAAGAAGCTCCGGGCAGCACTCGAAGCCGTGGCACACGTCGTGGTCGACGAGGTGCACGAACTCGCGGCCTCGAAGCGGGGCGCGCAGTTAGCAATCGGGCTGGAACACCTCCGCGAGTACGCCGGCGCGTTCCAGCGCATCGGGCTGTCGGCGACCGTCGGCGACCCCGAGGAGGTCGGTCGGTTCCTGACCGGCGACCGCGACTGTGCGGTCGTGGAGGTGGACGCCGGCAGCGAGTTCGACGTGCAGGTGACGAATCCCGAAGTGACGCCCGACGACGAGGTACTCGCCTCGGAGCTCGTCACCGACGCCGCGGTCGCCAGTCATGTGCGCACCATCGACGAGCTCGTGAGCGAGAACGACTCGACGCTCGTGTTCGTGAACACCCGGACGACGGCCGAGGGACTCGGCTCCCGGCTGAAGGAGTACGGCACCGATATCGCGGTCCACCACGGTTCGCTGTCGAAGGAGGCGCGCATCGACGTGGAAAATCGGCTCAAGGCCGGCGAGATTGACGCGCTGATGTGTACCTCCTCGATGGAGTTGGGTATCGACGTGGGGAGTATCGACCACGTCGTCCAGTATCAGAGTCCCCGCGAGGTGGCTCGACTGCTCCAGCGCGTCGGGCGGGCGGGCCACACCTCGGAGCAGGTGTCGCGCGGAACCGTCATCACGACCCGACCGGACGACACCTTCGAGGCGCTGGCCATCGCGAAGATGGCAGCAGAGGGCGTCGTCGAGGACGCCGTAATCCACCACGGGAGTCTCGACACGGTGGCAAACCAGATTGCCGGCGTCCTGATGGGCTTCGGTGAGATTTCCGCACGCGGCTGTTACGAGATTATCCGTCGCGCGTACCCCTACCGCGACCTCGACCGGGAGACGTTCAAAGAGGTCGTGCGCGAACTCGCCGACAACCACGTCCTGTGGCTGGAAGAGGAACACGACCGACTGGAGAAGTCCCGGGGGACGTGGGAGTACTTCTATCAGAACCTCTCGATGATTCCCGACGAGCAGAACTTCCGGGTCGTGGACATGGCGTCGGGCCGGACGGTCGGGACGCTCGCGGAGCGGTTCGTCGTCAACTTCGCCGCGCCCGGTGAGGTGTTCATCCAGGGCGGGGAGATGTGGCGCATCACCAACGTCGACGAGGACGACGAGAAGGTGCAGGTGACCCCCGTCGAGGACCCCGGCGGCGAGGTCCCCTCGTGGACTGGCCAGGAGATTCCCGTCCCGTACGACGTGGCCCAGCGGGTCGGCCAGATGCGCGGCGAGGCGAAATCCGCCCTCGATGCGGGCCAGTCGCCCGAGGCGGTCGCCCGCGGGATAGCCGAGGAGTATCCGACCGACGAACACACCGCGAGCGAGGCGCTGGACCCGATCGAGCGCCACGAGGCTCCGATGGCGACCGACGAGACCGTGTTAGTGGAGGCGTACGGGCGCGAGGTCGTGTTGAACGCGTGTCTCGGCCACAAGGCGAACGAGACGCTCGGCCGGTTGCTCTCGGCGCTCATCGGTCAACAGACCGGCTCGTCGGTCGGGCTGGAGACGGACCCCTACCGCATCGAACTGGAGGTTCCTTCGGGCGTCTATCTCGGCGACGTGGTGGACCTGCTGTTCGACACCGACCCCGGTCACGTCGAACCGCTCATCGAACTGTCGCTGAAGAACTCCGACTCGCTGAAGTACACGCTCGCACAGGTGGCCGCGAAGTTCGGCGCGCTCAAGGGGTGGAAAGGCGGCCGCGGCTTCGGTCGCGACCGGCTGCTCGACGCGCTCCGGGATACGCCGGTGTACGACGAGGCGTTGCGCGAGACGCTCCACGTCGAACTCGACGCCGACCGGGCGAGTGCGGTCCTCGAATCGGTGCGCCGGCGGGAGGTGACCGTCGAGACGGTCGGCGAGCGGACGCCAATCGGGTTGGGTGGCCACGCCTCCGGACAGGAACTCCTCTCGCCGGAGAACGCCGACGCGTCCATCATCGAGACGGTCAAGGAGCGCATCCAGAGCGACCGAATGTTGCTGTTTTGTCTCCACTGTCAGGAGTGGGAGACGAAACGGCAGGTCAAACGCATCGACGACCCGCCGACGTGTCCGAAGTGTGGCTCGACGCGCATCGCGGCGCTGAATCCGTGGGCCGACGAGGTAGTGACTGCCGTCAAGCGCGGTGAGAAAGACGAGGAGGAAGAGCGGATGACGGAGCGGGCGTTCAAAGCCGGCTCGCTCGTGCAGGGTCACGGGAAGGAGGCTGTCATCGCGCTCGCCGCGCGTGGGGTCGGACCGCGCAACGCGGCGCGGGTCATCAACAAGCTCCGCGACGACGAGGACGACTTCTACCGGGACATCCTCGCGAGAGAGCGCGAGTACGCCCGGACGAACGCGTTCTGGGACTGACCGACGAACATTTGAGCCAGTGTCACTCATAGACGGTATGGCACAAGAGGAACCCGAGGCGGGAGCGTCGGGACCCGCGAAGGTGAGTGCGTGGCCGCTGTTCGTCGCGCTCGGCCTTGCGGTGGGGGAGGTCGGCGTCGTGATGGCACTGTATCCGCTGGCAATCGGTGGACTCGTGCTCTTTGCCGGCAGCATCGCCGGCATCCTCACGGAGGCCGGCTACACGGAGCGCCCGTGGCGGACGCTGACCGCGCTGTCCGGCGTGTTCGTCGCCCTCGGCTTGGTCGTCGTCGTTACCCGGACGGGGACGAGCTTCGGAGCAATCGAGAGCGCGCTCGCCTCGACCGACACCATCGTCCTGCGTGGCTTCTCCATCGTCGGAGCCGGTATCGTCGCGCTGGCGGCCAGTATCGCCGGCGGTTCCGTGACTGACGCCGGTCCTGCGGCGTGAACCCGTAACCTCTTAGACGCACAGGAGCAAGCAACGGGTATGTCATCACGGACGTTCGACCGCGAGACGCTCCTCGATCTTATCGTCAACGCCATCCCGCTGGTGATGATGGCCTTCTTCGTCGGTGTCTTCGTGCTGTACAACCCGTTCGGAACCGACCTCGCCAACCAGGCGATTCAGCTCAGCATCGTCATCATCACCTTCGGTGCACTGCTCGTGTTAACGTACTTCTCGGGGCGTGCCATCTCGAAGGCCGAATCAGAGCTGGAAGAATCCCCCGAGGAGTTCGCGGAGCCGCAGGCTGCGGCCGCGGACCCGAGCGAGGCGACCACGCCGGACTACGACGAGGAGGAGTTCGGCGAGGTCACGTCCGACGAGCCACCTGAAGATGCGGCCGCCATCGCGGCCAAGGACGCCGACGACGAGTCGGCAGATGACGAGTAAGCCGCCCGCGTAGACACCTGGGAACACAACCTTTCTTATCGCCCGGTCCTCAGGGTATAGCATGGCAGGAGAGCAACTCGCGTTAACCGTTCTCATGGGAGTCTTCCTGGTGGGGGTCGTCACCCTCGTCTCCCGCATGGAGAACCTCCGCGCGTACACACCGCTTGTCAGCGGCGACGCTGGCTACGGCGACAGTACGGCCACGAGTCACAAGCCGTCCGGGCTGATTCGCTGGCTGACGACAGTCGACCACAAGGATATCGGGATTCTGTACGGCATCTACGCCACCATCGCGTTCGTGTGGGGCGGTCTCGCCGTCATGCTGATGCGCGTCGAGCTGACGACGCCGGCGCTCAACGTGCTCGGCGGCACAGGCACCTACAACGGTCTCCTCACGAGCCACGGCATCACGATGCTGTTCCTCTTCGGGACGCCCATCATCGCCGCGTTCTCGAACTACTTCATCCCGCTGTTGATTGGCGCGGACGACATGGCGTTCCCGCGCATCAACGGCATCGCGTTCTGGCTGCTGCCGCCGGCCGCGCTGCTCATCTGGGCTGGCTTCTTCCTCGACCCGCTGACGGGCGGGGCGGTCGGAGCCGCCGAGACCTCGTGGACGATGTACACGCCGCTGTCGGCAGAGCAGGCGAACCCCGGCGTCGACCTGATGCTGCTCGGGCTTCACCTCTCGGGGATTTCGGCGACAATGGGCGCGATTAACTTCATCGTCACAATCTTCACCGAGCGCTCGCCGGACGTGAACTGGGCGAACCTCGACATCTTCTCGTGGACCATCCTCACCCAGTCGGCGCTCATCCTCTTCGCGTTCCCGCTGCTGGGCAGCGCACTCATCATGCTCCTGCTCGACCGGAACTTCCAGACCGCCTTCTTCGCGGTCGACGGGGGGTCGCCAATCCTGTGGCAACACCTGTTCTGGTTCTTCGGTCACCCCGAGGTGTACATCCTCGTGCTACCGCCGATGGGGCTGGTGTCGTGGATTCTCCCGAAGTTCTCGGGTCGGAAGCTGTTCGGCTACAAGTTCGTCATCTACTCCACGCTCGCCATCGGTGTGCTCTCCTTCGGCGTGTGGGCCCACCACATGTTCTCTTCCGGTATCGATCCGCGCATCCGGGCGAGCTTCATGGCGGTGTCACTCGCGATTGCGATACCATCCGCGGTGAAGACGTTCAACTGGATTGCGACGATGTGGAACGGCAACATCCGGCTCACAGCGCCGATGCTGTTCTGTATCGGCTTCGTCGCGAACTTCGTCATCGGCGGAATCACCGGCGTCTTCCTCGCCGCGATTCCGATTGACCTGGTGCTCCACGACACCTACTACGTCGTGGGTCACTTCCACTGGATCGTCATGGGGATGATCGCCTTCGCCGGCTTCGGGGCCATCTACTACTGGTTCCCCATCGTCACCGGGAAGATGTACCAGAAGCGGCTCGCGAAGATGCACTTCTGGATCTCCGAGATCGGCGTCGCGGTGACGTTCTTCGCCATGCTGCTGCTCGGCTACCTCGGCATGCCGCGCCGCTACGCGACCTACGAGTTCAACGGCCTCATCGCGCCGCTCGCGCAGGTGACGACGCTCCACCAGGTCGCGACAATCGGTGCGTTCATCATCATGCTCGGACAGCTCATCTGGGTGTGGAACCTCACCCAGTCGTACCTCGAAGGGCCGGTCGTTGAGGACGAGGACCCGTGGAACCTCAAGGAGACGGGACAGTACTCCCGCGAGTTCGAGTGGTTCGGCGAGCAGCTCGACACGACCGACGAGGACACGCCCGCACTGGCCGCCGACGGCTCCGGCGAGCCGAGCGACGACTGACGTTCGTTTTTAATTCAAGCTCGTAAACACGAGCACGATTCCGGTGATGAACATCATCCCGGCGACTCCTGCGAGCACACCGAATAACGCTTCCTTCTCAGACATACGCTCCGTAGGTGGGTCGTGGACAAAAGGCTAATCTTCACCAGCCCCCGAGTACACCGTGTGTCCACGCGCGAATCACCGACGAACGGGCGGCGGCTCGTCCTCATCATCTACGTCTCCATCGTCCTGCTGACGGCCGTGGTCGGGTTCGTCATCGGCGCAATCGGTCCGCAGGGACTCGACCCAGAGCTGTACGGCGTCATCGACCTGCCGCCGACGCCGTTCGGCACTGCCTTCTACGGCGCGGCGACTATCGCCAGCATCCTCGGGGTCCTGCTGGTCGCGATTATCTACGTCTCCGACCGATACGACGACGCCGAGCCGGGCCAGCAGCCTTAGGCCAGCCCGATTTTCTCCGAGTACGTGCCGTACTGCTGTTCGAACGTCTCCATTATCTCCCCCATCGTCGCGTACACCTTCACCGCGTCGACGATGTACGGCATCACGTTCGCGTCGCCGTTGATAGCCTCGGCGAGGTCGTCGAGACACTGCCGGACGGCGTCGTCGTTGCGCTCGCGCTTGACACGCTCCAGTCGCTCGATTTGCGTCTCCTGGACCCCCTCGTCGACGTGGAGGATGTCGATGTCGGGGTCGTCGTCGGTGACGTAGTCGTTGACGCCGACGACGGTCTCTTCGCCCGCGTCGACGCGCTTTTGATACTCGTAGCTGGCTTCCTGGATCTCGCGGTGGAAGTAGCCGTTGTCGATGCCCTCGAGCACGCCGTCGCGGACGGAGCCGTCACCCAGCTCGCGGATTTCTTCGAGATACTCCATGATTTCGGCTTCCAGCTCGTCGGTGAGCGATTCGACGGCGAAGCTCCCACCGAGGGGGTCGACCGTGTCGCCGACGCCGGACTCCTCTGCCAGAATCTGTTGGGTCCGGAGCGCGACGCGGACGGCCCGCTCGCTCGGGAGCGCGAGCGCCTCGTCGTAGCTGTTGGTGTGAAGCGACTGGGTGCCGCCGAGGACGGCCGCCATCGCCTGCACCGTCGTGCGGACGATGTTGTTGAGCGGCTGTTGGGCGGTGAGCGACTGCCCGGCGGTCTGGGTGTGGAACTTCAGCCGCTTCGACTCCGGCGCGTCGGCGTCGTACCACTCGTCCATGATGCGCGCGTAGATGCGGCGCGACGCGCGGAACTTCGCGACCTCCTCGAACATGGAGTTGTGGGAGTTGAAAAAGAAGGAGAGCAGCGGGCCGACCTCGTCCACGTCAAGCCCGCGGTCGAGTGCGTCCTCGACGTAGGCGAAGCCGTCCGCCAGCGTGAACGCGGCCTCCTGTGCGGCCGTCGAGCCGGCCTCGCGGATGTGGTAGCCCGACACCGAGACGGGGTGGAACTTCGGCGTCTCCGTGACCGCGTACTCGACGGTGTCGGTCACCACGTCGAGTGAGGGTTCGGGCGGAATTACCCACTCTTTCTGGGCCATGAACTCTTTGAGCATGTCGTTCTGGAGGGTGCCACGAATCTGGTTGCGGGCGACGCCCTGCTGGTCTGCGAGCGCGATGTACATCGCGTAGACGACCGCCGCACTCGGGTTGATAGTGAAGGAGGTGGAGACCTCGCCGATGTCGATGCCGTCGAACAGTATCTCCATGTCGGCGAGCGTGTCGACGGCGACACCCTCCTTGCCGACCTCGCCGTCCGCCATCGGGTGGTCGGAATCCAGCCCCATCAGCGACGGCATGTCGAAGGCGACCGACAGGCCGGTCTGGCCCTCGTCGATGAGATAGTGGAACCGCTCGTTGGTCTCCTCGGCGGTGCCGAAGCCGGCGAACTGCCGCATCGTCCACGTCCGGCCGCGGTACATCGTCGGATACGCGCCCCGCGTGTACGGCTCCTCGCCGGGGAAACCGAGGTCCTCGTCGTAGTCGATATCGGCGACGTCCTCGGGCGTGTACAGCCGGTCGATTTCGTGGTTCGACACCGTCGCGAACCGGTCTTGCCGCTCGCCGTACTCCAGATAGTCGGCGAGCGTCTCGTCTTCCCACGACTCGCGGCCGTCACGAATCTCCGCGAGGTCGTCATCGTCGAACATACCACCGGCTACGCGAACTGCAGTAAAGAATCTTTAGCAATCTTTGCCGGAATCGTCCGGGCTAGTTCTCTTTTTCCTCCTCGTCCTCGTCGTCGCGCTCGTCGATTCGCTCGTTGACCTCCTCCAGTTGGGCGATGATGGAGTCCAGTTCCGAGGTCAGCGTCGCCTGGACGTTCTCGGTCACCTTCTGGGTCACCGTCTCCTCGACGTTTTCGGTCACTTCCTCCGTGACCGTCTCCTCGACGTTCTTCGAAACCTCCTCTGCCATGTTTTCGGTCACCTCCTCCGTGACGGTCTCCTCGACGCTCTCGCTGACGGTCTCTTCGACGTTTTTCGACACCTCTTCGGCAACCGTCTTCTCGACGTTCTTCGAAACCTCCTCCGTCACGCTCTCGGATACTTCCTCCGTAACGGTCTCCTCGACGTTCTTCGAGACCTCCTCCGTCACGCTTTCCGACACTTCCTCTGCGACGCTCTCTTCGAGGTTCTCGGTCACCTCCTTGGTCATCCAGTCGGGGTCGAACCGGGCCATCTTCCAGCCGACGTGGACGACGTACGAGACGAGCGCGCCGAGTCCGAAGGCGATACCTGCGGCTCTGCTTCCGGTCGCAATGAGCACGATAGCGGCGAACAAAAGCAGCCCGTACGCGAGGTCGGTGAGGAAATCTATCTGGTTCGAATTCATCTGTCACCTACTGTAAGCGTGTGAGACATACAGAGGGGTACACTCCGAAGGCGAATAACTCGCACGACACTCAGTTCTCGTCCATGAGCCGGTGGGTGGTCTCGACCAGCGGGTGGTGGCCGTAGTCGACCTCGGTGATGTCCTCGACCGACTCCAACCCCTCCTTGCGCGCGGTCTCTGCCATCCCCAACTCGACGCGCTGGTCGAGGACGATGACGTACGCGTCCATCTCCTCGATGCCGAGCCGGTGGGCGGCCTTCACTCGGTGGTGCCCGTCGGCGAGCAGCAGTTGCCCGCGGTTGTCGATGACGACGAGCGGTTCGGCGAGCCCGTTCTCCAGCTCGTAGCTGCGTCCCTGTAGCTCGTCGGTGTACACCTTGCTCTGTGTGGGCGTCAACTCGGCGAGGCTGACCGTCCGGCGTTCCTCCGTCGTCTCGACGCCGTGGATGTTGGTCAGCGTCGCCATTAGCTTCCGAACCTTGCTCGGGGTCGCTCGCTCGATCTGTGACCGGACGACGTCCGAGTTCGAGATGATGCCGACGAGGTTGCCGGCATCGTCAACCACCGGGAGCCGCTGGATGCCGGACCGGAGGATGACGCGGCCGGCGTCGTGTATCTTCATCTCCGGGTGCGCGACGACGAGGTCATCGGTCATCACGGTGAATATCGGCGCGACCTCGTCTGCGAGCAGCAGGTCACGCGCCGTGATGAACCCCTCCACCTGTCTCCCGTTCGTCACCGGGAAGCCGGAGTGTGTCTCGTCGCTCTCGGCGATGCGCTTTGCGACGTTCGAAACGGTGTCGTCGGGACTCACCGTAGCGACGTCGCGTGTCATGTAGTCTCTGACTCTCGGCTTCTCGTCGAGCGCACCCTCTTCCATTGTACCGTACGTCGCCAGCAGCGGGCAAAAGCGTGGCTGTCACGCCGCGTCGTCGTTGTCGTCGTGGTCGGGGAGCGCCTCCGCCAACCCGAGGTGGGTGTCCTTGGCGTAGACGGCCGCTGGCGCTGTGTTCGTGCCGACGCCGACCGTCTCGAAGAACCGCTCGGAGATGACGTCTCGAATCGCCGTATCCGTCTCGTCTTCGGCACCGAGCCCACCGACCGGTATCTGTGCGCCGGCCATGTCGGCGTGGCCGCCCGCAGAGCCGATCTGGTCGAACGCCTCGCGGAGCGCCTCCCCTAAATCGAGTTCGGAGCCGCGAGCGCGGGCGGACGCGAAGACGGTGTCGTCGATAGTGCCGAAGACGAGGGTAGTCGACACGCCGTCCATCGTGAGGAGCTGGTCTGCCGCCTGCGCGAGGGCGTCGCGGTCGGAGATTGCACCGACGTACGAGGCCAAGACGCCGTCGCGCACGTCCCGGTTCGAGATGGCGCTGGCGAGAATCTCGACCGTCTCGACGCTCACGCTCGGCGACTCGATGCGTTCGAGCTTCGCCGCGTCGACGAAGGAGACGAGATACGCGGCCGCGTCGAAGTCTTCTTCGGCCACCTCACGCGAGAAATCGTCCGTGTCGACCTGGATGCCAAACAGGAGTGCGGTCGCGAGCTCCGGCGTCGGGTCGATACCGAGCCTGCGGAGATAATCCGCAAACAGCGTGGAGGTGGAGCCGACGTTCGACCGGAGGTCGACGAACGACGCCTCGACGGGCGCGCGCGGCGGGTGGTGGTCGACGACTATGTCGATGTCGGTCTCCGGCGGAAGCTGGTCGTTGATGCCCGGCCGCGAGTGGTCGACGAGCGCGACCGAGCCGAACTCGGGAAGCGCCTCGTCGCTGGAGAACGTCTGCAGCTCCAAATCGAGGAGGTTCACGAGCGCGCGGTTCTCCTGGTGGCTGATATCCCCGAAGTAACACGCCTCGGCCTCGAGACCGGCACGCTCTGCGATGCGCACGAGCGCGAGCGCACTCGCGATGGCGTCCGGGTCGGGATTGTCGTGTGCGAACACCGCAAGCGGCGGCTCGGCGGTGCGCAACACGCGCATGAGCCGCCGGGTCTGTAGCCCGTCGTCGCCGACCCGGTCGAGCATGAACGACGAGAGCGCGTCTGCGGGGTCGTGTACGTCGTCGGCGAGCCGGTGGAGCCGCTCGCGTTGTGCGTCGGTCGGCTCCTGGCCGGTGAACGCGAACAGTCGGGCTTCCGGGAACGCGTCGGCAGCGAAGGCCGCAATCGTGCAGTTTTGTGCCGGGTCGTCGCTCCCGACGACGACCGTATCCGGCTCGAAGGAGACCGCCGCGACAGTCGCCGGGTCCGCCGGGTCGCCGAGCGTCGCAGCGATACCGTCCGCCCGGAGCGTCTCGACCCGGTGTTCGTCCTCTGTTACGACGTGTGTGCGGCTACTCTCGGCGACGGCGAGCTGTCTGCCGACCGACCCGCAGCCCAAGACGAGTCGGGATGCCATACTACGAGGTGGAGAGCGAGGGGGTAAAATCCACTGTTCGGGTTAGCCGAACAGCACAGCGGCGGCGTCGAAGGCCACGTTGTCGAACAGAACGAGCCCGGGGAGCAGTCCCACGGTCACGACCGCGGCGACGATGACGGCACCGTACAGCGCCGACGGGTACGACTCGATGACGTGTGGCTCGTCCGGCTCGTCGATCCACAGCGCCTTCACGACGCGGCTGTAGTAGAACAGCGACAGTGCGCTGTTGACGGCACCGACGAGCGCGAGCCACCACAGCCCGCCGCTGACCGCGCCGGCAAAGAGGTAGTACTTCGAGAGGAAGCCCGCCCCGACCGGCAGCCCGGCCAGCGAGAACATGAACACGGTCATGGCGACGCTGACGAACGGTGCCTGCTCCGCCAGGCCACGGTAATCCTGGAAGGTGCGCCCCACGTCCCAGTGCTCCGCGAGCGCGACGAACAGGAACGCGCCGGTGTTCATGAAGCCGTAGACGAGCAGGTGAATCATCCCCGCGCCGAGGATGAGACTCTGGTCGCCCGTGCCGGTGAGTGCTGCGAGCGCAATGAGCACGTAGCCGGCGTGGCCGATGGAGGAGTACGCCAACATCCGCTTGACGTTCTCCTGTGTCGCGGCCGCGAAGTTACCGAGCGTCATGGTGGCGACGGCGAGTATCGTCACGACGACCGTCCAGTCGAGCGCGTTCTGCACGCCGGAGCTGGCAATCGGGAACGCGACGACGAGCACGCGGAAGGCGAGCGCGAAGCCGGCCGCCTTCGACGCCGAGGAGATGAACGCCGAGACCGGTGCGGGTGCACCCTCGTACGCCTCCGGAGCCCAGAAGTGGAACGGCACGCTCGCGGTCTTGTACGCGAAGCCGCCGATAATCATCAGGAGACCGACTCCGAGCACGCCCGGCAGCTCGGTTCCCTGCGTGAGTTCTTCGGCGATACCATCGAGCATCAGCGTCCCGGTCGCCGCATAGACCAGCGAGATACCGAACGCGAACACGGCAGACGAGAGCGCACCGATGAGGAAGTACTTGAGTCCGGCCTCGACGCTGCCCTTGTTCTGTTTCATGAACGCGACGAGCGCGTACGAGGGCAGCGAGGCGAGCTCAAGCGCGATGAACGCGACCGCGAGCGAGCCGGCGGCGGCCATCACAGCCATCCCGGTCACGGCGAGCATGATGAGCGTGTAGTACTCCGCCTGATACGCGTGGCTGTCGAGGTAGTCGTGGCTGCCGAGCACGACGACGGCCGTCACGCTGGTGACGATGACCTGGAAGAACAGCGCCATCTGGTCGACGACGAGCTGGCCACCGTACAGCGAAATCGGCTCCACGCCGACGCCAGTGAGCAGATAGACGAGCGAGACGCCCATGGCGGCGAGCGCGCCGACGAAGGCCACGCCAGAGAGCAGTCGCGGGCGGTTCGACTCGGGGTCGATACTGTCCACGAGGAACAGGGCGAGCGCCGTCGCCACGAGAACGAGGACGGGCGCGGTCGCCGCCCATGCCGGCTCGACCATCAGAGCCCACCTCCGAAGCTCGCGGCAGTGGTTTCGAGAATCGGTTCAGTTGCGTCGAGCACGCGCTCGAACGCGAGGTCGTACGGGAACGTCCCGAGGGCGATGATGAACACGATGAGCACGAGGAGTGGAACCACGTCGTGGAGCGATGCGGTCGTGACTTCGTAGTCGGTCTCCGAGCGGAACGGACCGAACAGCGTCCGCTGCATCGACCACAGCAGGTAGCCGGCCACGATGACGATACCGAACATCGCGAGCGCGGTCAGCAGGGCGGAGTAGGCGAAGTGGGCGTCGAAGCTCCCGACGAAGACGAAGAACTCCGCCGCGAAGCCGGCCATCAGCGGCAGCCCCATGTACGCGAACGCGCCGGCGACGAACGCGCCGGCCGTCACGGGCATCTTGTCCGCGAGCCCGGACATGTCACCGACCATGCGCGTATGCGTGGTGTTGTAGATGACGCCGACACAGGCGAACAGCAGCCCGGAGATGAGTCCGTGGCTCACCATCTGGAACGTCGCGCCGCCGGTCCCGTACATCGTGTAGGCGACGAGACCCAGCGTGACGTACCCCATCGACGACACGGACGAGTACGCGACGATGCGCTTCAGGTCCGACTGGGCCAGCGCCAACATCGCACCGTACAGAATCGACACGACGCCGAGCACCGCAATCGGAACCGCGAGGTCGCGCGCGATGCTCGGGAGCATCGTGAAGTTGAATCGCAACAGTGCGTACGTCCCCATCTTCAGGAGGACGCCCGCCAGCATCACCGACGCCGGTGTCGGTGCCTCGACGTGGGCGTCCGGCAGCCACGTGTGGAACGGCACGATTGGCACCTTCACCGCGAATCCGATGAACATCGCCACGAAGGCGAGCAGCGCGAGTCGGTCGGCACCGAACGCGCCGAGGGAACCGAGCGCGCCGTCCGTGCGCAGCGCCTGCGCAATTTCGGGCAGCGCGAGCGAGGAGATGGAGTCACCCAGCCCGAACACCAGCCCGAAGAAGCCGACGAACATCACAATCGAGGCGATGTT